>JBFMCD010000063.1:0-23137 GCA_040754885.1 Acidobacteriota bacterium
TGCGTCGCCCCGGCGATCCTCGCGTTTGGCGCGACCCGGTTCGCCGGGTCGCCGGTCGGCCTCGGCGTCGCGCTCGCCTCCGCGGTCCTGCCGCTCGAGCGCCACTGGGAAGTCGCCGCCGGCCTGCTTGTCGGAGGAGTGATTGCGACGTGCGTGCCGCCGCTGCCCTCGTCGCTCCGGAGACGCGGAGTCGGCTGGATCCCCGGCCTGGTCGGGCTGGCCCTCGCCGCCGCGACGCTGGCGGCGTGGAGCGGCCTCGGGCCCGGTCGCGCCTGGCCCGCCGCGGGAGTCCGGTCACGTGTTGTGCTGGCGGTGACGGCCCTGGCCACGCCGTGGCTGCCGCCGGGGCTCGCCGGCCCGGCCTGGCTGGCGGCGACGCTCGCGGCGGGACCCGTGCAGCCGGCGCCGCCCGACGTCTCGGGCGTCGTCTTGACCACCGAAAGACCTCGCGTGGAGCTTCCCACCGCCAGCGCACGGCCGTACGTCCTCGATGTCTCCCTGGCCAACGCGGCGGGCGTGCCGGACGGCGCCCAGGTGGCGACGATCTCCGCCGCCGACGAGCGGCGGACGCTCCATGCCGGTCGCGACACCGCGGAGTGGGCGCACGACCGCCCGGATGTCCACGCCGCCCACGCACTGCCGTCGACCGCTGTGTGGCGACCCGGCGGCCACGGCACGACGTCGTTGTGGGGCGTCTCGGGGAGAGTCGTCCTCGACCTGCCGAGGGGTTCAGTACCGGTCGTCGAACGCGATCCCGCGCTCGCCGCGCCCGTCGCGGTGGTCTTCCACGCCGCGGGTCCCTCTCGGCCGACACCGCCTCGCGACGCGACGCTGCCGGCGTGGCTGCTTGGCGCGGCTTTCGCCGTGCTGGCGCTCCAGATCCTCTCCGGCACCTGGCGGAGCGGCACGGCCGTCGTCCCGTGGGTACTGCTCGTCGCCGCCTCGCTCGCCGCGAGGGTGATGGCCGAGCCGCTGCGCCTCCTCATCGAGCGACACGCCGCGGACATCGCCCTCGCGGCGCTCCTCGCGGCCTGGCTGCCGGCGGCCAGGGCGTGGCTGGCTCGGCGCCGCGTGCTGCTCGCCGCCTCGGCCTTGCTCGTGCCGCTGGCCGTCGCCACGCCGCACCTCACGCCCTCGCTGTACGGCGACGAACCGTTCCACCTCATCGTCCTCGACTCGCTCGCCCGCGATTTCGATCTCGACCTGTCCAACAACTACGACCTCGAGCGCCACCCGTACAACCGCATCTACATCAGCCGCGACGTGTTCCTCCACTCGCCGCTCCTCGGCGTCGCGCTCCTTCCCGGCTACGCGGTGGGCGGCAGAACCGGAGCGCTTCTCCTGCTCGCACTTGCCGGCGCCGCGCTCGCGGCCCTGCTCGCCCGCAGGGCATCGGATCTCGGGTGTCCGGCCCGGCGTGTCGGTGTCATGGTCTTCCTCCTTCTCGTCTCGCTGCCCCTGGCGACGTACTCGACCCAGATCTGGGTCGAGATTCCCGGCGCCCTCGCCGTTGCGGCAGGGCTTGTCCTCGCGGGCGCCCGCCCCGAACCCCGGTACGGCTGGGCGACCGCGATCGCCGCCGCCGCGTCCGGCATCAAGACCCGTCTCGGCCTGCTGCTCTTCCCCATCGCGCTGGCCGCCTGGCGGCCGTGGCGGGGACGGGGACGGGACATCCGCCTCGCCGTCACCGTGCTGGCCGGGGCCGCGGCGCTGGGCCTGGCGGTGAGCTGGGCGACGTTCGGACACCCCCTGGGTTACAGAAGACTGTCAACCCTCTTGCCGCGTTCGTTCGGACAGGTCGTCACGGTCGTCGGGGGGCTGCTGTTCGACCCGGCGGCGGGTCTGGCGTTCGGAGCGCCGCTCCTCCTCCTCGCCCTGTTCGGCGTCCCCTCCCTGTGGCGGCACGGGGGGGACGGCGAGCGCGCCGCCCTGGTCGGAGGCGGGCTCACCGTGCTGGCGTTGCTGCACAGCCACGAGTGGTACGCGGGGGGGTCGCCGCCGTTCCGGTATCTCGTGCCGATGCTCCCCTGCTTCGCCCTCGCCGGCGCCATGTTCCTGCGTGGCGCGAACCGGACACGCGCCCTCGCGCCGCTGCTGCTGCCGCCCGCCGTGCTGGTCTGGTGGGGCCTGCTCAGCCGGCCGCACTTCTCCGTCAATCCGGGCGACGGCGGGTGGTGGTTCGCCGACGCGCTCGCGCGCCGCTTCCAGGCCGGGGCCCAGCACCTGTTCCCGTCGTTTCTCAGGCCCGCCGCGGCGACGTGGATCGTCCCCGTCGTCCTCGTCCTCGTCGCCTGCGGCGTCGTGTTCGTCGCCCTGCGCCACCCTGCGGCCGCCCGCGCCCTCGCACGATCCGGCACCGCGCTGTGGCTGGTGGCGGCCGCTGCGCTGGTGCTCGCACTCGATCGCAGAGTTGATTCCGTCGTCGAAATCGAGGAACGTCAGGTGCGCAGCCTCGGAGGGCGGCCGGAACCGCCCGAGGGTACCTATTCGCGTTTTCGCCACCGCAACGGCTGGAGGATCGGCGACGGCCAGGGCGTCGAGGTTCCGCTGCGCCTTCCCGAGCGGGCGAGTCTTCGCCTCGAGGGGTGGTTGGACGGTCGGGCCACGGAAGGCGTCGGTTTCCTCGCCTCGTGGGACGGGGCGCCGCCGGAGCGCGTCGAGGCGTCCGGCGACCAACCGGGTTCGGTCGCGATCCCGCCAGGTCCCGGGCCGGGCAGGCACCGACTGCGCGTGGTGCTCGCCGCGCCGGCCGGAGGAGAGGCCGTCCTCGACCGCATCGTGGTGCTGCCGTGAACGCGGCCGATGTCTTCGTCGTCGTCCACCGCGAAGCGCCGGCGCTCGCGTCCACGCTCGCCGGTGTCGCCGCCCAGACCGTTCGCCCCGGCACGGTGGTCGTCGTGCACAACGAACCGGACGGCGACGCCCTCGACGTGTCTCGCGCCTTCGCCGCTTCGCTGCCGATCGAGATCGTCACCTTCGACCGCAACCGGGGGTTCACCGGCGGCGCCAACGAGGGGATTCGCCGCACCCGCGCGCCGTGGGTCCTTTCCCTCAATCCGGACTGCCGACTCGCCCCCGACTTCCTGGAACGGCTCCTCGCGACGGCTCAGCCTGAGCGCCGGTGCGGCGCCGCGAGCGGCCTGCTCCTGCGCGCGAGCGGACCCGACCTCGTCCCGTGCGACGAGGTGGACTCGGCGGGCATGGTCGTGACGCGTTCGGGGAGGCACTTCGATCGGGGTTCCGGCCTGCCGGTCGAGGCCTCGTTCCTTCGCCCGGCGTGGGTGTTCGGCGCGACCGGAGCGGCGGCGCTGTACCGGCGCGAGGCGCTCGAGGACGTGGCCTACCCGGGCGGCGAGGTGTTCGACGACCGGTTCTTCGCCTATCGCGAGGACGCCGACCTGGCCTGGAGACTGCAAAGGCGCGGCTGGACATGCCTGTTCTGGCCGGCCGCCAGAGGCTGGCACGCCCGGGGTCTGCGACCCGAGTCCGGCCGCCGGGGCACGCCGGAGATCAACCGTCACTCGGTGCGCAACCGATTCCTGCTCCGCTGGGCGAACGCGGACTGGCGTTGGCGCGTCTGCTGCTTCCCGCAGTGGCTGCTCCGCGATGTCGTTGTCGTGGCGGCGTGCCTGACGGTCGAGCGCTCGTCCCTGCCGGGCCTAGCCGAGGCGTGGCGGGCGCGACGCGCGCAACTGCGTCGCGGGCGGGACAACGCGGCGCGGGCCGTGGTACCCGGTTCGGTGATCGGCCGCTGGTTCACCAGCCGCGGTCGCGTCGTGCCGCTCGAGGAACCGGCGTGAGAGTCGCTCTCCTCGGCACACGCGGCATTCCCGCCAGCTACGGCGGGTTCGAGACGTTCGCCGAGGAACTGTCCTCCCGCCTGGCGACGGCCGGCCACGCGGTGACGGTATTCACCCGCTCGCATTTCGCCGTGCCGGGCCTGACCGAGCACCGTGGCGCCCGCATCCGCGTCTTGCCCGCCGTGCGGACCAAGACTCTCGACACCCTGTCCCACACGCTCCTGTCGTGCCTTTCAGTATCGGCCCGGCGATTCGACGTCGTGCTGATGTGCAACGCGGCCAACGCGCCGTTCATCCCCCTGCTCCACGCCCGGGGCCTGCGCGTCGCGCTCAACGTCGACGGGCTCGAACGCACGCGGCGCAAGTGGGGGCCGGTGGCGCGCGCCTACTACCGCGCGTGCGAGGGCCTCTCGGCGCGCTGGGCGGACGCGCTGGTCACCGACGCGGCTGTGATCGCCCGCTACTACCGGCGGGCGTGGCGGCGCGCGACCGCGATGATCCCTTACGGCGGCGACCTCCCCCGCCCGCGTTCGATCGAGGCGCTCGCGCGACTCGGTGTGGAGCCGGGATCGTACGTTCTCTACGTGTCCCGCTTCGAGCCGGAGAACAACCCGGACCGGGTCGTCGCGGCGTACGCCGAGGTCGGCGGTGGCGCGCCGCTGGTCATGGTCGGCGGCGCGCCGTACGCGGCCGAGTTGACCCGTCGCGTGCGCCGGTTGGCGGAGCGTGACCCGCGCGTGATCCTGGCCGGCACGGTGTACGGGCAGGGGTACAGGGAACTGCTGTTCAACGCCCGCGCCTACGTCCACGCCACCGAAGTCGGGGGCACGCACCCGGCGCTGGTCGAGGCGATGGGCGCCGGCCTTCCGGTCCTGTTTCTCGACAACCCGCCCAATCGCGAGGTGGTCGGCGCGGCCGGTGTGCCGTTTCGCCTCGACCCGGAGCCGACCTTGGCGCTCCGCTTGACGGAGCTGCTCGCCGACGCCACGCGGGCCGAGAGGCTGGGACGCGCCGCGCGCGCGCGCGTCGAGTCGGAGTACCGTTGGGAGGACGTGTCGGCGGCGTACGAGCGCCTGCTGGAGGGACTGTGCTCCGCGAGTCGGAACGACTGATCGCCTATCGCCGCCTGGTGATCGACGTGCTCCTCACCTCGGTGAGCTTCCTGCTCGCCCATCAGCTCCGTTCCCACGTCGCGCCGCACCTCGCGCCCGCGCTGTTCCCCGGCGGCCTCTACCCGCTCGGCGACTACCTGCCCATGCTGCCGCTCGTCCTGGTCGTGTGGAGCGTGCTGCTGGCCGCGATGCGCCAGGTCTCTCCGGGCCGCGTCTTCTCGTTGACCAGGGAGATCTCACTGGCGATCCGCGCCGTCACCCTCGGCGTCGTCCTCATCGCGGCCGCGGGGTACCTGCTGCGCCTGACCTTCGTCTCGCGCCCGTTCCTCCTCCTCTTCGGCCTGATCAATGCGGCGGTCCTGGCCGGGGCGCGCGTGGTCGAACGGCGCACCGAAATCGGGAGGCGGCTCGTCGAGGCGCCGCAGCGTAACGTGGTCGTGGTCGGCTGCGGCGAGGACGCCGTGCGCATGGCGCGCCGGATCACCGACCACCGCGCCTGGGGCGTGGCGCTGCGCGGCCTGGTCGACGCCGACGGGTGCGGGCAGACGAGCGTCGACGGGATTCCGGTGATCGCATCCGTCGACAGGCTCGGTGGCCTGCTCGCCAACGAGGTCATCGACGAGGTCGTGCTGGCGGTGCCGACGCGGCAGCTCGGAGATCTGGAAGGCGTGCTGTTGCGCTGCCAGGAGCTGGGCGTGCGCGTGCGCGTCGCTCTCAGGCCCTTCTCGCACCTCCAACCGCACCTCGAACTCGAGACCCTCGACGGCGTCCCCCTGTTGACCTTCTCGACCAGCCCCACCGCCACCCTCGCGTTGTTCGTCAAGCGAATGGTCGACATCGTCGTGGCGTTCGCCGGTCTCGTCCTGTTCGCGCCGCTGTGGCTCGTCATCGCGCCCGCGATCCGGCTCACGTCGCGAGGTCCGGTGCTGTTCCGCCAGCAGCGCTGCGGCGTGCGCGGACGGAGGTTCGTCCTGCTCAAGTTCCGCACCATGGTCGAGGACGCGGAGGAGCGCAGGAGCGATGTCGAGCACCTCAATGTGATGGACGGGCCGGTGTTCAAGGCGCCCGACGATCCCCGCATCACGACGGTCGGGAAGTTGCTCCGCCGCGCATCGCTCGACGAACTGCCGCAGCTGTGGAACGTCCTCAAGGGCGACATGTCGCTGGTCGGTCCGCGCCCGCCGATCCCCGAGGAGGTCGCCCGCTACGAACCGTGGCAGCGACGGCGACTGTCGATGAAGCCGGGATTGACCTGCCTGTGGCAGATCTCCGGCCGCTCGGAGCTCGACTTCGCGACCTGGATGGAGCTCGATCTCGCCTACATCGACAACTGGTCGCTGTGGCTGGACGTGAAGATCCTCGCACTCACCGTTCCCGCGGTGCTGCGGGGACGCGGCGCGTCCTGACGACAGCTGGCGGCCACGCGTTCAGCGCTTCGGGGCATCGGGCGCGCGGTCGGAGCCGAGGAGCCGGACACGGACCATCGGCGAGCGGACGTTCGAGGTCATCCGCTCCGTTCCCCACATCAGCGCCTTGGCGGCGCCGCCGCGCGGCGCCCCGGACCAGACTAGGGCGCACGCGACGACCAGGCACGCGGTCCAGGCCAGGGCCACGGTTGCGGGAGGCACCTCGGGCCGGGGGCGCAGAGGCGCCCGCGGCACGCCGAACCAGGCTCCGATCACGGCACCGAGCAGCACGGCGCCGAGGGTCACCACCGACCTGCCGTTCGGGCCCCAACCCACGAGGAAGGAGACGATCGGCCAGGTCAGGGCGGGCAGGAGTCCGTGCACGGCCAACGCGGCCAGGCGTCGGCTGCGTCCGGGTCCGGCCTGCACGTGCCACAGATGACCGGTCAGGCGCAGTACCGAGGGGAGGATAGCGAGCGCCCCGAACAGGGCGCATCCGCCGATCAGGGTCGGGCTCCCGACGTGCCAGAACCTCGCCAACCCCGCGGCGGGGCCGTCCACGACCCCGAGTGGGGGTGCCCAACCGAAACCGAGACATGCACCGGCGAAGCCGAACTGGCACACGAGGAGCTCCGCCAGCCAACTGCGCGAGGCCGACACCCCCAGGGGGACCGCCAGGGAGAGGATCGCCGCGCCCAGAAGCGGGGTGAGCCAGTACCCCCAGAAGGCGGCGCGGGTCGCTGCGTAGCCGACGTTGGGCTGGTTGACCAACGCCCAGGGATGCTGGCCCCAGGGCAGCGCCACTCCGATCCACTCCCCACCGGTCGCGATCACGCCGAGACCTTGACTCACCGTGAGCAGCAGCCAGACCAGCGGCCAGGCCAGGCCGGCCGCCGCCCACGAGAGCACGACTACACGCGGTGACAGGGGGTGCATGAGCATCGCCGGTATCATAGCGGCATGCTTCGAAACCTGGTCTGTACAACGCTTGCCCTCGCCGCCACGCCCTGGTGTGGGGCACAGGTGGCGACCGCGTGGACGACCGCCACGGGAGTTCCGGTCGCCGTGGTCGAGTTGCCCGCCGGGGATCTCGAACACATCGCCCTCTTCGTACCGCCGGAGACTAGGCCTCCCTCCGCGGTGGCGGGATGGCCGGTGAAAACCATCCCGAGGCTGGGCGGCGCGATCGTCGTGGTCAGCGTTCCGGCATCGGCCTCCTCGCCGATCGCCGCCGGACTGTTCGAGGCGCTGGCCCCGATCGGCGCCGCTTCGGTCGTCGCCTTCGGACCCGCCCCGGTGCGGGAACTCGGACCTGCATCCGCCGCGCTCGACGCGTTGCCGTTCCGTCCGCCGGCCGGCGTTCGCTGCGAACTCGCCGAAGGGGCGACCGCTGTGATGCGCGGCACGCCGGAGCGCGTCGAGATCCAGCTCGAAGTTCCCGGGCCGGGGGACATGCGCCACGATCTCTTGCCCGCCTTCTCCGCCTGGGTGGAAACGCGCCTGCAGCAGGGTTTCCCGGGAGCCCGCGTGGTCCTCGGCGCACCCGAGGGCTGCTCGCGTCTCCTCGTTCAGGTCGCCGCCGGCGACCTCTCCGCGAGGACCATGGTCGGCCGTCTGCGCGAGGCGCTCGACCGACTCGGCGCCACGGCGCCGGAAGACGAGGAATTGGCCGCGCTTCAGAGGGTGATGACGCGCCGTCACGCCGAACTTCTGCGCGACGGCGCAGGGTTGGCGGTCCAGTTCGCGGACCGTCTCGCCCGTGGCGGGACCACCGCCACCGCGTTCTCGTCTCCGCACCTCGCCCCGACTGCGATCGCGTCGCTCGCCACGACTCTCCTGCGCGGCCGCCCCGGACTCGCGCTGGTGTGGGAAGCCGAGCGGCGCGCCGTGTCGGCGCCCCCGCAACTCCTGGACAACGGTGTCGTGCTGGCGTGGCGCTTCATCGCCGGCGACACCGCGGTCGTGGCGCTCGCTCTCGGATCGTTGAGCCCCGGCTCCGGCCGCGCCGTGCTCGAACTCGCGGCCGCGGACGCCGCGAGACGTGGGTGGGCGGTGGAACTGAGCGAGCTCGCCGGCGTTCCCGCGCTGGCCGTGGCGGTCCCCTCAGCGGAACTCACCGAAGTCGTGGAGTCGCTCGCAGCGGCGGTTACCGCCGGTGGCGGAGTCGCCCCGGTTGGTCTCGACGCGGGGGTGGCGCGCGCCCTCGCTCTCGGCACGTCGTTGACCGCCCAGACCGTCTCGGTCGCGATGCTCCTGCCCGAAGAGAACGACGAGGCGCAGGAAGCGGCGATGAAGTTCTTCGGCGGTCTTGCCGAGGCGGGGATCGTCAGTTCCCCGACCGGAACCGAGAGCGGGCTGGACTGGACGCCCGCGGACGGGACCCCCAGCCTCGCCGCGCTGGTCGAGTTCCCGGCCACACCTGATGGCTGGGTGGCGGCCCAGACCCTGATCGAGCGAATCGGGACCCGGCAGGGAGCCTCGGCGCGTCTGCTCGGTGCCGGAGGACGCCTCGTCCTCGACGTGCGGATGAGCGGAGAGGACGACGTGCCGGCGCTCGACCGCAGCGCCGCAAAGGCGTGGGCCTCGATCCTGCGCCCGGTCAGCGCGGGTGAGGTCGCCGCGGCCGCAGCCTCCCTGTCGGCGTCGCTCTACGGGGACACGCTGCGGAACGCTGCGCGCGTGGCCGCCGCGGCGTTCCTGCCTTCGCCGCCGAGACCCGAGGAGGTGCTCGCGGTCGGACCGGCGGAGGTCTCGGAGACGCTCGCCGCGCTGCCTCGGTGGCTCGGGCTGCCCCGGCTCGCCGTGGGACCCGCGCCCGCTCCGGGACGCGCCGGTGTGCGAGAATCCCCGCCGCCCCGTCGCTAGCGGAGCGTGGAGGACGGCATGACTTCGGCGCGCCGGCCGGTACCGGTCAAGGAACAGATGGAACTGCTGCTCAAGGGCTGCGTCGATGTCGTCCGCCCAGAGGACCTCGAGGCGCGCCTGACCGCCGCGGCGCGCGAGGGACGACCCCTGACGGTCAAGGTCGGTTTCGATCCCTCGGCACCGGACCTCCACCTCGGCCACACGGTGGTGATCCGCAAGATGCGCCACTTCCAGCACCTCGGACACAGGGTCGTATTCCTGATCGGCGACTTCACCGGGATGATCGGCGACCCGACCGGGAAGAAGGCGACCCGGCCCCAGCTCACGCGCGATCAAGTCGCGGCCAACGCCGAGACGTACAAGCGGCAGATCTTCCGCCTGCTCGACCCCGTCGAGACGGTGATCGACTTCAACGCACGCTGGCTCGGCGCCCTGACCAGCGAGGAGTGGATCCGCCTGACCGCCAAGGTCACCCTGGCGCAGATGCTCGAGCGTGACGACTTCTCCAAGCGGCTCGCCGCCGGCGAGGCCATCTCCCTGCACGAGCTCCTCTACCCGGTCGCCCAGGCGTACGATTCCGTCGCCTTGCGCGCGGACGTCGAGCTGGGCGGCACGGACCAGTTGTTCAACCTGCTCGTCGGCCGCGACCTGATGGGCAAGCTCGGCCTGCCGCCGCAGATCGTCATGACACTGCCGCTCCTCGAAGGGCTGGACGGCGTCGAGAAGATGTCGAAATCGCTGGGCAACACCGTGGCCGTGGAGGACCCCGCCGAGGAGATGTTCGGCAAGCTGATGTCGGTGTCGGACGCGCTGATGTGGAAGTACTGGACGCTGCTCACCGACCGCACACCTGCACAGATCCAGGCTCTTCAGCGTGCCGTGTCGGGAGGTGCGCGCCACCCGATGGACGTCAAGTTCGAACTGGCGCGGACGATCACCGCCGACTTCTACGATGCCCCGGCCGCGGCGGGAGCGGAGGAGCACTTCCGTCAGGTGCACCAGAGGCGCGAGGTGCCCGATGAGATCCCGTCGCGTGAACTCCCGGCGGCCGCGAGTGGAGTGCAACTCCATCGCCTGCTCGTGCACGCCGGTCTCGCTGAATCCAACTCCGATGCCCGGCGGCTGGTACAACAGGGCGGGGTAAAGATCGACGGCGAGACGGCGCGTGACGCCAACGCGACCGTGCCGGCACACGAGGGCGCCACGTTGCTCGTCCAGGTCGGCAAGCGCCGCTTCGCCCGCGTCCTCTTCGTCCCGTCAGATCAAACCTGAGGGCGTCGCTCGCCGCCGCCCTTTCCCGCACCGGCGGCGCGCGGCGCCCTGCGTCCAAGCAGGTGCGCCGCGTACCCGGCGAGCCACAGCAGTCCAGTGAGCGTGTGAACAGCGCCGAATGCCCTCGCCCACGTTGGTTCGGTCGCCACCTGCACCAGGACACCCGAGGCGATCATCGGAGCGGCACCAGCCAACAGCGTCACGCCGCTCCGCCGGCGAGGCCGGTTCGATCGAACTCCATCCAGCACATGCATCCGCCACACGACACCGAGGGCGAACACGAGCAGTGGAGCGGCGAGCACATGGACATGCTGGACCGCGGGTTGCCAGGGGTGGTTGACCACCGAGAAGGGATCGGAGGACCGGATCAGGTAGCGGAATACCGCGTAGGCGGCACCCGAGCCGCCGACCAACACGGTCGAGAGATGTGCCAGCGCCGCTTCCAGCGCCGTCAGGCCACTGGATCGAAGCGCTCCACCATTCCCGTTCCCACCGGTCACCGTGCTCCTCCGTGGTCGAGGACGCTGTGGATTGCGAGAACCCTCCGCACCGCCCGTGTCGTTGCGCTGGAGGTCAGGGTCGCTCCCGTCACCGGACGGATCGCTCGCGTGAGAGACAGCTCGCCGTCCAGCCGGCGTCCGGCGAAGAGCCGGTACCAGGCAGGCCTCGGCACGTACTCAGCCGGCTCCGCGAACGACACCACCTCGACGCGAGCGACGGCCCCGTCGGGTTCGACGACGACCAGCACCGTCTGCGCCATGGTCCGGACCCGGTGGGTATCGGTGTAGGCGATGCCGGTCACGACTCCATCGCGGGAAGCGACGTAGCGCACTACGAGTGCCGATGGGACCGAATCGCCCGCCTGACGGCCGGCCTCCTCCGTCTGCCCGGCCGTGAGGAACTCGGTGCGCCGCTCGATCCGGCAGCCGGGAAACGCCTGTTCGAGTGCCTCGCTGACAGTGGTCAGCGTTACACCTTGGGCCGACTCCACCGTGGCCAGTACGATGGCCGCCGCAAACAGAAGGCTCCGGGCCGCTCGAACGAGAGAAACAGAGATCCGCCGCCGTGGCTCCGCGCACTTCGGGCCGCGAGGTCCAACACCCGCGAGCATGTCAGAAGATCCAGCCGAGCGCGACGTTGAACTGATCGACGCCACTGCCGGTCGGCGTGTCGAAGTCCTGGAAGTCGGCCTTGACGACGATCTGCTCGAATGGCTTGAACGATATCCCATACGTCCTGACGTCTACCTGGCTATCCGGCCTGGCGGCGAAACCCGGCGGCACCCCCGCTTGCGTGTCGAGCCGCTCAATGCGCATGAAAGGAACCACCGAGCGCCGGCCACCACCCCCGGCCAGGACGTCGTACCCCACTTCCAGGTACTGGCCTGATTGCTTCTCACCCACCGAGGAGGAGCCCTGCAGACCGAGCGCCGCGTTCAGTTGTGCTACGTCGTCGAGCTCGCTCCGCACCGCCAGGCCCCGGAGTCGCAGCCCACGCCAGCGCAAGTCAAGGTGGGCTTCGAGCATGACGATCGGAACTTCGAGTTCACTTCCCTGTGCGATCAACCCCTGTCCCGAGCGTCCGATGTAGGCGGATCCTCCGAGGAGGAGGCCTGGAATGCCGTTCCAGTCGAGTCTCCCAACCCAGGCGAGGTCCGTTGCCTTCGCCCTCGCCCCGCTCTGCCGCCCGGCTCTGATCCCCCCTGCGGAGAACTTCCCCGCGTCGAGTCCGGTGACCACGTAGGTTCGGTAGGTGAAATCGCCCAGTTCGCCGAACAACCCGACACCGAACTCCCGCCACGTAGTCGGGATGAGCACGCTCTCCACCTGCGGCCTGCGGCTGCCGAGGAAGACCGTCGGTTCGTGGAGTTCGTTGACGAGTCCGACCGGCATCAGGACCATCCCGCCACGAACGCCGACCTCCGGCCTCGCCAGGAAATCGATGGTGGCCAGTTCGATCGAGACTTCGCCTCCCTTGCCGGTCGAGGCATGCTCGAACTCGATCTCGGTGTTGAGTACGAAACGGTCGCTGAACGCGTAGCCCGTGAAGAGGACGACCCGCAGGAGGTCGGCCTGCTCGTTCCTGGCGGACGCCGTGCCGTCATCGCGGGTCGAGGCGGGGTCCTCATAGAGCGCTTCGCCGTAGCCGCCGAAGGAGACGCCGGGACCGCTGCGGTAGACCTTGGAGGCCGCCGGCCCGAGGCCCATCTGCGACGCGTCGGCGGATGCCTCCGACTCGCTTCGCCGCAAGCGGTCGACTTCTTCGGCCAGGACGCCGAGTCGGCGTTCAAGCTCCTCGAGTCGTGATTCGAGCGTCCCGGCCTCCCGCGCCGCAGCCACGGCCGTCCTGAGCCTGGTCAACTCCTGCTCGAGCGCGCGCAGACGCTCCTCGTCGGTCTGACCGGGTGAGATGCGTCCCAGAACGAGGAACGCCATGACTGCCGCAAGGACTCGTGCCGTCTTCTTCATCTCGCTTCCCTCCTCCCTGTTCGGTTTTCACAAGATCTCGTTTCGGACTCGGCCGCCACGCCGCCGACGAACTCCACGTCTCGCCCCGCGATGCAGGCGCGCATCGTGTGCGTCGCGCGCACTCTGGTCGCGCCGCCGACCTTCTCGACGACGACAACCCCGATCTCGGGATGCGCCGCCGCCCAGCGAAGCGCACCCTCCGGCCCCATGACGTACAGTCCAGTCGAAAGGCAGTCGGCAGCGGTCGCGCTCCGCGCCCATACCGTCACCGAGCCGAACTCCGGAGCCGGCGCGCCGGTGCGCGGGTCGATGATGTGACCGATCGACCGGCCATCGACGATCAGGCCACGCTCGCCGTTTCCCGATGTCGCGATCGATCCGGACGCAATCGTCAGCGATGCGACCGCTTCGGAGCGGGTGGCGGGATCGGCGATGACGACCGTCACTCCTGGCCCGGATGAAACGGCGAACTGGCCTCCGAAGTCGAGCGCCATTCGTGTCCTCCCGGCTTCCCTGAGGGCCTCGTCGAGCGCGACCCCTTTGCCGAATCCGCCCTCCTCCACGACCAGACCGGCGTGGCGTCTTCGGACGCGCCGGCCGGCGATCTCCAGCTTTTCTCGGCCGCTGCCGGCGAGCGCGACCGCGAGTTCAGCCGGATCCGGCAACCGTCCTGCGCCGCGCAGCCCCCACGCCGCCACCAGCGCGCCGATTCCCGGGTCGAATGCTCCCCCGGTCGCCTCGCTCCATCCCACCGCCGCCCCGAGGTCCGCCGCCAACTCGGGGGAAATTTCCATCTCCGCGCCGACTGGAGCGCGATTCAACTCCGCCAGCTCCGAGTCGCTGCGCCACGTCGACAGCCTGGCCTCGGTTCGTTCCACCGCGCGGATGGCCCTTTCTGTCGCCTCGAGAGCCTCCTGGCGGGTCGTGGCCCCGACTGTGACCGTCAGCAGGGTGCCCATCGCGACGACACGGCGCTCCAGCACGACTCGTTCGCCCGCCGATGCGGTGCCTAAGCAGAAGAAAAGCAGAAACATGGACGTGTGCACCGCGCGGAGTACGATACGCGGACGCCGTCTCAGTGAAGGAAGTTGCCGGGCCGCCTGGCGGGCAGAGGGCGAGACGCTCATGGCAGCCGGTTCACTGGCGCACGCGGGGAGTGCCCTCGGCTCACGTCGTGTGACCCACCGCGAGCAGGCACACCTCGTCGCACAGTTCGCAGTTGCCGTCGTTGGGGCACTGCGCGGATGCTCTCTTGAACGCCTCGAGACAGGCGACTGCCGCCGGGTGGTTGGAGCGCAGGAAGCGGATCAAGCGCACCAGCGCCGCGCCGGTCTCCTCGGAGAGGAGATGCTCGACCTTGCAGGTGTCGAGGTCGGCGGTCGTGTCGCGGACACCGAGGATCTCGCGCAGGAAGACGCGAACCACCTCGCGTTTTGACGCGATGCGGGCGACGAGGTCGGCGCCGGCGCGGGAGAGCTGCAGGCGCTGACTGGCCCCTGTCTCGACCAGTCCATGCTCCTGGAGCACCCGCAGTTGGAGCGACGCCGCTGCCCTCGACACGCCGAGGGTGCGCGCCACGTCGGCAGCGCGCGGCGCGTTTCCCGTCTTGACCGCCGCGGCGATCGCCAACAGGTAGTGGGCGCCGGAGTGGGTGATCTCATTGGCTTCAAAGGCCCGCCAGAGGGGCGAAGAGCCGTTCATCCCGTCAACTTCCGGAGCACGGCCGGCGGTCCGTCGTGCAGTCCCACGAGCAGCCGGTGACAGAGAGGTACGGCCATACCTACCACTCGACGAGCGGGCGCAGGTAGATACCGTCGGCGATGTCGTCCTCGAGGGCGAGGAGGGTTCGGTCCACCTCGACCACCAGGGACGGCTTGCGCTGGCGCAGCGTCACGACGGCGCCGGGCGTCACGCCGAGATCGGTGAGCTGTTCGAGGCGATCACGGTGGCGCGGCGCGAGCAGCACCACCCGTCCTCGTTCGCCGGGGCTGAGGTCGGCGAGCCGACAGATCAGGCTGGCGACCCTGCGGGAGAACAACGAACAGCAGGGACCGGCGGGGATCGGGCGACCGTGCGGGCACATCGGAGGGTGCCCCAGGAACGAGCACACCGCGTCCGTTGCCTGCGGCGTCAGGACGTGTTCGACCCGGCACGCCTCGTCCTCCGTCGCCTCCAAGGACAGGTCGAGCACCTGGTGGAACAGTACCTCCGCGAGACGATGACGGCGGACCACTTCGCGGGCCCCCGCCTCTCCCTCGGCGGTCAGCGACAGGACCGCGTCGTCAAAGCGAACGAGTCCGGCCTCGACGAGTTCCTGCACGACCCCACCCCAACCCTCGTCGGCTCCCGCATGGATGGTGCGTGTCAGTTCGGCGAGACCGAGCTGCTGGCCGGATTCGTGAGCCGTCCACAGTTCCTCCAGCACCTCTTCGCGGGCTGCCTCCGGAGAGCGTACCTTGTAGATTCCTACTTCACTCACGACCGCCTCCCCGACAACCTCGCTCCAATCCACCGCACCAGCGAAGACTCCTCCACGAAACGATAGTTGCAGTTGGGGCAGCACAGCGTCTTGCAACTCTTCGACATGGGACAGCCGCTCGGGCACGACTCGCGCCCCGGGAAACGCGCACCGCACAGCGGGCAGGTCACGAACTCTTCCCTTCCGCTCACAGCGTCACCCCGAGCGTGCGCAAGACGGTGTTCAGCAATCCGCCGACGAGGAAGGCGAACGGCACGATGAACGCCACCATCGCCGCGGCCGCAGCCACTCCGCGCTCCTTGATCATCATGAAGAAATTGGCGATGCATGGGACGAACAGCGTGATCACGACCAGTGAGACCACGGACTGGACGCCGTCCAACATTCCCTGCTCGCGCAGCACGAAGAAACCCGCCGCCCCGTAGTCGCGACGCAGAAACCCGACCAGGAATGCGTCGGTCGCCTTGGCTGGCAGGCCGAGGAAACCGACGACCACCGGGCTGGCCGCCGTCTCCAGCCAGGGCAGCACGCCGGCGCGGTCGAGCCCGAAGAGCAACACCGTCCCGAGCACGAAGAGCGGTACGGCTTCCTTCAGATACCACTCGGTGCGCGCGGCCGTCTTGATCGCGATGTTGGCGAGACTGGGAAGGCGGATCGGCGGCACCTCGAGGAGGAAGTCTGAGCCGCGCCCCGGGATGATACGGCTCGCCGCCCACCCCACGCCGAACAACGTGAGCGCGACCACTCCGACCCATATCACGGTCCCGAGCGGCGCCATCGAGCCGAGCATCGCCAGGATGACCCCGAGTTGCGCCGAGCACGGTACGCCGAGCGCGAGCAGGAGCGTGACCAGCACGCGCTCCTTCTTCGACGGCAGGATGCGCGTCGTCAGCGTCGCCATGGTGTCGCAGCCGAGGCCGAGCACCATCGGCAGGACGGCCTTGCCGTTCAGACCCATCGCCCGGAACACGCGGTTAACCATCACAGCGAGGCGGGGGAGGTAACCGGAATCCTCGAGGACTCCGAAGAAGATGAAGAACGTCCCGACGACGGGCAGGACGATGGCGATCGCGTAGGTGAGCGCCATCGTGAACAGTCCGTACGGCCCGACCAGGAACTCCCTCGCCCACGGCCACGGGACGGTCGCCGTCACCAGCGAGGAGATCCACGGGTTGATCACCTCTCCGAACAGGTTCTCCTCGACGAGTCCGACGAGCGTGCCGGCGCCGAATACACCGACGAACTCGTAGGCCACAAACAGAACGGCGGCGAGGACCGGCACGCCCCAGATCGGGTGCATGGTCCAGGCTCCGAGTCGGTCGCGAACCGATCCCCGATCAGCGCGATCGACGTGGTAGATGGTGCGAAGCAGCGTCGCGACGGCCCGGTGTCTGGCCCGCGCGATCGCCGCGGACGCACTGTGTCCGAGCCGGCGGTTCAGTTCGGAGCGCGCGCGTTCGACCGCTGCCTGCTGCTCGGTGAAGAGCACGTCCTGCGCCCACTTCGCCAGGGTGCGATCGCCCGCGAGGAGCATCAGCGCCACACCGCGCCGCGCGTCACCGAGCCCCTCGGGCAACTGCGCCGCCACTTCCAACGCCGCCCGTTCCACCGCGGCCGGATACGGGACGTCGAACTCGGCGCGCCCTGCCTCGTTGAGGCGTCGGGCGATGACATCCAGCCCGGTCCCGCGCGTGGCCGTTGCCGGGATCACCGGCGTGCCGAGGAGGCGTTCGAGCTCAGAGCAGTCAACCCGCACACCGAGATCGCGGGCCTCGTCCTGCAGGTTCAGGATCAGCAGTTGCCGCCGGCCAAGCTCCGAGAGCTGGACGGTCAGATACAGCGTCCGGCGCAGGTTCTTCGTGTCGCCCACCTGGACGACGAGAGCACCCGGCTCGGCGAGCAGAATGTCCCTCGTGACCTGCTCGTCCTCCGACTGAGGTGTCAGCGAGTTCGTGCCCGGGGTGTCGATCACGTCCGGATGTCCCGGCAGCAGTCGCCCTGTTCCACGCGTGATCTCGACCGTCGTGCCCGGGTAGTTGGAGACCGTCACGTAACGCTTGGTCAAGGCACCGAAGATGACGCTCTTGCCGACGTTCGGGTTCCCGACGAGCAGGACGGGTTGGCTGGCGTTGGCCGGCGCGGCTGGGGCGGCGTCACTCATGAGCACCTGCGGGCCGCGGAGGGTCGACCCGCCTCAGTGCGGATGGTAGCCCGCCCCAAGCGAATCGTCAACCATACTTAACAACAACTGTGGGCAGAGAACTACTCGGAGCTCTGACAGTCCGAGCACAGGCCCTGGATCTGCAACGAGTAGAACGCCGGGCGGAACCGGTGCTCGAGGCAGACTTGCCGCTGGCGCTCGTCGAGTTCGGCATCGTAGAACTCGATGATCTTCCCGCAACCGGTGCACACCATGTGGTCGTGGCGCTTTCCGGGTGTGACCCGCTCGTAGACGTAGTGCTCGCGTCCCAACCGCGACTTGCGCGCGAGGCCGCACTGCACGAGCAGGTCGAGGGTACGGTAGATCGTCGCCCGCGAGACGCGCTTGCCCTGGTTGCGCAACTGGAAGAGGAGCGAGTCGGCGTCCAGGTGTCCCGTCGAGTTGAAAAGCTCCTCAAGGAGCATGAGCCGCTCCTTGGTCACCTTGAGGTTGTTGTCTCGCAGGTACTGAACGAAGAACTTCTCCGCTCGCTTCATCTCCGCCTCCAAGCCGGCGTCTCAATTTCACCAAAAAGCACGCTACCCCGGCGCCCTCAGCGTGTCAAGAGCTTGCGTCTCCGCCTCCGCGCACCATGTGCACCGGACCCTCGAGGACGCCGCCCTCGTCCACCACGAGCTTCGGCGTGTGCACTTCCGCGATCACCCTGCCTCCGGCGTGGACGACGACCCGCTCGGCCGCGCGCACCGTCCCCTTCACCGTCCCGGCGACGACCAGTCGCCCGACCGTCACCTCCCCTTCGACGATGCCGCCCTCACCGACGAGGAGCTCCTTGTCGCTGCTCACCGTTCCCACCACATGGCCGTGAACGCGGAGCAACTCCGAGAACGTCACCTCGCCGCGGATCACGCATCCCTGGTCGAGAAACCCGTTGAGCGTCGCCTGCGGCTTCTTCATGCTCACCCCCTCGCCAGCACGTCGAACAGCCGGATCAGCTCGCGCTCATTCGAAAAGGCAATGCGGATCTCGCCGCCCTTCCGCCGCCGCCTGATCTCGACGCGCGCGCCGAGTGCCGATGCCAGCCGCTCGGCGGCCTCCGCGGTTTCCGGATCCGCGCCCTTTCGTGGACGCGGCACCGGCCCCCGCAACCTCCGTTCCAGCTCGCGCACGCTCCACCCCTCGCGCGCGCAGCGTGAGGCCAGCGCCTCCTGCTTGTTGCGGTCGCTCAAACCCGCGAGCGCTCGGGCATGCCCACCGGAGAGCGCGCCGTCGTCGACCAACTGCTGCACCTCGAGAGACAACTGCAAGAGACGCAGCGCGTTCGCCACGGTGGACCGGTCCTTGTCCACGCGCTCGGCGATTGCCTCCTGCGACAGGCCGAGCTCCGTGCGCAGATGGTGGTACGCGCGCGCCTGCTCGATCGGGGTCAAGTCCTCGCGCTGCAGGTTCTCGATCAGCGCCAGGGCGAGCGTTTGCTCGTCCCCGCCCGTTTCGCGAACAACCGCGGGAACGCGCTGCAGGCCTGCCGCAACGGCGGCACGCCACCGCCTTTCGCCGGCGATCAGGACATACCCGCCGTCCCCGGCGCGGCTGACCACGATCGGTTGGAGCAGCCCGTGTTGGCGGATCGAGTCGGCGAGGTCGCGCAGACCCTCCTCCGCGAAACGCCGGCGCGGCTGAAGGGGGTTCGGCTTGATCGAGGAGACCGCTACCTCGACGAGGCCGGCCGGCCGCAGAGGCGGCGCATCCGGAATCAGGGCGGAAATCCCCTTACCCAACGCCGGTCGTTTCATCCTTCCTCCTCCGCCGCACCCATTCGTCCGCCAGGGCCAGGTACGCCTGTGCGCCCCTACTCCTCAAGTCATACTCCAGTATCGTCTTACCGAAAGAGGGAGCCTCCGCCAAGCGCACGTTCCGCGGAATCACCGTGTCCAGGACGGCCGCCCCGAAAAAGCGGCGCACCTCGCTCGTGACCTGGTTCGCCAGCGACAAGCGCTCGTCGAACAGCGTGAGCACGACACCGTCGATCGCCAGCGTCGGATTCCACGTGCCCCTGACACGTTCGACCGTACGCATCAGCTCGCTCACGCCCTCGAGCGCGAAGTACTCGCACTGGATCGGGATGAGCAGGCCGTGGGCCGCCGCGAGCGCGTTGAGAGTGAGGATGCCGAGGGACGGCGGACAGTCGATCAGGGTGATCTCGGCTCGCGGGGGCGACGCCTCCACGGCCATGCGCAGGCGCACGGCGCGATCCGGATCACCGACCAACTCCACCTCCGCGCCCACCAGGTCCCGCCGCGCCGGCACCAGGCTCAGCCCCGGAAACCGTGTCCCGACAACGGCCTCGTCGAGCCGGGCCAGTCCCTCGAGAACCTCGTACGACGACACGCCGATCCCGTCCACACCCAGACCGGACGTGCAGTTCGCCTGTGGGTCGAGATCCACCACGAGCACGGAGTGTTCGAGCGCCGCCAGGGCCGCCGCGAGGTTGATCACGGTGGTCGTCTTCCCGACCCCGCCCTTTTGATTCGCGACAGCGATAATTCTCTGATCCGTCACAACTTCTCCTGGTTGTTTCACGTGGAACATCGCCGCCACACCGCCAGGACACCACGGAGAGGATCTGGCAGCGCAGAGGTTAGCACAGGGTCCATACCCTCGATCACGTCGGTCGTTTCCCCTCTGCCGCGCCACCACAACAGAACGCCGCCCGGGCGTACCTTAGGCGGAAGGACGGAGGCCACCTCCCTGAGCGCAACGGCTCGGACGCTCGCGGCCTCGTAGTCGGTCCCACCGTGATCGCTCAACCGCTCTCGCCGAACATCGACGTTCAGACCCAGTTCCCGGACCACCTCACGCAGGAACGCCCAGCGCCTCTCCCGCGGCTCGAGAAGTACGCCGGACAGATCGCGCCGCGCCGCGAGCAATGGGATCGCCGGGAACCCGTTGCCGCTCCCAACGTCGAGGAGCACACCCGCGCCAGGCAAGTGAGGCACTCCGGCCAACGATTCCAGGACATGGTGCCGCACGAGGTCGCCGGCGCTGGCCATTCCGACCAGATTGGTCACGCGGTCCCAGCGACCGAGGACCTCGAGAAACACCGACAGAGGTCCAGCCACCGCCGGATCCACGCATTCGGCGCGCAACCGGGAGAGCCACGAGGCGGAGGAGGGCAGCCGCCCGCCGCTCACGTCGCGACCGGCTTGTCCCGGAGCAGCCTCTCGGTGATGAGCTGCTGCGCGATCGTCAGAACGTTGTTCACCAGCCAGTACAGGACGAGGCCGCTCGGGAACCCGTAGAACATGACGGTGAACAGGATCGGCATCATCATGAAGATCCGCCGCTGCGTCGGATCGCCGACCTGCGGCGCGAGCTTCTGCTGCAGCCACATGCTCCCACCCATGAGCAGCGCCAGCGGCCGGAACGGGAAGTCCCAGCCGCCTCCGAAGGGGATGGTGAAGAGCGTGTCCGGGAGCGAGAGGTCCTTCACCCACAGGAAGAAAGGCGCCTGGCGCAGTTCGATCGCGTTGGCGAACAAGGTGTACAGCGCCCACAGGATCGGTAGTTGCACCAGGGTCGGGAGACAGCCTCCCATGGGGTTGACCCCTTCCTGCTTGTACAGACCCATGACCTCCTGATTCATCCTCTGGCGCGCCTGCGGATCACGCTTCGCCCGCTCCTGGTAGCGATCCTGGATCGCCTTCATTTTCGGCTGCAGCGCCTGCATCCTGCGCATCGCCACCGTGGCTTTGTGTGTGAGCGGGAACAGCAGCAGGCGGATCGCCGCGGTAAGCAGGATGATCGCGACCCCCCAGTTGGCCGCCCAGGAGTGGATCCAGCGCATTACCGCAAGGAACCCGACGGAGAAGATACCGAATAACCCGAACGACAGCGTCTCGTCGAGCGAGCGCCCGTACGCCGTCAGGATCCGGTGTTCCTTTGGGCCGCCGTACAGGGTGCCACGCACCGTACCGTCGCCCGGAAGCGCTGCGAGGACCGCCACCGGCCCGGTGCCGCCCTTGTACGACCAGGCTCGCACCGTGTCGAGTCGCTGCTCCGGGAGCAGGACCATGAGGAAGTAGTGATCCTCCACGCCGGCGTAGGTGACCTCGCCTCTCAGTTCCTTTGGGTTCTCCAGTTTTCCGGACGCCAACCGCTCCATCTCGCCGGCGACCCGCGCCACCGCCCCAATTGTCGCGAAGCCGGCGGCTCCCCCACCCTTCCCGTCGCGCCCGACGGCCACCACCACGCCGTCACGACCGGCTCGACCGCCCGCAACGACTTCGATCTCCAGCCCGTAGCGGCCCTTTCCGGCTCCGACACGTTTCTCGACCCAACTGCCGGCGCCGTCGCTCCAGCGCAACACCACACCCGAGGCGTCCCGCTCCACGCTGTACAACGCGTCGTTCCACGAACCCGCGGCCGCCATTGCCAACGGCGTCGGTCCTTCCTGCCCGATCAACTCCAGCGGCTGACCCGCCTCGTCGCGGTACCCCGAGAGGATCAACGACCGCAACACCGCCCCGCGCGTCGAGAGCACCGCCCGCCACCCCTCGCCCTCGAGTTCGATCCGTTCCTCCGCCGCACCGCCGACGGCTTCCCTGATTTCCGCGGGCGCCGCGACGGCGCCGCTGCCCACCGGGACCGCCGAAGGCACTTCTCGCTGAACTTCCGAGACCTCGGCAGGAGCGCGTTCCGGCTCGCCGCCCTTTGGCGGCGGGAAGATCGCGAACCAGAGAAAGAGAACGACCGCAGAGATCACTGCGGCGAGCAGCGCGCGTTTCTCCATTACGAACCCCCTGGACCTGGTGGTACCGGATCGCAGCCACCCTCATGCCACGGGTGACATCTAGATAACCTCTTTATTCCTAACCACATACCACGAAACACCCCATGCGCGCCGACCGCCTCGCGCATGTACTCCGAGCATGTCGGGTGAAAGCGGCACGCCGGGGGCAACAGTGGAGAGATCCACCGCTTGTAGCCGCTCAGGGTCGCCATCACGACCCGGGCCGCGACAGACGCCGTGCGATCTTGTTCAGGCATTCGCGGAAGTCGCGTTCGAGAACGGCCCATGGAGACTCGGCGCACCCCGTCCGGACGTTGACAACAATGTCAAGGGGTCGCTCTCCCAGTATGTCCTTGTGTCCGCGGAACAGCGCCCGCACACGCCGCCGGGAGCGGTTTCGCACTACGGCGTTGCCCGTCCGGCGTGTCGCCGTCACACCCAACCGGCTGGCTTCGCCGCTGCCGGGTTGCGCGAACACCACGATGAACCGGCCGACCACCTTGACGCCCTCCGAGTACACGCGCTGGAACTCCCGCCGGTTGCGCAGGCGGTCGGCCGAGCGCATGTTCCGCTCAGACGGTCAGGCGCTTGCGACCCTTGCGACGACGGGCGGCGAGCACTCGGCGCCCCGTCGGCGTGCTCATCCGCGCACGGAATCCGTGCGTCTTCTTCCGCCGGCGGTTGTTCGGTTGAAACGTCCGCTTCATGACTCGCTCCAGCCCCGCAGCCTCGATGGCCGTTCCGGGACCTCGTAGTGTAACGACAGATTGCTTCCCGGTCAAGGTCGG
>JBFMCD010000064.1:0-10051 GCA_040754885.1 Acidobacteriota bacterium
CGCGCCCCCTCGGAGTGCATGTACCCCACCGAGTACACGTGAATCAAAAACCCCACAAACGTCACAAACCCCACCATCACCGCCGACAACGGATCCAGCCGCAAGGCGAAATCAATGGTCAGGTCGCCGGCGGCGATCCAGCGGAAGTAGGGGAAAACCACCGTCTCGCCGTGCCGCCCCGCGTACTCGAGAAGGACGGCAGCGGCGAGCGCCAGGGAGACGCCGGCTGAGCCGACGCCGACGACCGATGTCGCGCGGTGATGGAGGCGCTGGGCGCCGGCCAGGAGGACGAGCGCCCCCGCCAGCGGAAGCACCGGAACGAGCCAGAGGAATTCGAGCATCTCGGCCACCTACCAGCGCATGATGTTCAGTCGGTCGACGTCGATGGACTGCTGCTTGCGGTAGATCGCGACCAGAAGCGCGAGTCCGACCGCCACCTCGGCGGCGGCGACCGCCATGACGAAGAACACGAAGACCTGGCCGTCGAGTTGTCCGTGCTGGCGGGCGAAGGCGGCGAAGGTGAGGTTCGCGGCGTTGAGCATGAGTTCGACGCCGAGCAGGATCGAGATGCCGCTGCGCCGCAGCAGGACGCCTCCGGAACCGACGGCGAAGAGCAAGGCGGCGAGGATGACGAAGTGGGTCGTCGGGATGGCCATGTCAGTGCTTCCTCTTGACCAGCACCAGCGCGCCGACCAGCGCGGCGAGCAGCAGCACGGAGATCAGTTCGAAGGCGAACAGGTACGGCCCAACGAGAAGCCGGCCGAGAGCGACGACGTGCCCGTCTGGCGGGGAGGCTGGCTCGGCGCTGGGTACCGCCGCGAGCAGGAGTACGCCGCCGATCGCCGCCACGGCCGTCAGGGCGAAGCCGGCCACTCCCTGGACCGGCCTCGGCTCGCCCGCGGCCTGCTCCTCGGGGGCGTTGAGCAGCATCACGACGAACAGGAAGAGCACGAGGATGGCGCCGGCGTAGACGAGGATTTGCGCGGCGGCGAGGAAGCTCGCGCCGAGCAGGGCGTAGCACACCGCCACGCAGAAGAACGTCACGACCAGGGCCAGCACGTTGACGATCGGGTTGCGGTGCGAGACGGCGACGAGGGCCGAAACCAGGGCGATCGCAGCCGTCGCATAGAAGACGATCAGCTCCATCGAGACCTCCCGGTGGGCAGGGGACCGCCCGTCGGACTCATAGCCACCCCATTGTCATCGCCACGGCCACCCAGATGAGGTTGAGTGTGGCGAGCGGCAGGAGGCCCTTCCAGCCGAGGGTCATGAGCTGGTCGTAGCGGAAGCGGGGCAGGGACCACCGCACCCAGACGAAGAGCCAGAGGAAGAAGGAAACCTTGGCGACGAAGACCGCCACCGAGACCAGCAGGCCGGGCCACCCCGTGAGGTTCACGCCGGGGAGCGACCAGCCGCCGAAGAAGAGCGTCACGATGAGCGCCGAAGCGGTGACCATGTTGATGTACTCGCTCATGAAGAACGCGGCGAACTTCATCGACGAGTACTCGACGTGATACCCGGCGACCAGCTCGGTCTCCGCTTCGGCGAGGTCGAAAGGCAGGCGGTTGGTCTCGGCGAAGGCCGCGGTGATGAAGACGACGAACCCGACGAACTGCGGGACGGCGTTCCATACATGTTGCTGCTGATAGCTGACCACGTCGCCGAGGTGGAGCGAACCGGTCGCCATCAATACTCCGAGAACGGCGACGGTCATCGAGAGTTCGTAGGAAATCAACTGCGCCGACGAGCGCAGGCCGCCGAGGAGCGAGTACTTGTTGTTCGACGACCAGCCGGCGAGGACGATGCCGTACACGCCAAGAGACGACAGCGCGAGCAGGTAGAGGACGCCGACGTTGAGGTCGGGAGCGACCATGACCCCGTCGAGCGGGACGCCGAAGAGCGTCACGTCGTGGCCGGCCCCGAACGGGATCACGATCCAGGTGACGAGCGCGACGCCGATGGCGATCATGGGTGCGAGAAAGTAGAGCCCGCGGTTGACCGCCGCAGGTGTCACGTCCTCCTTGAAGAAGAGCTTGACGGCGTCGATGATCGGCTGGAACAGGCCGAGCGGACCGACGCGGTTGGGACCGATGCGGTCCTGGATGAACGCCGCGCCGCGCCGCTCGACCCAGACCATGACGGGCACGGCGGTGAGCATCCCCACGGCGACGACGAGGAGCTTGAGGGCTGTGACGGCGACCTCACCCCACATGCTGGCGCTCCCGGAACGAAGTGGCGGTCAGCCCGCCCAGCTTCTCCCACTCGAGGCCGGCAAAGGCCTTCTCGCGGGAGGAGATCAGTGAGAAGACGTGTGCCGGGCCGGGCAGGTCGAACGCGGAGAGGCCGCTCTCGCGAGCGAGCAGGGCGAGGACCGACCACGAGGGACGGGCCTCACCGGCCGGCGCCCAGGCGGGTTCGACCCTTTGCACGGCACCGGTCGAGGAGGTGAACGTACCCTCCTCGCTCGCCAGTGAGGGAGTGGGAAGCAGCCACCCGGCCACGTGATTGAGGGGGTGGTCCACACGGCCGCACGCCGCTGTCGGGCCGACCCTGAGAAGTTGCAGCGCCTCGTCCGAGGCCAGGAAGGGGTGTGCCGCGGTATCGAGGATCAGCGTGAGGTCCGCCGCGCCGTAGAGGAACCTCGCCAGCCCCTCGGCGTCGACGACCGTCAGCCCAAGCCGGCGAGCGCCGGTGGAGTTGGGGTGGGCATCGACCGAGTGGAGCCACTCACCCCGAGCGTTCTTGATGCGGCGCGCCTCGCCCACATGGGCCGGCACGACCATCTCGGCCTTGAACTGGCGGACGAACAGTTCGCGCGCCAGGAAGAGCGACTCGTTGGTCAGGTTGGCGGAGGCCACGACGCGCAGGGTGCGCACGGCCTTCAACTCGAGAGCGAGGGCGCGCAACGCCTCGGCCCAGCCGACGCGGGAGCCTTGCCCGCCCGAGCGGCGCTGCGGGTGCAGGACATGCTGATGGTTGGCGTGCTCGGCCAGGAACCGTCCGTGATCGCACAGCCACGTGGCGTTGATCCCGGGGTTCTCCCGCGGAGTGAAACGGTACGCGACACGTTCGTGGTGATCGAGCCACAGGTTGCAGCCGATCGAGCACCCGGGACACACCGAAGGCGTCGAGCGCAGCCGCCAGGCGCGCTTGCGGAAGCGGAACTCGCGGACCGTCAGCGCGCCGACCGGGCACACGTCGGCGGCGCAGGCCGAGAACGGGTCGTCGAACGGCCGCCCGTCGTGGGTGGCGATGAATGCCCGATTGCCGCGCGACTTGTAGGTCAGCGCCGCGGTTTCGCTGATTTCCTGGGTAAAACGGATGCACCGCGAGCAGTGGATGCACCGATTCTGGTTCTGCACCACATGCGGGCCGATCAGGCGCCGCTCGTACCCCGGGAACGTACGCCGCGTCTCGACCATGTGAGTCAGGTCGGTTCCGTCGGACAGCGAGTGATCCTGGAGCAGGCACTCGCCGGCCTGGTCGCACACCGGACAGTCGAGGGGGTGGTTGGCGAGGAGGAACTCCATCACCGCGTTGCGCGCTTCCTTGACCCGTTCGGAGCTATCCGACTTCACCACCATGCCGTCGGTGGCCGGCGTCGCGCAGGCGATGGCCAGTCGGGGCTGTCCGACGATCTCGACCATGCAGATCCTGCACTGGCCGACGATCGACAGGTGCGGGTGGTAGCAGAAGTAGGGGACATCGACGCCAGCGGCGCGGGCGGCCTCGATCAGGTTGGTGCCCGGAGCCACCTCGACCTCGCGCCCGTCGATCGTCACTTTCGGCATCGGCGGGCCTCCTCTAGGCCCCGAACCCGGGGCGTGGGCCGTTCCACGGCAGGACCGGCAACTTGCTCTGCGGCCGGGGCGCAGCGCGCCGGATGGCGCTCTCCAACTCCTCGTGGAACTTCTTGACGATGGACGAGATCGGCAGAGCGAAAGCGTCTCCGAGCGGGCAAATGGTCATTCCCTGCGAGGCGAACCGGCAGATGCGGAGCAGCGTCTCCGGATCCTCGGCCCGGCCGCGACCGTCGAGGATCCGATCGAGAATGTCCATGCACCAGTCCGAGCCCTCGCGGCAGGGCGTGCATTGACCGCACGACTCGTGGGCGTAGAAGTGGGCGAGGTTGGCCGCGGCGCCGACCATGTCGACGCTGTCGTCGAGCACGATCACCCCGCCCGACCCGAGCATCGTCCCGGCCTCGGCGCAGGCGTCGAAGTCGGCGCGCACGTCGACCTCGGCGGCGGTCATCACCGGCGCCGACGAGCCTCCGGGGAAAAAGGCCTTGAGAGTGTGGCCGTCGCGGATCCCGCCGCAGTGCTCCTCGATGATCTCGCGGAAGGTGACGCCCAGCGGCAGCTCGACGACGCCGGGCCGGCGGACGTGGCCGGAAACGCAGAACAGCTTGGGCCCGGTGTTCTTGGGCCTTCCGATCGAGGCGAACCATGCGGCGCCCCGTTCGATGATGTGCGGCACGCACGCCAGGGTCTCGACGTTGTTGACCACGGTCGGCTTGCCGAACACTCCGACCACCGCCGGGAACGGCGGCTTGAGGCGGGGGAAGCCCCGCTTGCCCTCGATCGACTCGATCAGCGCCGTCTCCTCGCCGCAGATGTAGGCGCCCGCACCCCTGTGGACCCAGATGTCGAGGCCGTATCCGCTGCCGAGGACGTCCGGACCGAGGAAACCCCGGGCCCGCGCCTCGGCGATCGCCTGCTCGAGGATCCGCGCCCAGCGGACGAACTCGCCGCGAATGTAGATGTAGGCGGTGTTCGCCCTGATCGCGTACGACGCGATCGCGATCCCCTCGAGCACCATGTGCGGGTCGTGCTCGATGATCTCCCGGTCCTTGAAGGTGCCCGGCTCGGATTCGTCGGCGTTGCAGATCAGATAGCGCGGCCCGGGGTGGTCCTTGGGGACGAAGGTCCACTTGCGTCCGGTGGGGAAACCCGCACCGCCGCGACCGCGCAGGTCCGAGTCCAGGACCTCCTTGGTCACTGCGTCCGGGCCGAGAAGAAGGGCCTTGCGCAGCCCCTGGTATCCACCGGCCGAGAGGTAGGTGTCGACCGCCCGCGAGTCGGGTACGCCGCGGGCGCGCAGCAGGACCGGCTCCATGCTCAGCTCCTCCCCGCCAGCTCGTCGAGCAGCGCGTCGAGGCGCTCGAGGGTGAGGTTCTCGTAGTAGTCGTCGTTGACCTGGACCACCGGCGCGGAGCCGCACGCGCCGAGGCACTGCACGCCGACGATCTGGAACAACCCGTCCGCCGTCTTCTCGCCGGCCTTGACGCCCAGTCGCTTCTCGAGATGATGGAGCAGTTCGGCTCCGCCGCACACCGCGCACGAGAGCGTCTCGCACACCTGCAGCACGTAGCGGGCCGGCGGGGAGGTGTAGAACATCGTGTAGAAGGTGACCACGCCGTCGACCGTCGCCGGGCTCTCCCCGAGGCGCTCGGCGACCGCGCGCACCACACCGGGGGAGATCCAACCGTACCGTTCCTGGCACAGCCAGAGCACGGGGAGGAGGGCGGCCCGCGTCGTGGGGTAGCGGGAGAGCAGCTCCCGGATGCGCCCCTCGAGAGTCGCATCGAAGACCACGGACTGGAGCTGCTCTGGGGGTGTTGCCGCGATCGGGGCCGTGCTCACGACGCGCTCCCGCGCCGCGACCAGTCGAACGCCCCTTCGCGCCACAGGTACACGTAACCGATCGCGAGCAGGACGAGGAAGATGACGCCGTCGAGCAGGACAGTGGTATCGCCCTCGGCGAGCAGCGACCGGGCCGAGACCGCCCAGGGGAAGAGGAAGGCGACTTCGACGTCGAACACGATAAACACCATCGCGACGACGAAGAACTTGATCGACACGCGTTTGCGCGAGGAGTCGAGCAACGGCATGCCGGATTCGTACGTCTCCGTCTTGCGCTCGGCACGCACCCGACTGCGGCCGGCCAACAGCGACAGGCCGACGATCGCCACCGCCACCACGGCGGCGAAGCCGAACGCCAGGAGCACCGGGATGTACTGGGCGGTCATCGTCCCCCCTCGTGCCCAAATTCACATGATGGTAGCGAGAATGCCAAGCGAGCGTCAAGCGTGTGGCCGCCGCGACCCGGCGCCGCGCGTTACACTGGCGACCGTGGCCCGGCGCCACGCCTGGAGGAGACATGGCCGCCGTCGCGTTCGATGCTCGGGATCGTCAGGAGCTGCTCGACCGCTTTCTCCGCTACGTGCGGATCGACACGCAGTC
Source organism: Acidobacteriota bacterium (assembly GCA_040754885.1). GTDB lineage: Bacteria > Acidobacteriota > Thermoanaerobaculia > Thermoanaerobaculales > Thermoanaerobaculaceae > JBFMCD01. The sequence goes on from JBFMCD010000064.1 coordinate 6,246, forward strand.
GGACGAGAACTCGACGGCCAGCCCGTCGACCGAGAAGCAGAAGGACCTCTCTCGCGTCCTCGCCGACGAACTGCGCGAACTGGGGTGCGCCGACGCGAGGATGGACGAGTGGGGCTATGTCTGGGCTTCTGTCCCTTCGAACCTGCCTCCTGGCCACCCGGAGGGAGCGCAGGTGCCGGCGATCGGCCTGATCGCGCATGTCGACACCTATTTCGCGACGCCGGGCGGGGGTGTCGCGCCGAACCTGATCGAGGAGTACCGCGGGGGGGACATCGTCCTTCCGGGCGATGCCCGACAGGTGATCGGCGCGGGGGGCAACCCAAACCTCGCGCGCTGCGTCGGCCACACCCTGATCACGTCCGACGGGACCACGCTCCTCGGCGCCGACGACAAGGCGGGCGTGGCCGAGATCATGACCGCGGTCGCCTGGATGCGCCGCCACCCCGAGTTCCTCCACGGTCCGGTGAAGGTCGCGTTCACCACGGACGAGGAGGTCGGACGCGGCACGGAGCACTTCGACGTCGGCTCGTTCGGCGCCCGCTACGCGTACACCCTCGACGGTTCGGACCTCGGCGAGATCGAGGACGAGACGTTCTGCGCCGACTCCGCGCTGGTGGTGGTGCAGGGGCACGACGTCCACCCCGGGTACGCCAAGGGGAAGATGGTCAACGCAGTTCGCGCAGCAGCCGCGATCGTCGAGCGCCTGCCCCGCGGCTTCCTGCCCGAAACGACCGAGGGACGCGAGTCGTACCTCCATCCCTACGGGATTTCCGGTGACGTCTCGAAGGCCGAGCTCAAGCTCCTCGTCCGGGCGTTCACCGTCGAGGAGCTGGCCGAGCGCGAGCAGGCGCTGCACGACATCGCTGCGCGGGTCGAGGGCGAGTTCCCGGGCGTGAAGATCCTGGTCGAGGTGAAGGAGTCGTACCGGAACATGGGCTACAGGATCGCCGAGGATCCGGTGGTCCTGGAGGTCGCCCAGGAGGCCGTGCGCAGGCAGGGCATCGACCCGATCCGCAGGGCGATCCGCGGCGGCACCGACGGCGCGCGGCTCTCCTACGTGGGCTTGCTCACCCCCAACGTGTGGGCGGGCGGCCAGAACTTCCACTCGGTGCAGGAGTGGGTATCGCTCGAATGGATGGTAAAGGCGAGCGAGGCGGCGCTTGCCATCCTCGCCGTCTGGCTGGAGCGGTCGGGGCGGCTGTGACGTCGGTGTGTGGGGGGGGCGGCTCCGGTATCGCCGGCGGCAGGTGTCTCAGCCGCCGACTGCAGAAACGACGGGCTGGGCGGCCGCTCCCGCAGTCAGGTAGCGGACGAACGACACGAACCCGGGCTGCCCAGTGGGACTCCACGGATCGTGAGAGATCCGGCAGCGAACGAAGCCGCCGAGCAACTGGCACACCCACATGCGGGCAAGTTCGTCGGCGCCCGGGGCGCACCAGACCTTCTCTGACTCGCGCAGCTGGTCGAAATGGGTTTCCATCCTCTGCACGTACTCGTGGAGGAACGCGCTGGCCGACTCGCGCAGGGCCGCGTCGCGGCCGCTCGCGGCCGCGAGCAGGAGTTCGAGCGCCAGGCCCCGGTGGCGGGTGAACTCATCGATGTGGCGACCCAGTTGCCGCTCGACGTCCTCGGGCGAGGACGGTTCCATGGGCTGGAGATCGGTCGACATGCTGACGAAGATCCGCTCGGCGACGTGCTGGAGAACGGCGGCGAGAATCGCCCCCTTGCCCGGAAAGTAGCGGTACAGAGCGGCCTCGGTGAAGCCGAGTCGGCGGGCCAGGGTCGCAGTCGTCACCCCTGAGACGCCGCGGTCCTCCGCGAGTTGGAGCGCGGTGAGGATGATTTCGTCTGTGCGCGAGGCGGAGTGAGTCATGGTCACTAATTTACATTATCGTTGCGCTGGAATCAACTCGTCACCTTTCAGTCATGCGGAAGAGCGCGGCCGGCGGCGCTCTTGGCTCGGCGTAACCGTCTCAAGATCCCCATGATCACGATGATCTCCGCACGCCCTCGAGACTCTCGATCGCGGATGGGCGGGGACGGCCGAAGACATGCCTGAACGGCTCGAGCAACTCGCGCGAAATGGGCAGGAACGTCAGCACCGGTTCACTCTCGAGGCGGGACCCGAGGAAGTTGGCGCGCACCCGTCGCGCATCGGCGCGCGCGAGGTCGCGACTGCCGAACGCCAGGGCGAGATAGACCTGGCCGAAGATCCTGGCCTCGTCGGCGGGCAAGGTGATCGGAGCGACATCCCGGGGCGGTTCCGCGGGACTGAACGCCTCTCGGGTCAGGACATGCGCCTTGCCTTGGACCGCCGGCCAGAGCGACCGGTAGAGGCGGACGCCCGACTTCCCGATCCTGGTCCGGAACGCCGGGACGAACAGCGACAGGTCGCCCTCCCGCTCCGCTCGCGGCTGGTCGAGAATGCCGTCGATACCGTCCGTCAGCAGGCGCAGATCGGTGACGACCTCGCCGGACGGCGTGCGAACGAGGAGCGGGAATCGCCAGAACGGGAGCAGGCAGGAGCGCGGCATCTGCTTGGCCCTGTCGTACGGGATCGTCCTCCAGCGCCGCTGCTCCGGGCGGGACACGCGGTAGCAGTTCCAGCACAGGTGCGCGACCGCGTCCGGTGAGTACGGGAAATCCGCCCCGCACTCGGGACAGCGGCTGGGCATCAGGTCGAGCGGAGAATGGCCGGCCTCGGCGGGCGCGCCCGCTCGTTCGGCTTCTCCGGAGAGGCCTCCGGCCACATTGCCGGCGCCGCCCTCGATGAGCAGGCCGAACGGCTCGCCGTCGAGTTCTCCCTCGACGGCGTGCCACGGACGGTAGACGAGCGCATCCACTTCGCTGACCAGGGAACCCGAGGTCGCGAGGGCGCGCATCCGGAGTTCGCTGCTGCGCTGGGCGAGCGCCGAGAGGCGCTCGGTGAAGCGCCGCTCGTCTCCGTCGTCGGGGAGTGTCGGGAGCGACTCCTCCGGGGAGCCGCGCAGCGGGTGGAGCGCCCTGAGGTACGACAGCTTCCCCATCTCCGGAACCGGCACCGATGTGGCCGAGGCGCTGATCTCGACGGTCGCCACGCCGAATTCGAGCCGCTTCTCTCCGCTGTCGTCGCGGCCGAACGCCGACTGGTACAGGGTGCCGAAGCAGTGCCAGTAGGGCGACAGGAATCGCCGCCACGAGCTGATTCGCACGCTCGCCGCGCAGCGCGCGGAATAGGCTTCCGCTTCCCGGCGGACGGCGGCCTCCGCGATGTTGGCCAGCACGTCGCCCTCCGGTCGGACGACGGCACGCGCTGCCTCCGCCTGCGGGTCCACGGCCCGGCTGGCGAGCAGCGGTCGGACGACCGAGTCGTACCGTGCGAGGTAACGCCGGTGCGCGAGGTGACGGCCCACGGCCTCCCGCACCGTCGCCTCGCTGGTGACCGTGTCTGGGATGACCACGACCATGCGCCGGTCCGGGCGCACCACGGCGTGCACCGAGCCGCAGAAGGTGCATCTGGACATTCTGTGGTAGACGGGGACGCCGCTCACCGCGCCGCAGGCGGGGCAGCGCAGGTCGATGAGGAAGCCGACGGCCGGCTGCTCGGCTCCGGGAGATCGCGGACCCGCCGGCGCGTTGGGCAGGGGGAACAACTCGGCGGGTGGGCCCGCGGACCTCTCCGCAACCGGCGCGGTCGAGGTGGCGTGTGAGCGGTCGAGGACGGCAAGCCACAGGCCCCAGGCCCCGCCGATCAGGCCGAAGGCGAGCGCGGCCGCCGGATCCCTGGCGAACCAGAGGGACCCGACCATCACCACGCCGAGGACGAA
>JBFMCD010000065.1:0-64378 GCA_040754885.1 Acidobacteriota bacterium
CCTCCACCCTGCGCAGCCGGCAGCGGACCTCTCGCTGCGTTACGCTTCGCTCGCTCGCGCGCCTTGCGATAGGCCCACTGGCGGCTGCGCCACGCCGCGTTTCCTCTCCGACGGATGTCGAATCGGTATGAGTCGGGGGCATCTCCCGGCCCGCCCGCGACACCATCCGCGCAGGGGAGGGAGCGATTGCGCCGCTTCGTTCCCTTGCACCGATCGGCGCAGTTACGACCGGGTCCTGTCACGTCACGGAGGGCGGAGGAATGTGGTGTGTGCCTTGACACGCCTTCGGCCCGTGCCGAGAATGCCGTCCTACTGCAATCTCGATCAGGCGGCTGATGGGGGGCAGCGCCCTGGATTCCCGTCCGTGTGAGGCGGACGGGGCGCAAGGAGGCTTCTCATGGTCGGTCGTCTCAGCGTGGTCGGTGCGGTCGTTGTCGGGTTGGTCGTGGTCGGCGCCGCTTCGATGGGGTTCTCGCAGGTCGCTGCCGAGTGGGGCGCGGAGGCGGGGGTGGACGGTCCGTACACGCCGCCGCCGTGCACGGGCACGCTGTTCGCCGACATCACGTGCAGCAGCCCGTTCGACGCGTGGATCGAGCAGTTCGTCCGCGACGGCATCACCGCCGGGTGCGGCGGTGGGAACTACTGCCCGGGAAGTACCGTCACGCGCGACCAGATGGCGGTGTTCATCGAGAAGGCGATGCGGGGGACGGCGAACTGGCCGCCGCACACGCAGCTCGTCTGGGCGGTGAAGGCATCGGACGGATCACCCGATCCGACGGCGAGCGGAACCGCGCTGCTCAACGCGATCGCCGCGATCCCGGCGGCGGGCGCCGACGCGCCCTCCTCGAGCAACCCCTGGCTCGTCAGGGTCGGACCGGGGATCTACGACCTCGGCTCAAGCTCGCTGACGCTGCCCGTCCACACCGCCGTCGAAGGCGCCGGTGAAGACGTGACCACTATCGTCGCGGCCGGCTCCGCGTCTCAGGCGGGCGGGACGATCGTCCTCGCCGACCACTCGCAGGCTCGGTTGATGACGGTGAGGAACATCGGCGGTGCCGCCTATGCCGACGCCGTCGCGGTGGCCGCCTCCGCGACCGGCGTGCGGCTCCAGCGGCTGAACATCGAGGCGAGTCAACCGAGCAACGCCACGGCCAACCGGACCTACGGGATCACCGCGGGGACGAACACGCAGCTCTCGGCGAGCGACGTGACGGTGTCGGCGCACGGCGGGTACGACAACTACGGTGTCTACATCGGAGCGACCTCGCAGCGCGCGACCCTGGACGGCATCGCGGTCACGGCGACCGGCTCGAACGCCGCCGGCGTCGCGGTTGGCGTGCACTCCGCCGGGGCGCCGGCGCTGATCACGAACTCGACGATCGGCGCCAGCTCGGGCAGCTACGCGCAGGCGGTCGCGGTGGACGCAGGGGTCGAGTGGACGATGCAGAGCAGCCGCGTCTCCGCCACCTCGACGACGTACCCGACCGCGATCCACTCCAAGGCGACGATGACGCACCTCCAGGACGTCTTCGTGGTCTCGGAGGGGACCGGCATCTCCCTGGGATCGTGCGGCGGCGGCGTCTGCTACGCGGAGGTCTCGCACTGCCGCATCGCGACGAACTCGTGGGCGCTCGCCAACGGCGCCAACTTCTCCACCCTGGTCGCGGCCTCGAGGCTCAACGGCGGCACCGTCAACACGGGAGGGACGCTCACCTGCATGGGTAACTACACGGCGAGCGCCTTCTACGCGAACACCTGTCCTTGACGACCGCAGTCCGGCTGGAGGAGCGCGGCTTTCGGGAGAGTGGGGGATTGGTTGAGCGGCCCGGGCCGCGGGCGAACTCGGGCACCAGCGGTGCGATCCGCTCGATGATCGCGCGTGCGTCGGGGTCGGTCGCGAGGTCGCGCGCCCGCCGCTCGCTCACGTAGCCCTGGAACTTCGAGCGGCCGAGGATCCAGAACGCGGGCACGGCGACGCCCGGGAAGGTGTTGAGCGAGACGATCCAGGCGATCGTCCCCTGCGCGGTCCGCACGTTCATCGGCGCGTGGACCGACGAGAGGAACCCGATCAGTTCCGCGACCGCGACGGCGAGCGCCCGCCACCGGGCGCGCCGCGACCTCGCGGGAGGAGCGGAATCCCGGGCTCCGTCGGTTTCGGTCTGCGCGGCCGGCATCGTCTCGTTCATCACGGCTCGTCGGCCTCGCGATTGGAGTCGAGGCCCCGAGCGTGACGGGCGATCTTCCGCTCCCGTGGCGTCGGGCTAACGGGCGGGCGCGAGCGCCTCTCTGCGCAGGTTCTCGATGAAGGTGGCATCGACCCAGTGGGGGGTGATGTCCTGGCAGAAGAAGAAGAACCTGCGGTCCGGGCTGATAACGCCGGCGTTGGTCCCGTGGCCCTGGTGAACGAGATCGCCCAGGGAGACGGGCCGGGTCCAGCGGCCGTCGGGGTGGCGGAAGAGGATGGAGATCTCGGCGTAGCGTGAACCGAGGTAGCGGTAGGAGACGAGTTCGCCGATCCCGCGGCTTTCGTCGGCCAGCCCCTGGTCGATCAGATCGTCCAGGCCGACGGCGTCCGCGAACCGACCGTTGGTGAACCGGGACGTGAACATCCGAGTCCCTCGTGCGGTTGGTCCGAAGGCGGTGAAGTAGAGGCTCCCGTCCGCTGCGACGGTCGGGGCCATCTCGTTGTGGTCGTCACGGTTGGGGGGCGTGCCGAGGCGCTGTGCCCGACTCCACGCTCCGTTCTTCTTCTCCGCGAACCACAGGTCGGTGGACTCCGCGGATGTGCCGTCCTTCGGCCGTCGCGAGGCGAAGTAGAGTCTCTGGCCGTCGGGGGAGAACGTCGGCCCCCAGGATGGGTGGTCGGAGAACGGAGCCAGCACCGGCGCGATCCAGCGGCCGTTCTCCTCTCTCATCCACCAGATGCGGCTGTAGCCGATCCAGGGCATGAAGTAGCCGTAGAAGAACAACTCCGTGCCGTCGGGCGAGAACACCGGTGGACCGTAGGCGCGGTAGATGTCGCGGAAGAGTTCGGGGGCGAAGGGACTGGGGACCGGGCCTGGCGGCGTCTGCCCGAGGTAGCGTCCCCTGTACTCGGGAAACGCCCTGGGACGATCGGCGGCGCCACTGCGGCGGAGCAGATCGGCGATGCCCGTGCTCCACGCCGCCTCGGCGAAGTGCAGCGGTGTGCCGAGGTCCGTGCTCAGGGGGTTGAGGTCGGCTCCCTTCCTGATCAGGAGTTCGGCCATCTCGCGTTGACCGGTGATGGCGGCGATGTGAAGCGGCGTGAGGCGGCCGGCCTTGGTCGCGTTCGGGTCGAGTCCGCGGGCGAGGAGGTACTCGGCGATGTCGGTCCGGTTGAACGCGGACGCGAAGTGCAGGTAGCTCTCGCCGAGTCGCGTGCGGTGGTGAATGTCGGCCCCGGCCGCGTGGAGCTTCCTGACCATCTCCAGGTTGCCCTTCATGATGGCGAAGGTCAGGGGCGTGTAGCCGTAGTAGCCCTCGAGGACGACGGGGTCGACGTCGGCCTTCCCGGCCAGGAGCATTTCGACGATTTCCTGCCGGTCGTTCTCGGCGGCTCGGTGCAGCGGGCTGAACCCGAAACGATCGCGCGCCGATGGATCGGCGCCGAGATCGAGCAGCAGCTTCACGACGGGCGGACGATCGGCACGCACGGCGGAGAGCAGCACCGTGGATCCCGCCGTGTTCCTGAGGTCGAGCAGGTCCGGGCGCGCGCCCGCGAGTTTCCGGATCTTCTCGGAATCGCCCTCGTCCACGGCCTTGAACAGGCGATCGACGAGAACGGCGGAGGACTCGCGGCCCTCACCGCCCATCGAAGCGGAGGACCCGTCCGGACGTTCTCCCGACGATGCCCCGTCGCCTCCGGGGACTGCCGTGAAGTCGATGACGTGACCCGGACGCCACGGGCCGAAGGCGTTCTGGAACCAGCTGTCCCGCATCGATGTATCGGAGAGGATCTCGAAGGTGTTGCGGAACTGGTAGCTCTGCTTCACGTTCGGGTTGGGCGGTGGCTGAGGCCAGGTCATGGTGCCCTCGAACGTGATCGTCGTTCCCTCGGAGGTGACGGTCCCTTCGGAGGTCACACCGGCGCTCTCGACGAGGAACATGCGGACCTTCCGGGTGATGTCGTCCCAGAAGACGAACCCCTCGGCCCGGGTGCCCAGATCCCGGTTCGTCTTGGTGATCTTCACCACCTTGCCCCCGGGCATCGGCTCGAAGGTCAGGACCTTCAGGGAGGTGTGCGCACCGTCGGGCGACGCGAGCGTGCCCTGCCACGTCTTGCCGAGCAGTGGGCGCAGCCCTTCCAGCCGCGGGTCGATCTCCGGGGGTGGCGGGGCAGGCGCAGCCGCCGCGGACGCCGCGATGACCGCGAGGAGCACTGCGACGCCGGCGCCCGGAGACGTGCATCGACTCCTCCGCCACGCCCTATCAGGCCGCTTCATGGCTGGTCTCTCCACGGTGTGCCTCCATCTGACACATCAACCCGACGGTGAGTTCGCCCCCCACTGCGGGTCACTTCGGCGTGGGTGCCGCGAGGCGCTCGAGGGCGGCGGTCGCGTTCGTGTTCGCCGGGTTGAGCTCGAGGGAACGGCGGTAGTGCTCGACGGCTCGTGCGCGGTCGCCCTTCGCCGCGCACGCCTCGCCCAGGGAGTCGTGGACGTTCCACGATCCCGGGAAGTAGGCCGCGTTCATCTCGAAGACGGCGATCGCCGCGTCCGTCGCCCCGGCCTGGAGGTACCGGTAGCCGAGCAGGTTGACCTCGGCCTCGTCGACGAGGTAGGCGTTGTCGGCGCGCACCTCCTTGAAGCGGGCCGTGGCGGCGGCGATCCCGGAGGCATCGAGGGTGCGCCCGATCTCGTCCGCCGCCGAGCGCTTGAGTTGGCGCCACAGGGCGGTCGCCGCGGTGCGCGTGTAGGTCGCGATCCTCTCGCCGCTCGCGCCGGATTCCCGGACGAACGCCGGCGTCGCCCCGGCCGGCAGCCGTTCGATCGCGGTTGCGAGACTCACGCCCGCGGCGTCGGACGCCTTGACCGACGTCCACATCGCGGCGATGGCGTCGCGCATGGCCGCGAGTCGGGCGCGCGGCCAGATCGAGTGCTGGCCGAGGATCACACGCTCCACGGGCGGCTCGCCGTCGAGCACGGCCGACAGGACCGCCAGCCAGCGGTCGGGGTCGAGCTTCGGCATGGCGCCGAACGTCGGCAGGCCGTCCTGCTCGAAGAAGAAGCAACCCATCAGGGCCGCCCTCTCCTCGGGCACGACCACCGCGATGTCCGAAGGTGAGTGGCCGCGGCCGAGGTAGTGCATCCGGAGCGTGACATCGCCCAGGTCGAGATCCATGCGCTCGGAGAAGGTCAGGTCGGGGAGGCGAACGACCATGCCCGGTTCGGCCAGGCCGCGGGCGATGCGCTCGAGGTGCTCGGCCTGGAGCTTCGCGGCGCGGCCTCCCTCGCTCGCGGGGTCGAGGGAGGCGAGCCTCGTGCGAGCGTTCTCGGTCAGCTCGCGGATGCGCTGCTCCCGCGCCGCGCGGGTGGCGGCTTCGGCCTTCATCCCCGGGACCGCCAGCTCGTGGCCGATCACGATCGCCTCCGGGAACGCCGCGCCGCCCCAGGTGTGACCCCAGTGTTCGTGCGTGTCCACGACGTAGGCGAAGCGGTCCCGGCCGAGTTCGCGCGCGACCGCCTCGCGGATCAGCCGTCCCATCAGCGGGGAGTGTCCGGGGTCGAAGAGCACCAGGCCCCTCTCCGTCACGATCACCACGTGGTTGCTCTCCCACGGTGTGACATCGGTGAACACAACGATGCGGTCGGAGACACGGGTGACGCGGAACAGGCCGTCGCCTTCGCCCGCGGCGGCCGGCACTGTCGCAAGCGCCGCCAAGGTCAGGACGGAGATGAAGCGCTGCATCGGGGGAGCCTCCTCGTGTGCGGGCGCACGCCGTTTCTACGCGCGCGCCCACGTGGAGTTGCGCCGGCCGGGCTTCCTCCGGCGCTCAGTCGCTCGCGCCGGCCGGGCCGCGGGCGGCCCGGCGCGTTTCGACGGCGTGGTAGAGCACCGGGAGCACGAGCAAGGTGAGCAGGGTCGAGGTGACGATGCCGCCCATCACGATCACGGCCAGCGGCTTCTGAATGTCGGCGCCGGCGCCGGTGGAGTAGACCATCGGCAGGTGCCCGATGAAGCTGGTCAGGGCGGTCATCACCAGCGGCTTGAAGCGCAGGCGGCACCCCTCGACGACGGCGGCGCCCGTCCGGACGCCGCGCTCGCGCAACTGGGCGAAGAACGCGACGAGCACGACGCCGTTCTGCACCGCGATCCCGAGCAGGACGATGAACGCGACCGCGGCCGAGACCGTGAGCGTCATGCCGAACGCCACGGCCGCGATCACGCCGCCGACGAGCGCGAACGGCAGGTTGAGGAGCACGAGGGCGGCGTCGCGCGCGCTGCCCATCGCCGAATAGAGCAGGAGAAGGATGAGCAGCAAGACGATCGGCACGACGACGGCGAGCTGGCGCATGGCGCGCCTCTGGTTCTCGAACTGCCCGCCCAGCTCGACGAAGTACCCGTCGGGCAGGTCCCCCCACAGCGGCGCCAGCACGGACTGCGCCTCCTCGACGAAGCCGCCGAGGTCGCGGCCGCGCACGTTGGCCTCGACCACGACGCGGCGCATGCCGTTCTCGCGGCTGACCTGCATGGGGCCCTCGACCAGCCTGACCGAGGCGATCTGCCCGAGCGGTACGCGCTGGCCGGCGGGGCTGGGGACGAGGAGCCGCTCGATCGAGGGGATGTCCATGCGGGCCTGGTCGGGAAAGCGGACGAGCACGTCGAAGCGGCGTTCGCCTTCGACGAAGGTGCTGACGGTCCTCCCGGCGAACGCGGCTTCGAGCAGTTCGTTGACGTCGGCGACGTTGAGCGCGTAGCGGGCCATCGCCTCGCGGTCGAGTCGGACCTCGACCTCCTCCATTCCCGAGATCTGCTCCACCTTGACGTCGCGGGCGCCCTCGACGCCGGCGAGCCGCGCGGCGGCCCGGTCCGCCGCCCCCTTGAGCACGGCCAGGTCGGGACCGAACACCTTGACCGCCAGGTCGCTCTTGACGCCGGAGATCAGCTCGTTGACGCGCAGCGCGATCGGCTGCGAGAAGGCGGCGCGCAAACCCGGGATCGAGGCGAACTCGGCGGCGAGCGCCTCGACGAGCTGCGCCTTGCTCCGTCCGGTCGTCCACTCCTTCCTCGGCCTGAGCATGACGAAGACGTCGGTCTGCTCCGGGCCCATCGGATCCTCGGAGATCTCGGCCCGGCCCGACTTCGACACCACGGTCGCCACCTCGGGGTAGGCGAGGAGGCGCTTCTCGATCATGGTGGCGACCTCGACCGAGCCCCGGATCGACGCGTTGGGAAGCCTGACGACGTTGACGGCGATGGCGCCCTCGTCGAGCGGGGGCATGAAGTCGGTGCCCATTGAAGGGATCAGAGCCGCGGATGCGGCGAGAACGGCGAGCGAGACGCCGTAGGTTGTCCTGGGACGGCGCAGGGCGGCGTGCAGCGCTCTCTCGTACGCCTCCCTGGACCGCCGCACGAAGAGGAACTCGCGTTCCGGGTCGGAGCGGAGCACGAGGTGCGAGGCGGCCGGGACGAGGAGGAGCGCCACCACGATCGAGGTGAGCAGCGAGATCAGGAGGGTGAGCGCGAGCGGCGCGAACATCTTCCCTTCCAGCCCCTGGAGGGTGAGCAGGGGCAGGAGCACGAGGGCGATGATCAGCACGGAGAACGTCACCGGCCGGGCCACCTCGACCATGGCCTCGACGACGACGCGGGCGCGGTCGCCCTCGTGGCCGCGTTCGGCGAGGTGGCGGCGGATGTTCTCGGCCACGACGATGGTGGCGTCCACGACCATGCCGACGGAGAACGCCAGCCCGCCCAGGCTCATCAGGTTGGAGGACAGGCCGGCCGCCCCCATGACGATGAAGCTGAAGAGGAAGGTGACGGGCAGCGAGAGCAGCACGATCGCCGCCGTGCGCAGCTCGGCGAGGAACAGGAAGAGGACGATGACGACCAGGAGGCCGCCCTGGAGGAGCGCGTCCTCGACCGTCTCGATGCACGCCTCGATCAGCGCCGTGCGGTCGTAGAAGACGTCGAGGCGCACGCCGTCGGGAAGGCGCTCCTGGATCGCCGCGACGGCGTGTTTCACGGCCGAGACCACGGTCCTGGAGTTCTCGCCGCGGAGCATGATTGTCATGCCCGCGACCGTCTCGCCCTCGCCGTCGCGCGTCACCGCGCCCTGGCGCACCTGCGGTCCGACGGCGACGTCGGCGAGGTCGCGGACGAAGACGGGAGTGCCGTCCCGCGCCTTGAGCACGACGGCCTCGACATCCTCGACGCCCTCGAACAGCCCGACGCCGCGGATGTAGGTCTGCTCCCAGTCCCTGACGATCAGTCCGGCCGCCGCGTTGGCGTTGCCCCGCTCGAGCGCCTCCGCGACCTCGCGCAGGGTGAGGCCGTACTCGAGCAGCCTCTCGGGGTGGACGACGACCTGGTACTGCTTCACCTCGCCGCCGAAGCTGTTGACCTCGGTGACGCCCGGCACGCTGCGCAGGCGGGGGGCCACGACCCAGTCCTGGATCGTGCGTCTCTCCATCGGCGAGATGCCCTCGCCCTCGATCGTGTACTGGAAGATCTCGCCGAGCCCGGTGGACAGCGGGGCCAGCTCCGGGTCGATCCCGGGAGGAAGGAGTTCGCGTGCGCTCTGCAGACGCTCGAAGACGAGCTGCCTCGCGAAGTACGGGTCCACCGAGTCCTCGAAGACGATCGCGACCTGGGCAAGCCCTGCCCGCGAGACGGAACGCACGAGGGTCACCTTGGGCAGGCCGCCCATCTGCTGCTCGATCGGGTAGGTGACGCGCTGCTCGACATCCACCGCCGAGAGGCCGGGAGCCTTGCCGAGCACCATCACCTGGATGTTGGTGACGTCGGGGAAGGCGTCGACAGGCAGCCGCGTCCACGCCACGATTCCACCGGCCACGACGAGCGCGAACGCGGACACGACCGCCCAGCGCCGCGCGACGATCCACTCGAAGAACGCCGTCATGACGCCTCCTAGTCCGCGCAGCCCGCGCCCATCTTCGAGCGCAGGACGTCCGACTTGAGCAGGAAGGCGCCGCCGATCACCACCTCGGCGCCGGGGTCGATGCCGGCCACCTCGACCCAGTCGTCGAACGCGCGGCCGGTGATCACCGGCCTGCGGATGAAGTACGGGCCCTGCAGGCGCACGAACACGAACGACCGCCCCGCGTCGCCGAGCACGGCCTGGCGGGGAAGGGCCACTCCGCCGGGGGCGCCGGGCATGAGCAGTTCCACCCTGGCGAACATGCCGGCGCGCAGGAGGTTCCCGGGGTTCTCCACGACGACCCGCACGGAGGCGGTGCGCGTCGCCTCTTCGAGCGTGCCCGAGACCTGCTCGACGCGCCCTTCGTACACGGCGTCGGGGTAGGCGGAAACGGTGACGGCGGCCCGTACCGGGCCCTGCCTCTGCGCCTGGAGCACGGCCGCCACCTCGCGCTCGTGGACGGTGGCGATGACCCAGATCGTCGAGGTGTCCGCGAGGAGAAGGAGGCGATCACCCGGCCGCGCCTGTTCGCCGAGGGAGAGTGAGCGCTCGAGGATCGTGCCCGCGAACGGCGCGCGCACGGCCAGCAGGTCCGAGCGCGGCGGCGCGTCGCTCTTCTCGAGCGCGCCGACCTCCTCGTCGTCGAGGCCGTAGGAGAGCAGTCGGCCCACGGCCGCGGCGCGCTCGGCCCGGGCCTGGCCGAGCGCGGCCTCGGCCTCGAGGACGTCCTTCTTCGGACAGACGCCCTTGGCGAAGAGGTCGCGCTCGCGCTCGGCGGTGGCTTCGTTGAGGGCGAGCGACGACGCGCTGCGCATCAGGTCCGCCTTCGCCTGCCGGTACTCGGCGGAATCGACTTCGAACAGCACCTGCCCGGAGCGGACCGTGGCGCCGGCGTCGACGGAGATCGAGCGGACGACCCCGGGGGCCAGCGGGCTGAGGTACACCGCCCTCTCCTGGTTGAGGCGGATCTCGCCGGTCGATCCCTTGCCGCCGGCGAGCGGCCGGAAGCCCGCGCGCATGGTGGCGAGCACGCCTCCGGCGCCGGCGTCGAACATTCTCGCGTCCGCCCTGGCGACGCCGACCTCGTAGCGGCACTCGTCGCAGGTGAACGCCGGAATCTCGTGCTCGCAGACCTGGGCGACGAGATCCTCGACGGGCCGGTCGAGATCGGACGCCTCCGACTCCGCGAGGTGTTCGTCCGGCTCCGCGATCGTGGGAGGCGCCGGCGCCTCGAAGCCGGCCGCACGCACAGGCGGGGCGTCGGCCCGGCCGCACCCGGCCGCGGCCGGGAGGACGCAGAGAAGGGCCAGGACGGCGACCCGGCCTGGGCAGAGGGTGATCGTGGTCGTCATGGCGCCACTCCGTGTTCTTCGCCCGCTGTGTCGGGCGTCAGGCGGCGCAGGTCGGCGCCCGCGGTGTTCAGGCGAACCAGGGCGTCGACGAAGCGCAGCCGCGTCTGGGCGAGCGCGCGGCGCGCCTCGAGCAGGTCGAGCAACCGGAACTTGCCCCGCCGGTACCCCTCGTCGAGCGCCGAGTAGACCCTCTCGGCCCTGGGCAGGACCTGGTCGCGCAGGATGCGCACCTCGTCGAGGGCGCTGGAGAGCGTCGTGTGGGCCGCGGCGACCTCCGCCCTCAGGCGGGCCTCCTCGGAAATGCGCTCGGCTTCGGCCTCCTGCCGGCGCGCGGTCGCCTCGGCGCGCGCCCCGGCGAACCGGTTGAACAGCGGCACCGGCAGCGCCAGTCCGGCCACCCAGGTCCGTCCGGGCAGCCCCGCGTACGTGCGCGTGCCGACGCTGAGCGTGAGGTCCGGGAGCGCCTGCCGGTCCGCCAGCGCGACCAGCGCGTCCCGGCGAGTCCTCTCGGCGTCCCACCTGGCCAGGTCCGGGAGCGCGCCGACCGTGGCCAGGGCGGCCTCGAGGTCCGGGAGTTCGACCGATGTCGCGAGCGCGCCGCGCGCGGCGGCGGCCGTCGTGCCTTCGTCGCCCCACAGGCTCGCCAGGCGGCCCCGTGCCAAGTCGGCGTCGCGCCTCGCGTTGCCGAGGTCGATGACCGCCAGCGCCTCGTCGCTCTCGGCGCGCGCCGCCTCGACGGGAGACGCCTCGCCCGCCTCGACCAGGCTGGCGACGACCAGCGTCACCTCGCGCGCGGTCGCGGCGTTCTGTCCGGCGATCACGACGCGCTCCTGCGCCCCGAGCAGCGCGACGAAGCGCCGCTCGACCTCGGCGAGCAGGTCGCGCCGGCCTCGATCGAGGTCGCGGGCGGCCGCGTCGCGCTCGTGTCGCGCCGCGGCGGTGCGCGCCGAGCGCGTGCCGGGCCATTCGAATCTCTGGCCGAGGGAGAGGGTCCGCTGCGTCGCGACTCCCATGTCGTCGCCGCCTCCGAGGTCCTCGACTTCGAAGAGAAGCTCGGGGTTGGGGAACGCTCCGGCCTGCCGCTCGGCGCCCTCGGCTCCCCGGAGCCTCGCCGCGAGCCCCTGCAGGTCCGGGCTGGCGGCGAGCGCCTTCTGCCGGGCGGCCGCCAGCGTCAGCGGCGCCTCTCCCGGCCCGACGGCCGGGCTCCCCGGTGGCCCGCTTCCGGCGAGCGCGGGCGCGAGTGCCAGTGCGGAACACAGTGCTACGGCGAGACGAGTGGTGATCGACATGACGAACCCTCCACGGACGGATCAGTCCGCCCGCACGACGCGGGCGCTGCTCGTTGCACGTGTCGTGGAGGGATCAGATCGTCAGGACGGTGGTGCCGATCGAGTCGCGGATCTGGGGCGGCGAAGTGTTCGGGAGGCTCCGAGGCGAGGACCGCGCCGGCTCGTCCGGACGCAGGAGCGCGATGGCGCCGGCGTGGGTTGCGGCGGCCGGCTGCGGGGCCGGCGGCGGGGCGACGGCACTCGGGGCGCCGAGCTGGAGGTCCGAGCAGCGTTCGGCGCCGACGGACGCCGACGCCGCCTCCGTGCCTGCTCCCGGCTCGGCCGACCACCCGTTGCAACCGCCCGCGCCGAACCCGGAGGTGCAGCACGCCGACCAGGCCGACTCCAGGGCGCTGTGAGCCGGGCCGCGACACCAGACGGCGTCCTGGGGGAGGGCCGACGCCGCGCCGAGGCCGAGCAGCAGCACGAGCGTGCCGAAGGGGATGTTCCGGGAACGGGCGACCGGGCGACTGGTCAGCATCGCGGGTGACTCTACCATCTTTTGAGGACCAACCGGCGAGCGGCGCCAGGGCATTCCCTCATCCGCGCCGCGCTCCCCACGTTCCGAGCCTCCCGCCCAGCCACGCCATCGGGATGTAGGCGCCGGCGAGGTCCACGACGTCGAACCACAGCGGCGCCGGGAGCATCGCGACGTTGATCGCTCCCGCGACCAGGAAGAGGCCACCGACGACCATCGCCAATCCCGTCTTGCGCGTCGCCGCGAGCATGGCGGTGAGGAACGCGCCGACCAGCGTGCCGAGCGCGTGCGCCAGGAAAGGAAAGACGAAGTGCTTGGGCTGGAAAAGGTGGATGGAGGCCCTCAGCCCCTCGTAGGTGGTGACGTCCGCGCCGTTCGGCGGCGGGATGACCTTGCCGCTGATGCTGATCAGCGCTCCGTTGATTACGGCGCCGACGACCACGCCCACCACGACCGCCAGGATGTTCCGGATGATCGGCTTCACAGGCGCTCCCTCGTTCGAATGCCCGTCGCAGAGAGTACAACCGCGTGCCCCTTCAAGACAGTCCCGGCGCGTTCCTCCGCAGCCGTGGCTGCGGAGGCGTACCTTGACGCCGCAGGGAGCGTTGGAGCGGTGCGGGATCGACGCGTCATGCCGGTGAACCCCGGCGCGCGGCTTCGACCGTACGAGATCGTCTCCCGTCGAAGTGCCCAGTCCCTTGTTTGCGCTCAGCGCTCCGGCAGGGGGAGACCGTGCTGGCGCAGGAAGGTGAGCCTGTCCCAGTAGCCGCGCTGGAAGACGATCCGGCCCCCGACCACGTGGAAGAACCCGCAGCCGCGCAGGCCCAGCGGGTCGCGCCACTCCAGGATCGCCCACTCGCCCTCCTCGTACAGCGCCTCGAGGATGCACACCATCTCCGCCGCGGCGAACCCCGAGGCGAACATCCCGAGTATCGCCGCGCGGCCGGCGACCGGCGCCTCGGCCACCTGGTGATTGACCGCGTCCTCGGCGTACATCGCCGCGAGCGCGTCGGCGTCGTGGCGGTTGAACGCCTCCACCCAGGCGAGAACGACGTCCCTCGGCTTCATGCACCGCGCTCCGTGTCCCGCCGCTGCGGGAGGCGGCGCGTCATTGCAGCCACCCGACCCACTCGGCGAGGGTGAGGAGGATCCCGGCGACGTAGAGCGTGCCGAACACCTCCTTGTTGTACCGGGCGAGCCATTCGGGGATGTAGATGTCGAAGTTGTCGCGGCGGTCGTCGGTGTAGCGGGCGGCGACGCCGGTGAGCGGACAGCGCATGCGGTTGAAGGCGAGGATCAGCACCTCGACCAGCACCACGCCGATGAGCACCGCTGCCGCGCGCAGCTCGCGGCGCAGGGCGAAAAAGGGGATCGCGACGATCGAGCCGGCGAAGAACGCCCACACGACGGTGTGGGCGAGCTTGACGAGGCGCAGCGAGCGGAGGTCGGAAGAGGAAGACATGGGTCACGGCCAGGGTAGCAAGGAGAAGGGCAAAGGAGTGAGGGAAGAGGGGAGAGGGGAGAGGGAAGAGACCGGGGTCCGGGGTCCGGGGTCTGGGGACCGGGGACAGAAGGACAGAGGAAAGGGGATAGGGGAGACGGGAGAGACCGGGGTCCGGGGTCCGAGGTCTGGGGTCCGGGGACAGAAGGACAGAGGAAAGGGGATAGGGGAGAGGGAAGAGACCGGGGTCTGGGGTCCGGGGTCTGGGGTCCGGGGACAGAAGGACAGAGGAGAGGGAAGGTGGGCCGTGGTCGGTGGACGGTGGACGGTTGTCGGTGGGGCGTCGATCGCGGACAACTGACCGGTTCGAGAGGCGGCGATTGGGTCCTTCAGGGTCCTCGCGGCGGGTACACTGTCGGGGGTCTGGAGGTGCGCCATGAAGAGGATCGGCCTGATCGGCGGGATGACGCCGGAGTCCACGATCGAGTACTACCGCGCCCTGATCCGCCTGGGCCGGGGCGTGGCGGCGAACCCGCTCGACAACCCGGTGCTCCTGATCTACAGCGTCAACCTCTCCGAGATCTTCCATTTGCAGGAGGCCGGGCGGGACGACGAGGTTGTCGAGATCCTCGGCGGCACTTTCGATCGCCTGCGCGGTGCGGGCGCGGAGGTCGGTTCGCTGACCGCCAACACGCCGCACGTCTACTTCGACCGGCTGGCGGCGCGCGCCGGCATGCCGCTGGTCAGCATCCTCGACGCGACGTTCGAGAGGACCACGGCGCTCGGGTGCCGCAAGGTGCTGCTGCTCGGCACGCGCACGACGATGGCCTCGCCGATGTACCCGCGGCGGCTCGCGGCGGGGGACATCCAGGTGCTCGTCCCCGACGACACGGAGCGGGCGTTCGTCAACCGGACGATCTACGAGGACCTCGCCGTCGGGCTGACCAGGGCCGAGACGCGTCGCGCGTTCGTCGAGATCTGTGAGCGGCACGTGAGGGAGGACGGCGCCGACGGGGTGATCCTCGGCTGCACCGAGATCCCGCTGCTGCTCAAGGTGGGGGACGTGTCCGTGCCGATGATCGACACCACGCAGGTCCACGCCGAGGCGATCTTCGCCGCCGCCCGCGCAGAGGCGTAGGCGGCGCAGCGGTCACCGGCAACGGAGAACGGGCGGCGGTCAGCTGTCCCGCCGGAGCGCGCGCTCGAGGGTTGTGCGCAGCGGCGTGTAGGCGAGTCCCAGTTCCCGCGCCGCCTTGTTGCCGTCGCACGAGAGGCCCTGCTTCATGAGCAGCACCTGGTCGAGAGCCAGGTTCATCAGGGGAGGGCGCTTGACCAGGTCGGCGAGCGCGGTGAGCAGCCGGGCGTTGAGTTCGGTGAGCCAGTCCGGAAGAGTGAGGAGCGGGAGGCGCGAGCCGGCGATCTCGCACGCCATCCGATTGACCTCGCCCCAGGTGCGGTTCTCGGCGACGACGATGTACTTTTCACCGTCGCTGTCGGGCTTGTCGAGCGCCCTGCAGATGGCCTCGGCGACGTCGCCGACGTACACGAACGAGAACGACCGGCTCGGCATGATCTGGGCCGGGAGGCGACCCCGGCGCAACATGTCGAGGTACTTCCCCGAGGCCTTGGGGTCTCCTTCACCGGTCACGGCGCCGGGGTGAATCGTCACCAGCGGCACGCCCGATGCGTCCGCCAGGTCCCGCGCGACCTGATCGCCGACACGTTTGCTGCGCGCGTACGCGGTGGCGCACGCGGCACCCAGCTCGCTGCGTTCGGTGATCGGCCATGGCGCCTCGCCCCACACCGCCGCGGTGCTGACGTGGACGACCTTGCGCACGCGCGCCGCGATCGCCGCCTCCATGAGGTTGCGCATGCCCTGGACGTTGACGCGCTCGTAGACGCCCCGGTCCGGGACCCAGAAGTCGTAGGCGGCGGCGATGTTGACGACGGCGTCGCACCCGGCGACGCCGGCGGCCAGCGAGTGGGGGTCGGTGACGTCCCCTGGGGCGGGCTCGGCCTTGACCTCGTCGAGCGGGCGGCGGTCGCTCCTCGGCCTGACCAGGCAGCGGAGCTGGTGACCTTCCGCCGAGAGCCGCCTCACCGTGCGCGACCCGATGAACCCGGTTCCGCCCGTGACGAACACTCTCATCGTGCCCTCCTCGTCGCGCGTCGCCCGTTCCTCACGGAGGCGGCGCCATCGAAACGGGCGAGACACGCCCGGCAATCACGGGGTAAGTGCCGCGGTGGGGCCGGTGTGGGAGCAGTCGTTCGTGGCGGGGGCCCGGCGCGCCGCTCGTCCTCGATCGTTGTCCTCAACATAGGTCCGGGGCGCCGGGGGGGCAACCCGGGCGCCCGCGCCTGCGTAGAAGGGTTACGGGCGCCGATCATGTCGGGCATGAGGTCTTCCCGGGGCGGTCGCGCGACACCCGCGACGGTGCCGCGAGTCGTCGTCCTTCTCGTACTGGCGGTCGTCGCGATCGCCGCGAGGGGCGCGACCGACGCGGTGGCCCGGCCGTATCCGGCGGACAGGCTGGTCCGCAGGCACCTGCTTTCGCTCGGAGAGCGGGTGCTCGTCCTCTCCGGAGGCGCGTTGATCGACGGCATGGGCGGGGCGCCGCTCGAAAACGCGGTCGTCGTGATCCGGGGGGAGCGCGTCGTCGCCGTCGGACGCGCGGGCGAGGTCGCCATCCCTTCACGCGCCACCGTGGTGGAACTGCGCGGCGCGTCGGTCCTCCCCGGGATCATCAACGCCCATGTCCACTCCGGGTACCGGGAGAGCCGCCTGGCGGCGTGGGCGCACGACGGCGTGACGACGGTGCGCGACCTGTGCGGCCCGGAGGACTATGCCCTCGTCGATCGACTGTCCACGGACCCATCGCTGGCCCGCGTGATCGCCGCCGGACCGTTCGTCACGGTGCCGGGCGGGTACCCGATCGTGCCGTGGGGCGTGACCAACGCGGTCACCGCAACCACGGCAGAGGAGGCCCGCACCGCCGTGAACCGGCTCGTCGACGGTGGCGCGGACCTGATCAAGATCGCAATCGAATCGGGGGCCGACTTCGGCCGCTGGATCCCGACGCTCTCGCTCGAGCAGGGGACGGCCGTGACGGAGGCGGCGCACGCCCGCTGGGTGCCGGTTTCGGCCCACGTGACGACCTCGTCGGACCTGCCGCGGGCGCTCGACGCTGGCGTCGACGACATCGCGCACATGGTGGTGGACGATCCGTCCGACGCGCTGATCGCCAGGGTGGTCAGGGACAACGTCATATGGGTCCCGACACTCGAGCTGTGGCACTGGGTGGACGCAGGGCACAGGACCCGGGCCGTCGCGAATCTGCGCCGCTTCGTCCGCGCGGGCGGGACGGTCGCGCTCGGCACCGACTTCAACGGGTACGACGCCCCGTTCCAGCTCGGCATGCCGATCATCGAGATGGAGTTGATGCAGGAGGCGGGGATGACGCCGATGCAGATCATCGTCGCGGCGACCTCCCGCGCGGCGTGGGCGTGCAACCGGCAGAACGACCTGGGCAGGGTCGCGCCCGGCTGGATCGCCGACCTCATCGTGGTGGACGGCGATCCCCTCGAGGACATCCACGCCCTGCAGAACGTCAGACTGGTCGTGCGTTCGGGGACGATCATCCGCAACGACGGGTTCGACTGATCCCCGCCGCGGCGACCGCTCGGTGACAGACACCGGGCGCAGGCTCCACGACGCCACGCCAACACCGCGAAGCCGAGTCGCCCGCTGTCCCGGTCGGATTCCGGCCGCCTCCGCGGTCGCGTGCCCGAGGAGCCCGCTCCCGCCCCTGTCCTCTGGCCCCGGGCCCCCGACCCCGTCCCTTCCTTCCCGGCGCGCGGCCCGCGCCGTTTCGCCCCTCCGCGCCTTTTCCCGTATCCTGGAAGGGACGACACCGGTGCTGCCGGACCCAGGGGGTGCAGGCGATGCGTCCGCTTCGTTCGTTCCACGTTCGTCCCTCGTTGCCGCCGCGGCTGCAGCCCCTCGAGGAGCTGGCCTACAACCTGCGCTGGTCGTGGGACCGCGAGACGATCAGCGTGTTCCGCCGCCTTGACCCGGAGCTGTGGGAGCGCAGCGGGCACAACCCGGTGCTCATGCTCGGCTCGGTGGCGCAGGCGCGACTCGACGAGGTCGTCGAGGACGAGGCGTTCCTCGCCCACATGGACCGTGTCCTCCGCGAATTGCACGAGTACCTGGAGGACAGCGGGACGTGGTGCCGCCGCGCGCACGGGACGCTGCCCGGTCCGCTCGTCGCGTACTTCTCGATGGAGTTCGGCATCACCGAGTGCCTGCCCAACTACTCGGGAGGGCTCGGCATCCTGGCCGGCGACCACCTCAAGTCGGCGAGCGAGTTGGGCGTGCCGCTGGTCGGCGTCGGGCTGCTCTACCAGAAGGGCTACTTCCGCCAGTACCTCAACCCCGAGGGGTGGCAGCAGGAGCGCTACCCGGTCAACGACTTCCACCGCCAGCCGCTGTCCATGGTGCGCGACGCGGCGGGGCACCCGGTGCGCATCGCCCTGGACGTGGGCGGGCGAACCGCGCAGGTGCAGGTGTGGCAGGCGCGGGTCGGGCGCGTGACGCTCTACCTGCTCGACACCAACGTCCCGGAGAACCCGCGCGACCTGCAGGACGTCACCGACGAGCTGTACGGCGGCAACGAAGAGACGCGCATCCGCCAGGAAATCGTCCTGGGCATCGGCGGCATGCGCGCGCTCGACGCGCTCAAGATGCGCGCCCGCGTCTACCACATGAACGAGGGCCACTCGGCGTTCGTCGGCGTCGAGCGGGTGCGCCGCCTGATGAAGGACGAGGGGCTGTCGCTGCTCGAGGCGCGTGAGATCGTGGTGGCGACGACGGTGTTCACGACACACACGCCGGTGCCGGCCGGGATCGACGTGTTCCACCGCGACCTCGTCGAGCGGTACCTCGGCTCGTACCTTCGCGAGCTGGGCGCCGATCCCGAGATGCTCCTCGACCAGGGGCGTATCCACCCCGGCGACCGCAACGAGCCGCTGAACATGGCGGTGACGGCGATCCGACTGGCCAACTTCGTCAACGGCGTCAGCCGGCTGCACGGCAAGGTGTCGCGGGCGATGTGGCGCGAGGTGTGGCCGGGGATCCCGGCCGACGAGATCCCGATCGGCCACGTGACCAACGGCGTCCACCCGTCGTCGTGGATCTCGGACGAGATGCGCGGCCTGTACGAGCGGTACCTCGGGCCGCGCTGGGCGGAGGAGCCGGGCGACGTCAAGGTGTGGCAGCCGGTGCACCGGATCCCCGGCGAGGAACTGTGGCGCAGCCACGAGAGGCGGCGTGAGCGGCTGGTGGCGTTCGCGCGCAGGCGGCTGGTCGAGCAGCTGCGCAGCCGCGGCGCCGGTCCGGCGGAGCTGGCGCACGCCGAGGAGGTGCTCGACCCGGAGGCGTTGACGATCGGCTTCGCCCGCCGGTTCGCGACGTACAAGAGGGCGACGCTGCTGCTGCGCGACCCGGAACGGTTGGCGCGGCTGCTCAACGCGTCCGAGCGTCCCGTGCAGATCATCTTCGCGGGCAAGGCGCACCCCCGCGACGACAACGGCAAGTCGCTGATCAGGGAAATCGTGCGGCTCGCCGAGCGGCCGGAGTTCCGCCGCCGCATCGTCTTCCTCGAGGACTACGACGCGGTGATCGCGCGCTACCTCGTGCAGGGGTGCGACGTGTGGCTGAACACGCCGCGGCGCCCGCGCGAGGCGAGCGGGACGAGCGGAATGAAGGCGGCGTTCAACGGTGTGCTGAACCTGTCGATCCTCGACGGTTGGTGGGACGAGGCGTACACGCCCCACGCCGGGTGGGCGATCGGGGCGGGGGAGGAGTACGCCGACACGGAGTACCAGGACCGCGTCGAGGCCGGCACGCTGTACGGGCTGGTCGAGCGCGAGGTGGTGCCGCTGTTCTACGAGCGCGGCAACGACGGCCTGCCGCGCGGCTGGATCGACCTGATGAAGACGGCGATGCAGGAGCTGTGCCCGGTGTACAACACCAACCGCATGGTGTGTGAGTACGTGGAGAAGGCCTATCTGCCGGCGCACCGGCGCCGCGCCGCGCTGGAGGCCGAAGGGTTCGCCCGGGCCAAGGCGCTGGCGCGCTGGAAGGCGCGGGTGGCGAAGCACTGGCGGGGAGTGCGGGTGGTCAAGATCGAGACCGGGTTGGCCGGCGACCTCCGTGTCGGCGATGTCTTCGAGGTGCGGGCGTGGATCGCGGCCGGCCCGCTCGGCGCCGAGGACCTCGCGGTGCAGGTGTACCTGGGGAACGTGGACGAGCGACAGGAGCTGGTGGCCGCGGAAGCGGTGGCGATGAGCCCCGCCGGGAGCGCGCCGGACGGCTCGCTGGCGTTCACGGCGCGGGTCGCGTGTCGCGAGAGCGGGCTGCGCGGCTTCACCGTACGCGTGCTGCCGCGCCACGACGACCTCGCGCACCCCCAGGAGACCGGCCTGATCGTCTGGGCGAACTGACTCTCGCCGGTCCGTCAGCCATTGTCCGTTCTCCGTTGGACGATGCGGCACATGGTCCACCGACCGCGTCGTTGTGTCCTGCTTCGGGTCTACCGGCAACGGTTGGAGTTCGGCCGCGCCCTTCACATCCTCGCCGCGCTCCGTATCATGTGGCCTGCGTATGGCCCGTTCCATCACCATCGCCGGCGCCGGCCTGTCCGGCCTCGCCACCGCCGTGCTGCTCGCCGGCCGCGGCGTGCCGTGCGTCGCCTACGACCGGCGCCGGGGCGGCGGGGGCCGTTTTCACGGCGGCTGGCAGGTCCTGGAGAACGGCACCACGGAACTCGACGCCTTGCGCGAACTGGAGTCGCTCGGACTGCCGCTCGACTTCGCCGTCCTTCCGGCCACGCGAGCGGTGTTTCTCGACGGTCTGGGCGGCACCCACGAGGTCGGCAGCTCCGCGCCGTTCGCGTACTTCACCGTGCGCGGCGCCGGGCCGGGCACGCTCGACGACGCGCTGCGCCGTCGCGCCGCGAGCCTGGGCGTGGAGCTGCGCGAGGGGAGCGCGGCGCCGCCCGACGCCGACGTGATCGCGACCGGACCGCGCCAGGCGGACGGCGTCGCGCGGGAGATCGTGTTCTCCTCCGACCTCGAGGACACCGTGGCGGTGCTCTTCGACCCGCGAGTGACGCCGACCGGCTACGCGTACCTGTTCTGCCTGGGCGGGCACGCGACGTTCGGCGTCGCTCTGGTCCGCCGGGTCGCGGGGTTGAAGGACGCCTCGCGCGAGGCGTGGCGGCGCTTCCGCGAGCGCTTCGGCGGATTCGCGGTGCGCGAGCCGCGCGAGGGCGGCCAGTTCATGAACTTCGCGCTGCCGCGCTCGCTGCGCGACGCGGACGGCCGCTGGTACGTGGGCGAGGCGGCGGGGGTGCAGGACTTTCTCTTCGGTCTCGGCAACCGTCTGGCGTTGCGGTCGGCTGCGCTGGCCGCCGAAGGCGTGGCCGGGAGCTTCGACGCGGCGCGTTTCGCGGCGACGGTCCGCCGCCCGATGCGCCACTCCATCGCGATGCGCGCGGCGTACGAGCGGATGGGGCGGCGCGCCTTCGCGGCGACGTGCCGGGCCGCGTCGAGACGCGACTTCAGGGAGCTCCTGATCGCGGCGCAGCGTCCCAACCCGCTGTCGCTCGGGCTCGCGTGCGCCGCCGCCCTGGTGTGGCGCGAACGGCGCGTCTGCCGCCACGCGCCGACGTGCGGGTGGTGCCGGCGGAGGGAGTCGTGAGTCGGCCCGAGGCCGCGGTCCGGGCCCTGACCAGGGCGCGAGGCGGCAACTTCTCGCTCGGCTTTCGCCTCCTGCCCGCGGCGAAGCGGCGCGCGGTGTACGCCGCCTACGCGGCGTGCCGGATCCCCGACGACATCGTGGACGAGGCCGGGCCGGAAGTGGGTCCCGCACAGGTCCTCCGCGCGCTCGACGAGTGGGTCGCGGAGGTGGAGGCGACCTACGCGGGCCGGCCGACGCGCCCCGAGACGGCCGCGCTCGCCGCCGTCCTGCCGGTGTTCCCGGTCCCGAAGTCGGCGCTCCTCGGACTGGTCGAGGGGTGCCGGATGGACCTCGAGATCAGCCGTTACGAGACGTTCTCGGCGCTCGAGGGGTACTGCGAGCGGGTCGCCGTGACGATCTCCGAGATTTCGCTGGCCATATTCGGCGCGATCCGGCCCGAAGCCCACGAGGCCGGACGCTCGTTGGCGATGGCGCTGCAGCTCACCAACATCTGCCGGGACGTGGGCGAGGACGCCGGGCGGGGAAGGATCTACCTGCCGCTCGACGAACTGGCCCGCCACGGGGTGAGCGAGGACGAGGTGCTGCGCGGCGCGGTGGACACCGCGGGCTACCGAGCGTTGATGCGCTTCGAGTGTGCGCGCGCGGCCTCGTACTTCGCCGCGGCCGGGGGCCTGCCGCAAGCGGTCGAGCGCGACTCGCGCGCGGCGGTGCGCGTCATGACCGGGGTGTATCGGCGGGTCCTGGCGCGCGTCGCCGCCGATCCGGTGCGGGCCTGGGCGGTGCGGGCCGAGTTGACTCGCGTGGAGCGCGTCGTCGCCGTCGTCGGTGGGCTGCTCGGGCGGGGCCCGGTGTCGTGACGCGCGCGGAAGTGGAGATGCTCCTCGACTGGCACGCGTGGGCGAGCGAGCGGCTGCTCGCCGCCGCGAGCGGGGTCGGACCGGGCAGATTCGCGGCGAATGGGCCGGGATCGATCCCGTCGCCGCGCGACGCGCTGGTCAGGCTGGCGAACCACGACGCGACGTGGCTGGCGCGCTGGCGCGGGGCGCCGGCGAGTTTCGCGCTGTTCCCAGGCGCCATGCGCGGCACGCAGGCACTGGCCGGCCGGTGGACGCCGATCCGCGAGGAGACGCGCGCGGTGTTGCTCGCCCTCCCGGCCGAGGCGTTCGGCGAGCCCTGGGAGTACCGGACGCGCAGCGGGCGGACGATCCGCACGACGCGGGCGCTCTCGGTGTTGCACTTCGTGACCCGCGCGGCCTACTTGCGCGCCGTGGCCGTGACGGCGCTGCGCGAGGCGGGCGCCCGCGGCGTGCACGTCGACCTGGCCGCGTACCTCGAGGCGCGCCAGCGGGAGAGGCCGTGAGCGCGGGGGTTCGGTTCGACGTCTGCATCGTGGGCGCCGGTCCCGCGGGCGCCGCAGCCGCCATCGTGTTGGCCCGTGGAGGCGCGCGCGTCGTGATCGCGGACAGGGCCGTGTTCCCGCGCGAGAAGGTGTGCGGGGACGGAGTGTTGCCCGACGCGATCGCGGTCATGGACGAACTCGGCGTTCCGCCGCGCCCTCCGCTGGCGGCGCGCTCCCCTGGCCTGGCGATGCGCACCGCGTCAGGACGCGAGGTCCGCTTCGACGTCCCCGGCGTCGTGATCAGGAGGCGTGACCTCGATCAGGCGCTTCTCGACGCGGCAATCGCGGCGGGAGCGGAGTTCCTCGCCGGGCACACTCTCGCCGAGCTGCGCGACGAGGGCGGTGTGGGGTGCCGGGTGGGTCTCTCGGCAGAGGGGCGCACTGTGCGGGCCGAGGCCGCTGCGGTGCTCGTCGCGACAGGCGCGGCACCCGGTCCGGCGCGGCTGGCCGGCCTCGCCCCGCGCAGCCGTCCCGGCGCGGCGTTGCGCGGCTACGCGGCCGTCTCGGGGAGGTCTCCAGACACGCTCCTGATCGCCCTTCTGTCCGAGTTGCGACGGGGCTACGCGTGGGCGTTCCCCGGTCCCGGAGGCGTGTGGAACGTCGGCGCCGGCGTGTTCGCCGGTGCGCGCGGAACGGCGCGGCTCGGGCAGGCGCTGGAGCGATTCCTCGCCTCGCTCGGCGGGCGTTGGCTGGAACGGCCGCGTGGCGCGCCGCTGCTGACCGGCTTCGGGTGCTCGCCCTTCGTGCGGGGACGCGTCGCCTTGGTCGGCGAGGCGGCCGGACTGACGCGGCCGTTTTCGGGAGAGGGGATCGGTCCCTCGGTCCGTTCGGGAGTGGTCGCCGGAACCTGCCTGCTGGCGCAGGGCGGCGGCGCTGGGCTCCTCGACTACCAACGGCGGCTGATAACCGAATACCGCCGCGACTTCCGCGCGTGGCGATTCGGGGAACGACTGCTCGCGCACCCGGCGCTCGTCGATCGGATCGTGGCTCGCGCGGTGAAGTTCCCTGGCGCGCTCGGAAGGTGCGCGGGAGTCCTCGGCGGCACGAACCCGGCGGCGCGCGTGCTCTCCCCGGTGGGCCTGCTGCGACTTCTTGTCGGTCGATGAGGCAAGCTCCGGGAACGGGCGCGGAAAGAGCCGGCGCCGCAACCCGGGGTCCGGGATCTTGGATTGGGCCGGGAACACCTGCGGGTCGAGCGCCCTACCGGGTTCCCTGCCC
This sequence comes from Acidobacteriota bacterium, assembly GCA_040754885.1. Classification (GTDB taxonomy): domain Bacteria; phylum Acidobacteriota; class Thermoanaerobaculia; order Thermoanaerobaculales; family Thermoanaerobaculaceae; genus JBFMCD01. The sequence goes on from JBFMCD010000065.1 coordinate 24,100, forward strand.
GGCGCCCGGCACGGCACAACGCCCACGGTCCACTACTGCCCACGTGGTCGCTGCCCGGGGAGACCGACCCACGGTGGCGCGGCCTATGGCTGCGCGCCTTCCTCGATCCAGCGCTTGATCAGGTCGAGTTGCTCCTGAGGCAGCTTCTTCGCGCCGAAGATCGTGCGCGGCATTCCCTTCCCTTCCTTGCTCGTGTGCATGAGCTTGTGCCACAGGTAGGAGTTGTCGGGGTCGCCGGCCACGACCATGAGGACCTCGGGCACCTCCTTGCTCGGGCGCCCGACCATCGCCGCGCGGCCCTTGCTCGCGGACAGGTCCAGACCCTTCTTCGGATTGTCGGCGCCGTGGCAGTCGCCGCACTCCTTGGCGAAGATCGGTTCCACGTCCCGTGCGTAGGACAGCGGTTCCGCGGACTGGGCGAGAGCCGCCGCGACGGCGCCGGCGAAGACCGCAAGTACGAGCAGAGCAGGCTTGACCCTCATGCGCGTTCCCTCCGTGATGACCGTGAGACTACAACAGGGTACCGCGGGGCGCATTCCTGCGTTCGCCCCGATCCGCGGCGGCCCGGCCGGAGCGAGGGTCAGAAAACCGCGGGGAGTCAGGAGCGACGTCGAAGCGGGCCCCCGGCACACGGTCCGCAGCCCACGACCCACGCCTGTCAGACGCTCGTGATGCACGTCGGCGGCGCTTGAGGGCACTTGTCGGGCGCAGTGCCGTGGCGACTTCAGGACGCTCCCGCAGCCACCAGGATCGCCACGCCGGTGCGCATGAGGTGGTGGATCCGGCGCGCGTCGTCGGGTTGCATCGCGATCGCCACCGCAGGCGGATGGTCCTCGCCTTCGCCGCGCAGCCGCTCCCAGCCGTCCCTGACGGCGGCGACGAAGCGCTGCCACACCCCGTCCGGAGGGAGCTCGGTGCACACCCAGATGTCCCAACCGGTGTCGAGGCGGGCTCGGTACGACACGGGAGGCTCGGGAATCGGTGTCGAGGTCGGAGTCGGCGAGGCCGAGGGCTTCGCCGTGGGTTCCTCCTCCTCCTCGCCCTCCGGAGGTAGAGGCTTCAACTCGGCCGGGGCGATCACCTCGCGGTCGGTGTCGCCGGCGCCGGCCACGATCGTCCACACCGCCGGCGCCCGGACCTCGCCGCTCGCCCCGCTCCCGAGGAGCGGTCCCTGGGAGACAACCTCGATGCCCCTGATCGGAACGCTGTCGAGAACGAGGCCGCGCGAACGGATCTCGAGCGTGCGTCGGGGTGGGTCGAGCACGAGGTAGACGCCCGGCTTCTTGGCCAGCGACACCTCGGACTCCAGCGTCGCCACGCGCGCGGGGTCGGGAGGGGTGTCCCCGGCCAGCGTCGCCGTCGCCAGCAGGCTAGTACAGATAGACGCGAGAGCCGATCGGCACATTCTTGTAAACGAACTCCAGGTCCTCGTCCCCGAGCCGGATGCAGCCGTGAGTCACGCGCCGGCCCAGGAGCGTCTTGAACAGCGTTCCGTGGATGATGAACCCGTCTCCCATGTACAGGCCGTAGTCGCCGAGCGACACGTCGTCGAAGCGCTCGGGCGACCCCGGAGGCGGCGGCAGGTACCCCTCCTCGATGAACGCCCAGTCCGGCTTGCCCCAGATCGGGTTCTTCGCCTTCCTGTGGATCACGCGCTCGCCCATCGGCGAGTCGAACACCCACTGGCGGCCGGTGCGGGGGTCGCGCAGCACGCGGCCGGTGCCGGTCGAGCACACGGCGCTGCGGATCAGCTCGCCGTCGCGGTAGAGGCGCAGGCGATTGCGGTATGTGTCGACGACGATCACGGAACCGGTCGGGCGCAACCTGTCGAGCGCCGTCGCGGCCCGGGCCGCCCGGCGCCGCAGCGCCTCGGGTTCGGCCGGTCCCTCCGGCACCTGTGCGACGACGGTGAACGCCGTCGAGAGGTGAACCTGCCCGACGTTGGCCAGCACGACCGCCCCTCCGCCGACCAGCGCCAGCAGCCCGACGAGTGACAGGATCGGAGCGAGCCACATCCTCGACCGCCGCGACCGGTCGCCGGCGGCAACCTCGGCGCGAGGGACCGGGGGTGGCCCGGCGGGCGGCGGTGTGGCCGTCACGGGTTCGTCCCCACGATCGTCACCGGCGTTCCACGGCGTACTCTGGAGAACAGGCGGTCCATGTCCTCGTTGGTCAGCGCCACGCACCCGTTGGTCCAGTCGCGCCCCTGACCACCGTCGCCGTGGATCTCGATCAGCGAACCGATCGAGGCGCGCGTCGGGATCTGCCCACGTCGCCTGCCGAGTTCGTAGCGCATCCGATCCTCGTCGTTAGGATAGTTGATCAGCAGCGCCTTGTAGTAGCGGGTCGCGGACCCTTCCTTGAGCTTGGTGACGTGGTAGCGACCCTCGGGCGTCGCCTGGTCGCCGGCGTGGGCTTTCTGGCGCAGTCCGTTGGCCCCGAGTTCGGCCTGGAAGGTGGCCACCTTCCTGCCCGCCTGATAGAGGAGCAACTGCCGGCGCAACTTGTCGACGATAATCGCGGCGCCGCCGCTGTCGCGCGAGTCGGCGATCGTCTCGTCGACCCACTGCTTCCACTGTCTGCGCAACCGGGATTCGCCGAAGCGGGCGTGCAGCGTCGTGTACGCCTTGTGGACGAGCTGCGTCATCTCCCGCGCGGACTTGAGCTTGTCCGACGCGCGCTCGAAATCTCCGGCCGACGCGAGCCTGGTGGCCGTCTGCACCAGCGTCGAGGCCCGCGCCATCGCGGCCGCTTCGCGCCCGCCCATCCCGGCCTCGCGGATCTCGGCGCGGGCGCGCGCGATGTGCTCGCGGGCCTCGTCGAGCAGCTGGAGGTACACGCCGCGCGCGCCGTCACGCTTGGCCCGCCACGCCGCGGTTTCCTCGGACGCGGCCCGGGCGACGCGCAACCAGGCGGCCGTGGCGCGTCCGGTCTGCGGCGCCCACCACGGCGCGTGGCGCTCCGCGGCGGTGGCGATCTCCGCGTCGGCGATCAGCCGCTCGATGTACTTCGCCTTGAGCGGGACGGTCGGCCGGAGCATGCGGATCGCGCGTCGCGCGGCCGCGCGGGCGCCGTCGAAGTCGGGCGGCGGGGGCGGGGCGCACGAGACGCCCAGAAGGAGCGCCGCGGCGAGGAGCAAAAGAAGAGGCCGGCGACGCGCGGTCGCCGGCCCGTGGTCCAACACGAGTGCCAAGTCAGACACTCAGAACTTGCACCTGATCTTGTCCTTGGCGGCCGTGAGGTCGTTCATCAACTGGTCGACCTGGCCCTTGAGCGAGTCGGCCTGGGCCTTGGCGCCGAGGTAGTCCTCGCGGGAGAACGCGCCCTCGAGGTCGTTGACCTGAGTGGCGTAGCCGTCGAGGTTGCCCTTCAGCATCTCCATGTCCTTGCGGAAGTCCTTCGGCTTGCGCGGGCACTTGCCCAGGTTGTCCATGAACTGGGTGGTGGAGTCGACCACGCCCTTGACGGCGTCGATGGCGGCGCGCGCCTCGTTCTTGGCCTTCTCCTTGCCCTCGACGGCGGCCTGCTTGGCGTCGTCGGCGGCCTTCTGAGCGTCCGCGAGCAGCTGCTTGGTCTTGGTGTAGGAGCGGAACAGCGCGAACTTCGCTTCCTGCGCCTGGAGCTCGGCGTTGACGGCGTTCATCGCCTGGCTGGCGGTGTCGAGCGCCTCGGGGGCGTACTTGCCCGCTTCGGCCTGCTCGGCGGCGGCCAGAGCAGCCTTGGCAGCGTCGATTTCCGGCTGCGGCGGCTTCGCGCAACCGACGGCCAGCATGGCCACCGCGATCAGCACAACGCCCGCGAACACGTGGTTCTTACGCATCTTTGATTCTCCTTTCCTCCGTTCCAGAGGTGGCATCGTTTTCTGTCGGATGCCGGCGACGTATGGTATCAGCGTTGGAGTTTCTCGTGCAAGTTTTCACGCCAGGGTGATCACCGGCTGCCCGGCGCTCGGTGGGAGCCCTGGTTTTCCACTCCGCTTGATTGGTGCGACGGGCTGGTGCCTCCTCAGGGAGCCGTAATGACCCCCACGAGGGCTGCTTTTTAGACCTGTTGGAGCCGAAAGTCAAGTGCCCGCGACCGCGAACAGCCCACCGAGAGCTGTGACTTCCAGGAAGACGACACCGTTCTCGACCCTGATCGGCAGGGGCCGCAGCCGACTGCCCAGACAGGGACCGGCGAGACACGCGCCGGATACCGGGTCGTATCTAGCGCCGTGCTGCTGGCAGACGAGATTCCGACTCCCCGGCGCCGTGAATTCCCCCCGTCTCTCGCAGTCGAGACGCACGGCGAGGTGGCGGCACAGGTTCCTCCAGGCGACGGGCACGCCATGCGCGAGCAGCAGGATTCCCGACTCCTCGACCGGCCCGTCCCGGTAGGCGAACACCATCCCTCCCTCCGGGATCTCGTCCAGCCGGGCAATCCGCTGCAGTGGGGACTCTTCGTTCATCCCGCTCGGCCCGTGCGGCAACGTGCCGCCTGGTTGGATGTCACCGCCGCGAGGTTGCGGCGGAACCGGTCGAAATCGAGGCGACGCAGGGGAGTGCCCCGGGAGAAATCGAGCCACCCTTCCGGGCCGAGGCCGCCCAGCTCTGCGATGCGCGGCGCGCGCAGGTGAGGGCGCGTCGCGAGCGCGGGGTTGCACCTCCCGCGGGCCCGCTGCGTGAAGGGGCAGGCCGCCAGACACAGGTCGCAGCCGAACAGCCAGTCGGAGAGTGACCGACTCTCGGCTGGTTCGAACGGAGCGCGGTGCTCGATGGTCAGGTAGCTGATGCACGTGCGCGAGTCGAGCCCTTTTCCGTTCGTGAGCGCGCCGGTCGGACAGGCATCGACGCACGCGGTGCATGTCCCGCAGTGATTCGGGCCGGGAGCGTCCGGCTCCAGCTCCAGGTCGGTGACGAGCTCGCCGAGGAGCAGTTCGCAGCCGTACCGCCGGTTGACCAGGCAGGTGTTCCTGCCCATCCAGCCGAGTCCGGCGCGCGCGGCGACCTCGCGTTCGAGGACGGGGGCGGTGTCCACCGCGACGCGCCAGCGCAGGCCAGGGGCGCGGGCCGCGAGGAACCGACCGAGGGCGACGAGCCGGCGCTTGAGGACCGCGTGGTAGTCGCCGCGACGGGCGTAGCGGGCAACGCGCGCGACACCTGTTTCCTCGACCTCCGCGTCGCCAGCCTCGGCGTAGCTGAGCGCGGCGGACACGACGCTGCGCGCGCCGGGAAGGAAGAGGCGGAGGTCGGACCGCTCGGCGGCTGAGTCCGCCATCCAGGCCATCGTCCCGTGTTGTCCCCGATCGAGCCACCGGCGCAACCGCGCGGCGCCGGACGGCGGTTCCGCGGTCGTGATCCCGACCAGGTCGAACCCGAGGGAGTCGAGCGCGAAGCGACGGAGATCCTCGGCGAGTCCGGCCGCCATCGAACGAGTCTAACCGGAACCGGTCCCCGAGCAGCCGTGCGATAGACTGCGACCATGCTCGGATCCACGGTGGTTGCGGCGATCGCGGCGGTGCTGACGCCCGGTGAGGTCGTCTTCGTCGACGTGGCGGCGTTCCAGGAGGTTCGGCGGGTCGCCCTCGGCGCTGAGGGGGCGGCGCTGTTCGCGGCGCCGGACGGTCGGTTCGTGGTGCCGCTCGCCGGGGAGGACGCGACGCTCCTCGTGTCTCCGGTGGTCGAGACGGAACGCTGGAAGGGCAGGGTGTTCCCGATCTTCTCCCGCGAGTTCGATCGCATGTACGTGTTCCTCCCCGGCACGCTGAAGACGCTGACCTACCCGGAGCGCGTTCCGATCGACGACCTGCCGGTCGAGGACCTGGTCGGGATCCGTCGCGCCGCGTGCTCCTGGACCGGGCGGCTGGTCGCGGTCGTCCCCGATGGGGACGGCGGGAAGGCCCTGGTGATGATGACGCCGGGCGCCGCCGGTGGCGCGAGCCGCATCGGTATGCCCGATCTCCCCGAGAGCGTGGCGGTGGAGCCCCGCGCGGAGTGGGTGGCGGCCGGCCTGCGCGACGGCCGAGTCGTCGCGATCGGCGTGGGCCGGACGCAACCGGCGATCGGCGTCGGACTCGGCGCGCCCGTGAGGGCGCTGGCGACGTCGGCGGACGGGCGCTGGTTGTTTGCCGGCATCGGCGACGAGACGAGCGGTTGGGTCGTCGGGCTGCGCGTCACCCCGACGTCCGCGGAGCCGGTCAAGGAGATGTTCAGGACGCCGACTCTCTCGGCACCCGTGGCGGTGGCGGCGTTCGACCGGACGGTGCTCGTCCTCACCGGCACGGGTCTCCACGAGTTGACGAAGCACGGCAAGCGCCTCGAGCGGTCGCTGGAACTCGATGGCGGACGGTCCCTGGCGTTGATGGTCGAGCACCCGAGGACCGCGGTCCCCGCGTGGAGCGACAGGTAAACCTGCCTACTGAGAGCCCTGGCCCGGAGGAGGGGCCTGTTCCGGCGCGGCCGGACGACGGCGGCGGCGGCGACGCCGTCGCGGGTCCTTGGTCTCCGCCGTCTTGTCCGCGGGTGCGGCCTGCTGGCGCGGCCTGGGCAGGACCTTCCTGAACAGGTCGTCGTCCGCCCAGGCGACGGGGATCTGTTGGCCGAGGAACTTCTCCACGGCCGGTAGCGAGTAGACGAAGTTCTCGCAGGCAAGCGAGATCGCCTTGCCCCTGGCGCCGGCCCGCGCGGTCCGTCCGACCCGGTGCACGTAGTCCTCGGGGTCGAGCGGCAGGTCGTAGTTGATGACGTGCGTCACCCCTTCGATGTGCAGCCCGCGCGAGGCGACATCGGTGGCGACCAGGATCGGGAGCTCCCCGGCCTTGAAGGCGTCGAGCACCTTGAGCCGGCGCCGCTGGATCATCGAGCCGGAGAGGGAACGGGCCTGGAATCCGTGGCGCTCGAGACGCTCGGCCAGACGTCGAGTCTCCTCGCGGGTGTTGACGAAGATCATCGTCCGCTCGTGCCCTTCGCGCTCGAGCAGGCCGAGCAGAAGGGAGAACTTCTCGCGTCCTCCGACGTGATAGAGGACCTGTTCGAGACGGTCGGGGGTCAACTCCTCGGGGTTGACGACGATCTCGGCCGGGTTGTGCATCTCGTGCCAGCCGAGCCCGAGGACGCGCGAGGAGAGCGTCGCGGTGAAGAACATCGTCTGGCGCTTGCCGACCGGCGGCAGGCGCCGGAGAATCGCGCGCAGGTCGTCGACGAAGCCCATGTCGAACAGCCTGTCCGCCTCGTCGACGACGATCTGCCGGACGTCGCCGAGGTCGACGTCGCCTTCGCGCAAGTAGTCGAGCAGGCGACCGGGAGTGGCGACCACGATGTCCACGACGTCGCCCAGCTTCTGCCGTTGCTCGCGGTACTCCATGCCGCCGTACACCGCCAGGGTGTGGAGCCCGGTGTGGGTTCCGAGCGACTCGGAGTCGCTCGCCACCTGCACCGCCAGTTCGCGCGTCGGCGCGATCACCAGGGCGCGCGGGTGGCGGCGGCGCGAGGCCTCGCCGCGCAACAGCCGGTCGAAGATGGTCACCAGGTAGGCGGCGGTCTTGCCGGTGCCGGTCTGCGCCTGCACCGCCACGTCCCGATGCGCGAGGGTGTGTGGGAGGACCTCCGCCTGGACCAGGGTGCACTGCGCGAAACCCGCGTCGCGCAGCCCCTGGCGAACCGGTTCGAGGAGGTCGAAGTCGTCGAATGTGCGGTGGGAGAAGAGCGTGCTCGTCGTCACGGTCCGCCAGTATACGCGTCGCCGCCGGGTCGGGGGCCGCAAGCCGCCTGCGGGGCGGAATCCCGTCGAGGCAGTGGGGTTTCCCAGGAGTGGGCGAAGCGGTGACGGGTACAATGCCCGGCGGAGGTGGGCGTGGGGAGAAAGTCGGCGCTCTCGGTGGTGTTCTTGGTCGTCGTGGTCGCGGCGTCGGCCGCGCCGTCGGACGAGTCGCTCGCCCTCGTGGCGCAGGCGCGCCTGCGCCTCGAGGCACAGGAGATCGCCGAGGCCCTTCAGTTGTTCGGCAAGGCCGTCGCCGCCGACCCGACCGACCAGGAACTCGCCGAGGAGTACGGGATCGCCCTCGCCGAGGCCGGCCTGATAGATCAGGCCGTCGAGCAGCTGCAGCGCGTCAAGGAACCGTCGCCCGCAGGGCACGCCACGCTCGGCATCCTGCTCGCGCAGAAGGCCGAACAACCGGTCGAGCTGGAGCGGGCGATCAGCCACCTCAAGAAGGGTCAGACGGCGGTGCCCGAGGGCGGGCAGGCACGCTTCCAGCTCGCGCAGGCGCTGCTCCGCCTCGGGCGCGGCGACGAGGCGTGGACGGTCATGGATGCGCTGGTCTCCGAACGTCCCGACGATCCGCGCATCCTGCTCATGGCCGGCCAGGCTCTGCGCCAGTCCGGGAAGACCGAGCAGGCCCTCGAATACCTGCGCCGCGCGGCAGCGACGCCCGAAGCGCGCCAGCGAGCGACGCTGGAGATCGTCGAGACGCTGGCCGCGGCGGGCCGGAACAAGGAGGCCGCGGACGCCCTGGGCGCGTTTCTCCAGACCGACGGAGCGACGCTCTCCGGTCTGTCGCGGTGGGCGACGCTGCTGGCGCGCGCAGGGGACCGGGCGAAGGCGCGCGAGGTCCTGGACGACGTGCTCGCCAAGGACGCGACGTTCCGCGACGCGATCATGCTCAAGGCGCTGCTCGAGGCGGCCGACGGTGACACGGAGGCCGCGGAGCGCATGTACCGCCGCGCGCTGGCGCTGGACAAGGACGACCTCGATGCTGCACTCGGTCTGGCCCGGCTGCTGACCGAACTCCGCCGCCTGCCCGAGGCGCGAGAGATCCTGGACGAGCTGTGGGCCAAGGTGAGCAAGCTCCAGCCGCGCAACGTCGGGGGCGAGGTCGAAGTGGCCCAGGAACGCGCGGCGGTCGAACTCCTCGACCGCTCGCTCGACGCCGCCCAGCGGTGGCTTTCGCGGCTCACGGTCCAGCCGCTCGATCGCCGTTCGCTCGCTCTGTGGGCCGAGTCGTTCCGTCTGCGCAAGGCGTGGCGAGAAGGGCTGGCATGGTTGCAGGCGGAATCGACGCGACTGGAGGCCGATCCGCCGACGCGCAGGCTGTACACGTCGCTGGTGGGCGAGTACCGCATGGCGACCGGCGACGCGGCGGGGGCCCGGGAGGCGCTGGCGCCGCTGTTCGAGGGAGACGAGGACGAGGTCGTGTCGGCGCTCGGAGCGCTGGAACGCGGCAAGCACTACGACGAACTGGTGGAGCAGTCGCGCAAGGCGCTCGCCCGGCTGGTCGAGGCTCCGGACGTGGAGTTCATCCTGGCGGCCGGCCTGGAGCGCGCGGGATCGTTCGACGAGGCGGTCGCGGCGTTCAGGAAGCTGATCGGGAAGGACAGGGAGAACGCCTCCGCCCACAACTACCTCGGCTACATGTTCGCCGACAAGAACATGAACCTGGGCGAGGCGAAGACGCTGATCGAGCGCGCGATCGAACTCGAACCGTTGTCCGGGGCGTACCTGGATTCGCTCGGGTGGGTCCACTTCCGTCTCGGCGACCTCGATCTCGCCGAGCGCCACCTCAACCGCGCCATGCAGCTCGAGCCGCACGACCCCACGATCCACGAACACCTCGCCGAGGTGCACCTGGCTCGCGGCCGGACCGAGCAGGCGGTGGCGGCGTTCCGCCGCGCTCTGGCGCTGGAACCCGAGGAACCTGGGCAGAAGGAACGCATCGAGTCGAGGCTCGAGACCCTTGCGGCCGACGGGAAGCGCTAGCCGGCGGCTCGCGCCGCTCCTCCTTTTCCTGGCGGTCGCCGGCTGCAAGACGGCCGCGCCCGTGCTCGACCTCCCGGAGGACTGGCGTTCGCTGGTCCTGCCGCCGCCCGCGTTCGCCGCGCTGTACCGCCTCGACTGCTGCGGCATGAGCGGCATGACCGCCACGGTGCGCGCGGACGGGAACCGGATGCTGATCGCCGTGGCCGCCGCGCCGGGGGGGGTGGTGGCCGAGGTGTGGGTCACGGCGAGCGAGGTCCTGCTCACGCGAAGTCGTGGTCGTTGCGTCGAGGCGATTCCGAGGGGTCGGCTGCCGCTGAACGACAGCGGCGCGATCCCGCTCGACGTCGGACTTGTGTCGCTCCTGCTCTCCGGGCGCGTGCCGGTCAACTCCGAAGCGCTCGCTTCCAGTCCCGGGTGGGTGACCGGCGAGGTTCGCGACTACGGCCCGGTTCGCTGGCGGATATCCGGTTTCCCGCCGCGACTGGTCGAAATCGCGGCCGGCGAAGAGGGCGTGGCCGACGTGCGTGCGAGGCTGACCGAGCACCACGGCCGCGTGCCCGGCAGGATCGAGATCTCCTCCGGGTCCGAACGTGCCTTCCTCGAGTTGCGCGAGTGGCAGCCGGGACCGGCGCCGGAGCCGCCCGCGTGGGTCGGCGCGCCCCGATGTGGGGCGGAGCCGTGACCGCCCCGACCCATCTGAGCGTCCGCTGCCCGGCCAAGGTGAACCTCCACCTCGAGGTGCTCGGCCGCAGGCCCGACGGCTACCACGAGCTGCGCACCGTGTTCGTCGCGGTCGGAGTGTTCGACGAGCTTGAGCTCGACGCGGCGCCGCCGGGTGAGCTGGCGCTCGACGTGATCCCGGACGGGGCGGTCGCGGCCGGCGAGGACAACCTGGTGATGCGCGCGGCGCGGGCGCTGCAGCGCGAGTGCGGAACCGATGCCGGGGCGCGGATGTGCCTGCGCAAGTCGATCCCGGTCGCGGCAGGGTTGGGCGGCGGCTCGTCCGACGCGGCCGGCGCCCTGGTCGGTCTGGCGTCGATGTGGGGGTGGGTGGGGACGCCGGCGGACCTGCATCGGCTCGCCGCCTCGCTGGGCGCGGACGTGCCGTTCTTCCTTGTCGGCGGGGCCGCCTGGGGCGTCGGCACCGGGACCGAGGTGCGTGCGCTCCCGGACCTGCCGGAGTGGTGGCTGGTGCTGCTGCCGGGCCCCGAACCGATCCCGACGGCCGCGGTCTACCGTGAACTGGGCGCCGCGCCGCTTGCGAGGCCATCGCAGCAATCGAAGGGCGAGCCTCTGGCGGAGGGCGGAGTTCCAGCGCTCGAAGCGTGTCGAAACGACTTGGAGCCCGTCGCCCTGCGACGGTGGCCGGAGGTGGCAGAGCGGCTCGGCGCGGTGCGCGCCACCGGTCCGGCGCTCGCGATGCTGTCGGGGAGCGGAGGAACGGTGTTCGGACTGTATCGGGACCGCGCGGCCGCCGCCGAGGCGGGGAACGCGCTCGAGGCGTATGCGCCGATCGTCGCTCCGGTCCTGTCCCGCGCGGCGTCGCGCCTGTTGTGATGAACCAGGGAGGTGCCATGGAGATCACCGAAGTCCGCGTCAACCTGAACAAGGGCGGGAAGGTCAGAGCCTTCGCGCAAATCGTGCTCGACGACTGTTTCCTGGTCGGCGACATCCGGATCTTGGAGGGGCGGGAGGGAACGGTGGTGGTGGCGATGCCGTCCCGGCGTTTGCGCAGCGGGTCGTTCCGCGACATCGCCCACCCGCTCAACTCCGAGACCCGCCGCCGCCTGGAGGAGACGATCCTCGCCGAGTACCACCGCGTCGTGGCCGAGCGGGGCCACCCCGCCGACGGGGGCGCGTCGAAGTCGCAGAACCTGGCGGGCCGGCTTCTCGGTGAGAAGTTCTGGACCGAGGACGACGGCGACGAGGAGTGAACGCGGGCGTAGACAGCCGTCGGCGGCGCAACTAGACTTCGGCACCGACTGGGGCGTCGGCAAACTGGTAAGCCACGGGACTTTGGATCCCGCATGTGCAGGTTCGAGCCCTGCCGCCCCAGCCAGAACGGCGAGGGACCCATGCACGAGCAGCTTCCGCTGGTCATCTTCTCAGGCAGGGCGCACCCGAAGCTGACCGACAGGATCTGCGACTACCTGCAGATCCCGCAAGGTCGGATCCGGCTGTACAGCTTTTCGGACGGCGAGAGCGCGTGCCAGATCGAGGAGAACGTCCGCGGCGGAGATGTGTTCGTGGTCCAGCCGACGTGTCCGCCGGTCAACGACAGTCTGATGGAGCTGCTCATCATCCTCGACGCGTGCCGCAGGTCGTCGGCGAATCGCATCACCGCCGTGATCCCGTACTTCGGCTACGCGCGACAGGACCGCAAGGACAAGCCGCGCGTCCCGATCACGGCGAAGCTGGTCTGCGACCTGCTCACCTCCGCCGGCGCCATGCGCATCCTCACCATGGACCTTCACGCGGCCCAGATCCAGGGGTTCTTCAACATCCCGGTGGACCATCTGTTCGCGGCGCCGGTGCTGATCGAGGAGCTGCGCTCGTACCAGGACGGATCGCTGGTCGTGGTCTCGCCGGACGCCGGCGGGGTGGAGCGCGCGCGGGCGTTCGCCAAGCGTCTGGAGGCCGGACTGGCGATCGTCGACAAGCGCCGCACCAGTCCGAACCAGGCCGAGGTGATGAACATCATCGGCGACGTCGAGGGGAAAAACTGTGTCGTGGTGGACGACATCATCGACACCGCCGGCACGTTGGTGAAGACCGCCGAGGTGCTCGCCGACCGCGGCGCGGCGAAGGTGCTCGCCGCCGGCGTCCACGCGGTCCTGTCGGGGCCGGCGATGGACCGGATCGAGAACTCGGTGGTCGAGAAGGTGATCGTCACCGATACGATCCCGCGCAGCGAGCGGGCCAAGGCCTCCCCGAAGGTCCGCCAGCTGTCGGTGGCCGAGCTCCTCGGCGAGGCGATCCTGCGCATTCACGAGGCGAAGTCGGTTTCCAGCCTGTTCGTCTGAGCTTCCGGCGGGACGTGCGACCCGCCGCGCCGGACCCGCGCCGCGGGCAAGGAACCTGGTGCGCCGAAGGCTCCGCGGGAATATCTCATCGAACTCGGCGCTCTTTTCCCCGGACCCCGGACCCCGGACCCACCGACTCGACGCCGAGGCGCCGGTGTGCTACGATCACCGGCCCGCGAGATTCAGGCGGGTCGTGGAGGTTCGTACCATGGACGAGCTGGTCATCGAGGTGGAACGCCGCAGTTCCGCGGGAAAGAGCGCCAATCGCAAGCTGCGCCAGACCGGATTGATCCCGGCGGTCGTCTACGGTGGCGGCAAGGAGTCGGTCCCGGTCGTCATCGACCGCCACTCCGTGACCGAGCTGCTGCGCCAGGAGCAGGGGCGGAACACGCTCTTCCTGTTGAAGATGAAGGGTACGAAACAGGAGCGCCACGCGATGCTGCGCGACGCCCAGATCGACCCGCGCACCCGCCAGTTCATCCACCTGGACTTCATCCGGGTGATGAAGGGACAGCACGTCAAGGTCGAGGTGCCCGTCGTACTCGAGGGCGAGGCGATCGGCGTCAAGACCGGCGGGTTCCTCGACTGGACCAGCCGTTCGCTGCACATCGAGTGCGCGGCCGAAATAATCCCCCACGCCTTCCGCGTCAACATCACCCATCTCGGGCTGGCCGAGCACGTCACCGCCGGCGACGTCGAGATGCCGGAGGGTGTCAAGCTGCTCGACGACCCGCACCGCGTCATCGTCACCATCGAGGTGCACGGCGCCAAGGCGGGCGAGGAGGAGGAGAAGCCCGAGACCGCACCCGCGGAGTCCGCCGAGCCTGAGGTGATCAAGCGCGGCAAGGTGTCCGAAGCGGGCGGGGAGTAGTCTCCTCCCGCCATGGACATCGGGGCGGTCGTCGGGCTCGGCAACCCGGGTCCGGAGTACGCCCTCACGCGCCACAACGTCGGCTTCCGCGTCGTCGACGAACTCGCCCGCCGCTGGCGGGCGAGCGTGTTTTCGCACCGCTACCGGGCTCTGGTCGCGCGCCGCGCGGGCGGCCGTCGGCTGCTCCTGGTCAAACCGCAGACGTACATGAACCTGTCCGGAGACGCACTCCGGCTGCTGTGCGACGGAGAGGCGCTCAAGCCCGAGCAGTGCCTCGTGGTGGTGGACGACGTCGAACTCCCGCTCGGCCAGTTGCGACTGCGCGAGGCGGGCGGGGCGGGAACGCACAACGGTTTGCGTTCGATCGTGGAGCGGCTCGGCGAGGGGTTCCCGCGGCTGCGCGTCGGCGTCGCCGGGGAGTCGCCGTGGCGCGACCTCGCCGACTACGTCTTGGCCCCGTTCGAGGGGCCCGAGGAGGAGGCCGTCGGGGAGTCGCTGGTCCGCGCCGCCGACTGTGTCGAGATGGCGCTCCACGCCGGTCTCGCCCGCGCCGCGACGCGCTTCAACCGGAACCCGGCGCCACCCCCGCAAGAGTAGCCGGCGGCTGCTCTTGCGTTTCCCGTCCATTGAGCTAGAATCCATCGCTCGCCGCACCAGCGGTGATCCTTGCTCCCGCCTCGAAGCGGGGGCCGAAGGCCGAAAGGAGAACCGAATGCCACTGTATGAACTGGGACTTGTCCTCGACACCGAACTGGATGCCGAGGCACGCGACAGCTTCCTCGCGGAGCTGCGCGCCATCCTCGCCGCCAACCAGGCCGAGGTCGTCAAGGAGGACGTCTGGGGCAAGCGCGGTCTCGCCTACGAGATCCGCCACAAGCGGGACGGGTACTACGTGTTCTGGCAGTTCGAGGGTCCCGGCACCCTTCTCAAGCCACTCGAGTACAAGCTCCGCCTCTCCGACCAGGTGCTCCGCTACCTGACCCTCAACCTGGACCGCGAGATGCGGCGCAAGCGCAAGCTCGACGCCATGCGTGCGGAGCAGAAGGCGCGCAAGCGGCGCCAAGAGGCGGCCGCCGCCGCAGCCGAAGGGGGGGAGGCGTGAAGATGTCGAAGAAGAAGTATTACGTCAAGCGGAAGAAGGTCTGCAAGTTCACGACCGAGGGGATCGACTACATCGACTACAAGGACATCGACCTGCTCCGTCAGTACGTCCCGGTGTCCGGCAAGATCCTCCCGCGGCGCGTCTCGGGGACCAAGCCGATCTACCAGCGCAAGTTGACCCGCGCGATCAAGCGGGCGCGGATCATGGCGCTGCTGCCGTACATCGGGGACTGAACCCGTCCCGCCATGACCGGACCGGCACCTGCGGAACCGCAGCCGGCCCTGCGCCGCCTCGGGCCGGGAGCGGCCGGCTTCCTCTCGCTGCTCGTGTTTCTCGGGCTGCCGCTGATCCCGTTGCTCGGAGCGGCTGTCGCCATCTTGGCCCCGCTGCCGCTCGCTCATCTGGCCGCCTCCGGGCGTCCTTCGGTGCTCGGCTGGGGGTGGGTCGCGGTGGGTCTCGGCGGTCTCGCCCTGGCGACGCGGGAGGAGTGGACGATGGTCCTGTGCGCCGGCTATCTGCTCGTCACGGCCTGGCCCGCACAGGCGGCCGAAATGTGGCTGCGGCGGCCGTGGAGCAGCGGCCGGTGGGCGGCGATCGTGGCGCTGGTGACGCTGACGGCGAGCGCGGGTCTGCTCGTCGCGTTTTCGTGGCCGGGAGCTCCGGCCGACATCCTCGGCGCCCGGTTCACGGCGGCGATGAACGAGGCGGGCGATCTCGCCCGGATTCTCGGCGGCAGCGGGATGGGCGGCCAGGAACTCGTGGTCCGGGCCGCCTCGACGGCGGCCTACCTGGCGCCGGCGATGGTCGCACTCTACGTCCTCGCGGTCGCGCTGTGGCTGCGTCCGCGCCTCGCCGCCCTGGGATTTCCCAGGGGTGCGGACGCCTTCCGCGACTACACCTCGGAAGAGTGGCTGCCGGTCGGGTTCGTGCTCGGTGGGGCCGGATGGGTCTTCACCGGCGGGACACTCAAGTGGCTGTCCGCGAACCTCTTGGTGACGACGCTCGGCTTGTATTTCGTCGCCGGGCTCGCTATCGTCTTCTTCTACCTCGGCCGCCGGGTTGGCGGCAGCATCTGGGTACGCCTCGGGGTGGCGCTGTTGGCCATGCAGCTCCCGGTGGCGATCGTCGTGTCCGTTCTCGGGCTGGCGGATGCGTTCTTCCCGCTGCGCCGGAGCAGTGCGGCGGACGGAGGGCAACAGACATGAAGGTGATACTGAACGATCACGTGGAAAACCTCGGCGACCGCGGCACGGTCTGCGACGTGAAGCCGGGCTACGCACGCAATTTCCTGATCCCGAAGGGGCTGGCCTACGCGGCGAGTCCCGCGAATCTGGCCCGCTACAAGCAGGAGCAGAAGCGCTGGGAGGTCAAGCAAGCGAGCGAGAAGGTGGCCGCCGAGGGCCTCGCCAGCAGGCTGGCCGGGACCGAGCTGTCGTTCGTGCGCCGGGCCGGCGAGGGCGATGCCCTGTACGGTTCGGTGACGGCGGCCGACATCGCCGAGGCGCTCGCCGGGCGGGGCTTCGAGATCGACCGCCGACGCATCGTGCTGCCGCAGCACATCAAGCGGCTGGGCAGCTTCTCCGCCGAGCTTCACCTCCACCGCGACGTGCGCGTCCCCCTGACCCTGCACGTCGAGCGCGAGGGCGGCGAGGAAGAGGCCTAGAGGAGACGTGTCCACGCCCTCCGCGCCCGGTGGGCCCGGCCGCCCGAAGCGTCTTGGCGAGGGAGGCGGCCTGGCCAGGCGGGCGGTGTGGCGGTTGGCTCGCGCGCTCGCCGGCTCGGAACTGGACGCCTTCGAGAGGTTCGTCGGCGGACTCGACGATCGGCTCGCCACCGAGCAGCGAGCGCGCCTCGAGTTGCAGCGTCACGCGGACACCAGAACCGACCAGCTGGTCGCGGAGGTCGAGGAGCTTCGCACGAGGCTCCGTTCGAGCCGCGACGACATCGAGTCGATCCGAAACGCCCTCGTGGGTCTGCGCGAGGGCGGTGAGCAGCTGCCCGATTCGGTGGCGAGAATCTCGGCCGCGGTCAGTCTCCTGCGTGACGAGATCGGCTCGTTGCGCGCCTACGTCGAGAAGCTCCAGGCGGGTTTCGCCGAACTCCAGGGCGAGGTGTTGCGGATCCGCGACGACCGCCTCCCGGAAGTGGATCGGCGTTTCGGCGGCTTCCAGACGAGCTTCGAGTCGCTCCAGGGGCTCGCCGAGGAGTTGCGGGACCAGCGTCTGCCCGCGCTCTCGAGGCGACTCGACGGCCTGGTCGAACGCTTGCACGACGAACTGGTCGCCACCGCGAGCCTGCTCGACCGAGTGATCGCCGGTGAACCGTTGTCCGTGCCGCCCGCCGACACGGCTTCCGAGGTCGCCCTTCCCGACGCGGTGCGCGCCGCGTCCTCTGTGTTCGCCGAGAGCTTCCGCGGCGCCCGGGCCGAGATCTCACTTCGCGTCGCCGAGTACCTGCCGGTGCTGGCCAAGGCCGAACCGGTGCTCGACCTCGGGTGCGGGCGTGGCGAGCTGCTCGAGGCGCTGCGCGACCGGGGCGTCCGCGGCCGGGGCGTCGACGCGGACCCGGTCGCCGTGGATGCGTGCCGCCGGCGTGGGCTCGACGTGAAGCGAGGGGACGTGGTGGAAGCGCTCACCGGGGAGGCGCCGTCGAGCCTCGGCGCCGTGTGCGCCGTGCACCTGCTCGAGCACCTGCCCGCCGCGGTATGGATGCGCGTGATCGCCGAGGCGGCGAGGGTTCTTCGCCCGGGTGGCGTCCTGATCCTCGAGTGCCCGAACCCCGAGTCGATCCGCGTCGGGGCGAGCCTGTTCTGGACCGACCCGACCCACCGGTCGCCGATCCACCCGGACGCGGTGGTGTTCGTGGCCAAGGCGGTAGGGCTGGAGGTCGTCGAGGTGCGTCGCGCGCGGCCGTTCCCTGAAGAACAGCGCCTGGATTCGCCCGGCCAGACTCCCGAGGTTCGCGCTCTCGCGCAGCGCCTCGACGCGCTGATCAACGGCGAGCGGGACGTCACGGTCGTCGCCCGCAAGCCTTGACGCCTCGCGGCGTTGCGTCTCGCTTCGGGCGGGTATCGAGTCCGTGTCAGTTGGTCAGGTGCTGTTTGAACAGCTCGCGCAAGGAGAGCAGGACCTGCGCGAAGTTGCGTTCCTTGAGCAGTTCCTGCAGCTCGCTGCGCGAGATGCCGGTGAGCATGCGATCCCGCGCCTCCTCGACCAGGGCATAGAAGTCCGAAACCGGCTTCAGGCCGAGCTGCGCGAAGTGCTGGTTGTACCACTCCGACTCACGGACCTTCTCCCAGACGTGGGGCGCCGCCGGCGCTCCGTGGCTCCACAGCCCGTCGGCGAGCGAGGTGATCTCACGGTAAAGCGAAGAGAGGATGACCGGGTCTTTCCCTCCCGCCAGGGCGTCCTCGAAGGCGCCGTCCGCCACCGGTGCCTCGGACGTCTTTTCGGGGGCCGGAGACGGTTTGGGCGGAGCCGCGGCAGGCGCGATCTTCGACGCGGCCTTCGGCGCGGGTTTCGTGTCCTTGGCCGGACGCTCTTCCGCCGCGGGCGGCTCGGCGGGTCTCGGTCTTTCGGGGAGCGGGGCCGGGCGGGTCGGCTCGGGGGCCGGCTTGGCGGGGCGCTCGGCCGGGCTCGGGCCGGCGGCGACCTTGCGCAGGCGCTCGTCGAAGCTGACCAGGAACCCCATCTCCGTGTCGGTCACCGGCCTGATGAAGGCGATGCGGTTGAGGATGGTGTCGAGCTCGAGGAAGCGGATGCGCAGCACGTTCGGGTCGGGGGCGAGCGAGGCGAATCGCCTGAGGATGTCCGGACTGGCGGCCACGACGTCGTAGATGTTCGAGAAACCGGCGTAGTCGAGGAGGTCGGCGCTGTCGCTCAGGTGCCAGTTGATCGACGCCTCGTGCGAGCGGCGCAGGCTGAGGTTCTCGCGGAGTTCCTCGGGCAGGCCCGCCTCGGCCCAGTCGTCGCCGTGCAGCGCGCGCAGTTCCTCGCGCAGGACCTGGCGGATTCGGTGGAGGCACTCGGCGATCAGGCGGTAGGCGTCCAGGTTGAGATCGAGCTTTGCCATCGCTGTGTAGTTTAATTCCATTCTGCCCCGGCGCGCATGTGCGCCCACGGGCGGAGGAACCGTTCCCGCTTCTCGAGTTCCCGGAGCGCGACCAGCAGCAGCCTGCCGCGGGTCACGGCATCCGGCACGTTGAGGAAGCCCTGTTGCTGTTCCGCCGACAGCCCGAGGTTCGCGGTGATCCGCCACGTCAACGAAGAGAGATCGGACGCACCTGTCTCGTCCTCCAGGCGGCGGTCCAGGCGCAGGCACAGCTGCCGGTAGCGCGAGTCGAGAAGCCGGCGCAGGGAGGAGGCCTTCGACGCGCCGGCCCGAGGCTCGGGGAAACGCTCGGCCCTCACGAGGGGCGTCTCGCTCTCCACGAGTTCGAGCAGGCGGCACCTGGCCACGCCCCGCAGGGTCGGCGCGCCCGGTCCCCGCACGACGAATGCCGTGACGCCCACCTCGTGAACGGAGTCGCCGTCCACCAGGGACGCAACGACAGCTCCGCCGAAACCGCGCACGCCCTCGGCGACCTGGCCGGGCCACTCGGCTGGAGGCGGGGCGACCATCGTCTCGCCGGGGAGCAGAACCGCGTTCTCCAGCGGGTACAGTGGAAGGACGAAGTTCGCCGGCATGCCGGGACGAGTATACCGGGGGCGGCGCAGGGCCGCCCGTGGAGCTACGTGGCCTGACCGGTCCCGGCGACCGCTCCGGCGAACTCCTCGCCGCGCCTGAGCATCGCCATCACGCCTCCGGCCAGGAGGATGACCAGGCCGGCCCAGAGCAGGCCGATCATCGGCTTGACCGAGAAGTCGACGGAGAAGCGCATCGGCTCCCCGGCGACGGCCGCAGCCTGCGCGTCGAGCACCAATACCTCGACCGTCTTCTCCTCGGCGTTCATCCTGCCGATCCGCAGGGACGCGCCGCTGATGCCGGGGATCTCCGCGTCGACGTGCTCCTCTCGGCCCATGCCGCCGAGGTAGCGGGGGACGATCTCGGCGTCCTGCTGACCGTACTTCTTCACCTTGAACACCGCGCCGATGTGGATTCGGCCCGCGTCGGGGTCGAAGTCCGACATGTCGAAGTCATCGAACGTGAGCGTGGCGTCCTTGTAGGTCAACGACTCCCCGGGGTGGAGACTCGCCCGTGCGGCCGCGCCGCCGCCGAGTCCGTTGAGGCGCAGTCGGACGCGACCCTGACTGGCGTTGACGCCGACGAGTTGCACCGTCACGCCGGGTAGCGAGGGGACCGCCTGCGGCTCCGCCGCGAATACTCCGGCCCCGGAACGGAGGATCGGCGTCACGCTCTCGCCGGCGCCGTCCTTCCTGACGGTCAGCTTGGCGCCGATCGAAATCTCACCGCCCTCCGTGTGGGTCTGCGCCATGTCGAAGCCGTCGAACGTGATCTGCGCCGGGCCCGCGGGCTTGCTCTCGCCCTTCCCGAGGTCCAGTTCACTCCCTTCCGGGGGCTGGCCCGGGTCGAACTCGATGGGCGACACGTACAGGTCGTGGGTCAGGCGTGCCTTGACATCCGGGTTGGCGACGAGCTGGTTCGATTTCTCGTTCCGGTACATGAGCGGCCTGGCGATGTAGGTGAGGCCGCTGCCGTCCTTGACCTCGATCAGCATCGCGTCCTTCGCGGTCGGCGTCGGCTTGTCGACGCCCTTGAAGGTCAGGGTGTAACCGAGCGCCTGGCGCGCCTCGTTGAGGGGCAGAACCAGTTTCTCGGTCCGGTTGTAGGCGCTCGAGGTGATGATCCCCGTGAGCATCAGGCCCAGACCGACATGCGCGAGATAGCCCCCCGCGGCGCGGAACCGCGCGCGCCGAAGTTCGTCCGTGAACTTGAGCAGGTTGGAGAAGAAGGCGAACAGAGAGACGAACAGGAACGTCAGGAACAGGGCGCCGAAGGCGCCGGCCACAACCGCCACTGCGCCGCAGACGGCCGTCGCGGCGAGTGCGGTGAGCATCCTGCGGCGGAACTCGGTCGCGGCGCCGCGCCAGTGGAGGTAGGGGACGACGCCCAGGAGCAGGGCGAGGAGGATGCCCACCGGCAGCGTGACCTGGTTGTAGAACTCCGGGCTGACCTGCGAGGGTTTCGTCGCCAGGCGCGTGATCAGCGGCGCGGAGGTCCCGAGCAGGACCATCGCCCCAGTCCCGAGCAGCGCCGCGATCGCGAGCACGAAGAAGACGGTACGGGAGAGAAACGGCTCGTCGCCGGCCTCGGCGGGGATCTCCCTCCAGCGCCAGATCAGGAACGCCGCACCGAGGAGCAGGAACACGGTCAGGTTGGCGACCAGCCACCCCGTGATGCCGAGATCGACGAACGAGTGCACGGAGAAGTCGGCGAGCACCCCGGAGCGGGTCAGGAAGGTGGCGTAGGTGACGAGGACGTAGGACAGGATGGCGAGCGAGAAGTTGAGCTTGCGGAACCGGCCACGGGCCTTCTGGAGCAGCATGCCGTGCACCAGCGCCGCCGAGGCCAGCCACGGGACGAGCGACGAGTTCTCCACCGGGTCCCAGCCCCAGTACCCGCCCCAGCCGAGCGTGATGTACGCCCAGTATCCCCCGAGGAGGATCGCGCAGCCGAGCGTCACCACCGTGAGCAACGCCCACGGCAGCGAGGCCTTGACCCACTCGTCGTAGCGGCGCTCCCACAGTGCCGCGATCGCGAAGGCAAAGGGCACGGCGGTGGCGGCGTAGCCGAGGAACATGATCGGCGGGTGGATGGTCATCCAGAAGTTCTGCAGTAGGGGGTTCAGACCCTGCCCGTCGAACGGGACCTGCCCGGGCGGGAGATCGGCGAGAAAGCGGAACGGCGACTGGCGCAGCAGGATGAAGAGCAGCGACAGCTGCGTGAGGTTGTAGACGATGAGGGTGCGGTCCTCGTAGTGGCGCGCGTACTTTATCAGCGGCAGGCCGACCAGCATTCCCCACAGCAACCAGAGGAGGAAGCTGCCTTCCTGTCCGGCCCAGAACGTCGAGGCCAGGAAGTGGAGCGGCAGGCTCTTGTCCGAGTAGGAGAAGACGTAGTGCAGCCTGAAGTCGTGCGTGAGGATGAGGAAGAGGAGCACCCCCGACGCGAGGACGACGGCGAAGGTGGACAGGGCGTAGAGCTGACGTGCCCACGTCCTCGAGTTCTCGTCGCCGCGCAGGCTGCGAACATAGAAATACGTCGACCCGATCAGTGCGGCACACGCGCCCCAGAGCGCGACGACTCCCGGCCAGTACATGGTTTCCCCCCCGACGTTCACGCGGCTGTCACGGCCGCCCTACGAGGATGCGGCGGTGTACGCCTTCTCCTCGACTCCCTGGTACTTCGACGGGCACTTGACGAGCAGCTTCTCCGCCTCCAGCTCATCGCGGTCGAAGCGGCCGATCGCGACGACCTGGATCGCCTCGTTGAAGTTGCCCGGTTTCAGGCCCTTGTAGGCAACCGGCATGCGGTCGCCGTGATCGTCTTCGAGGACGAAGCGCAGGCTCTGCGTCGCCTCGTCGTAACGATCCGAACCCTGGACGAGCTTCCCGGCGACCTGCACGGCGTCGCTCGTCGCCCGGGCCTGCGTGAAGCTGACGTAGGGAGTCAGGTTGGACTTGAACGCGCCGGCTCCGAACGCGACGAAGCCGGCGATCGCTATCACGCCACCGATGGTCCACACGGCTCTGCGGTTCATTCACCCTCCTCGATCCGGCGGATCCGCCGGTCGAGTTTCACGAGATAGACGAACACACCGACCCAGATCACTCCTGTGACCGCGGCCACCCAGAACAGACTCTCCTGAGCCGGCATCTCAATCCTCCTGGCGGCGGCGCCGTGCCAGGGCAATCCGCGCCGCCCGGACATCCAGAGTGTACAACCAGACGAACAGCCCGGTAAATCCCATTAACGAGGCCATCAGGACCTGGAACATCCGGGACTCCATGTCCATGGATCCCTTGGTGTTGATGATCGTGTCCGGGTGGAGCGAGAAGTAGATCCTGGGCACCACGAAGACGAGGAAGGGCATCGTGACGAACGCCAGGACCGCGTACGCCGCCGAGAGCGAGGCGCGGCGCTCCTCGTCGGCGATCGCCTCGCGCAGAGCGAAGTAGGCGGCGTAGACGAGGAGCAGGATCGCGATCGAGATCTCCCGCGGGTCCCAGTTCCAGAACGAGTTCCACATGACATGGGCGAACAGCGAACCTGTCACGGTCGCCAGGATGCAGAAGACCAGCCCGAGGCGGGCCGCCGCCGCGGCGCGGGCGTCGTCGAGCGCGTCGTGGCGGCGCAGGTAGCGCAGCGACGCGACGAGGTTCACGCAGAACGCCAGGACCGCGACCCAGGCCTGCGGCACATGGAAGAAGACGATCCGGGCCGACTCCCCCTTGAACCCGCGCGCGGTCGGGGCATAGAAGAACGCCGCCCAGACCACAGCGAGGATCCACAGTCCAAGCAGCCACTTCCACCAGTCTTTGCGTTCAGTCATTCCACACCACCGGAAAGAGATAGAACGACGCCACGAGGGTGACTCCGGCCAGCGACACGATAGCACGCAGGGCGGGAAGGACGGGGGAGAGGCCATCCGCTGTGACCGCCGCGCCGGTGCCCTGAATCAGGATCACGAGCAGGGGCAGTATCAGCGGCACGCTGAGGATCGTGAAGAGGGTGCCGGAACCCGAAGCCCTCGCGATGATGGCGGCGACGATCGTGGCCGAGGCGGAAAGCGCCACCCCCCCGCCGAGGAGGAGCAGCGCCAGCCCTCCAGGGCTCCTCACCGCGAGCCCCATCAGCCCGCAATACAGAGGCACGACCACGGTCTCGAGCGCGAGGGTCAACATCAGATTGAAGAGCAGTTTGCCGAGCAGGACCGCGCCCGGGCGCGCGGCCAGGCGCAGCGTTTTCCCGGTGCGCGCGTCCTCCTCCTTGACGAAGACTCGCGACAGGCCGGACATGGCCGCAAAAAACAGGATGATCCACAGCAGCGCCGAGAGCAGATGAGGGCGATCGTCCTCGTGGATGCGGTAAGGACCGATCTGATAGGCCACGGTGACCAGCGTGGTGACTGCGAAGAGCACGATGGCGTTGAGCGCCACCCTGCTGCGCAGTTCGCTGGTGATCTCCTTGCGGAGGACCGCCAGCCCTTCAGAGAGCAAGCTCGATGCGCGCATCGCCCCAGGCCGCCTCCCGCGGATCGTTGGTCGCCACCACCACCGCGGCTCTGCCGCGGTACTCCCGGACGAGCGCCGCGACGGCCTCGTGGCCGGCGGCGTCGAGGTTCGAAGAGGGTTCGTCGAGCATCAAGACGCGGGGCGCGTGGATCACCGCTTGCGCGATCTTGACCCGCTGGCGCATCCCCGACGAGTAGGTGCCGACGGCACGGTCGTGCTCGCGCGCGGGGAGCCCGAGCGAGTCGAGCAGCTCTGCGGCCTGCTCCCTCGTGCTGCGCAGCCCGCGCAGGCGGGCCAGGAAGGCGAGGTTTTCGTGCGCGGTCAGCTCGTCGTACACGGCCATGTCCGGCGCCGCCACGCCGATCCGCTCGAACCACAGCCGCCGTGGAACGGTACCGCCGCCCTCGCGGTAGGTGACGGCGCCGCGCGACGGCCGGAGCACGCCGGCGAGGATGTTGAGCAACGTCGACTTGCCGGAACCGTTCGGCCCCGAGACGACGAGCACGGCGCCCGGGCGGAGCACGCCGCTGACCTGCGCGAGGACCGCGCGGGACCCGAAACGCTTGCCGATGCCCTCGAATTCGACGGTCGTCGCAGACACGGGGCGCAAGCATAGCGGAAGATCGCGGGAGCCGCCACTGCGACGCGATCGCGAATCGCCGGTGGCGGTAGACTTGCGCCGTGTTTTCTTCGGCGCGCGAGGTGCTCGGACGGGCGTTCCCCTGGCCGCTGGTCGACGGCGGCGGCCGCTGGGGTTCGGCGGCCGCGACCGTTTCGGTCCTCGCCGGCGCCGTGCTCTCGCGCGTGCTCCTGCTGCCCGACGGCCCCTGGGAGCAGGACGAGGCCTTGATGGCGTGCGGCGTCGTCGACTTCGACCCGCTCTCGCACGCGCCGGTTCCGCCCGGCTTCCCGCTGTGGATCTACCTCGGCCGCGCCGTCCGCCTCTTCGGCGTCACCGACCCGCTTGTCGCCTTGCAGGTCGCCAGCGCCGTGCTGTCGGTGGTGGGAGTGTGGGCCCTGGTCGGCCTGTGGGAGTCCGTTGCCGGACGGCGCGCGGCGCTCGCCGGCGCCGTGCTGGCCGCGTTTCTCCCCGGGGTCTGGTTCCACGCCCACAGGGGGTTTTCGGAGACCCCGTCGGCGGCCCTGGCAGTGGTCGGGCTGGCGCTGTGGGTGCGCGGCGGCCGCCGGGCCTTCACCGCCGGCCTCGTCGCCATGACGGCGTCGGCGCTGATCCGGCCACCCCTGCTGCCGTTCTGCCTGACCGCGAGCCTGCTCGCCGCGTGGGCCGCCAGGAGCCGGCCGGCCAGGATCGCGAGGGGCTCGCTGGCCGCCGCCGCGCTGGCGACGGCGGTGGCCGTCCCAGCCGTGCTCGAGGCCGGTGGCGCCCACATGTTCTACGACGCAGTGCGGGGCCACGCCGCCGAGCACTTCAACCTCCTGGGCAGCGAGGGCTGGAACCTGGCGCGGCTCGGTTTCGTGCGCGGACTCGGACCGGCGCCGGCCGCTGCTCTGTTCGCGGCGCTTGCGGCGGTCGGTTGGTGGGGTTGGCGTCGAGCTCTCGGCCGGCTTTGGCGGGCCGGTTCGATCGCCGGAATCGCGCTGGCGGCCACGATCGTCCTGACGCACAGCACCGCGCACCCGCGCTACTGGGTCCTGGTCTGGATGCTGCTCGCCACCCCCGCGGTCGCCGGGGCATGCCGGCTGGCGCGCCGGGAGTCGCTCGGTGTCGCGAGCGGCGTTACGGCGGCGCTCGCGTCGGCGGCGTGGACGTGGCCCGCGATGCGCGCGGTCGCCGCGGGTCCGATCCCTCCCGTGGCGGCGTTGCGCGCGGTGGCCGCTGAGCCGGGGCAGGAGGGCGCGGCGCTGGTCTTCGAGGACCAGCTCTTCTCGTTCCGCAATCTGGCGGTGCGCCAGGGGTGGCTGCGCGCGCCTTCCGATACCGCCAGGGGAGCGTTTCGTACGCCCGTGCGCCTCGGCGGCGCCCCGGTGTGGCTGCTCTCCGAGACGCTCGCCCGCGACGTGGACTGCGCTATCACGCTGGTCCGCGAGTTCTCCGCGCCGGGCGACCGCCTGGAGCGCCTGTCACAGGGCAGGTTCCTGCGCGCGCGCCTCGCGCGGGAGCCCCTGATCGCCTGGCGGGGCGGGTTCGTGCCGGAGTACGAAGGGGGCCAGCGGTTCACCTGGCTGTCCGGAGAAGCGTCGTTGCTGCTCCCGCCGTATCGGGGGGCGGGACGCCTGGTGCTCGCCGTCGAGGTGCCGGTCGAGACGGGGGTCGTTGGGCGTGTCGACGGCGTCGAGACGCTCCGAACGCGGGTGATGCCGGGCCGCCAGCTGCTCTCCGTCCCGCTCCCGCCGAGGAGCGAGGAACCCCGGTTCATGTCGGTCCTCGATCTCGCCGTCGAACGAGCGATGACGTCGCGCGCCGAGTTGCGTGCCCTCGGCCTGCGGATCTTCAACAGCTCGTTGGAAGCGGCGCCGACCTCGCCGGGGCTGTTCGAGTTCTTTCCGGACGCGAATGAAGCGTTCGCGGCGGTGGCGCGCGTCGAGGGTTTCCACGCCGAGGAGGAGCTGCCCGGCTCTCCGCCGCGCCGGGTGGCGTGGACCGGCGAGCGCGCGCGGCTGGAGATCCCCGCCGGTCCGGGCTCGGTCGGGTTCGAGATGGTGGCGCCGCGCCCCGAGCCTGCCCGCGTGAACGTCCGGATCGGCGACTCCGCCGTCGCCTTCGAAGTCGGTGCGAGCCCGACGTACGTCGAGATCCCGGTGCCCGAGAGCGCCGCCGGCGTCCGGCGCGCGCTGGTCGAGATCGCCAGCAGCACGTTCGCTCCCGGCGGTCACGACCAGCGGATTCTCGGAGTCGCCGTCGCGCGGGTGTGGTTCCGCCCGGCCTCGGTCGTTCCCGTCGCTCTCTCCGATCGTCCTCCGGGTCACTGAGCCGGCCGGGGCGGTGGAGGGCGGTTCCCGCGGATGAGAGTCCGGGCGGGATCGTCCCGAACCAGACCGCCGTTCGAGTATCGAGTGGGAATCCGGCGCGGTGTTGTCGCGAGGGCTCTCGCTCGACGGTTTCGTGCGCCGCTGTGGAGGGAGTCGATGAGAACTGCGCGGTGTTGGATCGGGGTCATCGCGCTGTCGATCGGTTCGCTGACCACGTGTACCGGCGAGCGCCTCGGCCGGGCAGCAGGCGCATCGACCGGGATGCCTTGGGCGCCGACTCTCTCGGGCGCCCTGGAGCGCGCCCGGGCGGAGCGGAAACTGGTCATGGTGGACCTCGTCACGGACTGGCGCGCCGCAGGCGGGGAGTTCGACCGGACGACCCTCGCCGACGCGCGGGTCGGGGTGGCGTTGGGGCGCGTGGTGCCGCTCAAACTCGACGCCGAGAGGGACGGACGCGACCTGGCGGAACTCCACGGGGAGGACGGATATCCCAGGCTTCTGTTTCTGGACGGGAGCGGCGACGAGGTGGGCAGGATTTCCGGTCTGCTGGCCGCGGGCCCGTTCCTGGAGGAGTTCGGGGGCGTTCTCAGCCGGCCGCTCGCCGCGAGCTGACCTCGCCTCCCAAGTCCGGTTCGTCCGGGCGCGGGCGGAGCGACAGAACAGCCATGGCACTCAGCCGTATCGCCCTTCGATGTACTCGGCGGTTCTGGCGTCCGCCGGGTTGAGGAACAGCTGAGCAGTGGGGTTGTGCTCGACGACACGACCGAGCAGCATGAAAATGCACTCGTCGCTGACCCGGCGCGCCTGGGCCATGTTGTGCGTCACGATGACGATCGTGTAGCGGCCGCGAAGATCGAACATCAGCTCCTCGATCGCCCGCGTGCCCTCTACGTCCAGGGCGGAACACGGCTCGTCCATCAGCACGATCTCGGGCTTGAGCGGAAGCAGCCGGGCGACACACAGCTTCTGCTGTTGCTCGAGCTGAAGCGTCGTGGCGTTAGCGTGGAGGCGGTCCTTGACGTCGTTCCACAGGCCGACCTCCTGGAGCGCCTGCTCGACCGCGGCGTCGAGCTCGCGCCGCTTGAGATGGCGCCGCTCGGAGTGAAGGCGCAGGCCGAACACCACGTTCTCGTAGATCGAGATCGGGAGAGGGTTCGGACGCTGGAAGACCATGCCCACCGACTTGCGCAACTCGACCAGGGAGACCTCCGGGCCGTTGATGTCGGTGCCGAGCAACTCGATGACGCCGGTCGTGCGAACGTTTCCGAATCGCTCGTTGATGCGATTGAAGCAGCGGAGCAGGGTGGTCTTCCCACACCCTGACGGGCCGATCAGGGAGGTGATGATCCCCTTGCGGATGAACACCGAGACATCGTGAAGGGCCCGAAAAGAGCTGTACCAGAGGTTCAGGTCGCGCGTGACGATCGCTGGCTCGAGGTCGGAGGTCATCCGAACACCCCGTGGACATAGTCGAACGTACGGCGGTCTGCGGGACGATCTGAGAAGATCGTCTCGCTGGTCCCGAGTTCGACGATCTCGCCCTTCCACAGGAACATCGTCCGGTCGGCGAGACGCCTGGCCTGCTGGACGAGGTTGGTCACCAGGACTATCGTGAGGCTCTCCCTGAGTTCCTTGAGCACATCCTCGATCCGCATCGTCGTGACCGGGTCTATGGCGATCGAGAACTCGTCGAGGCAGAGCACATCGGGTTGGTGCGACAGCGCACGTGCGATGGTCAGCCGCTGCTGCTGTCCACCCGAAAGAGCGGTGCCCAGGCTGTGGAGGCGGTCCTTCACCTCATCCCACAACGCCGCCTGGCGGAGGCACTTCTCGACAATCTCGTCGAGGGCGCTCTGTCTCTGCAGTCCGGTGCAACGAGGGGCGAACGCCACGTTGTCGTAGATCGACAGCGGCAGGCCGACGGGGAGCGGCGCGACCATCCCGATGCGCCGCCGGATCGTGTGCACGTCGCGGGCGCGCAGGACGTCCACCCCGTCGAACGTGATGGAACCCGAGACGGCGGCGTTGGAGACGAAGTCGATGGTCCGGTTCAGGCAGCGGAGCAGCGACGTCTTGCCGGACTGCGCCGGCCCGATGATGGCGAAGATCTCGTGCCGGCCTATGTCGAAGGAGATGCCGTGGAGCACCTCATTGCCGGAGTACGCGAGGCGCAGGTCGCGGACGGCGACGGACTCGGCCTGGCCCACTTTCACCACCTCTTCCGGTTGCGCAACCAGACGCGCAGGCCGATGGCGGACAGGTTGACGACCAGTACGGTCGCGAGCAGGACGAGCGCGGTCGCATACGGGATCGAGTCCTTGACGTTGGGCACCTGGGTGGAGACGGTGTAGAGGTGCATCGAAAGCGCCATGCACTGGTCGTCCAGGCTGTACGGGAAGAGCGTGCCGCGTTCGACCGCCTTGAAGAACACCGCTCCCGTGAACATGATCGGCGCCGTCTCGCCGGCGGCCCGGCTGACCTGGAGGATGACGCCGGTCAGGATCCCGCTGATCGAGTTGGGCAGCACCACGGCCCTGATCGTCTGCCAGCGTGTCGCGCCGACGTTCCAGCACGCCTCCCGGAACGCCATCGGGACGGAGGCGAGGGCCTCGCGCGTGCTCGCGATGATCACCGGCAGTGTCATGATCGCGAGGGTCAGCGAGGCCGAGAGGATGGAGTACCCGAAGCGCGCCGCGTAGACGAACGCGCCGAGGCCGAACAGGGCGTGGACGATGCTGGGCACGCCGGCGAGGTTGATCACGGCGAGGTTGATGAGGCGGTTGAGCCAGGTGTCCCTGGTGTACTCGTTGAGGAATATGGCCGCCAGGATACCGATCGGCGCGGAGACGGCGAGCGAGAGCCCGACCAGGTAGAGCGTGCCGACGAAGGCCGGCCAGATGCCGCCCTCGCGCATCCCGCGGCGGGGAGCGTCGAGGAGGAAGTCGATGGTCAGCGACGGAGCCGCCCGGTACACCAGGTAGGCGAGAATCGCCAGCAGTGGGATCACCATCGCGGCGGTCATCCCACGGAACACCCATCGCGCCGCCGCTTCGGTGCGCTCCTTGCGCGCCACCAGCGGTGTCCGCGCGAAACGCTTCGGAAGGGCACCCGTCCGCTCCACGGGTCTACTTCCTCTGCCGGCCGCGGATCACCAGATCGGCGGCGAGGTTGATCGCGAAGGTGATGCAGAAGAGCAGCACGCCGGTCAGGAACAACACCCGGTAGTGCTCGGAGCCGGCAGGGGCCTCGCCCAGTTCGGCCGCGATGTTGGCAGTGAGGGTGCGGACCGAATCGAGGATGCCGCGCGGGACTTGCACCGCGTGGCCGGTCGCCATCAGCACGGCCATCGTTTCGCCGACGGCGCGACCGACGCCCAGCAGCACGGCCGCGAGCAGGCCGTTCTTGGCGGCCGGCAGGAGAACGCGGTAGACCATCTGCCAGCGCGTCGCGCCGAGCGCGATCGCCGCTTCACGGTACGAGTCCGGGACGGCCTTGAGGGCGTCCTCGCCGATCGAGACGATGATCGGCACGCTCATGAGGGCGAGGATGACACCGCCGTTGAGGAGGTTGACGCCCACCGGGGCGCCGGTCAGCGTCACGATCAACCTGCTCATCACGGTCAAGCCGATGAACCCCCAGACCACCGAGGGGATGGCGGCGAGCAGTTCGATCACGATCTTGAGCGTCTCCTTGCTCTTCGGTGCGCTGAACTCGGAGACGTAGATAGCCGCGCCGATCCCGAACGGCACGGCAAGGAGCATGGCCAATGCCGTCACCCCGACGGTGCCGACCGTCAGTGCCCATGTGCCGTAGCGGACGTTGATGTCCGAGGTCGGGTACCACTCGCTACTGAAAAGGAACTCGAGCGGCTTCAGTTCGTCGGCGAAGAGGACCGGCGCCGCCTCACGGAAGACGAAGAAGAAGATGGCGAGAAC
This sequence comes from Acidobacteriota bacterium, assembly GCA_040754885.1. GTDB lineage: Bacteria > Acidobacteriota > Thermoanaerobaculia > Thermoanaerobaculales > Thermoanaerobaculaceae > JBFMCD01. Next base: position 54,888 of record JBFMCD010000065.1, read on the forward strand.
GAAGAGGACGGCGCTGATGCCGCTCAGCCGGATGAGGAGTTCGAGGGCCCGCTCTCCGGCCACGGCCCACCGGGGCCTCGACGCGAGGCGAGGGCCCTTGGAGTCAGCAACCCCTCGGTCGTGGGTCATCGGCCGACTGGCTCGCAGTCACCGCGGATCGCCGCTCGCGGTGACCGGGACGTAGCCGTTGTCCTGCAGGATCCGCTGGCCGTCGGGCGAGAGGATCCAGGAGAGGAACTCCTTGACCGCCCCGGACGGCTCGCCGAGTGTGTATACCTGTAGCGAACGGGCGAGCGGGTAGGTTTTGGCGATCGTGTTGGCGACGCTCGGCGCCACTGCCGGCTGCCCCGGTGCGCTGGCGACGCGCAGCATCTTCACCGCCGGCGTCGCGTAGCCCATGCCGCTGTATCCGATCGCGACCTTCGTCGTGCCCACGAGTTCGACGACTTCCTTGGATCCGTTCATGTCACGCGATCCCAGTTTGAAGTCCTTCTTGCCCAGGACGTGCTCGCGAAAGAACTCGTAGGTGCCGGAACTCGACTGCCGCGAAACCCGGACGATCGTGTCGTCCTCGACCCCCGGGATCGTCACCCCGAGTTGCGACCAGCGCGTGACCGTGCCTCCCTCGGAAAACACCTCGGCGAGCTGACCCAGGGCGACCTCGTCGAGCGGGTTGTCGCCGTTGACGTAGACCGCGAGCGCGTCGAAGCCGACGATGAGCTCCCTGGGCTCTTTGCCCGTGTTGCGCTTCGCCTGCTCGATCTCCTGCGCCTTCATGTTCCGGCTGGCGGTGGCGATGTCGATGGTGCCACGCTCGAGGGCGGCGATCCCGACTCCCGAGCCGCCCCCAGAGACCTCGACGTCGACCGACGGCATCGCGCGCTTGTACTCCTCGGCCCAGGCTTGCGCAACGTTCACCATGGTGTCGGAACCCTTTATTTGGATCACGGCCCGCGGCTGGCCGCTGTCGGGCGCCCCTCCACACGCCAGCAGACCGAGGATCAGCAGGGACGCCGATGCGGCCGAGGCCAGGGAAGGGTTCGGGAGGGTGATGGCGCGGCGGAGGATCACTGGCAGGTCCTTTCTCGTGTCACACGCAGGCGGTGCCGGCCGCCACCTCCGGTCGGAACCCGGGCCGGAGCAGCGCGCACCGCGGGCTTGGAGTGTATCAGATGAAGACGGCGTGAAGATCTCGTGGAGGGACGTTCAGACCCGGTTGCTGTCCCTGATCGCGGACACCAGGTCCCGAATCTGGCTGTCCAGATAGTCGTACGTGCTCTGATAGGCCTCGCGAGCGGCCTCGGGGTCACTCCTCTCCTGGCTCGGATCGGCGACCGGCCATTCGAGCAGAACCGCCTTGCGGGGGCGCCTCGGGAAGGCGCGGCGCGCCTCGCGATCGAGCAGGACGATGACATCCTGGGCCTCGAGGTTCTCGACATCGGTGAGCGCCCTCGGGATCGTACGGCGCACGTCGAAACCCTTCGAGGCCATGAAGGTGGCGGTCTCGGGCTCCACCGGCATCGGGTCGAGCCCGGCGCTCGAGAACTCGAAGTCTTCTTCCTTCAGGGTGTTGCCGATGTGCTCGGCGATCAGGCTGCGGCACGCGTGGTGCCGGTCGACGAACAGCACGCGCAGGAGCGTCGAGCCGGGGTGCTTGGCTATCTCACCGGTGCAGAGGTACAACGTCTCCATCCCGATGTTGCGGGCTTGGTCCGAGACCCGTTCGAGCCGGCGGGCGACCATCACGAGCGGGTAGAGCGCCTCGAAAGGAAGCGACCCGTCCCGGAACGACTGTGTGACATCCGCGGTCAGCTTGTCGCGCAGCAGGTCCACGGCCTCGTCCGACTCGATCGTCCGCCTCGCAAGGTCCGCGTCCTGGCCGACGAACGCCTCGATGGCGTCGTGCAGCATCGGCACCGCGAGGTCGACGATCTGCTGCAGGCGGTCGAGGGGGAGCGGAGCGTCGATGCTCGTCAACCGCAACGCCTCGCGGGCGATCCCCTCGGCGTAGTCGCCGACCCGTTCCAGCTCCAGGTTCACCTTGATCGTCGAGTAGGCGAAACGGAGCAGGCTCGCCGCCGGTTGATGACGGACGAGGAAGTTCAGGCACATCCGGTCGAGCTGCTTCTCGATCTCGTCGATGTAACGATCACGCAGGATCACGGCGAAGGCCTGCTGTCGGTCATGTTCGATCACCGCGCGGATGCTGCGCCGGACCGCTCGTTCCGCCATGTGGCCCATCTCGACGACCTTGGACCGCATCAGGTCCAGGTCCTGCTGAAGCGAGGTCTCCAGATGAGTCGTCATCCCCTGACCGCCTTCGGCCGCCGGTTCGCTCGTCCCGCTGGCGGCGCCGCCCGAGGATACGGGTCGTGGCACGAGCGCGCAAGTGCAAGCGGCCCCGAGTGGTCGCACGCGCACCGGTGTCGCGCCAGCGGCCTACCTCGGCGCAGGCGTCCTGGTCGTCCCTCCTGCGAGCTTCGCGTGGGCCGCCGCGATCGCCTCGGGCGTGGTGAGCGGCTCGCCGGGTCGAGGCGTGTAGAAGCGGATCTGCTGTTCCCAGGGAAGGGCCACGACACCGTGGGCCGCGGCCCCGCACGCCTCCGGCTCGCGGCCCTCCGGTACCGCCTCGAGGATCGCTTCCTCGCCGCACTCCGGGACGGCTCGGAGCCCGGTCCTCCGGTCCACGGGAAGCACCGTCACCTTCCCCGGGACGACGAACTCCTCCTGCCGCGCCGCTTCGCTCAATCGGTCGAGGTAGGCGCTCATGAAGCGAATCCACGTCGGCAGTGCCGCCTCGGCCCCGGTCATGCCGCGGCCGATCCGCTCCTTGAGGTCCCGGCCCACCCACACCCCGCACGTAATGCGTGGGCTGTAACCGATGAACCAGGCGTCGCTGAAGTCGTCGGTGGTGCCGGTCTTGCCCGCCAGGTTGGCAGGCAACAGACTGGCCTTGGCCCCGGTGCCCCGGTCGATCACGCCCTCGAGGACGTGGGTGATCAGGTAGGCGACGTCCTCGCGCAGCGCCGGCCTGACGCGGGGTCGGGTCTCGGCGATCGTCTTGCCGTCGGCGTCGCGGACCTTCGAGATGAAGTGCGGCTCGGGGAACTGTCCGCGATTCGCGATCCCGGCGTAGGCGGCGGTGATGTCGAGGAGGGTGATCTCGAAGGCGCCGAGCGCGAGCGTCGGGTAGGGGCGTAGCTCCTCGCGGATCCCGAGCCGGCGGGCGACGTCGATGGCCAGGTCGCCGCCGACCGTGGCCTGGAGCTTGACCGCGCTGGCGTTGAGCGAGTGCTCCAGGGCGTGGCGCAGGGTGACGATCCCGTCGTACGTCCTCTCGTAGTTGAGCGGGACGTAGCCGGCGGTTCCGGTCGAGTCGAGGTACATCGCCGGGCCGTCGAGGATCAGGTCGGTGGGTGAAAGCCCGCGCTCGAGGGCGGCGATGTAGACGAACGGCTTGAACGCGGAGCCGACCTGCCGCTTGGCCTGCATCGCGCGGTCGAACTGCGAGCGCTCGAAGTCGAAGCCTCCGACCAGGGCGAGGAGCGCGCCGGTACGGTTGTCGATGGCCACCAGAGCGCCCTCGACACGCGGCTCGGGCTCGAGTTCCACGACCAGCGTCTGCTCGGGGTCGGAAGGCACGTCGCCGAGTCGGACGAGCAGGACGTCGCCGCGCCGGGTCAGCCGCAACATGCTCGTCCGCCCCGTCCAGGCGGCGTTCTTCGGTGTCAGCCTGGCGGGACGGCCCGCGATGGTCAGGCGGGCTTCCTCCGGCTTGACGTCGGTGACCAGCGCGTGGACGAGTTCTCCCTTGCGCCAGCGAACGAGGTGCCATCCCGCGTCGTTCCAGGCGCCGAGGTCGGTGCCGGCCGCCGCTTCGACGTTCCGCCTCGCGCCCGGCCAGCCGAGGCGTCGCTGCAGCTCGATCAGACCCTCGCGCACGGACTCCTCGGCGAGCGCCTGGAGCGGGGGGTCGAGTGTGGTCTCGACCTCGAGTCCCCCCTCGAGCATCTGCCGCGTGCCGAAGCGATCTTCCACGGAGCGGCGCACCTCCTCGATGAAATAGGCGGCGGTCGGGTTGTGGTCGTAGTGGGCCTCGGCGTCGAGCGGAGCCTGGCGGGCCAGGTCGTGGGCCTCGCGGTCGATGAAGCGCTCCTCGAGCATCCGGTCCAGAACGTGGTTGCGCCGGGTGAGCGCACGGGTCGGATTGGTGATCGGCGAAAGGTGGGTCGGCAGCTGCGGCAGCCCGGCGAGCAGCGCGGCCTCGGGGAGCGTCAGCTCCCATGCGTGCTTGCCGAGGTAGAAGCGGGCGGCCGCCTCGACGCCGTAGTTGCCGTGGCCGAAGTTCACCTGGTTGGCGTAGAGAGTGAGGATCTGGTCCTTGGAGAACTTCTGCTCGATCTCGACCGCGAGAAGCGCTTCCTTGATCTTCCGCTCCCAGCGCTTCTCGGGGGTGAGAAAGAGCGTCCGGGCGAGCTGCTGGGTGATCGTCGAACCGCCCTGCCCGCGGGTGCGCCTGGCCAGCAGGTTGCGGAACACCGCCCTCACGACTCCCCTGGGGTCGACGCCGGGGTGGCGGTAGAAGTTCGCGTCCTCGACGGCGATCACCGCGTCGCGGAATACCTTGGGGATCTGCTCGAACGACAGGGGGATGCGCCGCTGGTTGGCGAACGTGGCGAGGAGCGACCCGTCCCGGGCGCGGACCTGGGTGGCCGCGGAAGGTCGGTAGCTGGTCAGCGACTCGACCGCCGGCAGCTCGACGAAGCGTGACAACGCGAGTCCGGCGATCGCGCCCAGCGTGACCCCGATGAAGATCCCGGCGAGCAGCCAGCGCAGCAGCTTCCTGCCCATGAGCCGCAAGCTTCGGGCGGCGCGCGCCGGGTGTCAAGCGCGCCTCGACCCGAGCGCGGGCCGGTCGCTCCCGTGTTACGCTCCGGCTCTCGGAGCGCGCATGGATCCCTCTCGGGCCAAGGAGCAGGTGACGGGCGTCCCGGCGTGGCTGCGGCCGGCCGCGATGGGGTGCGCGGCGATCACGTTCGTGCTGCTCGCCGTGCTGGTCGGGACCCTGATGTCCCCGACCAAGCTGCTCGTCGGCGGGGTGGCGGCGCTCGGCAAGCGAGTCGAGAAGGCGCTGCCGCCCTCGACCTCCGAACAGTCGAGGGAGAGACTCTCCTCGATGTTTCGCTGTCTGAGGGCGGCGGTCGCCGAGCGCCGTCTCGACCGCGAGGGCGTGGCGCCGGTCGGGGCGGTGTGCCGGAAGGCGCTCGAGGACGGATCCGTCACGGAGGCGGAGCTGAACGCGATCCTCGAGGCCGCGGAGGCCGCCTGTGTACGTTGCCGCGACGGGCGCGCCGAGTGAGCGCGCCGTTTCGCCTCGCCGCGCCGTTCGACACCGCGGGAGACCAGGGTGCGGCGATCGACCGCCTGGTGCGCGGCTTCGAAAACGGCCTGTACGCACAGACGCTGCTCGGCGTCACCGGGTCGGGGAAGACGTTCACGGTGGCCAAGCTGATCGAGGCGCTCGGGCGCCCGACGCTGGTCCTCTCGCACAACAAGACGCTGGCGGCGCAGCTCTTCCAGGAGTTCCGCTCGTTCTTCCCGGACAACGCGGTCGAGTACTTCGTCTCCTACTACGACTACTACCAGCCCGAGGCGTACGTGCCCTCGTCGGACACCTACGTCGAGAAGGAGACCTCGATCAACGAGGAGATCGACCGGTTGCGCCTCGCCGCCACGCGCGCGCTGTTCGAGCGCCGCGACGTGGTCATCGTCGCCTCGGTGTCGTGTATCTACGGCCTCGGCGACCCGGCGGCGTACTACGGGATGCTCCTCCTGCTCGAGCCGGGCACGACGCCGGGGATGGACGCCGTGCTCCGCCAGCTCGTCTCGATGCAGTACGAGCGCACCCAGCTCGACCTCGTGCCGGGGGCGTTTCGCGTGCGCGGCGACGTCCTCGAGATCTTCCCGCCGTACGACGACCACGCGGTGCGCGTCGAGTTCTGGGACCGGGCCGTCGAGCGCATCCGGCGCATCGACCCGTTGCAGGGCTCGGTACTCGAGGAAGTGGAGGAGCGGCTGGCGGTCTACCCGGCCTCGCACTACGTGGTGACCCGGCAGATCCTCGACCAGGCGCTCGGCGACATCCGCGCCGAACTCGACGAACGGCTCGGCGTGCTCAACGCCGCGGGCAAACTGCTCGAGGCGCAGCGGCTGTCGCAGCGCACGCTGTTCGATCTCGACATGCTGCAGGAGCTGGGCTACTGCAACGGCATCGAGAACTACTCCCGGCACCTGACGCGCCGCCGGCCGGGCGAGCCGCCGCCGACGCTGCTCGACTACTTTCCCAAGGACTGGCTGCTCGTGGTCGACGAGTCGCACGTCACGGTGCCGCAGGTGCGCGGCATGTACCACGGCGACCGCTCGCGCAAGGAGACGCTGGTCGAGTTCGGCTTCCGGCTCCCCTCCGCCCTCGACAACCGCCCTCTCACCTTCGAGGAGTTCGAGGGGCGGCTGAACCAGGCGCTGTTCGTCTCGGCGACTCCCGCCGAGTACGAGGTGCGGGTTTCGGAAGGGGAGGTGGTCGAGCAACTCGTCCGCCCGACCGGCCTGCTCGACCCGGTGATCGAGGTACGTCCGGCGCAGGGGCAGGTGGACGACCTGCTCGCCCGCCTGCGCGAGCGTGTGGCGGCCGGCGAGCGGGTGCTGGTCACCGTGCTGACCAAGCGCATGGCCGAGGACCTGACGCAGTACCTCGCCGAGCTGGGCATCCGCGTGCGCTATCTGCACTCCGAGGTCGAGACGCTCGAGCGGACGGCGATCCTCGCCGACCTGCGCCGCGGCGTGTTCGACGTGCTGGTCGGGATCAACCTGCTCCGCGAGGGGCTGGACCTCCCGGAGGTGTCGCTCGTCGCGATCCTCGACGCCGACAAGGAGGGGTACCTGCGCAGCCAGACGTCTCTGATCCAGACCGTCGGCCGCGCCGCCCGCCACGTCAACGGCACCGCGATCCTCTACGCCGACCGGTTGACCGACTCGATGCAACGGGCGATCGACGAGACGCGCCGGCGGCGCGCGGTCCAGGAGGCGTACAACCGCGAGCACGGCATCGAGCCGCGCTCGATCGTCAAGGACATAGCCAACCCGCTGCTCCAGCTCGCCAACCTCGACTACCACGAGGCAGCGTTTGCCGTGCCGCGCCTGGGCGAGGTGGACGTCACCGACGCCGCCTCGCTGAACAAGGCGATCGTAGAGCTGGAGCGGCAAATGAAGGCGGCCGCGAAGCGGCTCGACTTCGAGGAGGCGGCGCAGCTGCGCGACCGGATCAAGGAGTTGCGCGCCGCGCAGATCTACAAGGGGTGAAAGTCGGAGTACGGGATTCCGGGGCAGCGGACCCCGGAACCGGTGATGCGATCCGTCGCGCCGGGACGAGTGGCGCGCACCTCCGTGTTGGGCGGCTCGCGGCGGGATCGCGAGAGCTCGTGGCGGGCGGGTTCCCGCGCCCCCAGCCCTCGCGCTTGGGGAGGCGCGACAGGGGAGGCGCGGGACGCTTGACAGCGCCTCGCGGCCCGCTACTATGCTCAGCGGTGTCACACAAAGATGCAACTCCGTCTCGGTCGCGCCGCGACCCCACCTGCCGGTACGCCGCCCGGCCCGGTCGCTTTCTGACTGAGCCTGCTCGGGTGAAAGTGACAGGGCGCTGGCCGCGACCCGACCTCCGCGGCCGCAGCGGTGCGGTCCGAACCGGTGGCGCACCCGCGCGTGGCGTGCCGGCTCGTTCGCTGGCGCCATCCCCGCGCGCAGGGAAGGCCACCGGGCGGGCATTCCGCTCCAGCGTCCGGTTCGTGGCTTCCCAAGCAACGAAGCGTGTGTTTTCAAGTACTACTAAGGAGAGAATCGTGATCTTCCGAAACGCCGTCTGCCGTGCCGTTGCCGTGGCCCTTGCAATGCTTGCAATGGCGTCGCCCGCCCTCCCGGCGCAAGAAGAGAAACCCGCCGCTCCGCCTCCCGCGAGCGCGACGCCGGTCGCCGACGAGCCCGACGTCGATGTCGAGGCAGAGGCCCTCGCTCTGCTCGACGCCGCGTGGGACTGGCTCGGCGCGCAGGAGAGCTACGCCTTCCATGCCGACCTCGAGTACGACGAGGTGTTCGGGGAGGCCACGCGCGTCCGGGTGAGCAGCCGACTCGACGCCCTCGTCCGTCAGCCCGATCGGTTCAAGGTCTTCATCGACGGCGACAGAGGTCGGAAGGCCTTCTACTACAACGGAGAGAGCTTCGTTCTCGCGGACCTGAGGTCGAGGACATGGGCCGCGGCGCCAGTGACGGGACCGAACGACACGGCCGTGGACACCATCGCCGGGGAACTCAACGTACAGCTTCCACTCTCCGACTTCCTCGTCACGAGCCCCGCGTATTCGGCGGACGAGTTGCAGGGGGCCTACGTCGTCGGTGAGAGCCGTGTCGCGGGGAGGCGGTGTCACCAGGTCCTCCTCCTGCTCGACGACATCGACGTGCAGCTCTGGATCGAGGCCGATGGCAACCCGCTCATCCGCAAGCTCGTCATCGTGTTCCGCGAGGCCCCGGGTGCGCCTCAGTTCGAAGCGACGTTCACGGAGTGGTACCCGCCGACGCAGCTTTCGGACTACGTCTTCACTCACCGCCCAGGCGACGGCGACCGACACGTCGAGCTCGCCGCCCCAGCACCGGCCGAGACGGGAAAGGAGTGACACCGTGAAGAGGACGACCTCCCTGCTCATGCTTCTCCTCCTCGTGTTGGGCTCCGTCGTCTCCGAGGCGCGAGACCGGGGCTGTTACTCCTCCGGTTCGATCCGGCACCGACCGGGCGCAGCGGTTCGGCCGCCAGGACGGCCGCCGGTCCGTCCGCCGGTTCGTCCGCCGAGGCCACCCCTGCGGCCCCCGCGGCCCGGAGTCGCCGCCGCGATCCGGCACGAGATTCGCAAGGACGTCCGGCGCGAGATCCGGCGCGAGATCCGCCACGCCCGGCGTGACAGGTTCCTCTTCCTCGGCGGGCTGGCAGTCCTGGGCGCGATCACCCGCAGCCTGCCGCCCCGTCACACGACGGTCGTGGTTCGGGGGGCGTCGTACTTCTATGCTGAGGGCACCTGGTACGTCGCGGCCAGTGGACAGTACCGCTGCGTCGCACCTCCGATCGGCGCAGTCGTGACGGTCGTGCCGCCCGACGCCTATGTCGTCGCCTGGGGGGACGTGTCGTACCACTATTTCAACGGTGCTTTCTACACTCCGGGACCGGGGGGCTACCGGATCGTCGCGCCACCTGCCGGTGTCATCGTCCCGGGCCTGCCGGAGGGTCACGAAGTCAGGGGAGGCGACCACGTCTACGGCGGCGTCGTCTACCGCGAGGTTCTGGGTCCGGACGGCACGCCTGGCTTCCAGGTCGTGGGGACGCAGTAGCTCACAGCGCGCTCCTGATCCCGAATACGACCGCAGAGCGGGTCCCACCCGGGACCCGCTTC
>JBFMCD010000066.1:0-26532 GCA_040754885.1 Acidobacteriota bacterium
GGCGCTCGCCGGATGTGCGACGTCGCGGACCCCGGCATCGAAGCCGGCCCCGGCCGCAGGCGTGGCGAAGGGGTGGAGCGAGGAGGGGTTGGCGTCGTGGTACGGCGAGCCGTACCACGGCCGCCGGACGGCCTCCGGGGAACGCTACGATATGCGCGGCATGACCGCCGCGCACAGGACCCTGCCGTTCGGCACCGTCGTCCGCGTCCGCAACACCGACTCGGGGCGCGAGGCGGAGGTCGTGATCAACGACCGCGGCCCGTTCGTCGCCGGGCGCATCCTCGACCTGTCGCGCGGCGGCGCCGAGAGGCTCGGCGCGATCGGACCGGGCGTGATCCCGGTGCGGATCGAGGTGGTCGAAGCCGGGGACGGGATGCCGGACGCGCCGTGCTGGGAGATCCAGGTGGGAGCGTTCGCCCGGGCGGAGAACGTCGAGCGCGCCCGCGCCGGACTGGAAGCCGCCGGCCGCGCGGTGCGGACGGCGCCCGCGGGCGGCGGGCTGACGCGCGTGCGCGTCACCGGGATCCGCGGCCGGAACGCCGCCCTCGCGCTCGCGGCCGAGCTCGACGCCGAGTTCCCCGGCGCCGTGGCGGTGCCGTGCCCGCAGGGAATGGACGCGACATGGTGACTCGGCTCGCCCTCGTCCTCGTGCTCGCCGCCGCGTCGCCGCTGGCCGCCGCCGACGATCTTCCCCCGATCACCGTCGAGCGCCTGCCCACCTCGCTCTCCGGCGAGTGGCTGTTTCGCGTCGGCCACGACCCGGCGTGGGCGAGCCCGTTCCGCGAGCGGCGCAGCTGGCAACGCATCCGCGTGCCCGGCGCGTGGGAGAAGCAGGGTTACCAGGGGTACAGCGGCCACGCCTGGTACCGCGTGGCGTTGTTCATCCCCTCGCAGTTGGCCGGAGAGGAGTTCGGCCTCGACCTCGGCCAGATCGGCGACGTCGACGAGGTGTTCCTCAACGGCCGGCCGGTCGGCTCGACCGGCTCGTTTCCGCCGCGCTTCGACAAGGCCTCGATGGCGCACCGGCACTATCGCCTGCCGCGCTCGGTCCTTCGCGTCGGCGAGTTCAACGAACTCGCCATCCACGTCTACAACGACTCGCGCTTCGGCGGGTTGCTCGGGCCGAGCCCGAGCGTCGACACCCATCAGAACGTGCTCCGGCACGCGTTCCTGCGCGACCTGTTCGCCTACTGCCTGGCGACGCTGCTCGTCACCCTCGCCGCCCTTCACGTCGTCCTGTTTCTCGCCCAGCGGAGCCGCACCGAGCACGTGTTCTTCGCCGGGTTCATGGTCGCGTGCGGCGCCTATTTCCTGAGCTACGCCTACTGGGGCCCGGCGCTGGTGCTCGGCCACAGCGGCGCCTTCCGCCTCTCCATCGTCGCGCTGCTCGGCGCGGTGGCGCTGTTCCCGCCCGCCTTCTACCGCGTCGCCGGGAGGTCGCAGCCGATCGTGATCGTCGCGATGCAGGCCGTCCTCGCGCTCGGCGCCGCGTTCGCGGTCGCATGGAGGGACGAGGGGGATCTCTACGTGTGGGTGCACCTGGCGGAGGCGGCGGCGCTGGCGATCAGCGTCCTCGTGCTCAGGACGCTCGTCCACCTCGTCCGTCGCGGGCACCCCTGGAGCGTCGCCCTGCTCGTGACGTCGGGGTTGTTCGTCGTCGCCGTCGCGTGGGACATCCTGGTCGACGTCGGCCTCCTCCAGCGTTCCCACGTCGTCGTCGGCGAGATGGCGGCTCCGATCGGACTGGTGCCGTTCGCGCTGGTGTTCTCCCTCGCCCTCTCGTACACCTGGGTCGAGCACCGCTGGGGCGAACCGCTCGACCTGGCCACCGGCCTGATCCCGCGCGACCGCTTCGTGGAGCGTTTGAGCATGGAGCTGGAACGCGCCCGCCGCACCCGCTCCGCGCTCGCCGTGGCCCTGCTGCGCGTCGGCGGCCGCGTGGAGGACACCGGCGTGGACCAGATCGCCGCCCGCGCCGTCCAGCTCATGCGCCAGTCGCTGCGCCAGATCGACGTCCTGGCCAGGTACGACCGCGACACCTTCGCGCTGCTCCTCGCCGACACCGAGGAGCGGACGGCGATGACCATTCTCGAGCGCCTGCGCCGCGCCGTCGCGGAGGGCGACCCGACGCGCCACGAGAAGGTGCCGACCACCGCCGGCGTGGCGCAGTTCCGCGCCACGCGGCACGTCGTCGCCGAGGAGCTGCTCGAGGAGGCCGAGGCCGCCCTGTATGCCGCCCTCGCGGAAGGCGGCGACTGCACCGCCACCGCGCCCTGAGTCTCATTTCGAGTCGTTCGGTCTTTCGTACGCATGTTCGTGAAACGGTACGGATCGGGGACGAACCGGTCCTCCAGCGGGTTGAATTGGGGTTCAATTCTTGCAATAGTGCCCCCAGGGCCATGGGGGAGTCACCCTTCTATCGCTGGCCGATTCCACGGGCATCTCCTCGCGGGGGCGACCGGGCCCCGCCTGACTCGTGAGGCCCAATCCCTGCAAGGCGTTTCGCACTTTCCACAAGGAGGAATGAGGATGAGAAGAGCCGCACTGTTGAGTCTCGCCGTCCTCGTGCTCGCTCTCCCGGTCTTCGCGCAGCAGCAGGCCGGTTCGATGAGCGGCACCGTCATCGACAACAACAAGCAACCGCTGCCCGGCGTCACCGTGACGCTGTCGGGCCCGGCGATGCAGGGCACCCGCGTCGCCGTGACCGACGAGCAGGGCCGGTTCCGCTTTGTGCCGGTTCCCGCCGGTCAGGGCTACGGCCTGAAGTTCGAGCTGTCGGGGTTCAACACCCTCGACCAGAGCAGGATCACCGTCAACCTCGGGCGCGACACGGCGATCAACGCCGAGATGGCGCTCTCGCAGTTCGCCGAGACGATCACCGTCGCGGCGGACCAGATCGTCATCGACACCACCAAGTCCACGGTCGACACCACGGTCGACTGGGAGTTGATGGACACGCTGCCGAACGCCCGCTGGTACCAGGACATCATGGAGATGGCGCCGGGCGTCAAGCCGGGCAACAACCCGTACGTCTCGGGCGGTTCCAACTCCTCCAACGTCTACATGGTGGACGGCGTCGACACCACCGACCCGCGCACGCAGACGTGGGGCACGGCGCTCAACTACGACGCGATCGCCGAGGTGCAGTTGCAGACCGCGGCGTTCCAGGCCGAGTACGGCCGCGCCACCGGCGGCATCCTCAACCTGGTGACGAAGTCGGGCGGCAACGACTTCTCCGCCACGCTGCGCTACGTCAAGCAGGACCCCGACTGGGCGTCCGAGCGCGGCACCGAGAGCGAGACGGGCAAGAAGAAGACCGGCTCCGGCGTGACCGAGGAAGCCCGCCCGATCGCCGCGGTCGGCGGCCCGATCGTCAAGGACGCGCTGTGGTTCTTCCTCTCCTACGAGGAGCGCGACAACAGCCGCGACTACTCCTGGTACGCGACGGAAGCCGACAAGCTGGCCGGCGACCTGAGCACCGGGCGCACGTCGTACGCCGGACACTACTTCTCCGGCAAGCTGACCTGGCAGCTCACGCCGAACCACAACGTCGTCGGCTTCTACAACGAGGACCCGATCGACCTGACCCCGCTGCAGCGCGGCTGGTACGGGCAGAGCTACAACGAGAGCACCGAGCGCTACCAGTACCAGGGCGGAGAGAACTACTCGCTGCAGTGGACCGGCGTCCTGTCGCCGTCGTTCTTCATCGAGGCCAAGTACCAGAACCACGGCCAGGAACTCAACGTCGGCCCGGACAGCGAGTTCTGGAACGTCCAGCCGTACATGTACGACCTCAGCACCGCCTACTACACCGGCGGGCCGTGGGACTTCTACCAGTCCGACCGCTCCCGCGACGGCATCCTGGTCGCGGGCAACTACTTCCTCGACATGGACAACAGCTCGCACCAGCTCAAGGCCGGCATCGAGTACCTCGGCCTCAAGCCGAAGACCGGCGACACCTACAACCAGCTGGGCTACTACCGCAAGCGCGGCAACACGCCGGTCTACTACACCATCTTCACCGAGCAGAGCGGGCCGACGAGCAAGGACCAGGACTACTACGCGCTGTACGTCCAGGACCAGTGGCGGATCGGCAACCTGACGATCAACGCCGGCCTGCGCTTCGAGCAGACCGAGATCTTCAACAACGTCGGCGACTCGATCCTCAAGTTCGACCTGACCGACCAGATCGCACCGCGCCTCGGCTTCGCCTACGACCTCAACGGCGACGTCATCCGCGGGTCGGTGGGCCGCTTTTACAACCTGGCCACCAACTACATCTCCGACTACTTCCAGCAGACCACCACGCTGTACAGCCGCTACAACTGGAACGGCTCGTGCACGGTGGACGGCCGCGACGTGTGGACGTACGACTCGGCCTGCTTCACCGAGCTGTACACCTTCCCGTGGGGCGGCACGGCCGAACTCGACCCCGACCTCAAGCCGGCTTACGTGGACGAGCTGACGTTCGGGTTCGAGAAGCGCCTGGGCGAGCAGTACGCCGCCTCGATCCACTTCGTGTGGCGCGAGCAGGAGCGCGACATCGACTTCTACGACCCGTCCGGGTACGGCTACTACTACGTCACGAACACGCCGGGCAAGGCGATCGAGGACTTCCCGGACGCCGGACTGCCGAACAAGATCAGCGAGTACCAGGCGGTCACGGTCGAGCTGCGCAAGCGGCTCGGCGCGAGCGGCCTGCAGTTCTTCACCAGCTACACCTACGCGCTCAAGGACAAGGCGTGGGGCACCGACTGGCGCGGCGTATGGGCTGGTACCTTCACCACGCCCGAGAACGTCAACGCCCTGTGGTACGGCGACAACAGCTCCCGGCGCTTCTTCAAGGCCGGCGGTTCCTACACCTTCCCGTGGCGGATGGTGGCCGGTGTGAACGGCTACTGGGAGTCCGGCACGGCGTACACGCCGTACACCTACGAGGGGGCGTCGATCAGCTCCATCCCGCTCGCACAGCGAGGCTCGCTCGACGCCGGCTCGCACTGGGAGGCCGACTTCTACCTCGAACAGGGGTTGAAGCTGGGCCCAGTGAACCTCGCCGCCTACGTCACCTTCTTCAACGTCTTCAACAACCAGAAGGTGACGTCCCGTGGCGCCAACGCCGATATCGACGCAACGTTCATGAAGCCGACCGCGTGGCAGTCGCCGCGGTCCTACCAGTTGGGCGTCAAGGTCGAGTTCTAGCCGTCCTTCAGGATGCACCCGGCCCGGGGGCGCCTGCCCCCGGGCCTTTTCTTCGTTCGCGCGTTCCCACACGCGAGCGTGGGCAGATGCTGACCCCCCACTGACCACCACCTCCGAGTGCGGGACGCAGCCGCCGGCCCGGCTATGGCGACCGGCTCAGCGCCTCGAGTTGCTGCCGGATCCCCTGGTTCGCCGGATCGAGGCGCAGCGCCTCGCCGAACGACCGGCGCGCCCCCTCGACGTCGCCCAGCGCCAGCCTCGCCGCGCCCAGGTTGCGGTGCGCCACGACCTCTCCGGGCATCAGCGCGACCGCCCGTTCCAGGCAGCGCGCGGCGAGCGCGAAGTCCCCCTGCTCTCCGGCCAGCGTGCCGAGGTCGAGCCACAGCGGCCCGCCGTCCGGGAAGCGCTCCACCGCGCGAGCGAGCACGCCCCCGGCACGTTCCGGCAGCTTCAGCTTCCGGTACTCGCCGGCGGCGCGCGCCAGCGCTCCGGGCGCGTCGCCGATGCCGAGATCCACCGACCTCCACAACTCGCGGTCGGCCTCGTCGTGGCGGGAGGTGATCCGGAGCACGCGCGCCAGCGCGTAGTGCGGCGGCGGGTAGTCGGGGGCGGAGGCGATCGCGGCGCGAAACGCCTGCTCCGCCGCGCCGAGGTCGCCGGCATCCGCGCGCGTCAGGCCGAGGTTGTGCTGCCGGCGCGCCTCCAACCGGCGTACGTCGGCGGTCGGCTCGGCGGGCGGCGCGGTCGCGGCGGGAGTTGGCGCGGCCCCCGAAGGTTGCGCATCCTCGCCGGCCAGGTACCCCAGCGCGCGGAGCTTCGCCAGCTCCTCCTCGCGCGCCTCGTCCGGCAGCGCCGCCGCCGCGGGCCGGACCACCGGCGAAAGCGCGGCGTAGCGCACCGCCGGGCGGTCGGGCCGCTCTCCCTCGAGCAGCCACACCGGCGGGCGGCCGGGCAGGTCCTCGCCGATCGGCAGCCCGGCGAGCGCGAGGAACGCCGGCAGGATGTCGAGCGGCTCCATCCGGCGGCGCGAGGCGTCCGGCGCCACGCGCGGACCGACCGCGAGGAACGACGCGTCCGGCCGGTGCCAGAACACCGCGGTCGGGGTGTGCGCGCCCGAGGCCACCGTGGGGCGATCGTCTCCCCAGGCGAAGCCGTGGTCGGAGAGGATGACCAGCGTGTCCACAGGCGTCATCCGCGCTACGACCCTGCCCAGCCACGCGTCGACGTACGCGTGATAGCGGTCGGGAACCGGGCCGAAGCGCCTCGCGAGCGCCGGATCCGTGCCGGGCATCGCCGGAGGACGGTACATGCCGAACAGGTGCCCGACGGTATCGGTGCCCTCGAGGTACGAGAGAACGACCTCCGTGCCCCGCTCCAGTTCGGCATCGGTGAGCCGCTCGACGGTGATCGTCGCGGCCATCAGGCGGGCCGCGCCGCCGATCGGGCTGTCCCACGCCGCCGGGCCGGTCGGCACGGCGTCCAGCTCCGCCTGAGTCACCTCGAGGATCGGAGCGAGCATCGCCGGTGTCACCCGGCTGCCGCGCACCGCCAGGTCGCGCGCGCGCAGTGCGGCGTCCATCGGGTCGGCGAGGCCGGGTCGGTTCTCTTCGATCCCCATGAGCTGCTCGGTGAGGCGGTCGGAGTACACCGCGCCGCCGTGCGGCGCGCTCGCCGGATACGTCGCCCACCAGCCGATCACCGCCGAGGTCCGGCCGCAGGCGGCCGCCATCTCCCACAGCGCCGTCGCCTTGCGCGACAGGCTCGTGACCGGTTTGGGCTGGCCGGTCTCCGGGTCCTGTTCGACGAAGTCGAGGACGCCGTGCACGTCGGGGGGCTGGCCGGTGGCGATGGTCGTCCAGATCAGCGGTGAGAGCAGCGGCGGGCGCATCCGCACCGTCACCTGCAGCCCGCGGTCGAGGAGACGTGCGAGGTTGGGCATCGTCCCCCGGCGGGTGCTTTCGTCGACCAGCGCCCAGTCGAGCGCGTCGAGTCCGATCACGATCAGGCGGCCGCGCGGAGGGGCGAGCCTGCGCAGATCGGAACGCACGGCGGCCCGCACCAGACCCTCGTCGGGGATCACCTCGAGGCTCGCTCCGATGACGCGCAGCGGAGCGAGCGCGGGACGCAGCCGGTCCGCGAGATCGGGGATGGCCGCGGCCCCCGGCGAGGGGAACACTTCCCGCCACAGCGGGCTTGAGTGAAGGACGGCATCGAGGTCCGCTCCGTCGAGCCGGAGGTGCGGGGTGAGCACCTTGCCGAGCGATTTCTCCAGGCCGAACTCGCGCACCGCGAAGCCGGACACCGGGAGCGCGGCGTCGCCCTCGACGAGCACGATCAGCTTCGCCGGCAGCGTGGACCCGCCGGGCAGCTGCAGACCGAGCTCGGCCGCCAACGTCGCGGCGCCCCCCTCCTCTGCGAGGGGAATCCGGCGTTCGAGCGGCAGGAACGACAACCCCCAACCGCCAGCCAGGATGCGAACGCCGTCGCCGAAACGGGAGACCGCCACCACTCCGCCGCGGACGACCGAAAGCGCGAGCAGCCCACCGACGAGCGCTGTCGCCACGGACACGAGCAGGGATGCGGGACGCGAGCCGGTCTTCATGGCCGCCATCTTAACGAGGCGGCACGCACCCGGCGCGCAGCCGACGGCGTTTCCGCCTCCGCGGACAGCACGCCGGCGCCGCAGCCGTGCTTGTCCGAGTCGGTAGAATGCCGCCATGCCGCGTCGCATCCTCGTGTCCGCGATCGCCCTGCTCGTCCTGGTCGCCTGCGCGCTGCTATGCGTCGTTCTTCCGCGGGACAACGGCAGGGTCGTCACCGTGTCGCGCTTCGGCGCCGGCGTCCGCCTGCTTCCCGACGGACTCGCGTTCTCTGCGCTGCCGTTGGCGAGCCGCGTCGTCGTGCCGCGGGAGGGAGGCGGCGCGGTGGTCGTGGTTCCGGTGAAAGTGCCGCTTGCGGGAGGCGCGAGCCTCGATGCCGAACTCCTTCTGCGCGTCGAGGGCTCCGGAACGCTACCCGTCGCGGCTGGCGCCGTGCGCGCGCGCGGCTGGCTGGAGGCGTGGCGCGAGCGGCTCGAGGGGCAGCTCGGTCTCACGCCCGACGATGCGGCAACCGTGCTCGCGGCGTCGCCGCTGTGGCGCGAGATCTTCCCCGACGCGCCGACCGGGCGATCTCCCGACGTCACGGCGAGGCTGTCCACGTCGTTCTCCGGCGCGCGACTCGCGAGCGCGACGCTCTCCGCCGGGGCCGACGCCTCGGTAGTTCGGGCGGCCGCGCGCCAGACGCTCGCGGCGCGCACGGCGCGGCGGGGCCGACTCGTGCTGCTCGGCCTCGACGCGCTCGACTGGAAGATCGTCGACGAACTGGTCGGCCGCGGCCTGATGCCCAACCTCGCCGGTCTCGCGGCGCGCGGCAGCCACGCGATCCTCGACGTGCCCCGACCGCTGATCTCGCCGATCGTCTGGACCACCATCGCCACCGGCCAGCCGGCCGAGGTGCACGGCGTCCTCGACTTCCTCGAAACCGACCCCGACGGCGGCAACCCCCGGCCTGTGTCCGGCGCCTCGCGCAAGGTCCCCGCGCTGTGGGAGCTGGCCGCGGCGGCCGGCAGGAGCAGTTCGGTCATCGGCTGGTGGGCGACGTTCCCGGCGCAGGCGCCTCCCGGAGCGACGGTCTACTCCGACCGCCTGACCGAGCAGCTCCTCGGCCTGTCGGCGCGCACGCCGTTCCTCGCCGACCCGCCCGAGGCCGACCGGCTCGCCGCACAGCTCGTGATGCGCGCCTCGGACCTGAAGGCGTCGGACCTGACGCCGTTCGCCGATGTGTCCGCCGAGGAACTCGCGCAGGTCCAGCGCGGCGAGTCCGGGTGGGACGAGCCGGTGGGCGGCCTCGCCAAGTTGATGGCCGCGAGCTACACGGTCGAGCGCCTCACCCGCCACGAACTCGAGCGCGGCACCGAGGTGGTGCTCTCCTACCTCGAGGGCACCGACACCGTGGGCCACCTCTACGGTCCGTACCGGGCCCCGGCGATGCCCGGCAGCGACCCGCTCCTGGTGCGCCGCTTCGGTTCCGTGGTCGACCGCTACTACGCGTGGGTGGACCGCTGGGTGGGCAGCGTGGTCCGCGCCCTCGGCCCGGAGGACACCGTGGTGATCGTCTCCGACCACGGCTTCACCTGGGGGGACGACCGCCCGCGCGTGCGCTCCGGCGCGCACACCGCGACCGCGGTCATGTGGCACCGTCCCGATGGGGCGTTCGTCGCCGCCGGCCCTCGGGTGGCGCGCTCGCCGAAGCGGCAGAGGATGCACGTCTTCGAGGTGGCGCCCGCGCTGCTCGCCCTCGCCGGTCTCCCCGAGGCGGCCGACATGCCGCGCCGTAGTCCCGAGTGGCTCCTCGCGCAGCGGCCGGCCGACCCGGGCGGACCTGTCCGCTACGCCTCGCTGGCGCCGCGCGAAGCGCAGCCCAGGGTCGAACTCCCGCCCGAGGCCCGCGAGGAGGAACTGGCGAAGCTGCGCGCCCTCGGCTACCTCGCCGGCCCCGGCACCGGCACCGGTTCGCCCGCGGCGACCGCCGGGTCCGCAGCGCCAGTGCAGGCGGGTCCCGAGTTCCAGCGCGCCGAGGCGCGCCGCCTGTCGAACCTTGGCGCCAGCCGCCAGGACGCCGGCGAACTGGCCGGCGCCGAGGAGGCGTACCGCGCGGCGATCGCCGCCGACCCGAACTACTCGGCGGCGCACTACAACCTCAACGTCATCCTGCGCGTCACCGGGCGCCTGGAGGAGGCCGACCGCCACTTCTGGATCGCGGTGGCGCTCGGCGTCCGCGAGCGCGAGATGGCGGTGGTCCAGCTCGCCCTCGACTACCTGCAGCGCGGCGACCCGGCCAGGGCCGAGGCGGTGTTCGCCGAGGGGCGGCGGCGCCTGCCGGACGCGGCGGTGATCTGGCTGAACTCCGGCGTCTTCCTGGGCGAGAGGGGCAGGCTCGAGGAGGCGCGCACCTGCCTCGAGCGCGCCGTCGCGCTGGCGCCGGCCAACCCGGCGGCGCACCGCAACCTGGGCACGGCGCGACTCGCGCTCGGCGACCGCGCCGGGGCGCGCGCGGCGCTGGCCGAGTCGCTCCGCCTCGATCCCAACCAGCCCGAGGTGCGGCGGCAGTTCGAGGCGCTCGGGAACTGAGCAGGCGCCGGCCGAACGGGAGCGAACCTCTCCGGCCGTGTACAATGGCCGACATGCCCGAGTTGCGCTGGCTGGAAGCCGACGAGGCGCGCCGCGTCCGCCTCGACAGGTCCCCGCTCGGCATCGGCCGCGCCTCGGACAACCAGATCGTGCTCAAGGACTTCTCCGTCTCGCGCCACCACGCGCGCGTCGAACAGCGCGGCGAGTCGTGGTGGGCCGTCGATCTCGGCTCGACCAACGGCATCAAGGTCAACGGCCGCTACCTGACGGAGTCGCCCCTCGCCGACGGCGACGAGCTGCAGGTCGGCAACTTCGCCCTCACCTTCCAGCGCGGAGACTCCGGCCAGAACCTCGCGGTCAGCTCCTCCACCTTCCTGCGCCCCCTCGAGGAGTTCCGCGAGGACTTCCACCTCGAGCGCGAGCCGGCGAAGAAGAAGGCCTCCATCTCGGTGTCGGCGTCGGCCCGCGAGCGGGTGCTCGAGGCGCTCGCCCAGGTGGCGCGCACGCTCCTCGAGGTGGACGAACTGGAGCCTGTGCTCGAGAAGGTGATGGAGGCGATCTTCGACCAACTGCCGGCGGAGCGCGCCTACGTGCTGCTGTTCACCGCCACCGGCAGCCCGCAGCTGCGCATCGCCCGCTCGCGCGGCGGCACCACCCTCGAGGACGTCCCCGTCTCGCAGACCATCCTCGATCTCGTCACGCGCCAGAAGGTCGCCGTGCTGACCTCGGATGCGCAGGCCGACGAGCGCTTCTCCGCCGGGATGAGCGTGCGGCTGCACCAGATCCGCTCGGCGATGTGCGCCCCGCTGTGGCTGCGCGACTCGGTGATCGGCGTGCTCTTCGTCGACACTCCGCTGGCCACGGGCTGCTTCGGGCCTGAGCATCTCGACCTGCTCACCGCGCTCGCCAACTACGCGGCGGTCGCGATCGACCGGGCCAGGCTCAACGACTCGATCCGCGAGAGCAAGCGGGTGCGCGAGCGGATGGAGCGCTACCACTCGCCGGCGGTCGTCGAGGCGATCGTCTCGCACCGGCTCACCGACGGCGCCGAGCGCCACGAGACCCGCGAGGTCACGGTGCTGTTCGCCGACATCGTCGGCTTCACCAGCCGCTGCGAGGCGATGGAGCCGACCGAGGTTGCGCGCTTTCTCAACGAGTTCTTCACCCTCGCGTCGGACTCGGTGTTCGAATTCGGCGGCACGCTCGACAAGTTCATCGGCGACGCGGTGATGGCGTTTTTCGGCGCGCCGCTGGAGCAGACCGACCACGCCGAGCGCGCCGTGCTCTCGGCGCTGATGTTGCGCCGGCGCCTGAAGCGCTGGAATCGCGAGCGCGAGTTGGCCGGCCTGGACGCCGTCGAGGTGCGGATGGCGATCAACTCCGGGCTCGTCGTGGTCGGCGAGATCGGCTCGGCGAACCGGGTGGACTACACCGTGCTCGGCAACACCGTCAACGTCACGGCCCGGCTCGAGGAGATCGTCGCCCAGCCCGGCCAGGTGGTGATCGGCGACGCCACGCAGCGCGCCGTCGCCCACATCTTCCCGACCGCGCACCTCGGCAATATCCAGCTGCGCGGCCTGAAGGAGAAGATGCCGGTGTTCCGCATCCTCACCGAGGAGCTCTCGGGCGTCGGCGACTGAAGCGGAACCAGCAGCACACGCGGCCCGGCCGGACACCCCCGCCACGGCACGGGCGATTCGCCGAGGAGCGTGGGCCGTGAACCGTGGATGGTGTGCCGAGGAGAAGGGAAGAGGGAAGACTCCCCCGCCCACTATCTTCGCTCTCTCCTCTCTCCTCTCCCCTGTTCTTCTGTCCCCGTACCCCCGACCCCGGACCCCGGTCTCTTCGCTCTCCCCTCTCCCCTGTTTCTCGTTGCACACCTGCTAGGCTTGCGCACCGGAGGCCGGGCCGTGATCGACACACTCGTCTTCGTCACCTCGAGCGAGCACAAGCACCGCGAGGCGCAGGCGATCCTCGGTGTGCCGATCGAACGCGAGTCGATCGACCTGGTCGAGCCGCAGGGTCTCGACGTGCTCGAAGTCGCCCGGACCAAGGCGAGGCTGGCGTTCGGCCGGCTCGGACGGCCGGTGCTCGTCGAGGACACGTCGCTGGAGCTCGCCGCCCTCGGCGGCTTCCCCGGCCCGCTCGTCCGCTGGCTGCTCGAGTCCGCCGGGCCGGCCGCCATCGCCCGCCTCCTCGACGGCTTCGCCGACCGGTGCGCCACCGCCCGCTGCGTGGCGGTCACCTGGGACGGCGAGCGCGAACTCGTCGGCGTCGGCGCCGTCGAGGGAGAGATCGCGCCGGCGCCGCGCGGCGCGTCGGGCTTCGGCTGGGACGTGGTGTTCGTCCCGTCGTGGGGCGGCGGCCGGACCTACGCGGAGATGCCGGCGGAGGAGAAGAACAGCCGCTCGCACCGCACGCTCGCGCTGCTCGATCTGGCGGCCAGACTCGCCTCCGCGTGACGGGACGAGCCGATGTGGTGACGGTGCGTGTTCAGCCGCGGCGGGGCGGGAGCGTCACGCCGCCGGCGATCGCGGCGGCGTCGTCCACGAGGAGCGGCCACAGCTCGGCCACCCGCCGTTCGAGCCCGACGGCGTCGCCGCCGTTGACGACCACATAGTCGGCCACCGCAGCGCGCGCCGCGTCCCCGGCCTGGACGCGCACGGTCCGGTCGAACGTGTCGGCATCCCACCCGGCGGCGAGCGCCCGCCGCCGCCGCGCGTCGAGCGGCGCCGAGACGACGACCAGGCGATGGTAGTCGCGGAACGAACCGGTCTCGACGAGCAGCGCCGCCTCGAGCACCGCGACCGTCGGCGCGGCCAACGACGCGAACCACCGTCCCACCTCCTCGCGGACGAGAGGGTGGACCGCCGCTTCCAGGCGCCGCCGCCGGTCGTCGTCGGACAGCACGAGCGCCGCGAGTCGACGGCGGTCCACGCTGCCGTCCGCGGAGAGCACGCCGCGCCCGAAGAGACCCTCGACGGCACGGGCCCCGGTCATGCCAGCTGCGTAGAGGGACGCGACGACGTCGTCGGCGTCGCGCACGGCGGCGCCGCGCGCGGCGAGCAAGCGCGCCACCGCGCTCTTGCCGCTCGCCACGCCGCCGGTGAGGCCGACGCGCAGCGCTCCGGAGGCCGCGGGCGTCACACGCCGAGCATCGGCCACATCAGCCGCTGATGCAAGCGGCAAGACCGGTTGACCGTTGCCCGTCCTCCGTTGTCTGTTCAACGAAGGCGCAGGCCGTGAACGGCACACGAGGGGAGAGCCACAACTCCTCGTTTCCGCTTTCCCTTCTTCCCCCTTCCCTCTCCCCTGCTTCAGTCGTTCACAGGCCGCGGCGCCGCTTCGCGGCCAGCACGGTGTTGGCGAGCAGACCCGCGATCGTCAGCGGGCCGACACCGCCCGGCACCGGAGTGATCGCGCCGGCGACCTCGGCGACGGCGTTGAAGTCCACGTCGCCGACCAGTGAATAGCCTCGTTTGGCGAACTGCTCGCGCCGCTTCTCGTCGCCGGGGAACAGCCGCGTCACCGTCGCCTCGTCCTCGACGCGGTTGATGCCGACGTCGACCACGACCGCCCCCGGTTTGACGAAATCACGCGTGACGAGGGCCGGCCTGCCGATCGCCGCGACGAGCACGTCGGCCTCGCGGCACACCGCCGCCAGGTCGCGGGTGCGCGAGTGGCAGGTGGTCACGGTGGCGTGGCGCGCAAGCAGCAGCGCGGCCATCGGCTTGCCGACGATCTCCGAGCGGCCGAGAACCACTGCGCGCGCGCCGGCCAGCTCCACGCCGTGCGCGTCGAACAGCTCCATGATCCCGGCCGGGGTGCACGGCGCAAACGACGGCCGCCCCTGGTGGAGCAGCCCGACGTTGGTCGGGTGGAAGCCGTCCACGTCCTTCGCAGGGTCGATCAGGTCGAGGAACGAGCGCCCCTCGAGCGGCCTCGGCAGGGGAAGCTGGAGCAGGATGCCGTCCACGTCGCCGTCCTCGTTGAGGGCGCGGATCACCGCCGCGAGGTCGGCCGCCGACGTATCCGCCGGCATGGCGTGGGTTGCCGAACGGATGCCGGCCTCCTCGCACGCCTTGCCCTTTGAACCGACGTAGACGCGCGACGCCGGGTCATCGCCGACCAGGATCACCTCCAGGCGCGGCACCACGCTCCGGGCCGCCAGCGCCTCCACTTCGTCCGCAACCCGCCGGCGGATCGCCTTCCCCGTCGCCGTCCCGTCGAGAATCCGTGCCGTCATGTCCCGTCCCTCCGCCGGGCGACGGTGAGCGCCGCGATGCCTCCGGAGAGCGCCTCCGCCGCCACGGTCTCGAACCCCGCGTCCGCCAGCCGGCCGGACAGCTCGCACGCGTCCGGGAACGTCTCCACCGACGCGGGCAGGTACGCGTAGGCGCCGCCGTCGGCGGAGAGCAACCGGCCGACCGGCGTCACGACCACCCTGTTCCACGCCCGGAGCAGGAACGCCATCGCCCGCCACGGCGGCCGCTGGAACTCCAACACCGCGAGCACGCCGCACGGGGCAAGGACGCGCCGGATTTCGGCGAGCCCGGCGCCGAGATCGGCGAAGTTGCGCACGCCGAACGCGACCGTCACGGCGGCAAACGACCCGGAGCGGAACGGCAGCGCCAGGGCGTCCGCCGTCGCCAGCGGCAGCCGTCGGCCCAGCCGCGACGCCTTCGGCCGGGCCAGGGCGAGCATGTCCAGGCAGAAGTCCGCCCCGGTCACGCCCCGGTCCTCGATCGCCAACGCGACGTCGCCGGTGCCGCAGGCGAGGTCGAGCACCGGCCCGGCCGGCGCGTGGCGCAGCCCGGCGGCCAGGCGCCGCCGCCAGCGGACATCCTGCCGCAACGAGAGCACGCGGTTGAGGAGGTCGTAGCGTCCGGCGACGCCGGCGAACATCTCCCGGATCGCCTCCGGGCGCCGCGCCAGGCGATCGTCCATCGCGCCCGACACTAGCACGCGGTCGGACAGCCCCTCAACAGAACCGGTCAGTCGGGGGCGCCGGCGGCGGGCGCGACCGATGCCGGCTCGCCGCGCTGGACCGGCGCCGTGCCGACGCCGTGGCGGAACACCAGTTGCCCGCCGAGGTGCCCGTTGTAGCCGACCGCGCCCGCGGCGGCGGCGGCGAGGAGCAGGTAAGCCCACGGCAGCCAGCCGCGGAACGCCTTCCGCCACGCCAGGACGAGGCGCGCCGCGGCGGTCGCCAGCAGCAGCCACATCGCCCGCTCGCCCAGTTCCTCGTGCTCCTCGAGCAGCGGTCCTGCCACCGCGGGTATCACCGCTTCCTCCTCGGCCAGGTTCCCGGTCACCGTGGCGGCCACCCCGCCGAGCGCGGCGAGGACGATGAGCAGCGCCGCGGCGCTCTCCAGGTGCCGAGCCTGCCGGTGGCGCGCGATCAACTCGACGAGGAACGCGACCGCCGCGAGGGCGATCGGGAAGTGAATCACGGCTGGGTGGAGCGGGTCGGGCGGGAATCCCATGACGGCCTCCGGTGTCCTCGAGACGGGTCTCGACTGCAATCGTACTCGAAGGCGCCCTCGCTCAGAGCAGCCCGGCGAGCAGCGCGAGACCGAGGAGGAGACCGGCGATCGCGACGAGCAGCGGCCAGCAGCCGCGCTGTGGACCGAGCTGCCTGTCGATCTCGGCATCGAGCATCCGTTTGAGTTCCTTTACCTGACGCTCCGTCTCCTCGAAAGTCGGCGGTTTCGGCTGTTCGTTCACGAATCCAGGATAGCCGGACCCGGACCGCCGCTTGACGCCGGGCACTTGGGGGTGCACACTCCGGGTACCGTTCGCGCACATCTCTCGCCGGAGGTGTGCAATGGTATCCAAGGTCCATTCCGCTGTTCCCCGCGGCGTCGAGGCGTTGCGCGTTTCCGTCGAGGTCGACGCTCGCCCGGGGCTCCCGTCGCTGGCGGTGGTCGGGCTGCCCGACACCGCCGTGCGCGAGAGCCGCGAGCGCGTGTTGGCGGCGATCCGCCACCTCGGCTGCCGCCTCGAGACCCGCGCCCTGATCGTCAATCTCTCGCCGGCCGGCGAGCGCAAGGAAGGGGCGTTGCTCGACGCCGCCATCGCCACCGGCGTGCTCGCGGCCTGCGGCCTGGTTCCACCGGCCGCGGCGGCCGGCGTGTGGATCCTCGGCGAGCTGTCGCTGGACGGCGCGCTCCGCCCGGTGCGCGGCGTGCTGCCGATCGTCGAGGCCGCGACCCGCGACGAGACGCCGGTGCTGCTTCCCGCCGAGAACCTCCCCGAAGCGGCCGTGGTGCGGGGCGCCCGCCTGCACCCCGCCTCGACCCTCGCCGAGACGGTCGCCCACCTGCGCTCCGAGCGGCCCATCCCGGCGGTCGCGGGCGGTAACGGCCGCGCCCTGTCCGGCGCCGCGCCCCCGGCCCCCGACCTGTGCGAGGTGGCCGGGCAGGCCCAGGCCAAGCGGGCCCTCGGGATCGCCGCCGCGGGGGGCCACCACCTGCTCTTCCTCGGACCGCCGGGCGCGGGCAAGACGATGCTCGCGCAACGCCTGCCCGGCATCCTGCCGCCGCTCGACGAGGACGAGGCGCTGGCGACCACCAAGGTGTACTCGGTGGCCTCCGGTGTGCCGCGCCCCGACGGGCTGATCGCCGTCCGGCCGTTTCGCGCCCCGCATCACACCATCTCGGCCGCGGGTCTGGCGGGTGGCGGCCCAATCCCGCGCCCCGGGGAGGTGTCGCTCGCGCACAACGGCGTGCTTTTCCTCGACGAGATCACCGAGTACCGTCGCGACGTCCTCGAGGTGCTGCGCGAGCCGCTCGAGTCGGGGCGCGTGGTCATCTCGCGCGCCGCGGCGGCGCTCACCTTTCCCGCCCGCTTCCAGCTCGCGGCCGCGGCCAACCCGTGCCCATGCGGCCACCTCGGCGACCCGCGCCGCGAGTGCCGATGCACGCCGCTCGAGGTGCGGCGCTACCGCGGCCGCCTGTCCGGCCCGCTGCTCGACCGCATCGACCTGCAGCTCGAGGTCCCGGCCGTGCCGTACCGGGACCTGGCCGCTGCGGGCAGCGGCGAACCCTCGTCGGAAGTCCGTCGGCGGGTGGTCGAGGCGCGCGCGCTGCAGGCGCGGCGCCTGGAAGGGACGGGCCGCCGGGTCAACTCGGAGATGCTGCCCTCCGAGGTGCGGCGGAACTGCCGCCCGGATCCCGAGGGGGAGCGCCTGCTCGAACTCGCCGTCGGCAAGCTGGCGCTCTCCGCCCGGGCGGTGCACCGCGTGCTCAAGGTCGCCCGCACCATCGCCGACCTCGAGCGCGCCGAACGGCTCGCGGCGCGGCACGTCGCCGAAGCGATCGCCTACCGCAGCCTCGACCGGTCCGGGTGAACGTCGCGCCGCCCTGGCCCGCGCAAACCACGCCCACGAGCGGGCCTACAATGAGGCATGCCCGAGGAGGCGCACTCCACCGGCATCGAGCACCTGCTCGCGCAGAGCGAGTTGGCGCTGGCCTTCCTCACTCCGTCCGACCGGGCGGGCAGGTGGAGGGACGCGTTCCGCGCCGCGGCATCGGGGGTGCCGGAGCCGGTGTGGCTGTACGGCGAGGACGAGCAGACCCGCCTCGTCCTCGGGTTCCCCATGCGCGTCACCCAGTCGTGGGAGGTGTTCTGTCGCGACCTCGCCCGCCTGATCGAGGCCGAGTCGGTGTACCGCTGCGCCCTGGCCCTGGAGGAACCGGCGAACAAGCCGGCGCTCGTCGAGCATCGGCTGACGGTGGCGAGGAGGCTCGCGGACCTCTACGAAAACGCCCTGCTCCACGACTACGACCGGCGATTGCCTTCGATCCTCATGCTCGCGGTTTCGCGCGAGATGGCGCGAGGCGTGCGCGGCGCCGCACGGACCATCTTCACCCGCGCGCCCAAGCTCCCGCCGCGCAACCAGGAGGCGATCCGCTACACCGTCGCCCAGCGGCTGGCCGACGTCACCCACCGCGCCGAGGCCGAGGCGCTCGCCCGCCTGCGCAAGCAGGGCGGCGCCGAGCCGCGCGCCGAGGTCCTCGCATTCCCGCACACCGTGCTCCAGGACCTGATACCCATCGCCGAGAGCCAGATCGGCCGCGATATGCGCGAGCTGGACGCCTACCTGCACGGCTACCTGCAGGTCGACCCGTCGCGCTTTCACCGCGTGCTCGCGACCTCCGCGGCGCAACTCGACATCCTGCGCCAGCGCGACCGCAGCTTCGAGCGCGTGCTGGCGATCCGCGATCCGGAGGCCGCGTCGTTGCCCTCCGAACGGCTGCTCTTCTCCCCGGCCGCACTGGAACTCCTCTCCGTGTGGGGACACGCCGACTGCCCGCGGCTGTCCACCGACATGGTCCGCCTGCTCGAGGACCTCGCGGCCAGGCTGCGGCGCTTCGAGGTGATCTCGGCGCTGCGCCACCGCATCTTCCCGATCACCGAGCGCGGCGCGCGGCCCGTGACCACGCTGCAGGGCCAGCCGGTGCGCCTGTCCGCCTTCACCCGCCCCTTCGACTTCACGGCGGTCGGCGTGGTCGAGTCGTCGGTCCGCCGCTACGGCCTGGTCTACGACCTCATCGAGTTCACCCAGCTCAACGAGGAACTGCGCCGGCGCGGCAAGGGCGCCGAGGACCAGGCGCTGCGCTTCATGGTCCGCTTCCAGGCCCACCTCGAGGAGATCCGGTTGCGCCACCGGCTGACTTTCGAGAAGTTCCTCGGCGACGGCGCGTTCTACTCGGCGCGCAACGCCCGCGGCGTGCTGCTCGCATCCGCCGAGGCTCGGGTCCTCTACGAGCGGATGCGCCACCAGGGGTTCCCCTACGACCGCGGCATGCGCCTGGCCGTCAACGTCGGCGCCTACCATCTGCTCCCGATGGGCCTCGGCGTCGACGAGCGGCCGCGGTTCGAGTTCTTCGGCCACGGCCTCGTCGAACTCGCCCGCCTGACCAGCGGCAAGACCACGCAGGAAGTCGAGGACATCGCGGACTTCCTCATCTCCTCGGGATACGACGTCCACCGCGTGCTCGAGTTCCTCGAACCGGTGCGGCAGAAGAGCCGCTTCCCCGAACACGTCCACGACCGGCCGTACGCCGCCTTCCAGTCGGAGAGCGGCGAGCTGGTCAACCACGGCGGCGTGGTCACCGAGGCGTTCCTCCGCGACCTCGAGCACGAGTGGAACGGCCCCCTCGCCACCGCCGAACACACCCGCTTGCGCTGGCTGCTCCTGCCGTTCGATCCCGACCGCCTCGAGGGTGTCTGGATCGGCCTGCGCCCGCTCGGCACGCCCCGCCTGAAGGGGCTCGAGCCGACACCGCTCGCCGAGATGGTCGTCTTCGAGCAGCCCCCGGACGGCATCACCATGCTCCCCGAGGGCGCGCTGCTGTTGATGAGCCTGCAGGAGCTGGCCGCCGCACCGGAGCTGGCCGAGGCCGGCGGCCTCTCGCTGAGCGGCGCGCTCGACCCCGCGCTGTGCGTGGCGAGCACCCTCGACGAAGAGGGGAGACTCTGGTACGTCGGCCTGTACATGGAGGAGGTAGACGCGCTCATGCACGCCTTCTCCATCCCGCTCTCCACCGTGGAACTGCTCGACGGCGAGCCGTTCGAGGCGTGGCTGTTCCGCCGCCGCGGCGAGCTGGCGATGCTTTACCAGGGGCTGCGCCGCGATTCGGGAGGCAGCGCGGTGCCGCTCGAGACGCTGCGCACGCGCGACGGCTACTTCACCTGCCTGCTCTCCGCGCCCCACCGCTCTCCACGCTAGTCCGGCGCGCCTGCCGTGAGCGGGATCCTCGCGCCTGCAATCTGAGTATCGTATGGCCTCTGCGAAGCATGGTTTTCTTTGCCCGCGGGCCGCGCGCCGAGTTGGGCGCCGTGCGGCTGCAGCCTGAGCGGCGCGCTGCTTCTGCGAAGCATGTCCTTGAATTGCCCGCGGGCCGCGCGGCGAGCTGACCATCGCTCGCCCCCGCTCGCTCAGGTCAGCATTCCTCCGGCCGCGAGCGGGCATGCACGCCTCGCTGCTTTCACCTCCAGCGCCCCCTACTTCCCAACCACCGACCCCCGCGCGTTCGGTCCACGGTCCACGGTCCACGTCTCTGGGTCGGAATGCCTGCGGCCTCCGGAACGAATTGCCGCTTCGGCCCACGGGCGGATCGTCCCCCCACTCGCGCTTCCCCCTCCCGTCCCCCACCCTCCGATCAGCTGGCCAGCCGCGGTATCGTGTCAGGTTGCTCAGACACGGGCGGCGCCGCCGGCTTCTTCCTGCGTCTGTCTCCCCTGCAGGGGCCCACCTACACTACGACACCGTTGAGCGTACACAGTCGTCGTCGGAACTGCGGGCAAGCAAAGCGATCGCCTCGGCACGCGCCGTCACGCTGCCCGAAACCTGACCCGATCTATCTGTCTCGGATACTCAGCCACTCGACCGCGACACTACTGACGCGACAGCGAGTCTCGGGTGCTCGGCACGCCGGGCGATCACCTGCGGCGGCGAAGCCACCTGACAGCCTCCGCGAACGACACATCCGACGGCAAGGGACTCCACTCCTTGCTCCCGGCAAGGTCTTTGATTCCCATGACATCGGGCAGCTGAAAGCTGGGCGCGCGCATCGAGCGTGTAGGATCCACTCGACACGAGAGTGCCGGCGGGCGCAAGGCGAAGAGGTAGTCGGGGTCGAGCGCCGGCCCTGCGGCGACAAGGACTCCCGCCTCACCATCACAGCCGATCGCGCCGTTATCGAAGGCTTCCAGAATCCCCCACACGGTCTTGATGTGTTGGCCAGCCTTGGCCGAGAGGTTGGGCCACAGCGCCTCGAGTTCGGCATATACCTCGGGCGTCCTCGCCTCCTTCGCAGGCAGGTGTATCTGCCCGTTCACGTCCCAAGAGCTGAACTTGAGTTCGAGATCCTTGGAGAACCTCCGAGTGAGTTCCTCCACCCTGCGCTCGATCTCGGCTTCGGAGCCAGGCGCTGGCCCCTTGGCGCTTCCTCGCGGCAACTCGAAGAGGAGTCTGATCAGCGAGGCAGGAGAACCTCGCGTGGTGTGGAGGTGCAACAGGTACTCACCGGTGTCGAGGTCCTCGAGCAGAGTCGCTGTCTCCCCGCCTCCCGTGACCACCTTGGTCGCTCGTACGCGGAGCCCATCGCGGCATGAGAAGACAGTCTCGGAGTAGTGGGTGGTGCGGCCGACTGAGGCGAGACGCAGATAGCCGACGGTCATTGTCACGCGCTGGCGCTGGTCCGCCGCCTCCCAGGTGTTCTTGACCCGGCCAAGGATGTCGTCTAGTTGCGCAGCTTCCTCCGCCGTCATTAGCGCGCGATTGACCGAGCCACCCCTCACCTGGATACACTCGCATTCCATCTTGTCTGCCGCGCGGAGTTCAAAGTCGACGACCTTCACCGGATACGGAACCATCGCCTGCGGCGCCGCGCTGGCGAGAAGAGCTAGGAGCACCAACATGTGTGACCTCCCCCTAGTAACAGTTCGGGCAGTCGCTCTGGCACATAGCATTGCATATGTCGAGGTCGTGCTGTGCTTCAAGCGCGCAGAGAACGTACCCGGCACACTCGTCATCAAAGACGAGTCGGCACAGGAACCTGATGACTCGGCACGCCTGCATGTTTCTGTTATACGCGTCGCAGCACGAGTTCTTGCAGACATCACACGGCGTGGCGGGGTTGACGATCAGGCACCCGTCCCCTCGTGCATGCGCTGGTAACAAGAACAGGAGCGAGATGAATGCGACGGAGACTGCCAGCGTCCGCCTGAACCGCACCGCTGATCTCGGCATGACCAACTCTCCCTTCGCGTTCTGTCACTGACAACTGCCTGCCAGGACACTGCTGATGGCTTGCTTGATGGGGAATCTACCCCCCGGGCACCGTCTGTCGAGCCCGCGGGCCGAAGCAGCCATGGGTTCCGGAGGCCGCGGGCATTCCGACCCAGAGACGTGGACCGTGGACCGAACAGCGCGGGGGTCGGTGGTTGGGAAGTAGGGGGCGCTGGAGGTGAAAGCAGCGAGGCGGGATTCAGTCCCGCCGAGCGCGGGGGTTCGGGGGCGCGGAGGGTGACGAGCGAGCGGCGGCTCTGCCGTGGCGAGCGTGGGGGCGCGGGGGGCCACGAGCGCCGGGAGGGCGGGCGGAGCGGCGCGGAACCCCCCGCAACATATGACGGGGCGCCCGGACCCCCGACCGTCGGTAGCGGGTCCCGCGTCGTGGCGCGATGTTGCGCGGCACTCGGGCGTGACCGATATTGGCTGCACGATCGGCGCAAGTGGTGTCAGGGTGACTCTCTGTCGTCGGGAGTCCGCGTCCCACGTCCGAAACTCGGCGTGAGGCCAGGCGGTCCGACGGGTCCCCTGACGTGATCAGAGAACAAACAGGGGTCAGAGGCGCAGCGCGCGACTGTCGAAGAGGAGGGAAGAAGATGCAATCGCTCCGTGTCGCATTTCTGTTGAGTGTAGCGGCGGGCGTCGCACTCGCCCAGGCGCCGGGGCCCCAACCGGGAGAGGAGCACCGGAAGCTCATGTCTCTCGCCGGCACGTGGAAAGGCGACGGTGACCTGTACGCCACTCCGCTCAGCGCCGCCGGCAAGCTCACCTTGACGAACGCGTGCACGGTCTATCCGGGGGGTTACAACCTGGTGTGCGACCTGACCGGCACGTTCGCGGGACAGCCATACCGGGAGTTGCAGGTGCTGGGCTACGACCAGGAGGCGCGGCGGTACACCTGGTACGACATCGACAGCACGGGCATCAACTCTCTCGGCTACGGCTCGTTCGAGAACTCTACCTGGACCTTCGTCTTCAACCTCAAGGCCGACGGGACGCCCGTGCAGCTGAAGATCATGCTCACGCTGCTGTCGGCGACGACAGCCAAGGCCGCGGCCGAAGTGTCGGTGGACGGAGGACCGTCCGTACGGATGCAGGATGTCAACCTGCAGAAGGTCGAGTAGGTGGAGTCGAGGCCCGCCCGACCAGAGTCCGCGACCCTCGCGGGCGCGGACACGAGGTGCCAGGGCCGCGGGCGGCTCGATCCAGGAAACGTGGACCGTGGGCCGTGCACCGTGGACCAAACGACACGGGGGCTGGTGAGTGCGAGGGTGGGAGTGCCGGGGGTGAGAGCGGCGAGGCGGGATTCACTCCCGCCGCGCGCGGGGGTTCGGGGGTCGAGGGCACGGTGGATGAGCGAGCGGCGGCTGTGCCGGCGCGAGCGTGGGGGCGCGGGGGGCCACGAGCGCCGGGAGGGCGGGCGGAGCGGCGCGGAACCCCCCGCAACATATGCCCGGGGGCGAGCGATGGTCAGCTCGCCGCGCGGCCCGCGGGCAACACAAGGACATGCTTCGCAGAAGCAGTCAGCCGCTCAGGCTGCAGGCCTGCGTTGAAGAGAGCCGCGTAGCCAGTTCGAGGCGCTCCAGGCGCGACGGGATCCTTCGGCCCTTCGGGCCTCAGGATGACAGAGGGTGGGGTGGACCGCGGGCACCGCAAAGCAATGGCTCATACCAGCATAACGCCGCTCAGGCTGCAGCTCCAGCACGCGGATACGGCCCGGGCCCGTGGCGGCTCGTGGTAGCATTAGTCGGCACGATGAACCCCGTCGACGTCTACATCCCCGACACCAGTGCGCTCGTCGAGAACCCCGAGGCGTTGGACCGCCTGCTCCAGCCCGGCAACCTCGTGGTGCTGCTCCACCAGGTGCTCGAGGAACTGGGCCGCCTGCAGCACTCGCGCACCAAGTCGGACGGGGTGCGCGCCGCGGCGCGCGCGGCGACGCGCAAGATCCTCTCCTACCGCGACGGCGGGTTCATCCACCACCGTCTGGAGCGGTTCCTGCGCGGCGAGATCCCGCTCGACGACTTCCCCGCCACGCCGGGAGGCGGCGTGCTCGCCTGGGAGCCGCAGGGGTTGACCGTCGCCGCCGCCAACGGCGACGGCAGCGGCGACAGCGTGATCCTCCACGCAATGCGGCGCATCCGCGCGATGTGCAACGGCAACGGCGCGCTGCGCGTGGTGCTGATCTCCGAGGACTCGAACATGCTGCTGCGCTGCGACGCGCTCGGCCTCTCCGCCGAACCTCTGCGCTTCGGCAAACTGGAACTGGAGAGCCCCGACGACGTCTACGACGGCACCATCGAGGTCGAGGTGGACGAGGCGGTGATCGGCGCCTTCATGGCCTCGGGCCAGCCCCGCGAGCGTTCGGTGCCGCTCGAGCTGTTGCCTCCTCTGCCCGAGGAGCCGGTGTGGAACCAGGGACTGGTCATGCGCTCCGGCGAGCACGAACTCGTTACGCGCATCGACACCGATCGACAGGCCGCCTGCGAATTGCGATTCGCCCAGTACTGGGACACCCGGCGCGGAGTGTGGATCCCGCGCACGGTGCTCGGCTTCACGCCGGGAGACGCCCGCCAGGCACTGGCGCTGGAGTTCCTCCTCGACCCGTCGGTGCAGTTGCTCGTGCTCGACGGACCGGCGGGATCGGGCAAGACGCGGTTGATGGTGGTCGCTGCGCTCTACCTCCTGTGCGGCCAGCCGTCGAGCATGAAGATGCACAAGGGATCGTCGCCACTCGGCGGCCCCGCGCCCGGCTACGACAACGGCTTGATCCTGCTCCGCCCCGAGCACTCCTCGAGCCGCTTCGAAATGGGGTTTCTGCCCGGCGACCACGACGAGAAGCTGTCGCCGTGGCTGGAGCCGTTCTTCCAGGCGATCCGCACCGTGTCGATCTCCAACGGCCACGACTTCCAGCGCGAACTGGAGGCGGCCGGGAAGCTGACGCTGCTCTCCACCTCGCTGCTGCGCGGACTCGACATCGAGAACTCGCTGGTGCTCGTCGACGAGCTGCAGAACGGGGACCGCCACCTGGCCAAGACGCTGATGAGCCGCTTCTGCGCGTCGTCCAAGGTGGTGCTCGCGGGGTGCCTCGACCCGGTGCAGATCGACAACCCGTACGTGGACTGGAAGTCGAACGCGCTGACGCGAATCAAGCAGGCGTACCGCGGCTTCGGCCCGTTCGTCGCGCAGGTCCGGCTGCGCCTCAACTACCGCGGGCCGATCTCTACCAAGGCGGACGAACTGTAAAGACCAAGAGGCGTGGGCCGTGGACAGTGGACCGTGGGCCGAAACGACAACGAACCCGGGACCCCGACTACCCTCTCTTCTCCTGCTCGTTCTCCCGCCCGCGGGACGCCTGACCCCGCATCTCGTTGCGCCACGGCACACGGCCCACGGGCCACACGTGTCGACGACCCTGACTTCCAGGCGCAATCGGTTCCCTGGCGACTCCGGTAGCCGGAGGTGTTCATGAACGTCGAATCCATCCACTGGCTCGGGCACGACGCGTTCCGCATCGACGGGCCGCCGGTCGTCTATGTCGACCCCTTTCAGCTCGCCGGCTCGCCGCCGGAGGCCGACCTCATCCTCGTCACCCACGATCACTTCGATCACCTCTCCCCCGACGACATCGCCAAGGTGCGCGGAGCGCGCACCGTCGTCGCCGGGCCGAGGGAGGTGGCGGCGAAGCTTGCCGGCGTCGAGGTGATCGCCGCGGGCGAAACTAGAGCGCTCGCCGGTGCGACGGTGAGGGCAGTGCCCGCCTACAACACCCACAAGAAGTTCCACCCCAAGGCAGACGGGAAGCTCGGCTTCGTCGTGACGGTCGGCGGGGTGACCGTCTACCACGCCGGCGACACCGACGTGATACCGGAGATGACCGGCCTCGCGCCCGACGTCGCATTGCTCCCGGTGTCCGGGACCTACGTGATGACCGCGAGCGAGGCCGCCGAAGCGGCGCGGACGATCCGGCCGAGGATCGCCATCCCCATGCACTACGGGGCGATCGTCGGTTCCGACAGCGACGCGAGGACCTTCGCAACGCTCCTCGCCGGCTCCGGCATCGAGGTGGTGATCAAGAACAGGGAGTGAAGGACACGGAGAGTGAGGGTAAGGTTGGAAAGAGAAGAAAGTCTCGACCCACGTGCCTGCGTCCTTCGCTCTCGCTGGCCTCTTCCGCCGCGACGCGGGGCAAGAGAGCGGCGCGCGTGCGCCTCGGCCGGGCCGCGCGCGGTGGACGCCGGTCACCACAGCGCCAGGTCGAACGCCTTGGTGAGGAAGACCGCCATCTGGTCTCGGCCGAGCGGGCTGGTCGGGCAGTAGTTGCCGCCGCCGCACCCGGAGGTGATGCCCCTCGCCGCGATG
>JBFMCD010000067.1:0-7956 GCA_040754885.1 Acidobacteriota bacterium
CCCGGACCCCGGACCCCGGACCCCGCCGTTGTCTCGCCTGCCCACGGCACACGGGCCACGGTCCACGCTTCTCGGATCGACTGGGAGGGACGCCCCGCCAACAGTCGAACTCCAGCGTTCACGGCTGATCGGCCCGGAATACCGCTCCGACCACGGCTGTGCTTCACCTCTCCCGGACCCCGGACCCCGGACCCCGGGCCCCGGACCCCGCCGTTGTCTCGCCTGCCCACGGCACACGGGCCACGGTCCACGCTTCTCGGATCGACTGGGAGGGACGCCCCGCCAACAGTCCACTCCAGCATTCACGGCTGACCGCCCCGGAATACCGCTCCGACCACGGCTGTGCTTCACCTCTCCCGGACCCCGGACCCCGGACCCCGCCGTTGTCTCGCCTGCCCACGGCACACGGATCACGGCCCACGCTTCTCGGATCGCAGCAGGCGGAGCGTCCCGCTCCGCCGTCGTGGCCATCGGCCACGTGGTGTCAGGTGCGGTCGTCGGGGCGGGGCGTGCTGCCCGAGTCGGTGACGCGCGGTGCGGTCTGACGGGTGAGCAGGGATAGCGACTCGCGCGGGCCGGGAGGGCAGTAGCGGTCGCGGCGCTCCTGGAGGTCGGCGATCACCGCCTTCTTGAACCCCTCCTCGCCGCCGCGGTGGAGCATGATCTCGCGGTACCACGCGACGTCGAGCAGCTCGAGCGTCAGCTTGACGCGGTGGAACGCGCGCGGCAGGAACTGCCCGGGCGCCTGGATGTGGTGCAACCCGCCGAGGTAGGCCACCAGCATGCGGCCGCCTCCAGCCGCCTCGATGACGTCGGCGATGCCCCCGCGCACGGTCATCGGCTTGCCGTCACCGTCGAGGCCGTCCGGGCGCTTCATCCGCCCCTCGGGGAAGAGCACGACCAGGGAGTCGGGGCCGA
Source organism: Acidobacteriota bacterium (assembly GCA_040754885.1). GTDB lineage: Bacteria > Acidobacteriota > Thermoanaerobaculia > Thermoanaerobaculales > Thermoanaerobaculaceae > JBFMCD01. Next base: position 919 of record JBFMCD010000067.1, read on the forward strand.
TGCGGTCGAGCACCGCCTTCCACGTCTGGTCGGGCTGGCGCGTGACGTGCACGACGTTCTGCGCGATCATCTTGAAGAACAGCCCGATGCCCGGCCGGCGCATCGTCTTCTCCGCCACCGGCACGACGCCGTAGCGGGCGATCCGCCAGAGCAGGCCCAGCGGCAGCGCCCCCGCGTAGATCGGCTCGTACAGGCTGGTGTGGTTGAGCGCCGAGAGGATGCGCACGTCGCTCCAGCTCTTCGGCGCCGGCCCCTCCCAGCGGAGGCGGAAGCGGTAGAAGATCCGGCTGACCACCTTGAGCGAGACGAGCAGTCCGAACACGACGTACGCCCGCATCACGGAGGCGAACCTGCCCCGCTCGGCCGGTTTCTCGGTCGCCGTCTCGTGCCGCCTGGCGGGCGCCTGTTCGGGCAACGTCATGTCTGCCTGCGCGGGTCCACTTCCGACGCACCACTGTGTCGCTTGCCGGCGGGATCCGAGCGGGCCGGATTGTACGGCCGGGCCGCGCGGCGCGCAAGTCTCGGCGCGGCAGGGCTTGCGAGCGACTCGCGGAGCGCCGACAATGCCCCGTGGCCGGCGGCAACGCGTCAGACAGGGGGCACGGCGTCGCGGTGTCGCTGCGCGACGTGGACCGCGTGTTCGACGGCGGCGTCGCGGCGCTCGACGGCGTCTCGTTCGAGGTCGCGCCGTCGGAGTTCGTCGCCGTGCTGGGCCCGTCCGGGTGCGGCAAGTCCACGCTGCTCCGGCTGATCGCGGGCCTCGACCGGCCGCAGGGTGGCGCGGTCGAGCGAACACCTGCCGCCGGGCAGATCGCCTGCGTGTTCCAGGACGCGCACCTGCTGCCGTGGCGGCGCGTGCTCGCCAACGTCGCGCTCCCGCTGGAACTCGCCGGCGTGCCGCTCGCCGAGCGCGAGCGGAGGGCGAGAGCCGCGGTGGAGCGGGTCGGGCTGGCCGACGCCGCCGACCGCTACCCCGCGCAGCTCTCCGGCGGGATGCGGATGCGCGTATCGCTGGCCAGAGCGCTCGTGACGCGCCCGGAGCTGCTCCTCCTCGACGAACCGTTCGCCGCGCTCGACGAACTGACCCGGCATCGGCTCGACGAGGACCTCCACGCGCTGTGGCGGCGGGACAGGATGACCGTGGTGTTCGTCACCCACTCGGTGAGCGAGGCGGCGTTCCTCGGCCGCCGCGCGGTCGTGCTCACCCGACGGCCGGCGCGCGTCGCCTCGACGGTGACGCTCGACCTGCCGGCCGAGCGCGAAGGAACGTTGCGCTCGGACCCGGCGTTCTTCGCCGCGGTGCGCGACCTGCGCGCCCGCCTCGAGGACGCGGAGGCGTCGCCATGATCCGCGCGCTGCGCCTCGCCGCGCCGCCGGTGCTCGCCTTCGTGGCGCTCAACCTCGTCTGGGAGGCGGCGACGTGGGCGTTCGAGGTGCCGCTCTACCTCCTGCCGCCGCCGAGTCGGATCGCCGCCGCGCTGTTCGAGCACGCCGGCACGCTGCTGCGCGCCACGGCCGTGACGTGCCGCGCGGCGGTCGCCGGCTTCGCGTTCTCCGCCCTGCTCGGCGTCGCGGCCGGAGTGCTGATCGCCAGCGCACGCTGGATCGAGCGCGCCGTGTACCCGTTCACGGTGTTCCTGCAGACGGTGCCGCTGGTCGCGATCGCGCCGCTGCTCGTCGTCTGGCTCGGCTTCGGCACGCGCCCGGTGGCGGTCGCCGCGTTCATCGTCTCGGTGTTCCCGGTGATCGTCAACACGGTGACCGGGATGCGCTCGACCGACCCGGCGCTGCTCGACCTGTTCCGCCTGTACCGGGCCTCGTCCGGCGCGCGGCTGTTCAAGCTCCGCCTGCCCTCGGCGCTGCCCTCGATCTTCGCCGGACTGCGCGTCGCCGCCGGGCTGGCGGTGATCGGCGCGGTGGTCGGCGAGTTCGTCGCCTCGTACGCCGGGGACGACGCGGGCATCGGCATGCTCGCGCTCACCTACTCGCGCGAGTCGCACACCGACCGGCTCTTCGCGGTGGTCGGGCTGGCGTCGAGTCTCGGGCTGGCGCTGTTCGGCGCGGTCAGCCTGGCCAGCCACTTGACGCTGCGCCGCTGGCACGCGTCGGAGCAGGATCGGTGACGCCGAACGCGGGAATGCCGCCCGCGGCCGGAGGTTGTCCGGGGCATCGGAGCGAGCGATGAGGACACGCACGCTGATCGCAATGCTTGCGCTCGCCGCCGCCGCCGTGAACACGGCGGCGCAGGCGCCCGCGAAGGTGCGCCTGCAGCTCAACTGGCTGCCCGAGCCGGAGTTCGGCGGCATCTACGCGGCGAAGTTGGGCGGCGCGTTCGCCCGCCACGGGCTGGACGTGGAGATCCTCAAGGGCGGGCCGGACGTCCCCGCCGTGCAGATGGCCGCGGCGGGACGCGTCGAGTTCGCCGTCGCCGCCGCCGACGAGGTGGTGTCGCTGCGCGACAAGGGCGCCGACGTGGTGGCCATCTTCGCCACCTACCAGACCTCGCCGCAGGGGATCATGGTCAAGGCCGCCGGCGAGGCCAAGGACATCCCCGACCTGCTCGCACGTGGCGGGACGCTGATCGCGCAGCCCGGCCTCGCCTACCTCAAGCACCTGCGCCGGGAGTTCGGCCTCGAGAAGATGAAGATCGTGCCGTACGGCTCTGGAGCGCTGGCCCAGTTCCTCGATCCGGCGCGCAGCGACGTCGCCATGCAGTGCTTCGTCTTCGCCGAGCCGCTCGCCGCCCGGCGGCAGGGCGTCGAGCCGAGGGTGTTCCTCGTCGCCGACACGGGGTTCAACCCGTACACCGCGGTGGTGGTCACGCGCGGCTCGTCGTTCCGTGCGGACCCCGGCCCGGCGCGGCGCATCGCCGCGGCGCTGCGCGAGGGGTGGCGCGAGTACCTCGACGACCCCGGCCCTGCGAACCGGGAGATGGCGCGGCTGAACACCGCGATGGACCTCGCCACCTTCGCCGAGGCGGCGAAGGCCCAGGCGCCGCTGATCGAGAGCGAGGACACGCGGCGCGCGGGGCTGGGCACGATGACCGAGGCGCGCTGGAAGGAGCTGATCGGCCAGCTCGCGGCGCTCGAAGTCATCCGCGCCCCGATTCCCGCGCGCGACTGCTTCGCCAATCCCTGACGACGGAGATGCGCGGGACCCGGCCTCTGGAGTCAGAAGCGACGACTGCGTGGACCGTGTGCAGTGGGCTGTGGACCGCGAAGGCGAAGACGGTTCCGCGCACAATGGTCAGCTCGGCCCACGGTCCACGGCTCACCGATCGCGCCGTTCTCGCTCTTCACGGGCAACGGAGAACGGACAACGGTCAACGGAATGACTACAGCGCGCCGCTGACGTCGCCGACCTCGATCGTCTCGACCGCGACGCCGGACGGGCGGTCGAGCGCGTACGCCACGGCCTCGGCGACCTCCGCCGGGTCGAGCATCCGGTCGCGCGGCCACTCGCCGGTCACGCCGTCCCACAGCGCTGTGGCGGTGGCGGCCGGGTAGACGTTGATCACCCGGACGCCGCGCGGGCGCAGCTCCTCGCGGAGACTCTGCGACAGCCCCTCGAGGCCGAACTTGGCCGCGCAGTAGGCGCTCCACCCCGGGAACCCGCGGCGCGCCGCGATCGACAGGACGTGGACGAGCGAGGCGCCTTTCTCGAGACGCGGGAGCAGCGCGCGGGTAAGCAGGAACGGGGCGGTGACCATCGTCGCGAGGGAGCGCCCGAACTCCTCGGGCGAGACGTCCCCGATCGGCTTGACCACCGCGACGCCGGCGTTGTGCACCACCGCCTCGATCGGCCCGGCGGGCAGCGCGCCGGCCAGCGCGGCCACGGCGGCCGCGTCGGTCAGGTCGGCCGGCGCGACCAGCGCCTGGGCGCTGCGCGACCGTGCATCGGCGGCGACGCTTTCGAGCGCGGCGGCGTCCCGCCCGACCAGCACCATTTCCCGGCTCGGTCGGGACAGCCGCAGCGCGATCGCCCGGCCGATCCCCCTGCTCGCCCCCGTGACGATCACCAGCGCCATCACACGCCTCCATTGCGCCGCAGCGTGAAGCGGTTGTTCTCGGTCTCCTGCAGGCGCAGGCGGGAGAGCGGCGCCGGCACGGCGGACTCCAGGCGCGGCCACAGCGCCAGGAGGATGTTCTCGCCGGTGGACGGGTGCTCGCGGAACTCCGCGACCTCGAAGTCGAGGTGGCGTTGGGCCCACGGCGCGAGCGCGCCCTCGACCACCTCCTGGAAGGCGAGGAGTCCGGTCACGACGCCGGTGCGCTCGTCGAGCGGTCCCGAGACGGTGGCCTCGACCGTGTAGCGGTGGCCGTGGCCGTTCGGGTTCGAGCACTTGCCGAACAGCTCGCGGTTCTCCTCCGGGCTCAGCTCCGGGAGGCGCAGGCAGTGCGCCGCGGAGAAGGAGCGGCGCAGTCCGAGCGAGGACTCCCTGCCGTCGTAGCCGGCGAACAGCCATGAGTTCTCGTGCAGCGTCACGCGCGCCACCGGCAGCGTGGCGGCCAGTCGCCGGAAGACGAAGCGCGCGAGGGACTCCGTGGTCATCGGCTCGCCGGCGAGATCGGGCACCTCGAGGTTGAGGTTCGTGTGGTCGAGGAGCGCGTGCACGGCGTCGAGCGCGCCCCCGAGGTCGCCGTGGGGAACCACCATGCCGGTGTCCGCGTCGGACTCGCCGCGCAGCACCACGCGCAGGCGATAGCCGTGGCCGTGACCGGCCGCGGACGCGGCGGCGCCGAACAGCGCCGCGTTCTCCGCGTCGGAGAGGTGCGGCGAGCAGGTCCGGCGGGCCGCGGAGAATTCGCGGAACGCCTCGCGCTCGACCACGCCGGAGGCGAACGCCGTGGCGCCCCCCTCCTCGGACTCCCTCAGGTGACACGCGACCGGGCGCACGGGCAGGCCGGCGAACGCGCGGGCGCTCTCGGCGAGGAGTTGCGCGGCGACCCGCTCCGCGGTCGGGGGCACCTCGGCGAACGGCGGAGTGTCGAGGTTGAGGAAGTGGTGGTCGTAGCGGTCGATCACCGGCGTGAGGACCTGCTTGGCCGTGGCCAGGTTGACCACCATCCCGGTGACCGGGTCGGGCGCCCCCTCGAAGACGAAGTGCGCCACGTAGTTCTCTCCCGTCCCCCACTGCCGCTCCTGGCCCGCGCCGTAGGTCCGCTGGTTGCGCTCCGCCGGCCACGCGTCCCTGGCCAGGCGGCGGGACGCGGCGAAGGTGAAGCGACGCGTCGCGGTCAGGCGGGTGGAGGTCGCGCTCATCGCCCCACCCCGACCGGCAGGTCCACGACCCTGCCCCGGGCCGGCCGCGTGCTTGCGAAGAGCAGCGCCTCGCCGATCGCCGCGGGATCGACCCAGGTGCGCGGGTCGTCGTCGGGCATCGCCCGGCGGTTCGCCGGCGTGTCGATCGGGGCGAGCGGGAAGACCACGGAGACGCGCACCCCGCGGCCGCGCGCCTCGGCGTCGAGGGAGCGCAGGTAGAACGCGACGCCCGCCTTGGCCGCGGCGTAGGCGGCCATGCCGGCGGCGCCGGACCCCGACCACACCACCGAGGAGGAGATCCCGGCGACGAAGCCGTCTCCGCGCGCGAGCATCCCGGGAAGGACGGCGCGCACCGCGTTGTGCAGCGAGCGGAGGTTGCCGTCGAGCATCCCGGCGAGCGCGTCGGCGCCCGTCTCGGGCACGCTGGCGAACGAGAAACCCCCGGCGAGGTGGATGAGCCCGTCCACACGACCGAAGCGCCGCTCGGCCTCGCCGGCCATCGCCTCCGCCGCGGCCGGGGAGGTCAGGTCACCGACGTGCCACGCCGCGCCCAGGCGCCCGGCGCGCTCGGCCAGCCCTTCCTCGCGCACGTCGGAGAGCAGCAGAGCAGCGCCGGCGGAGTGGAACACCTCCGCCACCGCCACGGCGAGGGCGCCCCCGCCCCCGGTGATGACGTACACGCCCGAAGTGCGCAGTTCCATGGTCCGGACCTCCCGACGTGCCAATCACCCCGGAGCGATCGGCATTCCTCGCCTCCCGCTCACGGCGACCGCGCCGTGTCGCGGCGGGCGATCCAGGCATCGACCCGGGCGCACCGGTCCGGGTTGGCGCACCGCTCCCGCAACGCCTCCAGCGCTCCCCTCTCTCCGCCGACGGCGTAGACGTCGCCGATCACGGCCCGCTCCAGCTCCGCCTTCCAGTTGTCGGGGCGAGGCAAGGCAAATGCCCCGGCGGTCAACAGCGCCGCGACCGCGAGCGCGGCGACGCGCTCGCGAGCGCGCCGGGTGACCACGGCGACGATCGCCGCCGCGACGACCATGAAGCCGGCCCCGAGGACGAAGCGCGACGCTGCCGGTCCGAGCCACGAGGGCGCGGCGAACCCTGCCTCGAGCAGCGGCCACGCCAGAGTCGCCGCCGGCAGCGGGACGTCCTCGGGGGGGAACGGGAAGCTCGCGAGGAGCGGCCAGAGCATCGCGGCGCCCCACAGCCCGGCCACGGCGACGGCCACCCGGCCCGCCGCGCCGCGCAGCAGCCTGTCGGTCCCGCTCGCGGCGGCCAGCAACGCGAGCGGCAGCACAGGGAGGAGGTAGCGCGGCCCCGCGAACCAGCCGCCGTGCCAGTTAGGGTAGCCGCTCATCGCCAGGATCATCGCGAACGCCGCCGCCGCGCCGACCCTCGCCCTCGAACGGTTCTCCGACGGTGCGTCCCGCCTGCCCAGCGACCAGGCGAGCGCCGCGAGCAACGGCATCCAGACGAGAGCGCCGCGCGAGGGCGACAGCACCAGACCCGCCAGGCCGGAGAGCGTCGGCCACGAGACCCCGAAGACGCCGCGCGAGGCGAGTTCGGCGTAGGCGCCGTGCGCCTCCTGGCCGGAGGACAGCGCGAACACAGAGCCGAAGCACACGAGGTTGTACGCGCCGAGCAAAGTCAGCGGCGCAGCGCCGCCAACCGCTGCTGCCAGCGCCCGGCGCGCGCCGAGCCGGGGCAGCGCCGCGACGGCGACGACCGCCGCCGGCACCGCGACCGAGTACTCGGACACGACCGCCCAGCCGAGCA
>JBFMCD010000068.1:0-18560 GCA_040754885.1 Acidobacteriota bacterium
TGGCTCGGAGTTGGGGTACACTGTGTCATCGGGTGTGGGTCCCTCCTTCGATACTGAACTCTAGTCCAGTCAGTATCTTAATGGACTCACACCCGACTTTCAACCCCTCCCCAGTGAATAATCCGGGTTAAGGCTCGCGTGACGGCACGACCGGGAGGAGGCGATTCAGCGACCCCGAACGCAGCCCTTCGAGATCGAGTGCGACGAAGGCGAACCCGGCCGCGCGTACCCGGTCGACGATCTCACCGGCCATCTCCGGTTCGACGGCCCGCTCGAGATCCTCCGGGCGCAACTCGACGCGGGCGACCGGGCCGTGGTGGCGAACGCGCAGGTCCCGGAAGCCCAACTCGCGCAGGGCCGCTTCGGCCCGGCCGATCTGCTCGAGTTTCTCGCGGGTGATCGCCTCCCCGTACGGCACCCGCGACGACAGGCACGGACTCGAGGGCTTGTCCCACACCGGAAGCTCGAGCGAGCGCAGCGCATCCCGGATTTCGGCCTTGCCCCAGCCGAGTTCGGCGAGCGGCGCGCGCACTCCCTGCTCGCCGGCGGCCCTCCGTCCCGGGCGGAAGTCGGAGAGGTCGTCGGCGTTGCTGCCGTCGAGGATCGCCGCCCCGCCGCGCTCGGCGGCGAGCGCCGCCAGCCTGCTGAACAGTTCCCCCTTGCACAGGTAGCAGCGGTCGGCGCGGTTCTCGGCGTAGCCCGGAATGGCCAGTTCCGAGTAGTCGACCTCCTCGTGGGCGATGCCGATCCGCGCCGCGAGCGCCCGCGCCTGATCGGCCTCCGCCGGCGCCAGGCTCTCGGAGCGCGCTGTGACAGCGAAGGCGCCGTCCCCGAGCGCCCGCCGCGCCGCCCAGGCGACGAGCGCCGAGTCGGCTCCCCCCGAAAACGCGACGAGCACACGCCCGAGCGGGCGGATCAACTCGACAAGTTCGTCCAGACGATCGTCCGCCACCTCACCTCCCGATGAGCGCGACGAGCCGCTCGCGGAGAAACCCCGCCAGGCCGCGGGGGGAAGGTCCCGTCTCCGTCCGCATCTCGAGGCGGGTCAGGTGCTGCTCGCGCTCCGCCATCCGGGAGGCGAGCTCCTCGGCGAGTTCGGCGTGTTCGGCAAGGAGGCCGCCGAGCGCGTGACTGTCGACCTCGATCGCGGACAGCGCGGTGGCTGCCCGCACCGTGGCCGTGCGCGGAGCACCGGAGAGAAACGCCATCTCGCCGAAGACTTCGCCCGCGCCGATGCGGGCGACCTCGGCCCCGCCACGCTCGACGACCGCCTCGCCGCGCGCCACGACGTACAGCGCCGCCGAGGCCTCGCCTTCGCGAACCACGGCCTCTCCGGGCGCGTACTCCAGCCAGGCCGAGGCCGAGGCCAGCGCTCCGAGCGCTGCGTCGGGCAGACCGCCGAACAGCGAACAGACCGAAAGGGCGGCGCGTCGCCTGTGAATTGCGTCCGTCGGGGCGACCGTTTCGCGAATCGTGACGACCCTCTGTGGGAATGGGATCTCCATCCCCGCTCGCGCCAGCGCCGCGTGGGCTCGGGTCAGGAAGCCGTCGCGGATTTCCGGCTCGCGCCAGGGCTCGAGCGTCCACAGCCGTGCTTCGTAGACCACGGCGCTGTCCGCGAATTCGACCGTGTACAACCGGGGTCCGGGATCGGCGAGCACCAGCGGCGAGTCGCCGGCGGCACGCAGCAGCACCGCCTTGGCCTGGTGCGGCGGCACCGAGTACGCGACCCCGAGACGCACCGGCACGGCGACCGGGCGCCGTCCCTGGCCGAGCACACGGATGCGACCACGGGCCACCTGCGAGTTGGGGATCAGCACCTGTTCGCCGAGGACCGTGCGCAGCGCGAGGGTCCGCCACCCGAGTTCCTCGACACTCCCCACGGTGCCTTCGATCTCCAGCCACTCGCCGGCGGGCAGGCGGTGCTCCCACGCCAGTGTGAGCCCGGCGAGCAGCGTGCCGAGAGTCTCCTGCATGGCGAGGCCGACGATGGCGGTGATCGCCGCGGAGGTCGCGAGCAGCGCGCCGACCTCCATGTCCAAGGCGTGGCGGAGGATCGCGGCGGCGACGAGCAGGTAGACGACGAGGGCGGCGACGTCTCGCGCCAGCCGCGGGACCGTCACGCCGACCCGCTGCACGAGCAGCCACTCGAACACCGCGAGCAGCGCCGCGCGGGCGAGGAGGTAGCCGACCGACAGCAGCAACGCCACACCGGTCCACAGCTCCCATCGCCCGTCCACGCCGGCCAGCGCCACGCCCCACGACGCGAGGGCGGCCACGGCGACGAAGGCGAATGCGCCCTGCAGCCGTCTGACGACCCCGAACCGGCGCAGTCGTCCGAGTGCCGCGGCCGCGAGCGCCACCACCGCCACGACCAGAGACGCCGTCTCGCCCATCGCGCGATTCTACCCGCCTCCCTGCTCGAGAAGTCGGCGCGGAACATCGGGCGCCCCGTCCCTGTTGATCTGCCCGCTGTGACCGGTCCCGGCCGCTCCGGTAGCGGGGGCCCCGGTGGAATCGCCGCCGCGGCGGCGTCCTCCGGCCCCGCACGCGACGCATCTACAATGGAACCCGTCTGATGGAGCGCAACCGATGAGCGAAGAGAACGACCGCAGCGCGACCTACGGCCCCAACGTCTGGCTGATCGACGAGATGTTCCGGGAGTTCAAGGAGCGTCCCGACTCGCTGTCCGAGACGTGGCGGGAGTTCTTCTCCGACTACACGCCGGCCCTGGCCCACGCCGTTCCTGCGCCGCCTGCACCTGCCGCCCCGGCGGCCGCCCCCGCGCCGGCGACCGCCACTCCCAGGGCTCCGGTTCCGGGTACCGCTGCGACGCCGCTGCGCGGCCCGGCCGCTCGCCTGGTCGAGAACATGGAGAAGAGCCTCACCGTCCCGACCGCGACAACGGTGCGCACGGTCCCGGTCAAGCTGCTCGAGGAGAACCGCTCGATTCTCAACGACCACCTCGCCGACGCTGTCGGCGGGAAGGTGAGCTTCACCCACCTGCTCGCGTACGCGGTCGTTCGGGCCCTGGCGGCGTCGCCGGCGATGCAGACGGTGTACGGCGAAATCGACGGCATGCCCCACCAACTCCAACCGGAGCACGTCAACCTCGGCCTGGCCGTGGACGTCCGCCGCAAGGACGGCTCGCGCGGCCTGGTCGTGCCATCGGTCAAGTCGGCGGAAACCCTCGACTTCGCGACGTTCTTCGCCGCCTACAACGACCTCGTCCGCCGTTCCCAGACTGGGCAGCTCACCCCCGACGACTTCGCCGGCACGACCGCCTCCATCACCAATCCGGGGATGCTCGGCACGACCCAGTCGGTGCCGCGGCTGATGGCCGGCCAGAGCCTGATCGTCGGCATCGGCGCGATCGGCTTCCCGCCGGAGTACCAGGCCGCCGACCCGGCCGCGCTCGCCAGGCTCGGAGTGTCGAAGGTCATCACTCTGACCTGCACCTACGACCACCGCGTGATCCAGGGCGCCGGGAGCGGCGCCTTCCTCGGGCTGATCGCCGCCTACCTCGACGGGAAGCAGGGGTTCTACGAACGGGTGTTCGACTCGCTGCGCGTGCCGCATCGCCCGCTCGCGCAGTCTCGTGACGTCAACCCATTCCTCGCCGACGACGGCGGGCGTGCTCTGGTCGAGAAGTCCGCGGGCGTGCTCGGACTGATCAACATGTACCGGGTGCGCGGCCACCTGGTCGCTCACCTCAGCCCGCTCGGGCAGGCGCCGCCCAGCCACCCGGAACTGGAACTCGACCACCACGGTTTGACCGTGTGGGACCTCGACCGGGAGTTCTACACCGGGGGTCTGACGGGGCGCGAGCGGCTGAAGCTGCGCGAGATACTCAAGGGCCTGCAGGAGGCGTACACCGGCCCGATCGGCGTCGAGTACATGTTCATCCAGGAGCCGGACCAGAAGGCGTGGATCCAGAGCCACGTCGAGGGCGTGCCGCGCGCCTCGTGGCTGACGGCGGACGAGAAGCGCCGCATCCTCGCGCAGCTCAACGCCGCCGAGGCGTTCGAGCGCTTCCTGCACACCCGCTACATCGGCCACAAGCGCTTCTCGCTCGAGGGCGCCGAGAGCCTCATCGCCTGCCTCGATCGCCTGCTGGTCGGGGCCGCCGCGGCGGGCGTCGAGGACGTGGTCATCGGCATGGCGCACCGCGGAAGGCTCAACGTGCTGGCCAACATCCTAGGCAAGAAGCTGGCGAAGATCTTCGGCGAGTTCGAGGGCAACGTCGATCCCGAGAGCCGCGAGGGAACCGGCGACGTCAAGTACCACCTCGGCGGCGTCGGCGAATTCCGCGCTCCCTCGGGAACGCGGGTCGGCGTCACGCTCGCCTCCAATCCGAGCCACCTCGAGGCGGTCGACCCGGTCGTCGAAGGGATGGCGCGCGCGATGCAGGACATCCGCGGCGCGGGGGCCGACGACCGAGTCGTGCCGGTACTCGTCCACGGCGACGCCGCTTTCGCCGGCCAGGGCGTGGTCGCGGAGACGCTCAACATGAGCGCGCTGTCCGGCTACCGCACCGGAGGCACGGTGCACGTCGTGGTCAACAACGGCATCGGCTTCACCACCAAGCCGGCCGACGCGCGGTCGTCCGTCTACGCCACGGACGTGGCGAAGATGGTCCAGGCGCCCGTCTTCCACGTCAACGGCGACGATCCCGAGGCGTGCGCGCGAGTGATGGACCTCGCCCTCGCCTTCCGGCAACAGTTCAACAAGGACGTGGTCGTGGACGTCATCTGCTACCGCCGCCACGGACACAACGAGGGCGACGAGCCCGCCTTCACGCAGCCGCTGATGGTCGCCCGCATCCGCGAGATGCGCTCGGTGCGGAAGCTCTACACCGAGATGCTGGTCAACCGAGGCGACCTCACCGTCGAGGAAGCGGAGGCGGCGCTGAACGACTTCCAGCAGCGCCTCGAGACCGCGTTCGCCGAGACCAAGGAGAGCGCTCCGCCGGAAGTCTGCCTTCTCCCCGCCGAGGAGCCGCGCCCGGTTCCCGGCTCGGGCGCGCCAGCGGTTCCACGCGCCGTCATCGATCGGCTCGTGGACGCGATCAGCACGGTGCCCGCCGGGTTCACCGTCCACCCGAAGCTCGCTCGGCACCTGACCGAGCACCGCGCGGAGCTGGCGCCCGGCACCGGCCAGGTCGAGTGGGCGACCGCCGAGACGCTCGCGGTCGGTTCGCTCCTCCTCGAGGGGAAGCCGGTCCGCTTCGCCGGCCAGGACTCGCGCCGGGGCACCTTCTCGCAGCGACACGCGGTCCTCGTCGACCAGAAGACCGGCGCCGAGCACGTCGCCCTCGCCGCGCTCGACCCCGGTCAGGCGCCGTTCATGCTCTACGACTCGCTGCTCTCCGAGTACGCGGCGCTCGGTTTCGAGTACGGCTACTCGGTGGCCAGGCCCGACGCCCTGGTGCTGTGGGAGGCGCAGTTCGGCGACTTCGCCAACGGCGCGCAGATCGTCATCGATCAGTTCATCGCCGCGGCCCAGGAGAAGTGGTCACAGCGATCGCGCCTGACGCTACTGCTGCCGCACGGCCACGAGGGACAGGGGCCGGAGCACTCCTCGGCCCGCCTCGAACGCTTCCTGCAGCTCTCCGCGCGTGGCAACTGGCGCGTCGCGACGCCGACCACGGCGGCGCAGTACTTCCACCTGCTGCGCAGCCAGGCCCACATGCCCTCGCCGACTCCGCTGGTGGTGATGACGCCGAAGAGCCTGCTGCGCGCGGCGGTCGCGAAGAGCCGCCCGGAGGAACTCACCTCCGGTTCGTTCCTGCCGCTCCTCGGAGATCCCGAGCCTCCTCAAGCGCCGTCGCGATTGCTGCTCTGCGCGGGGAAGGTCGCCTACGACCTCCTCGGGCACCGGAAGGCCGCCACGAACGGCGGAGCGATGATCGTGCGCGTCGAACAGCCGTACCCTTTCCCCGCGCGCGAGATCTCCGACCTGATCGCCACTCTCCCCTCGCTGCGCGACACCGTGTGGGTGCAGGAGGAACCGGCGAACATGGGGTGCTGGCCGACCACCGAGCCGCGGCTGCGAGCGACCCTCGGAGCGCTGCCGCTGTCGTACGCCGGTCGCTTGCCCAGCCCCTCTCCCGCCACCGGCAGTGCGCGGATGCACCAGGCCGAGCAGGAGAAGCTGGTCGCCGACGCCTTTAGGACCGGGACCTGACGCGACACCGGACCCGCTTCCGTCCTCGTGCGGGCGCGGACGCTGTCAGGACCTCCCCTCGTGCGCCAGACCTAGCCCGACGACCGTGGGCCGTGGTCCGGTAGTCCGGGCTTCTCCCGTCCACGGGCCACCGATCACGGCACACGCTTCCCTTCGCCCTCCCCTGGCCCCTCCCGGCAGCCCGGGCGCTCCGCCTCGGAGTTCGGGTATGCTCGGTGCAGCGTTCGGGATACACGGGGGAACGATGGCCAGGACGGTGTTCGGATCCGGCTTGCACCGCAACACGGTGAGCTACCTCGGCGGCCTGGTCGTGATCGCCTGCGCCGTGCTGATCGCGCTGTCCTTCCTGCTCCAGCTCACGATCTTCCAGGCGAATCCGTACATCGGCATCATCACCTACCTCGTCTTGCCCGGCATCCTGACGTTCGGCCTGCTGGTGTTCCTGTGGGGGATGCGACGGGAGAGCCTGCGCCGACGCCGCGCCGGCAGCACCGAGGCGCCGCCCTTCCCGGCGATCGACCTCAACGACCCGGCGCAGCGGCGGATCGCCTCGCGGGTGGCGATCGGAGGCCTGCTGGTCGCCGTCGTCCTGGTCATCGCCGGGTACCACGCCTTCCTGTTCACCGAGTCGGTGTTCTTCTGCGGTCGCATCTGCCACACGGTGATGGAGCCCGAGTACACCGCCTACCTCGGTTCCCCGCACGCCCGCGTCACCTGCGTCGAGTGCCACGTCGGCTCGGGGGCTTCGTGGTACGTCAAGTCGAAGCTCTCCGGCGTCCGGCAGGTGTTCGCCGTCGCGCTGAACACCTACGAACGGCCGATCCCGGTGCCGATCAAGGATCTGCGCCCGGCGCGCGAGACGTGCGAGCACTGCCACTGGCCGGAGAAGTTCTTCGGCGCACAACTCATCCGCAACCCGCACTTCCGCTACGACGAGGCCAACACCGCCGAGCAGATCAGCTTCCTGGTCAAGACCGGCGGCGGCAATCCCAAGCACGGCACCGGCGCGGGCGCGGGGATTCACTGGCACATGCTGCTCGACAACCGGGTCACCTTCGCGGCCTCCGACCCACAGCTGCAGGAGATCCCGTGGGTGTCGGTATCGAGGGCGGGAGGCGCGGTGGTGGAGTACGTCGCGGACGGCGCCGATCTCACCCCCGAGCAACTCGCCGCCTTGCCGCGCCGGACCATGGACTGCATGGACTGTCACAACCGCCCCACGCACATCTACACGCCGCCGGAGACGGCCGTGGACCAGGCGATGGCCGCCGGGCTGATCTCGTCTGAGTTGCCGTGGATCAAGAAGGTCGCGGTCGAGGCGCTGGTCGTCGAGTACCCCGACCGGGACGCCGCCGCCGAGGGAATCCGCAAGGACATCGAGTCCTTCTACGGCGAACGCTTCCCGGGTGTGGCCGCGCGGCAGCGCGATCGTATCGAGGACGCGGTGCGCACCACGGTTCTCATCTTCCAGCGCAACGTCTTCCCGAAGATGAACGTGAACTGGCGCACCTACCCCTCGAACATCGGCCACCGCAACTGGCCGGGGTGCTTCCGCTGCCACGACGGCAGGCACCGCTCCAGGGACGGCGCGGTCCTGACCACGGAGTGCTCGGTCTGCCACACCGCGCCGGTGCGCACGCCGCTCGCGCCGCTCGGCGATGTCGTCATGTCCAGCGACCTGCCGTGGCACCCGATGGAACTGGCCGGCAAGCACGCCGAGATCCTGTGCACGCGCTGCCACGCCGCGGGGTACCGGCCGCCGCTCGAGTGCTCGGAGTGCCACACGCTCGACACCACCGCACCGATGATGTCGAGCGGCTGCGAGACGTGCCACCTCAGGCCCGGGTCGCGGACACCGCTGGTCGACTGTCGCGACTGCCACGACGGCAGGCCGGGGCTGCACGCCAAGGAGACGCACGCCGAGACCGCCTGCGCGGACTGCCACCCGCCGCACGGTTGGAAGGCAGCGGAGCGCGAAACCTGCCTGACCTGCCACGAGGACAGGAAGGAGCACAATCCCGACGGCGGCGCATGCGCCTCGTGCCACGCTTTCACCGAGGCGGCCTCGGGGGCGAACCCCGCGACGAGGTGACGGCGTCAGGTGAGCGTGTGCCGTGGACAGTCAGCCGCCCACCGCGCCGGACACGCGACCGGGGGAGTCCTCACCCGCCGCTCAAGGGGAGACAGAACCCCCCGCGACGGTGTCAGCCGTTCTCGGTTTCCACCCCTCTCCTCGGCCTTCGATGTCCTCTCCCCTTGCTTCTCATGGCGGCGTTCCGGGCGCCGCCAGGGCCACCGGTGTGGCGGCCGGCGGCGAGCCGGTCGCGGCGGTGAACACCCAGAGGTAGACCGCCGCGAAAGAGAGGAGCACGAGTAGGTGGGGCAGAGCGCGGGCGAACACCGCGTCTCGGCCCGCCTTCCGCGTGATCATCACGATCGCCACCAGCGCCCCGCCGATTCCGGAGGCAACCAGCAGGAACTTGAGGAGCGTCACCACGGCGGGGTGGACGATGGCGCCGGCCGGAGCACCCGACAGGTAGCTCCAGATCAGTCCCAGCCCGTCGCCGAGCACCTCCTCGGTCATCGCGGCGAGGTGTCCGGAGAGCGCGAGCGGCACGAAGGCGATACCGTAACGCGCCAGGTTCGCGCCGGTCTTCTCCTGCGACGCCGCTGCCGAGAGCAGCGACCCGAGCCACGCCGCGGCCAGCGCGGCAAGCATGAACGCCGCGAAGACGACGAAGCGCCGCAGGTTCGGTGAGGCGGGCATCACCGTGGCCTTGAGCGACTTCCAGAGGGTGATGTGGGAGAACTGGTGAAAGCCCATCACACCGACCAGGACCACCGCGAAGATGGAGAACGTGAGCACCGGGTGGCTGTTGCGCCACAACTCCGAGAGCGGCGGGCGAAGATTGAGGCGCACGCCGCGGTTTTCGCACGAGCGCACGCAGTTCGTGCACAGCAGGCACTCGTAGCTGGAGGTCATCGACGCCGGATAGAGGAACATCGGACAGCCGGGGACCTTCTCCGTCCCCTTGTAGCAGGTGTGCTCCCCGCACTGGGTCTGGCACACCTTCTTGTTGCCGCGGAGCTCGACCGGCGCCACCGCCGCGTAGGCTCCCAGCCAGCTCGCGAGCGGACACAGGTAGCGGCAAAAGGCCCTGCGTTCGAAAACGACCGTGAACACCACGGCGAGACCGATCACGGCGAGCAGGAACAGGGCCGTGGCGCGCGGGCTATCGTCGATCTCCAGCGCCCCCTCGGCGAACTCGACGACCAGGTAGGCAGCGATCACGCCCCAGAAGCCCGTGCTCTTGAGCAACTTCGGCACCGGAAGGTCGAGTCGCCCGAGACGCGCCGCGAGGTCGCCGAACCCGGCGATCGGACACACGCCGCACCACAGCCGGCCGAACAGCGCCACCGAGAGCGGCAGCAGCGGGAACCACACCAACCAGGTGGCGAGCATCCCGGGGTTGGTCTCCGCGACCGAAAGGGGGTGGCCGGGAGGCCGCGTGGCCCCCACCACGGTGAGCACGAACACCGCCGTGACCAGGGCCATCATCGCCATCGTCGCGGCGGGGAACAGCATCGGGCGGCGCAGCAGTTCGCGCAGCTTCTCGCTGCGGAGCAGGTTGAGTCGGTGGACGTCCTTCTCCGGCGGCACGACGAAGAGGACATCGGCGGAGATCTCGGCGCCGGCGGCGGCCACGATCACCGCGCGCTCGAGGACGATCTCCAGCTCCGCAACGTTGCCCGGCCACGCGTAGGAGACCAGCCGCTCCATCGCCTCGCGCGTGAACCCACTTGCGCTCCGCCCGTGCCGGCGCGCGTGGCGCTGCAGCAGGTGATCGGCGAGCAGGGGAATGTCCTTGGCGCGTTGCGCGAGCGGGGGCAGGGCGACGAGGTTGGCGCGGAGCGTCTCGCGCAGCTCGGGGACGAGTCGCTCGAGCACCTCGGAGTCGGACTCCGCCTCCGCGAGCAGCACCACGCGGGTGCGCGACCGCACCGCGGCCTGTCCCCAGGCGCGGTGGAACCAACCGAGCTTGAGGTAGGTATGGAGCTTCTTCTGCACGTGTGCGTCGAGCCGCTCGGCGTGGCGGATGGCGAGCGTTCCGGTGCCGAGCATTTCGAGGTGGCCGATGCGTGCCGAGGACGCGCCGCCACCCGCTTCACCTTCCGCGCCGAACAGCGCCGTCTCGACTCCGGCGGGTTCGAGTTCGGCGAGCGAGACCTCGAGGTACGGTTCGTTCGGACCCGGGCCACGCAGGTGGTACGCGCGGGCGAAGGTCCGCTTGCCCGTTCCGGCCGGGCCCACGATGAGGCTCGGCTTCCCTTCTCCGGCAAGCTGCTCGAGCTTCTTTCTAGCACCGTGGATTCGTCGGTCTTCCCCGAGTATCTCGACTTCGCCCCCCGGCAGGCGCGCCAGCGCGTCCGGTCTGGCGGCGGCCTCGCCGCCCACGATCCGTCCGGTGCGCAGCCTGTTGCGCACCGTCGACACGACGGTCGCGCCGAGTTCGGGGCGGGACTGCAACGCCTCGTGCAGGCGGGCCTGCGGCAATTCGAGCACCACGCTCTCGGTCGTCGCGACCAGCGCCGGACCGGCCTGCCCCGGGAGCAGCGCACGCTCGCCGTAGGCGTCGCCCGGAGCGAGCCGCCCGACCTCGCGCTCGGCCCCCTCGTCGTTGACCTCGACGACGCGCACTTCGCCGATGTGAAGGAACAGTACGCTCTCCACCGGGGCGCCCTGGCGGTGCAGGATCCCCTCAGCCGGAACGTGCCGCGCGGTCATCGCCGCGGCGAGCTGGAGTTTGACCTCCGCGCCGGCCGAGGCGAGCAACTCGAAGCGATCGAGCAGCGCCGAGCGACGCTCGGGGGCGACCCCGGGCGAGGGCTGGAGGAACTCCAGTTCGCAGCGGCCGAGGGTGACTCGCGCCCCGCCGACGAGGGGCGCCTTGCCGACCCGCTGGCCGTCGACGAAAACGCCGTTGGCCGAATCGAGGTCCTCGATCACCCACCGCCCGTCCTCGAACGCCACCTCGGCGTGGACGCGGGAGACGTTCTCGTCCTGCAGCGACAGGTCGTTCCCGGAGCTGCGCCCGATCCGAACGCGCGCCTTGCCGAGAACGAGCCGACGCGCACCGGCGCTTCCGCGCCTGACCTCGAGCGCGGGCGTGCCCGTTTCCAGTGACGAATCGAATCCGACCGCTGCGACCTCGCTCATGGTTCACCTCAGGTGCGGCCGGTCAGATGTAGCCGACCGCCCGGTAGCGCTTGATCTTCTCCGGAACGACCCTCTCCCAGTATTCGGCGAAGTCGAACTTCGAGTAGTCGTGGAACGGCGCGGGTCCGGTGTCGACGAGCAGGCAGGAGACATCGGCACCGTCCTCGACGACGAAGATGTTGTTCGGGCTGATCGAGGTCTTGGCCTCCGGGTGCGCCGCGAAGAGGTCGATGAGGTTGAAGGCGAAGCGCTCGACGGCGACGCGCACCGCGCGGTGACGCGGCGCGTCGGCCGGGCCCAGTTCGTCGTAGATGACGGCCAGCGACTGCCCCGCCAGGCGAGCCTTGATCACGTAGCTGCCGAAGGGGTCGGCCTCGACGATCGCCGGCACCTGGACGCCGTGCGCGGCGAAGAACTCGGTGACCTCGACCTCTTCGACGATGTGCTCGCGGCTGTACTGGCGAGGCTTGGCGAGCTTGAGCACGTCGCCGGAGGACTCCTTGTAGTCGAACACCACGCCGTTCTCGCCCTCGCCGATCTTGGGCAACCGCACGGTGCAGCATCGGGTGGCGAGTTCGACCGTCAGCCACCCCTCGGCGACGGTGGTCAGCCCGTCGAGGACGTGGTTGGACTCGTTGTCGAGGTAGAGGTCGCGCAGTTCGCTGGCCAGCGTCTCGACGTACTGCCGCGAGCCGAACGCCAGGCTGCTCTCGGCCTCCTCCTCGCGCAGGAACATCCCGGCGTAGCCCGCCGTGCGCAGCGCGCCGATCAACTCGCGCGCGCTCTCGAACTGAGGGGCGAAGAGGACGTCGAACAGGCGCACCTCGCGACCCGATAGGGTGCGGAAACCGCACTTGCGGCACTCCTCCATCTGCACCTTCGGGATGCGCACGACAGAGCCCGAAACTTCGAGATCGTGCGGCACCTCGACCCGGGTCAGGATCGCCTCCTCGCAGCGCGGGCAGATCTCGAACAGGCCGGACATCGCTCACGCCCCCTCGACGCCGTCGGTGCGCGTCGCGAGCAGCCGCTCGTGGCTGGCGTCGAGAGCGTGCAGCCGGCCCGCGAGTGCCACCGCGATGTTGCGGATCAGCTTGTACGGCGCCGCCAGGTTGGCCGCGAGCAGCTCGTTGAACGGTTCGGGGTCGATCTGTATGAGTTTGCACGCGGTCGCCGCGACCACCGTCATCGAGCGCGGCACGTGGAGAAGGAACGCCATCTCGCCGAGCACCGTGCCCTTGCCCAGGCGCAGGTTCCACGAACCCGGCCTCGAGTAGTGTCCGCGCCGGACCTCGACCTCGCCGTCGAGGACGAGGTAGAAACTATCGCCAACCGCGCCCTCGCGCAGGATGACCTCCTCGGGCTCGAACTCGACGGTCCTGGCGATCTTGAGCAGGAGGAACACCTCCGAGGGCTTGAGGCCACGGAAGATCTCGAAGTCCTTGGCCTCGTCCCGCTCCGAACCCGTCACCTCCTGCGGCACCAGCCACTGCAGGTAGCCGGTCTTCTGATACTTGCGGATGCGGTCGGGGAGCACCTCGTTCCAGTACTTCTGGAAGGTGAACCCGTCGTAGTTCTTCTTCAGCGTGGTCCCCGGGTCGATGAGGACGAACTGCGGCGGGTCCTTGAACCGGCCGCCCTCGCGCAGCACGTAGATGTTGTTCGGGCTGATCGAGACCTTGCAGTCGGGGCGCTTGCGGAAGAGCTCGAGCAGATGGTCGAGGAAGCGCTCCAGACCCTCGAGGATCAGTCGCTGCGTGGGCAGCGTCAACTGGGCGAAACGCAGGTACAGGCTGGTCACCGACTCGCCGTCGATGAAGTCCTTGACGCAGAAGCGCCCCATCGCGTCCATGTGGTGGATACGCGGCACCGCCACCGCCTCGGAGAGGAAGAAGTCGGTGGTCATCGACTCCTCGAGCAGGCGCTCGCGGCAGATCGCCTGTTGTTTGGCCACCTTGAGGCAGAACGGGCCGGTCGCGGCCAGCGACAACGAGTGGCTCTTGAGCGGATAGACCATGCCGCGGTCGCCCTCGCCGAGCGGCGGCAGCCCGACGGTCAGGTCAACGCCGCCGTAGCTGACGGCGGCCGCCTTGCCGCCCGCCGCGCCGACCTGCTGCAGGAGCTCGAAGAACTCCACCGCCCCCTGCTCCAGTTCGGGTGACTCCAACTCCGGACGTGTGGCCTTCTCGTCGTCCATGCCTCACCCCTTCCCGGCGGTCCCGGCCGCCTCGCGACGGAACACCAGGCGGACCCGCCCGAGAGCGATCCTGCTCCCCGCGGAGAGTTCCGCTTTCTCGACCTGTTGGCCGTTCACCCGCACGCCGTTGGCGGAGTGCATGTCCTCGACCACCCATCCGCCTCGCTCCCGGCGCACCACGGCGTGAAACCTCGACACCCCCTCGTCGGCCAGCACCACGTCCGCCCGGCTGGACCGCCCGATCAGCACGGGACCCGCGCCGAGCGGCACACGGCGCGACCCGCCACCCTCCACGAGTTCGAGATACGCCGGCGTCTCGGCCTCGGCGGGGAACTCCAGCCGCGCCAGCGAACCGCGCTCCGACAGCCAGCCGAGCAGGAAAACGACGGCGGCGAGCAGCGGGAAGATCCCCAGGTAGGCGAACATCGCCCGCGGGTCCACGCCGTAGGTCGTGACCAGAAGGTAGACGATGCCGATCGCGGCGAGCCCCGAGAGCCGGCTGCCGAAGGAGGTGGTGGACTTCGCCCGGCCCTGCAGGCGCGCGTCGGCGAAACGGTTGATGATGGCGTCGATCCCCACCGCCTCGGCCGCCTGCCCCGCGCCGACCAGGACACCCACGGCGCACGCCAGCCACACGGTTCCGACCATGTTGAGCCCGAAGAACGACAGCGCGACGGCCATCAGCGCCAGGCCGGTGAGCAGGAACGTCGAACGGTAGGCGAAGAAGAGAGGGATGACCAGGCCCGTGACGATCACCTTGCCGGCCGACTGCGCGGACTCGAAGTAGCCGAACGCGTCCAGACCGGAGGCCATCTTCGCCATGTACACAACCGAAAGCACGGCGAAGGAACCGCGCGCGACCGCGACGAGCGAGCGGCCGAAGAGCAGGAGCCGAAGCGGCGCCGAGGCCCATGTGTAGGCGAGCCCCTCGCGCTGCCGCTGCCAGTAGGACTTGCCTTTCTCCTTGGCGTAGTCGATCACGCCCTCGCCGGGAAGTCGGAGCAGCGAGACCAGGGCGAGCGAGACGAGGAAGAACGCCGGAGAGAGCTGCACCGCCCGCTCGGCTCCCAGCCACCCGGCGAGGACGCTCGCGAGCATGAAGCCGCCGATGTTGCTCGCATGGTTGGCCGCGTCCATCTGCGACAGCGCCTTGGTGCCCTCGCTGGCCGGGAAGCTGACCTTCACCACCTTGTCCGCGGCGGGCTTGAAGAAGATGAAGACGAAGTCGCCGAGGAAGGAGATCGCGACCAGGACGGGGTAGGGCACGCGGGCGAAGACACAGCCGATGAGCAGCACCGCGAGCGCGGCGCGCAGCGCGTCCGAGACCATCAGCGAAGTGCGGATGCGTAGCCGGTCGACCACCGGCCCCGAGACCGCGTTGACCACGATCTCGCACACGTAGCGCGAGACGAGGACCAGCCCGGCCGCCATCGGGTCACGACTCTTCGCGGCGACGAGGAGCACCGCCGTGATACGCAGGAACGAATCGCCCAGCCGGGTCGCGACGCGGCTGGCGATGAGGAACATGAAGTCGCGTCCGGCGCCCGTGGCCGCCCCGTCTCCCTCTCCTCCCGAAGTCGCCGGTCTCACCGGCCGAATCCTACCGCCACATCCCCGGCCGCGCCATCGGCGTGCCGGCTGGCGTCGCTCACCTACCAGCCCGGAACGAAGACCGGGTCGCCCGTGACGTTGTCCACGACCGAGGCGTAGGAGAGCACGCGCCCGCCGGTGGTGAGGACCCGGATCTCCAGGAAACCGTATTCCTCGCTCCCCGCCGGAGCCGGGAACACGTCGGAGAGCTGCCTCCATTCGTTCGGAGCGAGTCGCACGCCGAGCGACGACAACTGCGTCCCCGGCAGGCGGTAACGGGCCACGCTGACGTCGATCGGCACCTCGGAGAGGTTGAGCAGCCCCAGGTTCGTGCGAAATCCGCGCTCGCGGACCGGCGACCCGGCGACCGGGAAGAGCACCGTGGCCACGCCCCGCGTCGTCCCCGCGGCGGGTCCGGCCGCCGGAACGAACTGCCCGTACGTGCCGCCTGGAGCCAGGTTGTACGTCCGACTGCCGATCACCGCCTCGCCGGCGAGCAGGTCGAGGCGGAGCGCCCCGCTGGCCTCGACCCCGAACAGAGAGGCGACGAGATCCCGGACTTCGAGCGTCTCTCCCGGCCCGACGGTCAGCGGTGCGTCGAGCACGAGAGGCGGGCCGCCCCCGGCAGGGATCATCGTCGCGCCGATCCGACCCGCGACCGGCCCCGGGTTGAACGCGGTGAGGTCGCTGCGCCACACCGTCGCGTTCAGGCCCGGGACATGGGCGACCGACGCGAGCGTGGCGCCGAAAGATGCGAGGGAGCCGGGGGCGACGAACTCCGGGTCGCCGGTCCGGTTGTCGACCACCGACGCGTAGCCGAGGAGGCGGGCCCCGGCGTCGTTGGTGCGAATCACGGCGCGCCCGCCACGCACCTCGTCCCCGGTCACCGCCGCGAACACGTCGGTGAGCTGCACGACACCGAAAGGAGGCAGGTCCGCGAGACGCCGCCCGAGATATCGGCTGCCGTCCGCGTACAGACCGATCTCCGCCGTCACCTCCACGGCGGAGAGATTGATCACGCCGACGTTGGTGCGGAAGCCGGCGCCCGGATCGACGGCGCGGGTCAACCCGGTCAGCTCGATGGCCCCGTTCGGCCCGGATGCCTCACCCGGCGCGAGCGCCGGAACATACTGCCCGCAGGTGCCGCCGCCGAGGGACGTGTAGGTACGCGCCGCGACTCGCACGTCGCCGCCGTCCGACTCGACGCGCAGCGCGGCCAGCCCCCGGACTCCGAACAGGGTGGCCAACACGTCGGTCACGCGCTGGCCCGACTTCGGCGGGATCGAGAGCGTCGCGGTCCGGGGATGGGAGTTGTCCTGGCCCGACGGCAAGGCGAGGATCGCGACGTCCGCCAGTGTCATGCCGGAGTTGTGGAGGAACAGGTCGGTGCGCCAGCGCGTGCCGTTCAGGCCGACCTGGTTGGCCGCGCCGGCGACGAGGAGGACCGCCGGCGACGAATCCTCCGAGACCCTCACCGCCGTCGCCCGTTCCTCCCCGAACGCCTCGCCCGCGCGGGACATCCTCCAGGTCAGGCCGATCGGTCCGTCCTGGACGCCGGAAATCGGAGCCGTCAGCGTCACGACGAAAAACGCCTCTGCTCCCGGAGGTACGTCCGCTCCGACCGGTATCCCCGTGGCCGGGACGGAGAAGGCCCCGCCCTCGGCGGTCGCCTCGAGACGATGCCCGGCTCCGGGCCGCCACGTCGTCGTGCCGTCGTTGCGGACCACGAGCGAGACCGGCGCCGACTCGCCGGGCCGCATGGAGCCGGGCACGGTCGCACTCAGGAAAGTCGCGTCCTCGACGGCCAGAGTGGCGACGGCGTTTGCGTACGCGACCATCGCCGGCCGCCGCGCCAGCTCGGGGCGCGTTCCGAGCAGGCCGAACCCCGAGTCCGCGGCCTCGTAGATGAAAACCCTGTCCACCCAGGAGACGTCGGCCTGGGTCGACACCAATTTGGACAACAGCGACGAGACGAAGCCGGCTTGCCGTGCCTCGGCGGCGCCATCGCCGAGAGCGGCCTCGTAGCCGCTCTCGGTGAGCCAGAACGGCCTGCCCAGCCACCCCTCGTCGCGCAGCACCGACCGCACGGACGGTGGCTCCCAGGGGTAATCTCCCCCCTCGACGAGGTCCCTCACCACCGAGTCCGCGTCGGCCCCGTCGGGGTAGATGTGGTGCGTCACCACGTCGAGGAAGGAGGCCGCCCGGTCCAGGACCTCGCGCAGCCACACGTCCCAGGAGGCGCTCTGCAGGTGCGCGAGTTCCGGCCCGCACACCTTGGCCGAGGGATCCGCCGCGCGAACGGCCCGGCTGCCGGGCACGAGGATCCGATCGATGTAGTCGCCCCGCCCCCCCTGCCAGAAGCGCGGCAGGTTGGGTTCGTTCCACATCCCCCACGCCTCGACCTGACCGCGGTAGCGGGACACCGCCCGGTAGCAGACGTCGTACCAGTCGAGTGGGTCGCGCGGCACGCCGGTCCACGGCGATTCCGCCGTCGCCCAGGCGGGGGTGTAGGCGAGCGT
Organism: Acidobacteriota bacterium; assembly: GCA_040754885.1. GTDB lineage: Bacteria > Acidobacteriota > Thermoanaerobaculia > Thermoanaerobaculales > Thermoanaerobaculaceae > JBFMCD01. The sequence continues at coordinate 17,711 of JBFMCD010000068.1, forward strand.
GGCGAAGATCCTCAGGCCCCGGGCGCGGGCGGCCGCGACGACGCGGTCGTAGGTCTGCCAGTCGAAGCTGTCCTGTTCCGGTTCGACCCACGCCCAGATGAAGTCGATCCGAATCCACTCGACCCCGGCCGCGCGCAGCGCGTCGAGCACCTGCTCGTCGGGGACGTGGGCGTTGACGCCGTACGGAAGAGCGCGCGCGGGGGAAGCGAGCGCAAGAGCCGCGCAGACGGCGGCGAGCGCCGGCGTGCTGATCCGGTGTCCCTTTGCCCTCCTGTCCGTCACGATAGTCTCCTCGACACGCCGCATGCGGCTCCCCGCGCGCGGCCTGCCACCACGCGATCTTAGCCACACTCCCTGCACGGCGTAACCGTCGGGCGATACCCGCGCGTTCCCGCCGTCGGCCTTCGCGGTTCAGCGGACGCCGGGGCGCGCCACGATGCCCGCAGAGGCGAGGCCGGCGAGCAGCTCCGCCGTCACGTCCCTGGCCGCCCAGACGGTCGCGTAACTCCCGCGGTATCGCCCGGCAAAGAGCGGCGCCCCGGGCACCTCGGCGGGCCACCGCCGCGTGAACAGGAGCACGACACCGTCCGGGTGCGAGGCAGCCCAGCGTAGCGCCTCGTTCCGTGGGATGACGTCGAGCGGCCGGTGCAGTCGCCCGAGAAACTGGAACTGCCCTTCGTAGTTCCCCGCGTGAGCCACCGGCCTGCCATCGCGTTGCGCCCCGGCGAGCACCGCCGACAGCGGCCGGAGGTCCTGGGCGGCGAGCAGGGCGGATGGCGAGAAAGCGGCGAGCAGCAGCGCGAGCCAGATGACGGCAGCGAGGGCGAGCCGCCGGGCGCTCGCCACCGGC
>JBFMCD010000069.1:0-33639 GCA_040754885.1 Acidobacteriota bacterium
CCCAGACCCCGGATCCCGGACCCCGGTCTCTTCGCTCTCCCCTCTACCCCTGTTCTTCTGTCCCCGGAACCCGGATCCCGGACCCCAGACCCCGTCCTTGTCTTCCCTTTCCCCTTCCTCCGGTTCCATTCGCCTCGCGCCGGTGTCTAATGGGCAAAGGACCGGCCAGGCATGGCCGTGCGGTGGGGGGCCGTGGACGCCAGCACCGACGAACACAGTGACATCCGGCTCCTGGAGGCCCTGGCCGGGGGCGCCCGAGGCGCGGCGGAAGCGCTGGTCGACCGCACCTACTCCAAAGTCTTCGCGCTGCTCTGCCGCCTCTCGGGCGGCGACAGAGACCTCGCCGCCGACCTCACCCAGGACACGTACCGCCGCGCCTGGGCCTCGCTCGGCGCGTTCCGCGGCGAGGCGAGCCTGTCCACCTGGCTCTACCGCATCGCCTACAACACCTATCTCAACCACGTCAGACGGCCGCACCGGGTGGTCCCTCTCGAGGCCGAGGACGTGGAGCGGATCGGCGACGGAAGGCGCGGCGCGGACGAGGAGATCGCCGACCGGCAACTCGAGCGCCGGCTCCGGCGCGCGGTCCTCGACCTGCCCGAGGAGCTGCGCGCCACCGTGGTCGCGCGCTACTGGGCCGAGACGCCGGTCACGGAGATCGCGCGTCTCGACGGGATCAGCGAGGTGGCGGTGCGCAAGCGCCTGCGCAGGGCGACGGCGCTGCTCGCCGCGGCCGTCGGGGGAGAGCACAGATGACCGACCCGACCGAACGCGACATCGAACGCCTGCTCTCGACCGGCGAGCCTCCTGCGCCGCCGCCGGAGCTGGCGAAGCGGATCAAGCGCGAGATCCCCGACGGGCTCCGCCTCGACCGCGCGGCGCTGGAGGCCATTGCGCGGAACAGGATCGCCAGGCATGTCCCCGCGTACCGGCAGTTCGTTCTGCTCGCGGCGCTGCTCTTCGTCACGATCGCCCTCGGGACGTTCGGCCTGCGCGCCCTGATCGAGCAGAAAGCGGAAGAGGAACGCCAGGCGGCGATGATCGAGGCGCTGGAGAGGGAGACGTCCGAGGGAAAGGAGCATGCCGAACGCGCAGCGCCCGAGGAGCAACACGACACTCTCCAGCCCGGGCAGGTCGCGCCGCTCCCGGCCGGCACGCTACGCTCCACCGGGGACGTGGACCGGGCACGCCGCGGGTCCTCCGCCAACGCCTCGGTTCCAGCGCCCGACCGGCGCGAAGATCATCCCCTGACCGTGACGGTGACGAGCACCTCGGGCGAGGCCCTCGCGGGAGTGATGCTTCGCCTCACGCGTCTCGACCCGCCCACCGCCGAGCGCTGGACCGGCGTCACCGCCGCGGACGGCTCGGCCCGACTCGCACGGCCGCGGCCGGGTCTCTATCGACTGGACGCCGCGATGCCGGGTTTCAAGCCGGGGGTCGTGCTCTCGCTGCGCGTCCAGGCAGGCCGGCCCTCCCGGGTCGCCTTGACCCTCGAACCGGAAGCGCCGGCGGACACCCCCCTGCGCTGAGTCGAGCCGGGCGCCGGTCGAGCCCCGCTATCGGGCCGGAGGGTCTTCGACGATCACGACCAGCGACTTCCCGGCCACGGCGAACGCCTGGTTGACCGTCCCCTGGACCGTCACCTTCGAACCCACCTCGGGAAGGGGCGCCGATGTGACCACGGCGATCTGCCCGCTGTCGTCGCGGAGCATGAAGAACTTCACGACCAGGAGGTCGGTGGTGTCGGCCACCGTGCCCTTGAGCGTGACGTGCGTGCCGTCGTACCTGCCCGGTCTGGCGTTGATCTCTCCGATCCTGGTCGCGAGCAGCGAGGCACACGCCGACGCCGCCGCGACCAGGACGACGATCGCGGCAACGGGCGTGAACGCGGGCTTCCGTTCCATCGTTCCTCCCCGGGGCCGCACGCCCACCCGACCGCCGCCACGGCCCGACGTACCCGATTGTAGCCACCGCGAGGCGCCGGGCGCGAACCGGCGGCGCGCGGTAACGTATCACCATGGTGAGAGGGACAGCACCCTGAGCAACGCACCGCGCGCCTCGTTCCCCGATCGCGTCGGCGGCTTCGTTCGGGACTTCACCGACGGACTCCAGGCGGGCGACGTCCAGCACCTGTTCGGCCGCGACGCCGCGCGGGCCTACCGGGTCCTCACCCGCGAACACGCCCACGCGCCGGAACCCGCCGGAGGCGTCGCCCGCGCCTTCTACCGGGCCAAGATCCTCTTCCTCGGCCTGTCCTACAAGCTGACCCCGGCGCGCCGCGTGCTGTTCGTCTGCGCGATCGGCGCGACGCTGCTCGGCCTCGTCCAGGCCGACGTCAACGTCGATAGCGGTGAGGCGAGCCTCCGTTTCGGTCCGTTCTGGTTCCTGGCCAGCGTCGCCATGCTGGTCTTCCTCCTCGCCCTCGAACTGGTCGACCGCGTGCTCGTGCGCGACGAACTGGAGGTCGCCCGACAGCTGCAGAAGGACCTCCTCCCCGCCACCCCCCCGGGGGTTCCCGGGTACGCCTTCGCCCACGCCTACCGGACCGCGAACGAGGTCGGCGGCGACTACTACGACTACCTTCCGCTGCCGGACGGACGCCTGGCGCTGGTCAGCGGCGACGCCAGCGGCCACGGCATGGCCGCCGGCCTACTCATGGCGGTGGCCAACACGGGCCTGCAGATGGCGGTGGAACTGGACCCCTCCCCGGCCCGGGTCGCTCAACTGCTCAACACGGTGCTGTGGCGGACCGGCGACCACCGGGCGTTCATGAGCCTGTTCTACGGCGTCCTCGACCCCGCCACGGGCGGGCTCGAGTATGTCTGCGCCGGGCACCCGTTCCCCTTCCTGCGCCGCACCGACGGCGCCGTCGAGGAGCTGGGCAGGGGATCGTTCCCGCTCGGCGTCAGGGAGTCCGTCGAGCCGACGGCCGGCAGCGTCGTCCTCGATCCCGGGGACGCGCTGCTCCTCTACTCGGACGGCCTGCCGGAAGCGCCGGATCCCGAGGGGCGGCCGTTCGGCTTCGATCGCGTCCAGTCGCTGTTCGCCCTCGGCGGCGCGCCGGTGGACGTGCGCCAGCGACTCCTGGCCGCCCTCGACCGCCACCTCGCCGGCTTCCCCCTGCAGGACGACTTCAGCCTCGTCGTCGTCGCCCGCGCGGGCGCCTGAGATCCCCCTCACTTCTTGACAGTGCTTGAACGACGTCCGCCCGGCCGTCCGGGCGATGCCCTACACACCCCACACCCGGTGCCCACGTGCAGTCCTTGGAGTATTGAGGCCAGCAGGCTCGGCTCGCCTTCCGGCCGGGCGCCCCGCTCTCTCCAGGCTTCCCGCCCCTCCGCGGTCGAGACGCGACGCACTCCTCAAACCTTCTCGCCAGTCTCAGGAAGACCTGTACAGAATTCCGCACGCGCATACAGACGCGTGGACATCTCAACCGTCCTTTCCACCTGGGAGCGGCATGGGGCTTGGCAACCGGCTTGCGTACGCATCCAACAGGCATTCCAACAGGGGAAGCACCCCCGGGAGGTGGCCGCGGCTCGTGGCGCCCCAGTCTCGCAGGTCGCATTGCCCCCAAACAGAGGGAGAACGGAGGAGATCATGAGAAGCTCGCGGTTCACGCTGTGCCTGCTCGCGGCGCTGGTGCTCGCCGCCGCGGCGGGCGCGCAGGTCCCCACCGGCACGCTCACCGGCACGGTGGTGGACAACCAGCAGGCGCCGCTTCCGGGCGTCACGATCACGGTCAGCTCGCCGAACATGCAGGGCACGCGCGTCGCCGTCACCAACGAGAACGGCGACTACCTGATGAAACTCCTGCCCCCCGGCGAGTACAGGGTCGTCTTCGAACTGCAGGGGTTCCAGACGATCGACACCACCGCCAAGGTCTCGGCGCAGCAGACCATCAAGGTCAACGCCGAGATGCCGCAGGTGACGATCGCCGAGGAGATCACCGTCACCGGCGCGATGGAGACGCTGTCGGCGACCGCGGTGGCCGCCTCGACGCTGACCAAGCAGGTGGTGGACGACCTGCCGGTCGGCCGGACCATCGCCGCGGCGGTGATCGCGTCCCCCGGGACCTCGACCTCAGGCCCGGGCGGCAACGTCACCATCTCGGGCGCGCAGTCGTTCGAGAACCTGTGGGTGGTCAACGGCGTGGTCGTCAACGAGAACGTCCGCCAGCAGGCGCTGCCCCTGTTCATCGAGGACGCCATCCAGGAAACCACGGTGTCGTCGTCGGGCGTGCCCGCCGACTACGGGCGTTTCGCCGGCGGCGTCGTCTCGACGATCACCAAGTCCGGCGGCAACCGCTTCTCCGGCTCGTTCCGCATCAACTACGACAACCCCAGCTGGAACTCCCTGCGCCCGCTCGAGACCGAACCGAAGGACAACACGAACTACATCATGGAGGCGACGCTGGGCGGCTTCGCGTGGAAGGACCACGTCTGGTTCTTCCTCGCCGGGCGGGACACCGGCGAGACGGTCGCCAGTAACCAGACCTCCATCACCAACATTCCGTACGAGACCGTCTCGTCCGCGACGCGGTTCGAGGGCAAGCTGACGCTCTCGCTCACGCCCGAGCACCGTCTGGTCGGTTCGTACTTCGAGATCGACTCGACGACCAACAACGGGGCGAGCTTCGGCTCGATCATGGACCTGCGCTCGCTGACCGACCGGTCGGACCCGCAGGAGCTGTGGTCGGTCAACTACAACGGCGTCCTCACCGACAACTTCTTCGTCGAGGCGCAGTACTCCGAGCGCGATTACCTCATCGGGGTCGGCAGCGGCGGCAAGGACCCCGACCCGATCCAGGGGACGCTGCTCCTCGACCTCTCCCGGTCGAGCCGGCGCTACTGGGCACCGACGTTCTGCGGCGCGGGTCCGCCGGCGTGCCCCGACAAGGCGCGCAACAACGAGAACTGGCTGGCCAAGGGCGCGTGGTTCCTCTCGTCGGAGGACCTCGGCTCGCACGACGTGACGTTCGGCTACGACCACTTCGAGGAGTTCAACCTCGAGGAGAACCACCAGTCGGCGTCCGACTACCGGATCTACACCACGAGCGCGCTCATCGACGGCGAGACGATCCTGCCGGTCATCTCGCCCGTGAACCCGCGCCGCGCGTACTTCTTCTACCAGCCGCAGCTCACCCGCTCGGTCGGTTCCAAGATGCAGACCGACTCGATCTACGTCAACGACCGCTGGCGGTTGAACAACAAGTGGAGCTTCAACGTCGGCTTCCGTTACGACGCCAACGACGGCACCGACTCCTCCGGCCAGCCGGTCGCGGACGACTCGCGGATCAGCCCTCGCCTTGCCGCGAGCTGGGACGTCAAGGGCGACGGCGACCTCCTGGTCAACGCCACTGCCGCCCGCTACGTCACCTCGATCGTCGGCACGGGCAACGTCGGCGACGCGACCTCGCAGGCCGGTCTGACCTCGGTCTACCTGTGGTACAGCGGCCCGGGCATCAACACAGACCCGAACAACCTGGTCTCAACCGAAGAGGCGCTGCAGATCTTCTTCGACTGGCTCGCGTCGGTCGGCGGCGCCTTCGCTCTCGCGGAGAACTCGGCGAACTGGCGGTACAATCCGTCCTACCCGGGTCTCACGCCGGTGCTGCTCGAGACGCTCGACTCGCCGTACAGCGACGAGTTCACCCTCGGCGTGGTCAAGCGGCTGGGCTCCAAAGGACTGCTTCGCGCCGACGTGGTGTACCGCGAGTACGGCTCCTTCCTCCTTAGCCAGGTCGATCGGACGACCGGCACGTGGGAGAACGAGGCCGGGCTCACCGGCGACCGCGCCGTGAGCATGAACGACACCGACGGCATTCTGGAGCGCACGTACAAGGGGCTGCATCTGTCCGGACAGTACCGCTTCGGCGACCGGCTGTTCGTTGGCGGCAACTACACGCTGTCGGAGTCCCGCGGCAACACCATCGGAGAGACCGACGTCAACGGGCCGATCCGGTCCTCCGAGTTGTCCTACCCCGAGTACAAGGACGGCAGCTGGTCGTACCCGGTCGGTTACCTGCCGATCGACCAGCGTCACCGCCTGCGCGTTTTCGGGGCGTGGGACATCATCAATTCCTCGTGGTTCCGCGTGAACCTCGGCGCGGTGCAGTACTACACGAGCGGCACGCCGTACTCGGCGTCCGGAGAGATCGACACCAAGGCCTACGTCTCCAACCCGGGCTACCTGACGCCGGACTCCTCGCACACGTACTTCTTCTCCAAGCGCGGCGAGTTCCGCACCGACGACATCACCTCCACCGACCTGTCGCTCACGCTCTCGTTCACGCCCACGGTGTTCGGGACGAAGCTCGAGGTGTACGTCAAGCCGGAGGTGCGCAACGTGTTCAACGAGCAGGGCGTGGTGGACGTCGACTCGCAGGTGGACACGGCTTTCAACAGCAGCACCTTGCAGCCGTTCAACCCGTTCACCGAGACGCCGGTCGAGGGCGTGCACTGGAGGAAGCGGGCCAACTTCGGCAAGCCCGTCGAGGTGGCGGACTACCAGGCGCCGCGGACCTTCCTCGTCGCGGTCGGGCTGCGCTTCTGAACTCAGGCGGTTGAATCCCGTCGGCCCCGGTCCTCGCGGACCGGGGCCTTCACCTTCCTTGCACCCCCGTCGTCAGCGGACCCAGCGGAAGGCGGCGACCGTCATCCACTCGTCGTGGCGCGGCGTCATTTCGAGGCGGGCGGGCACGCCCAGGTAACCCCAGCGCACGGTCAGCGGCAGGGCGGGCAGCCCTTCCAGCGCCCTGCGCTGCGCCATCTGCAGGAGTTCGAGGCGGCGGGCAGGGTCGAGTTCCGTGGCCGCGGCCTCCAACAACCGGTCCACCTCGGAGTCGGAGAATGCGCCGTAGTTCTCCCCTCCGAACCGCCGGACCGGCTCCGGAGAGTGGATCGCGGCGTCGAGGTACTCCGAGACGTCGCCCGTGGTGCAGGTGCGCGCGAAATAGGCGAGCGCGACCGACCGCTCGCGCATGCGCTCGACCAGGTCCCCGAACGGCAACGGGACCAGAGCGACCCTGACGCCGACCGCGGCCAGGTCGGCGACGATACGTTCCATCGCCCCAGAGGAAATCCGCCCGTGACCGAGCGTCGCCTCGAATCCCTCCCCGTACCCGGCCTCGGCGAGCAGGCGCCGGGCCTCCCCCGGGTCGTGCCGGAGAGGCGCGATGCCGGGGTCGTACCCGAACACGGCGGGATGGGCGTACTGGCTGGCCGCCGTCGCCAACCCGCGGTAGACCTGGTTCACCAGCGCCTCGCGGTCGATGGCGATGAGGAGGGCGCGTCGTACCCGTGCGTCGGCGAGGGCGGTCCGCGCGATCCCGGTCGCCCCCTCGGGGATCACGGTCAGGATCTGGACCGCGAGGCGCGGCTGCGAAACCAGTCTCAGCTTCGGGCGCCTGCCGATGTCGGCCACGACGTCCTCCGGGATGCGCACGCAGATGTCGGTCTTCCCGGAAACGAAGGCGTCGGCCCGCTCGTAGTCGTCGGCCTGGTAGACGAAGCGGACCTCACGGACGTCGGGCGCCGGCTGCCGTCCCGCCGCGGCCTCGAGCGTCACGGCGCCCTCGGGCGCACTGGCCGCCCAGCGGTAGGGGCCGCTGCCGATCGGCGCGCCGATCTCCTCGTCCCCGGCCTGAGAGCGCGGAATCACAGATACGAACACCAACCGATTGAGGAGCGTTGGCGAAGGCGCCGCCGTCTCGACGATCACCGCGGCGTCGCCGTCCGGGAGCACGCGCGCCACGCCCGCCAGGTGGTGGCGGACCGCCGATCGTGGGTGCGACGCGGCGCGGGTGAAGCTTGCCACGACGTCGGCGGCGGTCACCGGGGTCCCGTCGTGGAACGAGGCGCCGGGCCTGAGCTCGAACCTCGTGCGCAGCGGATCGAGCGCCCGCCACGACGAGGCCAGTGCCGGTTCGATGCGCATGTCGGGCGAGAACCCGACCAGCCCCTCGCACACGTTGCTCAGAGTCGACCACACCGCGATCTCGTTGTGGAGGTGCGGGTCGAACGTCGAGGGTTGGGACGCCTCTGCAACGGTCAACGTGGGCGGCGGCGTGCGGACGCACGCGGCGGCGCAGAGAAGCACCAGGACCATCCCCGCCCACCTCGTCTCGCGCCGGGCCGTCACTCCTCGCCCCCTTCCGAGTGTCCGACTCCAATCTACGGCACGAGCGCGCGCCTGCCAAGCTCGCTTTGACACCCCAGTCGGGGCTGCGGATAATCCGGGCAGACGCACCGGCACCCGTCATGCAGGTGGACCGTCCGATGGCGGCGGCCGGGACGGAGGTGGTGATGGAGCAGTCCGACGCGGAGGACACCCGCGCAGAAAGGATGCGGCCGTTGCTCGAGCGCGCGTCGGCGTACCTGCGCCGGCTGGGCCCCGCCGACACTCCTCTGAGCGTCTCCTTCTCCGGGCGCACGCTGCTCGTCCAGCCCCGCGAACGCGCGGCGGTGTGGCGCGTGCTGTGCGAGGGTCGACCCCCGGCGGCGCCGTGGGAGCTGCACCTGGCCGAGGCGGCCGCGGTCCAGCTCGCGGCGATGCTGGCGCTCGAGGAGTGCGGCGCGCCGCCGCCGGCGCCGGCGCTCGTGGACGAACTGACCAACCTCGCGGCCCTCGGTCTGTCGGTGTCGGAGAGCCTGCAGCGCGACCTCGACGCCCTCCTCGTCGCCGGCGACGCCGACACGGCGAAGCGGCTGGCGACGTTCCGCAGCGCCTACGCGCAGGTGTTCGTCGAGGTGCGCGGTCTCCTGCCCGCGCCCCTGCAGCGCCGGACCCAGACCGCGGCGCACCGGCTGCCCACCGCCGACCCAGGCGCGGGAGACGCCGAGGCAAGGCCGGACGCACCTCCGCCGAGGCGGGAGACTCCCCCCGAGGTGAGCCCCCACCTCGATCGCGCCTCGGCCTTCCTGCGCGCCCGCGGCGCCGGCGACGGACCGATCGCGCTGACCATCGGCGGCCGGACCGTCGAGCTGAGCGGTCAGGAACGACGCATCCTCTGGCGCATCCTCGTCGAGGGGCGCCCGCCGCTCGACCCATGGAACGATCTGGCGTGCGAGACGATGGCGCTCACGCTGGCGTTGCTCGCGGCGCTCGAGCCCGGCACGGCGGTCGACCCGCGCCTCGTGGCCGTCGCCAACGCCAACCACGAGGAAACCCGGCGCACCGTGGACGCTCTCGTCCTCGGCGGCGAGGCGGATGGCGCCAGGCGCTTGACCGGCTTCCGAAACCGCCTCGGCGTGGCGCTCCGGGCTGCCCGCCAGGCCGGCGGGCCACCTCCCGAGGAGGGCGTGACGTGAAGGTGGTCGGCTTGACCCTGGCCATGCTGTCGTTGCTCGCCTCAGGCGCGGCCGCGCAACAGGAGAGATTCCAGGGTCAGGTCGAGGTCCGCCGCCTCCTCCTCGATGTGCGTGTCGTGGACCGCTCCGGCAGGCCCGTCCCCGGCCTGGGCACGGACGACTTCCGCGTCTCGCTCGACGGCAGGGACGCCGCGATCGAGGCGGTCGAGTGGGTGCCCGGCGACCGGCCGTACGCGGACGGGCCGGATCCGGCGACGGCGCATTCAGCGGGGATCGTGTCCGCGCCACCCGGCCGGCTGATCGTCTACTTCTTCCAGTGCGACCTGGAGCGGAGCCGACTGGCCGGGTTGATGCGCATGTCCCCGAAGGCGAGGGACCTCCTCGACACGTTCAACGAGCGCGACCGCGTCGCCGTGGTCTCGTTCGACTCCCGCCTGAAGCTGCACCTGGACTTCACCGCGGACCGCGCCGCGCTCGAGAAGGCCATCCTGCCGACCAGTCTGCTCGGCGAGCCGCCACCGCCCGTCCCGGGCCCCGGCGCGTCGATCGCCTCGCGCTTCGACTACGAGGCGGCGCGCGACGCCGCCCTGCCCGAGACCGGCCTGTTCGTGCTCGCGCGGGCGCTGCGCGACCTGCCCGGCTCCAAGACGCTCGTGCTGTTCGGGTGGGGGCTGGGGCGGCTGTGCGGACGCGCCGGAGTCAGACCGGAGCAGGACTACGAGCCGGCGCGCCGGGCGCTCGTCGAGGGCCGCGTCACCGTCTTCTCCCTCGACCTCACGGACGCGGACTACCACTCGCTCGAGGTCGGGCTCGAGTGGGTCGCCGAGGACACCGGCGGTTTCTACGTCAAGACCCACCTCCACCCCGACGTCGCGCTGTCCCGCATGGTCTCGGCGCTCGAGGGCCGCTACGTGCTCACGGTGCTGGTCCCGACCGGACGGCGCGGTACGCACGACGTCGAGATCAAATGCGACCGGCGCGGCACCGAGGTCATGGCCGCGCGGGTGTACACCGACTGATCGGATCGGCCGGTGCCGGCCGCCGCCCGAACAGCCCCGGGCCGACGCGGCCCCTGGCGCTGGAAGGCGGGCGAGGATCGGTCCCTCCCGGCGGCGCCGGCGGGGACAGGTTCGCGAATCTGGAGCGGACCGACGAAGGGGGCACGCCGGAGGACCCCCGCGCCGGCCTCGCGCGCTACTTCACCTCGAGCAACTCGACCTCGAAGACCAGCGTCGAGTTGGGCGGAATCCGGTCGCCCGCGCCTTGCTCACCGTATCCGAGGGCCGGCGGGATGATCAGCTTGCGCTTGCCGCCCACGCGCATGCCGACCACTCCCTCGTCCCAACCCTGGATCACCTGACCGGCGCCGATCTTGAATCGGAACGGCTCGCGCCTGGCATAACTGGAGTCGAACTTCGTACCGTCGGTCAGCCAGGCGTCGTAGTTGACCATCACGAGCTGGCCGGCCTTGGCCGGCGACCCCGCGCCGACCAGGAGATCCACGTACTTCAAACCCGAGTCGGCGGTGACCACCTTCTGCCCGGGCTCGACCTTCGTCGGGTCGAACCGATCGGCCGCCGAGGGCGCCGATGCCATCGAAATCGCCACGATCCCCACGCCGAGAAGCAGTACGACGTTTCGTCCGTTCATCTTTGTTGCACCTCCGTCAGGTCGGTTAACGCGGTCCGCCCGCCAACGTATTCACGAGGGCGACGTACGCCTTCATCGCCTCGTCCCTGCTCATCCCACGCCGGGTTGCCCAGGCATCATACTTGGCCCGGCCGACGAAGTCGAACATCCCCGGCTCGTCGCCCGACACGTCCCCCGCGGTGGCCTGCTTGAACAGGCCGTAGAGCTGGAGCAGGACGTCGTTGGACTGCTCCGGCAGCGTCTTGGCGCGCGCCGTCGCCTGCTGGAACTCCTCCTGTACTCCGGCCATGGACCCTCCCGTCGGGAGGGGATCGTAGCAGAGACGCCGCGGCAAGCTACAGCACCGGAAGCGCCGGGCCGAACGGGCGCGTGGGCGGCGCGTCGAGGAGCGGAAGGCCGCTGTCGGCCAGCACGTCGCCGCGGATGCCAACCACCACGATGCGCAGCGGACACTGTCGGCTCGCCCGCTCCAGGGCCGTCCGCGCCAGCCGCACCAGCCCGGAGCAGCACGGCACCTCCATGACCGCCACGGTCAGCGACGCGATCTCCGCCTCGTCGATCATCGCCACCAGCTTGGCCAGGTAGCTCTCCTGGCCGGAGTCCAGCTTCGGGCAGGCGATCGCCAGGGAGCGGCCGGCGAGCAGGTCGCCGTGGAAGCCCCCGAGCGCGAACGCCACGCAGTCGGCCGCGAGCAGCACATCGGCGCCGCGGAAGAACGGCGCGGCGGGAGAGAGGAGGTGGAGCTGGACCGGCCAGTGGCGGAGCGCCGAAGGGACGACCGGACCGGAGTCGTGCGCGCCTGCCTCGAACGCCGCGGGGCGGGAGCCCGGACACGAGGGCGCGGGCGGCTCGGCGTGGCGGAGCGACGCCAGGTGGCGCGCCACCGCCGCCTCGTCGAACGCGGCGGCCTCGACCCGCTCCACGGTGATGGCGCCCTGCGGGCAGTGGCCCAGACACGCGCCCATCCCGTCGCAGAAGCTCTCGCTGACCAACCTGGCCTTGCCGTCCACGATCGCGATCGCACCTTCCGCGCACGCCGGAACGCACAGGCCGCAACCGTCGCACTTCTCCTCGTCGATCCGGATCAACTCGCGCGTCGCCATCGTTCTCCTCCTCGCGCATTCTCGCTCGCCGAGGCTCCACCGGACTTGACCTTGATCAAGACCGGCCTTTCCACGGTCGGACGACCCGGCGGCGTCGCGGCCGCTCGGCTACAATCCGGCCACCTCGCCAGGGCGGACGTCGGCCGGAGCAAGTCCGTGGCGCGGGAGGTGCCGATGCCACACTTCGACCTCGTCGTCATGGGTTGCGGGCCGGCGGGCGAGCGCGCCGCGATCCAGGCGGCGCGCGCCAGCCGCGACGTCGCCGTGGTCGAGCGCGCCCACGTGGTCGGCGGAAACCGCGTGAACTGGGGGACGATCCCGTCGAAGACCCTGCGCGAGAGCGCGCTGTTCTTCCACGCGCTGACGCGGCTGCGGCTGCACGGCATCCGCTACCAGATCGCCGACGAGATCACGGTCGCCGACTTCACCTACCGCGAGCGGCTGGTCAAGCAGCGCGAGCTGGAGCTGATCAACGAGTCCCTGGACAAGTACCGCATCGAGGTGTTCGAGGGACAGGCGAGGTTCGCCGACGAGCACACCGTCGCGGTCCTTACCGCGGACGGCCTGACCCGCACCCAACTCACCGGCGATGTCATCGTCATCGCCACCGGCTCGCGGCCGCACCGCCCCGGCGACGTGCCTTTCGACGGCGAGGTGGTGTTCGATTCGGAGACGATCCTCGGCCTGCCGCGCATGCCCGCTACCATGGTCGTCCTCGGCGCCGGGGTGATCGGCATCGAGTACGCCTCGATCTTCGCCGCCCTGGGGATCAAGGTCACGCTGGTCGACACCCGCGATCGTCTCCTCCCCTACCTGGACCGCGAGATCGTCGGCATCCTCGAACGGGAGCTGCGTCACCTCGGCATCGTCATCCTCTCCGAGGACCGGCACGAGTCGATCGAGAAGGTCCCTGGCGACCCGCCGCACGTGGTGTGCCGGACCAGGCAGGGCAACGTCCTCGAGGCCGACGTCCTTCTCTACTGCGTCGGGCGGGACGGCAACACCGACGCCATCGGCCTCGAGACGATCGGCGTCGAGGCGAACAACTACGGCCTGATCGAGGTCAACGAGCACTACCAGACGCGCCACCCGCACATCTACGCGGTCGGCGACGTGATCGGTTACCCCGCGCTCGCCTCGACCGCGATGGAACAGGGCCGGCGGGCGATCCGCCACGCGTTCGGCATCCCGGGCCTGTCGCTGCGCACCGACGTCCTGCCCTTCGCCGTCTACTCGATCCCGGAGATCAGCTACATCGGCGACACCGAGGAACAGCTCGTCGGCCGGGGCGTGGCGTACGTCGCCGGTCGTGCCCGCTACGACATGAACCCCCGCGGCCAGATCATCGGAGATACCGGGGGCATGCTCAAGCTGCTCTTCGACGCTGCCGAACTCAAGCTGGTCGGCGCGCATGTCATCGGCACGGCGGCGTCGGAGCTGGTCCACATCGGCCAGGCGTTCTTCGGCTCGGGGGCGACGGCGTGGCAGATCGCCGAGACCCTGTACAACTACCCGACGCTCTCGGACCTCTACCGCCACGCCGCGCTCAAGGCCCTCGTCGAGCACGGGCGCACCGGCAGGGGCTGAACCGGCCGGCCGGCGCGGTCGCTCGAAGGCGACGCTCCCGGAACAGCGCGTTGCCACGCCCGGTTGCTATCCTTGGCCCGCCCGCGAGGGCCCGAGGTGACGCGCGATGCTCGAGATCCGGCGACGTCCGACAACAGCCGTGCAGGTCGGTCCGGTGCAGATCGGCGGTGGAGCGCCTGTGGCGGTGCAGTCCATGACCTCGACCGACACCGCCGACGCGGCGGCGACGGCGCGTCAGGTACGGGAGCTGGCCGAGGCGGGTTCCGAGTTGGTCCGCATCACCGTCAACGTCCCCGAGGCCGCCGCCAGGGTCGCCGAGATCCGCGCCCGGCTCGACGACGCCGGTTGCCGCGTCCCGCTCGTCGGCGACTTCCACTACAACGGCCATGTCCTGCTCCGCGAGCACCCGGCGTGCGCCGCCGCCCTGGCCAAGTACCGGATCAACCCGGGCAACGTCGGCCAGGGGAACCGGCGGGACGACAATTTCGCCACCATCTGCGGCATCGCCCGGGACCGGGGAAAGGCGGTTCGCATCGGCGTCAACGCCGGTTCGCTCGACCAGCAGTTGGTGATGGAGAAGATGGCCGAGAACACCGACCGCGACCTCGGCAAGTCGTCGCAGCAGATCATCGGGGAGTGCATGGTCCTCTCCGCCCTGCGCTCCACCGAAGCGGCGCTGGCGTGCGGTCTGGGACCGGAGCGGATCGTCATCTCGTGCAAGCTCTCCCAGCCGCTCGAGCTGATCGCCGTGTACCGCGACCTGGCCGCCCGCACCGGCCAGCCGCTGCACCTCGGACTGACCGAGGCGGGGATGGGGGCCAAGGGACTGGTGTGGTCCGCGGTCGCGATGGGCGCGCTGCTGCTCGACGGCATCGGCGACACGGTGCGCGTCTCGCTCACGCCGCGTCCGGGTGGAGACCGGCGCGACGAAGTCCTCGCCGCGTGTGAGCTGCTCCAGTCGCTCGGCCTCCGCTCCTTCGCGCCGTCGGTGACCTCCTGCCCGGGGTGCGGCCGCACCACGAGCGCGACGTTCCAGGAGCTCGCCGAACGCATTCAGGAATACGTCAGGAGCCGGATGCCGGAGTGGCGCGAGACGCACGAGGGCGTCGAGGCGATGCGCCTCGCCGTGATGGGCTGCATCGTCAACGGTCCCGGCGAGTCGCGCGCCGCGAACATCGGCATCTCCCTGCCCGGGACCGGTGAGACGCCGTCCTGTCCGGTGTACGTCGACGGCGAGAAGTTCACCACGCTCAAGGGGAGCTACGAGGAGTTGGCCGCGGCGTTCCGGGCGCTGATCGACGACTACGTGGCGAACCGCTACCCGCGGCGCGCGTCGTAGCCGCCCGCTTTCGCCCCTCTCAGCCGAGGTCGAGTTCCATCTGCGTGCCGCCGGCGCGCCGGACGCCCTCGAGCTCGAGCAGGGCGCGTTTCCGCCACAGGCCCCCGCCGTAACCGGTCAGCGATCCGTCGGCGCCGATCACGCGGTGGCAGGGCACGACGATCGCCAGCGGGTTGCGGGCGTTGGCCAGGCCGACCGCGCGCGCCGCCGATGCCCGACCGACCCTCCGCGCCAGCTCTCCGTAGCTGACCGTCGTGCCGTACGGCACCCGCACCAGCTCGGACCACACCCGCCTCTCGAACTCGCTCCCCTCGGGAGCCAGGGGAACGGTGAACGATCTCCTCACTCCGGCGAAGTACTCGGCGAGTTCGGCGGCGAGTTGTCCGAGCGTCCCGGCGGGGACACGCTCCTGACCGGGCCTGTGTCCGCCCTCGCCCTCGCCCTCGAACTCGAGTCGGCGCAACCGGCCCTCGAGGGCGAACGACGCGCGCATCGGCCCGAGCGGCGTGACGATCTCGTGCGGACCGGACAATGGCGACACGGTCGCGACCCGGCCGTCACACCGGCTCGAGCGCGCCCTCCTCGACCCAGTGCGCGAGCATGCGGCGCACGCGGTAGGCGTCGACCGCGACCAGCGCCTCGCACTCCACCGCGGTCGCGCCGCCCACCGCCCGGCCCCACAGCGTGTTGAGGAGCGTGCGGTCGGTCTCGTCGGGGAGGCGGGTCGGCTTCTTCCCGGTCGCGCGCAGAGTGGTGTCGTCCGTGACCAGCGCGCACGCCGCGAGGTACTCGTCGTAGCGGCGGATGCCCTCGAAGAGCAGCGGCACGACCTCGAGCGGCTGGGCCGCCCGGACAGCGCTGTCCGAGCCCCGGTCGTACGGACTGGTGAACACGAACGTGCCCGGTCCAGGTTTCTCGAGCAACTGGTACAGCGCCGTCTCGCCACGCAGCGAGCCGACGCGAGAAGCAAGCAGCTTGCCGTCCTCGAAGATCAGGCTGCCGATCGCCGTCCCGCCCTTGTCGCGCAGCGTCAGCAGGCCTCCGGCCTGCGACTGCGAGAGGTTCTGCAGTAGCGTCGGGAGGCCGAAGAGATCGAGGTCTCCGGAGAGCGTCTTGACCGCCGACTCCTCCGGCTGCTCCCGGCGAGGCACCGACTCGAAGCCCTTGAGTACTTTCGCGGCGGCCTCGGTGAAGTCGGTCTCGGGAAACCGGCGCACGACGTCCTCGAGCGCCTCGCGGACCGCGGAGGAGGGCGTCGCGGACAGCGCCGTGATCAGGTGTCTGACCCGCGGCCGGCTCTTTTCGATGACCAGGCCGAACACCTTGTGCGGCAGCTCCGTCGACAGCGCCTTGAGCAACCGGCCGACCAGCTCCGGGTCTCCCGACAGATCCTGCCCGGCGAGCTCCGCCAGCCTCGCCGTGGTGTCGCCCAGTTGCGGCTGCCGCTTGAGACCGTGGTTGACGGCGGCGCGCAGCGCCGCCGGAGTGCCGAGACGCGCGAGACCGTAGACCAGGCGGTCGATCAGCGAAACCGTCTCCCCCGCCGGGTACGGAGCCTTGTCGCCGCTCAGGGCGAGCGACTCGTACTCGCTGAGCCGGCTGATCAGCACCTTCTCGGCCTTCTCGTAACGGATCTGCGCCAGGTTGGCCACGGCCTCCTTGACCAGCACGATCGGGCGGCCGGCCTCGCTCATCCGCCCGACCACCTCGAGCTCCGCGTCCCACGACTGGTCCTTCGCCGGCGGAATCCGCCGCAGCAGGTAGAGGAGGTTGCGCTGGAAGTAGGAGTCGTTGTCGCCGAACGTCTCCATCGAGCGCTTGATCCGCTCGAACAGCTCCGGCCTTGCGCTTTCGCCGTGCGCCTCGATGAGGGCGAGAATCAGGCGCCGCCGGTCGCGCCGCTCTTCGGTCTGGAGCGCGTCGCACAGCGCCGGCACGGACAGCGCCGGGAAGAAGTTCATCACGCGCCGCAGCGGCTCGTGGTTCGCCGGCTCCTCCGCGAGCTTGCGCAGGTGTCCCTGGTCCAGTGACTCGTGAGCGCGTTCGCGGATCTGCTGGACCAGGACCGGGTCCAGCTTGCTCTCCGCGATGATCCGGTCGGCCAGCTCGATCATCGTGACGGCCCGGCCGAGCGACCCCTCGTTGACCTGCTCGACCGCAGCCCGCACCATTTCGTGCAGGCGCTTGGCGCCCTCCTTGGGATCCGACTCCAATGTGACGATCTTGCGCAGCGTCTCGGTCACGCCGCGCGGGGCGAGGGCCGGCGAGGCGGCCTCGGCGCCCGCGGCGGGCGTGGACGGCAGGATCCAGCCGGGGATCTTTTCGGCCAGGGCGTGGATGATCTTCTCCATCGAGGCGTCGGGCCCGCGCGAAAGCAGGTAGTCGCGGGCGCGGCGCAGTTCTTCGGGGTCCTGCTGATTCCCGGCGGCGACGACCAGGATCTGCGTGACCAGGTCGGCGGGCTTGGTCGGCTTGGCTGCCGCGGGCGTTCCGGCCACGGACACGCCGGTGGAGCCGGCCGGACTCCCTCCGACGACGATCACCTGCGGACCGGAGGCAGGGGCGGCCGGCGGCGCGCCAGCCGAGGCCGCCTGGCCGGAATGCGAGGAGATCGCCGTTGCCGCCATGCTCGCCGTCGCCGCGGTCGTCACCGTCTCGAGTTGCTGGACCAGGTTGGAGAGCCGCTTGCTCCCCGAGAGGTCCTCGGCGGTCACCGCCCGGCTCTCCGAGGCGAGCGGCATGGCGTGCGCGACGAACTGGCGCTGGAGCTGCGCGACGGGCGGGGCGACGCCCGTCTGCACCTCGTCGATGCGGGCGAAGTTGGCCTGCAACAGCTCGCGGTCCCCGGGCGGGCAGATCTCCAGGAGGATCGGCTTGAGTTCCTCGACCTTGTTCGTCAGCTCGTCCTTGGACATGAGCCGGAAGTCGCCGATGAGAAACAGCTTGCGCAGCGCGTGGTAGAGGTAATCGGAAACCGGCACCGACCCGCCCTCGCGGCGGCTCTGCGTCACGGTCCACTCGTGGATGCCGGCCGCCAGCACCTCGGCCGGGTACTGGAGGAGCAGTTCGATCGAGTCCATGACCACGAGCGGCGCGAGTGCGTCCGACAGGTACATCTGCAGCTCGCTGATGGCTTCGCGAACTCGGCTGTCGATCGACTCGTCCACCCTGCCTCCCCGGCGCTGGGCATATTGTAGCAAGTCGCTGCAAACTCGGTCGTTCACGATGAATTTTCGACCAGATCAACTGCACTCGGAGGGCCCGACGGTGCTAGACTGAATCGGTGTTCAGTTGGATCCGGGCGGGCGGATCGTGCCAGCCCGACGAGCGGCGCGCCTCCGGATCCGGCGCGAAGGGCGCTTCGCACGGCGCGCGCAAGGAGAGTGAGGCGACCATGTCGTCGGGCAATCTCGCGAACCTCGTCAACGAGTGGATCTCGAGCCGCGGCGAGAGGGTCGCCCTGCGCTACCGCAACGGGGCGGCGTGGCGCGAGATGACCTGGCGAGATCTGGGCGACAAGGTCCTGGCGGCCGCGACGGCGCTGGTCGAACTCGGACTGCCGGCCGGCGGCAGGGTGGCGATCTACTCGCACAACCGACCGGAGTGGTCGATCGCCGACCTCGCCACCGTCCTCGCGGGCGGCGTCTCGGTGCCGATCTACCCGACCACCACCGCCGCACAGGCGGCGTACATCCTGCGCGACTCCGCGGCATCGGTGGTCTTCGCCGGCGGCGTCGAGCAACTCGAACGCCTGCGCTCCACCGGCGTCGAGCTCAAGGTGGTCGCGCTCGACCCCGCGCTCCCGCTCCTCGGCGACCCCGCCGTGATGTCGTTCCCCGACTTCCTTGCCCTGGGCGCACGCTCCGACCGCCCGGTTGAACTCGCGGCGCGCCGCGCCGCGCTCGCCGGTGACGACCTGGTCACCTTGATCTACACCTCCGGGACCACCGGAGAGCCCAAGGGCGTCATGCTCACGCACGGCAACTTCCTCGAGTGCTTCAGGATCCACGATCTGCGGCTGAGCGTCGGCGAGGACGACAGCTCGTTGTGCTTCCTGCCCCTTTCGCACGTCTTCGAGCGCGGCTGGACCTACTACGCATTCCACAAGGGGATGGTCAACAACGTCCTCGACGACGCCACCAAGGTCGTCGAGGCGCTGCAGCAGGTGCGGCCGACGGTGATGTGCGCCGTGCCCCGCTTCTACGAGAAGGTCCACGCCACCGTCCTCAACCGCGTCCAGGCGGCCCCGGCAGCGCGGCGCCGGCTGTTCCACTGGGCGGTGAGGGTCGGTCGCGCCGCCGGCGCCCGCCGCAAGGACCGCCTGCCGCTCTCGCCCTGGCTGCGGCTCCGCTGGTCGCTCGCAGACGCCCTCGTCCTGTCCAAGCTGCGCGCCGTCGTGGGCGGCAGAATCAGGTTCATGCCGTGCGCCGGCGCGCCGCTGGCGCGCGAGATCGAGGAGTTCTTCTGGGCCGTCGGCATCCGCATCCTGTGCGGCTACGGTCTGACCGAGACGACCGCCACCGTGTCCTGTCACGAGGATGCACACTTCCGTTTCGGGACGGTGGGCCGGCCAATGCCCGGCGTCGAGGTGCGGATCGGCGACGAGGGCGAGATCCAGGTGCGCGGCGGGACGGTGATGAAGGGTTATCACGGCAAGCCCGAGGCCACCGCCGAGGTGTTCGTCGACGGCTGGTTCCGCACCGGCGACGCCGGCACCCTCGACGAGGAAGGGCTGCTCTCCGTGACGGAGCGGCTCAAGGACCTGATCAAGACGTCCGGCGGCAAGTACGTCGCGCCGCAGGCCATCGAGTCCAGGCTCGGCACCGAAAGGCTGATCGAGCAGGTCGCCGTCATCGGCGACCGCCGACGCTTCGTCTCGGCGCTCGTCGTGCCCTCGTTCCCGGCGCTCGAGGAGTGGGCGGCCGCGCGCGACGTGCCTGTCCGCGACCGGGAGGCGCTGATCGCCGAGCCGGAGGTCGTCGCGCTCTACCGGGACGCCATCGAGCGCCACAACGCCGACCTCGCCCGCTACGAGCAGGTGCGCCGATTCACGCTTCTCCCCCGCGAGTTCACCGTCGAGGGAGGAGAAATCACGCCGACGCTCAAGATCCGGCGCAGCAGGGTCGCCGAGAAGTACGCCGGCCTCATCGAGGCGATGTACGCCGAGTGACGTCAGGCGCGCCGCGGCGAGCCGAGCAGGCGAGCCGGGAGCGTGAGGACGGCGCGAAGCAGCTCGAGCACGCCGTCGACCGCGACCCCGAGGAGACGAAAAGGCAGCAGGAGCAGCCACACGACGGGGTAGAGCAGGAGCGCGGCCAGCGCCAGCGGCCAGCACAGCACCAGGAGGATGCACCAGAGCAGGAACTTCGCCATTGCCCGCCTCCCCTCGGCCCGAGATACGCTGTGGGAGGGGTCCGAGTTGCACCGCGCGCGTCGGTCTCGTGCGCTAGAATCTCCCTCGCCGCTCCTGCGGCCGAACGAGGAGACCCCCCATGAAACTGATCCTTCTCGGACCCCCCGGCGCCGGAAAGGGCACCCAGGCCAGGTACGTCTGCGAGCGCTTCGGCATTCCGCAGATTTCGACCGGCGACATGCTGCGCGCCGCGGTGGCGGCGGGCAGCGAGCTCGGGCGCCAGGCCAAGGCGGTGATGGACGCCGGAGGCCTCGTCTCCGACGAGATCATCATCGGCCTGGTCAAGGAGCGCATCTCCCAGCGCGACTGCGCATCCGGTTTCCTGTTCGACGGTTTCCCCCGCACGCTCGCCCAG
Source organism: Acidobacteriota bacterium (assembly GCA_040754885.1). Classification (GTDB taxonomy): domain Bacteria; phylum Acidobacteriota; class Thermoanaerobaculia; order Thermoanaerobaculales; family Thermoanaerobaculaceae; genus JBFMCD01. The sequence goes on from JBFMCD010000069.1 coordinate 20,759, forward strand.
GCCGAGGCGACGCGCGCGGCGGGTGTCGCCATCGACGCCATCGTCGAAATCGAGGTGCCCGACGACGAGATCGTCCGGAGGATGTCCGGGCGGCGCGTTCACCTCGCCTCCGGCCGGACCTACCACGTCGTCTTCAACCCGCCCAGGGCCGAAGGCGTCGACGACGTCACGGGCGAGCCGCTGATCCAGCGCGACGACGACCGCGAGGAGACGGTGCGCAAGAGGCTGGCCGCGTACCACGCCCAGACCGAGGTCCTGTCGAGTTTCTACGGCTCGCTCGCCGCGAGCGGCGCGGCCGACGCGCCCGCGTTCGTCCGTGTCGACGGCACGCAGAAGATCGAGGTCGTGAGGGATCGGATCCTCGACGCGCTGGCCGGCGCGGCTCCCCGGTAGGCGCCGGACGCCGGCGATGGCTTCCCCGCGAGCCGCGCGTCTCCTCCCGTGCTGGGTTCTCCTCGCGGCGCTGTCCGGCGGCTGCGCCGCCACGGGGCCGGCGCCCGCCACCGAGGTCGTCCCGCCGAAGGTCGGCGTCGCGCTCGGCGGAGGCGGCGCGCGCGGCTTCGCCGAGATCGGCGTGCTCCGTGTCCTCGAACAGGAGAAGATCCCCATCGACGTGGTGGTCGGCACGTCGGTGGGCAGCCTGATCGGCGCGCTCTATGCCGACTCCGGATCGGTGCTCGACGCCGAGTTCCTCGCCACCGAGGTGACCGACGAGGACCTGTTCGACTACCGTGCGCTGGCGTTCCTCTCCGGCGGCCTGGTCAAGGGCGAGAAGCTCGAGAAGTTCCTCGAGAGGCACCTCAGGCACCGTAGCGTCGAGTCGATGGCCGTGCCGTTCGCCGCGGTCGCCACGGAGCTGCGCACCGGCCGGACGGTCGTCTTCGACCGCGGTCCGGTCGCTCGCGCCGTCCACGCCTCCTGCGCGATCCCCGGCGTGTTCGTCCCGGTCGAGATCGACGGCCGGACGTTCGTCGACGGCGGCGTGACCGAGCCGGTGCCGGTCGCCCCGGCCCGCGCCAGGGGCGCCGATGTCGTGATCGCCGTTTCCATCCCCGCCGCGGTGCCCGGCGAGACGCCCCGCACTCCAGTCGGGGTGGTGTACCACGCGGTGTCGATCATGGCCGCCGAGATCGGCCGGCGCTCGGCCCGCGATGCGGACGTCGTCATCGAGCCGGACGTGGGCGACGTCGCCTACGACGACTTCTCCCAGAAGCGGCGCCTGATCGCGGCGGGCGAGGCCGCCGCGCGCGCGGCGCTGCCGGCGGTCCGGGCCGCAATCGAGGCCGGGTCGAAGGTCCCCGCTGCGCCGGCGCGTCGCTGACGCGAGGCGCTTCGCTCGCGGCGACGCGAGTCGGCTTTGCAGCGCGCCTGGCGGCTCGCCACACCGTGGTCCTCCCGCGGGTTCCCTCCGATCGTACGGGAGACGTCGGCCTCCCCGAGGCGCCGTCGTCGACCGGACGGTCGCCCGGAGGCCGTGGTGTATCCTGCCCCCCAGCACACCCTCTCTGGGGGACAGACCAATGAAGATACCGTCGCTGATCCTCAAACAGCTGTACACTTTCGGCAGCCTCGAAAATACTTCCGGTGGAGCCCGGTTCGCACTCAAGAATCGCCTCTCCGACGGCACCCTGGTCAAGCTTCGGAGCGTCACGATCGACGGGTCCGAGGCGCCGCTCGCCAGGGTCGTCCTCGACCTCGGCGAGGGGCGGTGCGTGCGCGCCGAGGACGTCTCGCCGGAGAACCCAGTTCCCTTTCCCCTGCGCACGATCGTCGCCATCGAGGCCGAGGTCGCGGAACTCCCGACCGGACCCCACGAGATCGGCCTGTCGTTCGAGGCGGAGCCCTTCGGCAAACTGTCCTTCACCGTCAGGGACACGATCGCCGAGGTCAAGCACGCGCGCCTGGCGGTTCCGCACGACAGGACCGACGATTACACGGCCGAGGCGGTCCGGGCCCGGCAGAGGTTCGTGGAGCAGTTCAGCGGTGCGGCGCTGAGCCACGTCGCCAGCTACTCGTTCGAGCCGGGCGCGACGAAGGGCAACATCGAGAACTTCACCGGGGTCGCCCAGGTGCCGATCGGTTTCGCCGGTCCGCTGCGCATCAACGGCGAACACGCCTGCGGCGACTTCGTCGTGCCGCTCGCCACGACCGAGGGGACGCTGGTCGCCTCGTACAACCGCGGCATGAAGGTGCTCAACCTCTCGGGCGGCGCAACGTGCACCGTGGTGGCCGACTGCATGCAGCGCGCACCCGTTTTTGTCTTCGACTCGGCGCGCGAGGCGCGCGCCTTCAAGGACTGGGTCGAGGAGCACTTCGAGCAGATCCGCGAGGCGGCCGAGGCGACCTCGAGCGTCGCCCGTCTGCTCTTCATCGACACCTATCTGTCCAACAAGTTCGCCTACCTGCGCTTCAATTTCTCGACCGGGGACGCCGCCGGCCAGAACATGGTCGGGCGCGCGACCTTCGCCGCCTCGTCGTGGATCCTCGAGCAGTTGCCCACGGTTCGCAAGTTCTATCTCGAGTCGAACCTGGCGACCGACAAGAAGGCGTCGAACGTCAACATCATGCGCACCCGCGGGAAGCGGGTGACCGCGGAGGCGGTGATCCCCAGACAGGTGCTGGTCGAGCACATGAGGGTCGAACCGGAAAGTCTGCACTACCACTGGAGCGTCTCCTCGATCGGCTCGTTCCTGTCCGGCGCGAACAACAACGGCGCCCACTCCGCCAACGGAATCACCGCGATGTTCATCGCCACGGGCCAGGACGTCGCCAACGTCGCCGAGTCCTCGGCCGGGATCGTCTACACCGAGATCAACCCGCAGGGCGACCTCTACCTGTCGATCACCATCCCCTCGTTGATCGTCGCAACTTACGGCGGCGGCACGGGTCTGGCGACGCAGCGCGAGTGCCTCGAGGTCCTCGGCTGCTGGGGCCGGGGCAAGGTCAACAAGCTGGCCGAGATCGTCGCCGGCGTGGCGCTTGCCGGAGAGATCTCCCTGGCGTCGGCCATCTCGTCCCTCGACTGGGTTTCGTCGCACGAGAAGTACGGGCGGAACCGCTGAGCGGCGCCGGCGCGAGCGCGGCGCGCGCCCTCCGATGCGCCTGGCGTAGACTGGTCGCATCGCCATGATGACCTCGCCCGATGCGCGACCCTCCACCGCTCCGCCGGACGTCTCCGCTTCCCCCGGCGGTTTCGAGGTCATGGCGGAGACCCGCCCTCCCGGCCTGGTGCGTCGCTATTTCACGACGCAACGTCACATCGTCGGCCTGATCCTCGGCGGCTTCGTCGCCTTCGTCCGCGAACGACGCACCGAGGGAAAGAGGCAGGGTGTGTGGTTTTTCCCCCTGCTCGCGCTGGCGCCGGTGGCGCGACTCCTGGTCAGCCGGTCGCTGGTCGACCTGCCCTTTCCGGTCCAGCTTCGCCGCCGACTCGAGATGCTCGGTCCGACCTACATCAAACTCGGACAGATCCTGGCGCTTCGCTCAGACCTCCTTCCCGAGTCGGTGACCGCCGAACTGTCGAACCTGCTCGACCGCTTGCCGGTGGTGCACTTCGACCGGTTCATGGCGATCGTGGTACGCGAACTCGGCCGGCCCGCGATCGAGATGTTCTCGTGGGTCGACCCGGTCCCGCTGGGTTCCGCATCGATCGCCCAGACGCACCGGGCGACCACCGTCGACGGCGACAGCGTCATCCTCAAGGTGGTCAAGCCGGGAATCGGCGAGACCCTGCACCGCGACGCGCGGCTGCTCGCGGTTTTCGGCGGGCTGCTCCAGGTCCTCATCCCCCGCTACCGCCCCCGGCAGGTGATCCGGGAGTTCTCCGACTACACGCTCAAGGAAGTCGACCTCGCCCGGGAGGCGGACAACGCCGAGACCTTCGCGGCGAATTTCAAGGACCTGCCCGAGGTCGTGTTCCCCAAGATCTACCGGCGGTACAGCAGCCGCACGGTGCTGTGCATGGAGTTCCTCGACGGCGTCAAGCCGTCCGATCCGCGGGCTCGCGAGTTGGCGCCCGAGGAGCGCGCCTCGCTGATCGACCTGGGCGCGGCGTCGATCACGCGGATGCTGTTCCGCGACGGCTTCTTCCACGCCGACCTGCACCCCGGCAACCTGATGGTGCTGCCGAACGCCCGCGTCGGCTTCATCGACCTCGGCATGGTCGGCCGGTTCGACGACGACCTGCGCCGGACGTTGCTCTACTACTACTACTGCCTCGTCATGGGCGACACGGAGAACGCGGCCCGCTACCTGACGTCGATCGCCGAGGCCGGACCCAGGTCGGATCCGGCGGGTTTCAGGCGCGAGGTCGAGGAGATCAGCCGCCGCTGGCGACGCCAGGCGTCGTTCACCGGCTTCTCGCTCGCCCACCTCATCCTCGAGTCGCTCGGTCGCAGCGCTCACTTCCGCATGGTGTTCCCGGTCGAGATGGTGCTCATGGTCAAGGCCCTGGTCACCTTCGAAGGGGTCGGACATCTGCTCGTCGAGGACTTCGACGTCGCCGAGGTCTCCAAGGCCCACGTCACGCGGATCTTCATGCACCAGTTCAGTCCGTTTCGCCTGGTGCGCGACGGGATGCGCGGCGCGCCCGAGATCGTCGACGCCCTGGTGAAGGCGCCGCTGCTCGTCACCGAGGGCCTCCGGGTCCTCGAGCGGGCGACGAACAAGCCGCAGGAGAATCCGTTCGCCGGGCTGCGCGGAACGCTGTTCGCCGGCTTCTGCATGGTCGCGGGGGCGATCCTGGCCGCCGTCGGACGACCGTGGTACCTGTGGCTGCCGCTATTCCTGCTCGCCGTCGTCCTCGCGCTGCGCCGATCGTCCTGACCGGGGCCGCCGGAGAGCGGGGCCGAGGCGGCCGCCGTCCCGCAGCGCCGACTCCAGTCGGTCGAGCGCCGCGTCGAGCGCCGCCACGGCCGGCGTCGGAAGGGGTCCTGCCTCGAGTCCGACGCTCGCCCACACGCTGCGTCGCGGCCCGTCGAGCACCTCCGACCGCATGCGGATGCCGTGGCGCGCGAACAGCGGTTCGAGAGCGTGCCGGCGCCGGCGGAGGTCGGCGAGTGTGGACCGGTACGCCCGGTCGCACACGGAGCGCCGCGAGGCGAAACTGAAGATGTTGGAGAAGAACAACTCGTAGTCGTCGCGCGGCGGTTCGAAGAGTACGACGTCGGCGCCGTCGAAGCGCGCCTCGTACGATCGGAGCCCCAGTGTCAACCGGGAGTGAATCAACGTCCGGAACGTTTGCGACAACACGGTCGGCAGGCCGCCCTCGATCAGCGCGGGTGTGCCGCCCCTGGGGGCGCGCGCCAGGCCCCGGGTGTCGACCGGCACGATCGGATTGACGGCGATCAGGAGCTCGACCCCCTCCTCGAGCGCCACCGAGCCGTGAAGTGTCTTGAGCAGGACGCCATCCACGTAGAACCGGCCACCGATCTCGACGGGCGGGTAGAGCCCGGGGAGCGCCGTGCTCGCCTGAACGGCGCGCGAGATCGGGACATCGTCGAAGCCGGCCGATCCGAAGCGCACGGCCTGCCCGGAGCACAGATCGGCGGCGATCACGAACAGCCGGTGCGGCAGCCGTCTGAAGTCGTCGGTCCGCCCCTCGCGGGCGAAGATCGAGGCGACGTACTCACGCACGGGTTCGTTGTCGAGCACCGCGACGGGCAGCGCCCGCGACACGCCCGTGAGCGCCTCGACCAACGACAGGTCTCCGGGGTTGCGAAGGTAGCGTGAGACGGCGTCGGCGAGATGACGGGGAATCGACGCCCCGCGCCGAGCCAACTCCCCGACCGCCGGCGTGAAGAAGGTGCCCGGCACGAACGGGTGTTCTCCCGGTTCGGACTTCACCAGGGCCCGGCACATCTGGGCCGTGGTCAGGCCGTTCGCCAGGCAGGACGCCACGAACGCGCCGGCGCTGACCCCGACGTAGGCGTCGAGGGCGTTCAGATCGATGCCCTCGAGGGCCTCGTCGAGTGCCCGCAGCGCGCCCAGTTCGTAGACCGCGCCCTCGGGCCCGCCTCCCGCCAGGGCCAGGCCGACGCCCGCAGGCTGCGAACGCCGGCGCCGGCCCTTCCTGCCCGTCACTGCGTCCTACTTCGCGGACCGGGTCGCGCGAGCCCGCGCGGCGGGCTTCGGCTTGCCCTTGTCGATGCTCTTGGTCAAGTCCTCGACCCGCTTCGTGAGGTTCGCGATCTCCGCGCGGGTCGGCACACCGAGCCGGTGCAGGGCCGAGCTGACCTGCTCGTCGAGGCCGCCCTGGACGCGCTCCCACAGCATGCCGACGTTGCTCTTGGCATCGTGCACGGTACCCTGGACGCGTCCCGCGACGCGCGCGACTTCGGTCCGCCCCTTCGACTCGAAGTCCGCTCCGCGCTCGACCAGGCTCTCGAACAGCGCCTTGCCCTCTTCGCCCGCGATCGCCAGCGCGCCGAGGCCGGCCAGCCAGATCTTGTGGGCACCCTCTTGGAGGTCCCGCTGCACTTCCTTCGCCTTGTCCTTCTTCATGGTGTTCTCCTTTTCCGTCTTCATGGGCGGCGCCGCGAGGCGCGCCCGGTTCACACGTCCCGCCGGCGCGTTCGGCCGGCGCCGTCGTCACGACGTCGGGTGTCTCCTCGCGCCGCCGCGCCGCCCGGAGGCGGTCGTCGTCCGCTTCCCGGTGCGCGGGGACTGCGCCGCGCTCGCAGCCGGTTCGGCGGATTCGCCGCGCTGAATCTCCATCTGCGCCAGTGACACCTCCAGCTCCTCGAGCCGCTCGCGCAGCAGGTTCATCTCGTGGCGCGCCTGACGAACCGGGGCGAAGCGATCGATGGACGCCTGGACCACCCGGTCCACGCCCTTCTGCAGCCGCTGCACACCGGACGAGACAGCGTCCGAACCGAACCGGATCAGCTCGTGGAGGAGATCGTCGGGAAGTCCGGTTCCCCGCCGCCCCTCTTCCGAGATGATCTGTGTCAGGGTCTGGGCGGTCACGTCTTCGGCCGACGTGTTGTCGATGACCCGCACGTCCTGCCCCTGCCGGATCCACGCGGCCACGTCCTCGAGCAGCACATACCGGCTCTCCTCGGTGTCGTAGAGCTTGCGGCTGCCGTAGCGCTTTATCAGTCTGGCCATTTCGCCTCCTGGCGGTGCCGTCGTCGCCGGCCCGCGATGCCGCCGCGCGGCATCTACACCGTCAATATACCGCACTGCGGCAATGCTGTCAAGACCGCCGCGCCGCGTCAAACGCGCGAATCCAGCGAGATCTCCTTGACCACGCGCGGTTTGGTACCATGCAGTCAGTATTCGCCGCGGAGTCAGTCGGAGTTGCGCCGCGCATCGGCCGGCGGCGCACGGGCTTTGGGGTCCGCGACCGGGAGGTCATCGATGTCACCGGACAGCGCGCGGTCGGAGCCACTGTCGAACGTCGACAGCGCCTGGCTGCGCATGGAAGACCCGACCAACCTGATGACCATCACCGCGCTCATGACCTTCGAGGGGACTCTCGACTTTCAGCGCCTGAAGACCGTTATCGAGGACAGGCTGATCAGTCACGACCGCTTCCGCCAGCGCGTGGTCGAGTCCCGGATCCCGTTCGTCAAGCCGCGTTGGGAGGAGGACGAGCACTTCGCGCTCAAGGCCCACCTGCGCCGGACGGCCCTTCCCCACCCCGGCGACCAGGGCACGCTGCAAGACGTGGTCAGCGACCTGATGAGCACGCCGCTCGACTACTCCAAGCCGCTCTGGCAGTTTCACGTGATCGAGAACTACACCGGCGGGTCCGCGCTGGTCGCCCGCGTCCACCACTGCATCGCCGACGGCATCGCCCTCGTCCGGCTCATGTTCAAGCTCGTCACCGAGTCCTCCGAGGAGGACGCACGACACCCGGAGATGCCCATCCCGTCGGTGCGCCGGAGTCGGAGGCGGCGCGGCGTGATCGACGAGGGGATGGAGACCCTCGTCAATCCCGCGCGGGCGCTCGCCCTCGCCCGCGGCGGGGCGAGCGTCGCGGCTGAGTTCACCAAGCTGGTCACGCTCTCCGCGGACCCGCGCACACTGTTCAAGGGGTCGCTGGGAGTGACCAAGCGCGCCGCCTGGTCGGACGCCATCCCGCTTTCCGACGTCAAGACCTGCGCGAAGAAGTGGGGCGCGACGATCAACGACCTTCTTCTCGCCGCGGTGTCGGGGGCCCTGCGGAACTACATGCTCGGGCGCGGGGAGAAACCCGACGGTCTGACGTTCCGCGCCGTGGTGCCGGTGAACCTGCGCACCGAGGACGAGCTCGAGACCCTCGGAAACCGCTTTGGCCTGGTCTTCCTGGCGCTGCCCGTCGGCGTCGGGGAGCGCGACGGGCGGCTGCGCGAGCTGAAGCGCGAGATGGACCTGATCAAGGGTTCGCCGCAGGCGATGGTGGCGTTCGGCGTCCTCAACGCCCTGGGCATGGCCAGCCCGGAGATCGAAGGCATCGGCGTCAACATCTTCGCCCGCAAGGCCACGGCCGTGATGACCAACGTCCCCGGCCCGCAGCGACAGCTGTTCCTCGCGGGCAGCCCGATCCGCGACATCCTGTTTTGGGTTCCCCAGTCAGGACGCCTCGGTCTGGGCGTGAGCATCCTCTCGTACAACGGGCAAGTTCGACTGGGTGTCGCCGCCGACGCCGGACTGGTCCCGGACCCCGGGACGATCATCACCCGATTTCAGGAGGAGTACCGGGAGTTCGAGCGCCTCTCCAGCCGGCACGACGGCTGACCGCCCGGCCGCCGGAGCGGCGGTCGGGGTGGGATCCCGTCAGTCCCACCCCTTCGGGTAGGAGGTCTCGACGTGGCGCGCCGAGTTCACGAGTTCCTTGGCCGCCACGGCATACGGGACCAGGGCGAACACGCCGCCCCTGGTCAACTTGAGCTTGCCCCTCAGGAGCCCGAAGATCGGGTCGATGTTGCCGGCCAGGACCTCTTTCCACGTCGCCGGGTTCGCGCGGATCACGTACGGCGCGCCCGCGACATCGTCTTCCTTGGCGGCGTGGGCCTTGCGGCACTGCCCATGCCAGAGGTCCGCGATCACGGCGCGCTCGGCCTCGATGCCGAAATCGGCGTCGGGCGACATCACCAGGACCATCGCGCCTTCCCAGTTGGCCGCTGACTTCCGGTACGCCTCGTTCTCGTTGATCTTCTTCCCCCAGGAGCGTGCCCACTTGTCGGTGAAGATCTCGGAAGCCATGGCCTCTCCCTCCATGCACTTGCCCTTGGCAAGGCGTTGACGGTGCAGCCGCAGCAAGCAGAATAGCCCCAGACACCGGCCGGCTCAAAACGGCACCTTTCCCCGGCCCGCCGGCGCGGAGGACGTCAGCTCCCCGAGAGAGCCGCCCGCAGCTCGTGCGCCAGCACCGCCATTTCGAAAGGTTTCTGCAGGAACCTGACTGCGGCGTCCTGCACGCCCCGACGGACGGCCTCGTCGAACGCGTACCCCGACATCATCACGACCTTCATGCCCGGCCACCTCCGCCGTAGGGCGGCCGCCAGCTCCGTGCCGGAAATGTCGGGAAGAACCAGATCGCAGAGCAGCAGATCGAACCCCTGCGCCTCGGGCAACGCCAGCGCCTCTCCGCCCGAAGCTGCGACCGTCACGCCGTACCCGAGCGCCTCCGCGACCTCGCGGAGGCCAAGTCGGGCGCACTCCTCGTCTTCGACAAGGAGCAACCGCTCGCCGCCGCCAAGCGGAAGACCGGATTCCGGCACCTGACTGCCCTGGCGCCTGGCCGTCGCCGGGCGCGCCGCCCTCGGGAAGCAGACGCGGAATCGGCTTCCCATGCCTGGCGCGCTCTGCACCTCGACCTTCCCGCCATGCTGGGTCGCGATGCCGTGCACCACCGAGAGGCCCAGTCCACTGCCCAGACCCGACGGTTTGGTGGTGAAAAACGGCTCGAAGATGCGACGCTGGACCTCCGGCGTCATGCCGATCCCGGTGTCCTCGGCTTCGAGCCAGAGCAGATCCTCGTGCCCGCCGGTGCGCAACGTCAACGTCCCTCCGTGCGGCATCGCGTCGGAAGCGTTGACAGCCAGGTTCATGACCACCTGTTCGACCTGGCCGGCGTCCGCCTCCGCGACCAGCTCCCCCGCCGCCAACTCGACTACCAGCCGGATGTTCTCCCGCAGGAGGCGTCGGGCCAAGCGCTCCGTCCCGCGCACCAGTTCGTTCAGGTCGAAGGGCTCGAGACGCCGCACTTCCCGTCTGGCAAACAGGAGCAGCTGACGCGGCAGGGCGGCGGCGCGGCGGAGCAGCGACTCCAGCTCGGCGAACGTCCTCTCGAAGAGCTGCGCATCCAGGCGATGCTGGCGGAGCAGGTGTGCCTCGGCGAGCAGGGCCTGCAGGACATTGTTGAAGTCGTGAGCCACGCCCCCGGCGAGTTCGCCGACGGCCTCCATCTTCTGCGCCTGAAGCAGCCTCTGCTGCATGCGTCGCTGCTCCGTGATGTCGCGGGCGATGGTCACGACCGACTTGACCTGGCCCGCCTCATCGAGTTCCGGAAAAAGTCGCCACGCGTAGTAGCGGCTGCCGTCGGCGGGGCGGAGCTGCACCTCCCGCTCGAGCTGTCGACCCGTCGAGAACACGTCGCGCACGGCGTCGTCCCACTCGCTCGCCCGGTCGTCCGGCACGCCGAGTTCGGAGTGCGTCCGGCCGATCACATCCTCCGGCCTCATCCCGATCGCCGTCTCGATCGCGCGGTTGACGTGAAGGTACCGGCAATTCCTGTCGAATCGCCCGATCACGTCCTGGCTGTTCTCGACCAGGGCGCGGTACTTCTCCTCGCTCTCGCGCAGGGCCTCCTGGACCCGCTTTCGGTCGGTGATGTCCCGGAGCGTGATGATGATGGCCGGCTCCCCTCGGAAGCGGATCATGCTGCCCAGGCTCTCGACCCAGCGGCCGTCGCCGCTCGGGTCGAGGGCCTTGTACTCCGTGAGGTAGCCGCTGCGGTTGGAGCGCACGGAAGCGAGGTCGCGGCGCACCGTCGCGATCGAGTCGGGGTGGACGAAGTCGAGCAGGTTCCGCCCGACGGCGGCCTCGGGGGTGGGCAGCCCGACCAGTCGGGCCGCCGCGAGGTTACCGAACAGAACCCGCCCGCCGAGGTCGGCAATGATCGCGCCGTCGAGCATGGCGTCGAAGACGCTGCGCAGGAGACCCTCGCTCTGGCGCAGTTCGGCCTCGGCTCTCTGCCGCACACCGACCTCGAAGCGCAGCCTCTCCGCCGCCGCCTCGAGGTCGGCGGTGCGCTCGGCGATCATGGATTCCAGCTCCTGGTTCGACCGCCGCAACACCTCCTCGGCGCGCTTGCGCTCGGTGATGTCCCGGGCGATCCCGGCGGTTCCGATGACCTCCCCGCGCCCGTCGAAGACCGGAACCTTGGTCGTCTCGATCCAGTGTTCGATGCCGTCGCCCCCGACCCAGGGTTCCTCTACCCGCTTCATCGTCCCGCGCCGCATCACGTCGCGATCGTCCGCGCGGTAGCGCTCGGCGAGGTCCCGAGGTGAGAGGTCGAAGTCGGACTTCCCGATTAGCGCCGCCGGCTCGAGCCCAAACGCCGTGGCGAGCGCCCGGTTGGCCGCCAGGTAACGGCTGTCCGAGTCCTTGATCCAGGCGATGTCCGGGATACCGTCGAGGAGCGCCTGCTGCTGGCGCTGCAGCCGCAAGAGGCTGCCGGTCACCCGATCCAGCTCCATCAGCCGGTCGGACACCTCCTGCTCGAGCCTCTCGCGCAACCCGCGCAACTCCGCCTCGGCGCGCTTCCGCTCGGTGATGTTCTCGCAGGCGATCAGCACCACCGACCGGCCCTCGGGCCGGGGCAGCGTCGTGGCTACCTCCCGTACCCAGAGCGTTTCCCCGCTGCTGTGGACCTTGCGAAGCTCCCACGAGTGGCGCGCCGCGGGATCGGCCAGGCACCGTGACAGGTGGTCCTTGACCACGTCGCGGTCCTCCGGGTGGAACACTCCGGTCACGTCCGCGCCGATCAGCTGCTCGGGCGCGAAGCCGAGTTCCGTCGCCCCCTGGCGGTTGACGCCGCACACCTTCCCCTGCGCGTCGACGGCGAAGATCATCAGCGGGAAGCCGTCGAACAGCGCGCGGAACCTCTCCTCGGTGCCGGCCTCGCCGCCGCACTCCAGACCGTTGCCGTCGGGATCTTCTCTCGTCGTAGCCAAGGACACTCTCGCGCGACCACGAGCGGTCTTCGGATCGACCGCCGCCTCATCGAATTGACCAGATTCTACTCCGGCGGTGGTCACTCCGAAGATCGGGCAGCCGGCTCGGCCCGTCCTTGTGCAACGGAATCACAAGCGTTGTACACTCGCGACACGACACGGCGAAAGGAGAAGCGCCATGAGAATCCTGGTCTTCGGCGGCTCGGGTAAGATCGGCTCGGCGGTGGCCTGGGATCTCGCCAGGGATCCGGGCGTCAAGGAGATCGGACTCGTCGGGCGACGAAGGGACGCTCTCGAGTCCGTCAAACGCTGGATCGGTTCCGAGACCGTCAGCGTGCACGTCGCCGACGTGGATGACCGCACGAGCATGCAGCGCCTGATGGGTCGCTTCGACGCCGGCGCGCTGGCGCTGCCCGACCGTCGCACCAGTTACCTGACAGCGGAGCTGGCCGTCACCTCGGGCCTGCCGATCGTCGACATGCTCGAGGAGTACCATCGCCGGCCGGACGCGTACGAGATCGAAGGGCTCCGGCTCCCCGGCGACATGAGCTTGGATGAGTACGGCGACTGGCTCCACGAGCAGGCGGTCACCCGCAACATCGCCTTCCTCGACGGCATGGGCTTCGCCCCCGGCCTGTCCAACATCACCCTGGGTGACGGTATCCGCTCTCTCGATCGCGCCGAAGCAGCAATCGCGCGCGTCGGCGGCATCCCTGC
>JBFMCD010000069.1:33739-66616 GCA_040754885.1 Acidobacteriota bacterium
CCCGCAACATCGCCTTCCTCGACGGCATGGGCTTCGCCCCCGGCCTGTCCAACATCACCCTGGGTGACGGTATCCGCTCTCTCGATCGCGCCGAAGCAGCAATCGCGCGCGTCGGCGGCATCCCTGCCAAGGATGCCGCGGCCCACCATCCGCTCCGCTACATGATCACCTGGGCGTTCGAACACGTGCTGCGCGAGTACGTCATCGGGCTCAAGGTGATCAGGGACGGTCGCGTGGTCGAGGTGATCGCCGGCACCGATCGCGAGCCGTTCCGCTTCACCGAATTCGGCAAGGACGAACCACTCGAGTGCGCGGTCACGCCCGGGATGCCTTCCTTCATTTTTTCCCGGCCACAGTTGAGGGAGTTCGCCGAGAAGACGGTCCGCTGGCCGGGCCACTGGGAGGGCGTGCAGACGCTCAAGGAGTGCGGGCTGCTCGACCTCGAACCGGTGCAGGTCAACGGCGTCGAGGTCGTGCCCCGCGAGGTCCTGCTCGCGTTGATCACGCCCCGCCTCCGCCCCCGCGAGGGAGAGACCGACGTGTGCGTGATGTACAACACGTTGACCGGAGAGCGCGGTGGAAAACGCGTGAAGATCGAGTACTTCATGTGGGACGAGGCGGACCCCAAGCACGGGCTGTCGTCGATGATGCGCGCCACCGGGTTCCCGGTGGCGATCGCGGTGCGTATGCTCGCCGCCGGGCGAATCCGCGAAACCGGGATCGTGCCCCCGGAGGACGGTATCTACGGCGAGTTGTACAGGGAGTTCGTCGCTGAACTGGCCACGCGCGGCGTCGTCATCAGGGAGAAGACGACGTACGAGAGCTGATTCTCCGCCCGATGGACCTCGGGCGCGACCTCGAGGGCACCGCGTGTGTCGGACTCAGCGGGTCGCAAACATCTCTTCGATCAGCGACGCGTACGTCCGCTCGATCGCTCGCCGCCTGACCTTGAGCGTCGGTGTGAGAAGTCCGCTCTCGACCGAAAGGGGTGCGGGCAGGATCCTGAAGGTCTTGAGTTGCTCGAATCGCGCCAGCCCTCCGTTCACCTCGTGGACAACCGCGGCGAAGATGTCCCGGATCCGAGGTTCCGCCACCAGTGACGGGAGAGGGTCGTCTCCGAGCCCGAGCGCCCGGGCGACCCGCCTGACCTCCGGTTCACTGGGCGACAACAACGCCACGATCGCCGGCCGTCCGTCGCCCACGACCACGGCGGCGTCGACCAGAGGCGAGCGGGCCAGTGCGCTCTCGATCGGCTGCGGCGCGACGTTCTTGCCGCCGGCCGTGACGATCATGTCCTTCTTCCGGTCGGTGATGAGCAGGAACCCGCCGTCGTCCAGTTCGGCGATGTCGCCGGTGCGAAAGAACCCGGACTCGTCGAACGCCTCGGCGCTGGCCTCCGGCTTGTGCCAGTACCCGGACGTCACGGAAGGTCCCCTGACGAGCAGCTCGCCGTCGGGGGCGAACTTCAGCTCGAGGTTGTCGAGCGGCTTGCCCACCGTGCCGAGCCTCAGCCCGCCCGGGGCGGGCGAGTTCACGGCGATCACCGGGGACGTCTCGGTCAGACCGTAGCCTTCCAGCAACCGGATGCCGGCGGCGTGGAAGAACTCGGCCACCTCCAGGGAGAGCGCGGCGCCGCCGCTGATGCAGCAGCGCAGGCGCGCGCCCATAGCGGAGCGGATCCGGGACAGGACGAGGCGGTCGGCGAGAGCCAGTTCCGCGGCGAGCGAGGCCTCGATCGTCCGGCCGGCGATGCGCCGATGCGCCGCCCTTCGCCCAACCCCGAGGGCCCAGCGAAACAGCGCGGCCCTCGGCCCGGAACTGCCGGCGCGCTCGATCGCGCGATCGCGCACCTTCTCGTAGAAGCGCGGTACGCCGGCGAACAGCGTCGGCCTGATCGCCGCGATCAGATCCGCGACGTGGTGGACGGAGCAGTAGGCCCGGGCGATCCCCCTCCACATGTACACGTAGCCGAGCATGCGCTCGAACACGTGGCACAGCGGGAGAAACTCGAGGGCCAGGTCGTCGCGTTCGACCGGCACGCGGGGCGCCGCCGCGAGCACGTTGGCGACGAGGTTGCCGTGCGTGAGCATCACGCCCTTGGCGTCGCCGGTCGTGCCCGAGGTGTAGATCACCGTGGCCAGATCGTCGGACCACACCTCCTCGGCGCGCCGCCAGAACCGCTCTCGCGCCAGCGGCTCCTTCCCCTCGGCGACCACGTCGGACAGCGCCGTCACCCCGCCACGCGGCGCGCCGTCGACCTGAATGAGGAGCCGGAGCCGGGGACAGGAGTCCCGCGCCTCCAGGAGCTTGCTCATCTGCGCGTCGGTGTCTGCGACCGCCGCGACGGCTCCAGAGTCACGCGCCTGGTAGGTGACCTGTCCCGCAGTCAGTGTGCCGTACACGGGCACGTCGACGGCGCGCAGCGACATCACGGCGAGGTCCACGACGTGCCACTCCGGACGGTTGTCGCACAGCAGCATCACCCGGTCGCCGGCCTTCACGCCCGCCCGCGCCAGGCCTTCGGCAAGCCAGGCGACCTGATGGAGGAACTGCTCCGAGGACAGCGAGCGCGTCTCGCCCGGGAGGTGGTGCGTCAGGTGAACACGGCGGAACGACGCGACGTCCGCGCGGAACAGATCGAGGATGGTGCGCTCGGCCACGACTCCTCCGGAGGTCACCGCGTCGGGACGCGAACCCGGCGCGGCGATCTCAATCCAGTCTAGCCGGGAACGCGCGCCGGCGATCGCGCCCTGCCGATCCCGCGAGGACGCGCAGGGCGAGCCATCGAGCGCCGCGGCGTCCTACAATCGAGCACGGCCGGGGCTCGACGCCTCCGCGCCGCGTGGAGGACCCGATGGCGCTCCCGACCCGGATTCTCGGATCGACCGGCTTGGAGATCACCGTGGTGGGTTTCGGCGCCTGGGCCGCCGGCGGCGGAGGCTGGTCGTACGGATGGGGCCCCCAGGACGACGAGGAGTCCGTGGCCGCCATGGTTCGCGCCGTGGAGCACGGCGTGAACTGGATCGACACCGCCGCGGTGTACGGACTCGGCCACTCCGAGGAGGTGGTCGCCCGCGCGCTTGGCCGTGTGTCGCGAGAAGACCGGCCGCTGGTGTTCACCAAGTGCGGCCTCGAGACGGACTCCGCCCAGCCGATGGCCGACCCGGTCCGGACGCTGCGCCCCGAATCGATCCGCCGCGAGTGCGAGGCGTCGCTGCGCCGGTTGCGCGTCGACCGCATCGACCTCTACCAGTGCCACTGGCCCGACCCCGGCACGCCGATCGAGGACGCCTGGGCGGCGATGGCGCGCCTGCAGGAGGATGGGAAGGTCAGGGCGATCGGGGTCTCCAACTTCGACGTGCCCCTGCTCGAGCGCTGTCACGGCCTCCGCCCGGTCGGCTCGCTGCAGCCTCCGTTCTCGGCCATTCGCCGCGACTCGGGTCGCGACGTCATCCCGTGGTGCCGCGAGCACGACGTCGGGGTGATCGTCTACTCGCCGATGCAGGCGGGACTCCTGACGGACGCGTTCAGCGCGCGCCGGTCCGCGCTCCTCCCTCCGGACGACTGGCGACGACGTGTGCCGTACTTCCGCGAACCGGGTCTGAGCGCCAACCTGGCGCTGCGCGACGCCCTGCGCCCGATCGCGAAGCGTCACGGGTGCTCCGTCGCGGCGGTCGCAGTGGCGTGGACGCTGGCCTGGCCGGGAGTCACCGGTGCGATCGTCGGCGCGCGTGACGCCGCGCAGGTCGACGGTTGGATCGGCGCGGCCATGCTGCGGCTCGTCCCCGTCGACTTCGAGGAGATCGCCGCCGCGATCGAACGCACCGGCGCCGGTTCGGGACCGGTCCGACCGGCCGGGCCCTGACTCCTGACGCGCGCCGGCGCGCGTCAGCGGGGCGGGCTCACCTCGACGCGCCGGTTCCGGGCGCGGTTTTCCGGAGAGTCGTTCGGGACCACCGGTTCGCTCTCCCCTCTGCCCAGCGTCGAGAGTTGCTCGGCGCTCGCTCCACGGGCGAGCAGCGCCTCGGATACGGCGGCTGCCCGGCGCTCGGAGAGCATCCGGTTGTACGCCTCGCCGCCGATCGCGTCGGTGTGCCCGACCAGGACCGCGCGCAGAGCGGGGTCGGCCTTGAGCTGGGCCGCCACTGAATCGAGCAACGCCACGGCGTCGGGCCGGATCTCCGCCTTGTCGAAGTCGAACAGGATCGTCCCTTCGAGCCGCAGTTCGCCGGCCGCCGCGGCGGCGTACGGGCATCCGTGCTCGTCCACGGCCGTGCCCCGAGGCGTGTCCGGACAACGGTCGAGCGGGTCCGCGACGCCGTCGCCGTCGGCATCCGGTGTGCAGCCGGACTCGTCCACGACCGTGCCCGGCGGCGTTCCCGGGCAGCGATCGCGATCGTCGAACACGCCGTCGCCGTCCGCGTCGAGCGGACAGCCGCGGTCGTCCACTCGGACGCCGAAAGGAGTGCCGGGACAGCGGTCACGGGGGTCTCCCACGCCGTCCCTGTCGGTGTCCGGCTCGAGCAGCGCCTCGCGGACGAACGCTTCCATGGCTCCGGAAGTCGCGAGGTCGCCGGCAGCCGTCGCCCTCCCGCACGCAGCCGTGTGCGCCAGGTTGGCAAGCAGCGCGCGGCCGCTGCGGTCGTCACCGACGTGAATCGGCCACAGGCACAACCTGGGTCCGAACCGCCGGGCGAGAGCCTCAGCCGCCCTTTCGACCCGCTCGCCCATGTGCATCCCGTCGCTGATCACGATGAGCGCGACACGTCCCGGGCTCCCCTGGAGGTCCGTCTCCGCGGCGGCCAACGCCAGGTCGAGCCGGCTGAAGCCGTCGGCGCAGACGACCGAGTCGATGGCCCTCTGCGCGGCCCCGGTCGCCCAGCGTTCCATCCCCCACAACAGCCACGTGCGGTCCGCCGGCAGGCACGGACCCTGACCGAACGAACGCACGCCGGCCCGATAGTCCTCTTCCGGGATCGTCGCCGCCAGTGCGAAGCCCAGCGACCGGGCGACATCCAGCTTGCGACCCTCGGCGGTGACCTGTCCCATCGACAACGAAGCGTCGATGACGAGCACGAAGGCGTCGACCTTGGCAACCACGGACCCCGGGTCGATGCGTGCTCCGGCAAACTCCGGTTCGGGGCGTGCGGACGCGCAGGCCAGGAGTCCGATCACCGCCGATGCCAGAAGCGACGGGCCGAGAACTCTTCTCATCGTGAACCTCCCTTGCGTCCGCGGCGCCGGGGCCATCGGGCCGCGGCACGCGGGGCGACCGCCGGTCGCGGTGCGTCGTGAATCCGTGCACTTCCTGGAGTCTCCCTGCGTTGTCGGAATCGTAGCACGGACCGGGCGGACGCGAACCGCGGCGGGCAGCGCTCGGTTCCCCGGCCACCCTGCGTCCACCATCGCCGTGTCGCCGACTCCGCGTCCCGCACGACTCACCGAACCGCGCTCACGAACTGGAGTCGGCGCGCGGGGCAGGTCCGTCCTCCCCGCTCGGCGCCCAGCGAACGCGATAGACCCGCGCGGGCGACAGGCGCGCCTTGAGCGCCTCCTCGACCTCCCGGGCGGAAGGCGCGGAGGAGCGACGCTCCGCCGTGGCCAGGATGTTCAGGTCGAGGTGCCCGTCCGGCACCTCGCGCATGGCGCGCAGGTGCGTGAAGAGCGGATCCGGCGCGATCCAACGCCCCTCCAGGCCTTCCAGCGCCGCGACGAAGCCGAAGCCCCCGGCGCGCAGCGTTCCGTCGCCGCTCCGTTCGAACCCCTCGACCTCGAGCACCTCGCCGGCGACGGTCACCGACAGCGGCGCCGGGAAGGGATCGAACACGAGGAGCGAGAGTTCGTTGAGGCCGTACGCCTCGCCTTCCGGCACGTCGAACACCTCGAGTACCGTTGCCCGGCCGTCGCGAACGCCGTCAACGAGTCGTGCGCCCTCCTCATCGGGCGCGCCGGCACTCTCCACCGCCTCGTCCGCGAGGTGCTCGCGGTACAGCACCGCCAGACACGGCCGCACGGACTCGGGGCGTCCGGCGAGGTGAACGTACAGGCGGTCCACTGCCACGAGGTAGCCGGCCACTGCCTCGCTCCACGCCCCGAGCGTCTCCGCCACTCGGTCGCGCTGAGCCCGACTGGCACGGCTCGGACGGCCGGGGAAGATTTCGAACACCGCCTCGCCGCTCGCGATCCGCACGCTCGCCGCCAGACCGGCGTCGGCGAAGAATCTCGACATGCCGTCGGGGTTGCACGCCGACGCGCTGCGCTCGACCCGGGCGAGACGGCCCGAGCCGCGTTCCAGGACGAGCCGGTCCCACGACGCTCCCAGGGCCTCGAAACGCCGCGTCCAGGCGTCGCCTTGCCCCTCGTACAGGCGGCGGGTCTCCTCGAGCCTGCGGGCCAAAGCCTCGTTGCCGCCCCCGCCCGGGTCGTTCGCGATCTCCACCGACGACGTGATCTCGTAGCAGCCGTCGGACCGGAAGCGCACGGACAGGCGCTCCTCGACCGGGTCCTCGAAACAGGCCACCAGGACCAGGAGTCCCAGGGTCAATGGCGCCGAGGCCCGGGCGCGGACGGTCCGGGAGGTTTCTGCCATCGTCGTTGTTTCAGTGTACCCGGGGAAGAAGACGACGCGCGCGGGTGTTTCCCGGCCCAGGAGAGACCCGTGCCCCTGCTCAAGCCCCTCCCCGAACGGAACGAACGCCCTCCTCTCAAGCCCAACGGCGCGATCAGCTGTCCCTACAACGGCCACCAGGTCGGTTGGTGCCGCGGTCTGTGCCAGCCCCTGCAGGGCCTCGGTGCCTGCGGCCGGGTCGCGCCACATGCCCTCGTCAGTCGGATTCAGGAAGCGATCGCCCACTACGAGGGCCGGGGGTTGCAGTTGCCCTCTCGCGATCTTCGCCCAGGGCAGTGAGCCTGTCCTCACGCCCGTGACCCCATCACCCCGCCGGAACGCGCTGCGATTGCCCCCCTGACGGAGGCGGAGTCCCGCGGCGGCGCGCCATTGACGTACCTGCCGACCCGTCCGATGATGATCGGGAGGCTCCAGGGAATGCGCGTGGAGGTGGGTCTGCGGGGCGCGCCGCGGCGGCCCGAGGTTTCGTCGTCCGAGCGCGGCCCGACGAACCGGCTGGCCGGTACCGCCTGATGCTCGAGAGCATCACCGAGGTCGCCATCGCCCTGACGCTGGTCGGGATCGTCGTGGCCCTGGCCAGGGTGCGCGGCAGGATCACCCCGCGACACCGCGGCTTCGACCTCCTGCTCGTCGGCCTGCTGCTCCTCTCCATGGGCGCCTTCCTCGATCTGCTCGACGTGGAGAAACTGCCCGAAGGCCACGCCGAGCTGGGGAATGTGCTCCTGTTCGTCCAGTACATCGTCGGCTATACCGTCGGTATCCTGCACGCCGCGGCGGGCGTCGTTCTCTGGGTGCCCGCCCTCGTCCGCTTCCAGCAGGAGGTCGGGGCGCGCCTCGAGGCCGAGGAGACCGCGCGCCGGTCGCGGCTCGAACTCGAGGCCCGCAACGCGGCGCTCGAACTGACCACCGACCTCACCAACCGGCTGCACCGCACGCTGGACCTTGAAGCGGTCGCCAGGGAGACAGTCGCCGCCCTCGACCGTCTCGCCCGCCCGCCGCTCACCGCGTTCTACGTGCTCGACGACGACGGGGCCCGGCTGCGGATCGTCGCCGAGCGCGGTTTCACGCCCGAGGAACTGGCCGCCGGCGAGTATCTCCCCCTCGAAGGGAGCCTCGCGGGCATCGCTCTGAAGGAGCGCAAGATACTGGCCAGCAGCGAGATCGCCACCGACGCGCGCCTCCAGCCGGTCGTCCGCGACGCTCTGGTGCGGCGGGGCGTGCGCTCGGCGATGATCATCCCCCTCGCCTGGGAGGGCGAGCCCCTCGGAACCTTGAACCTCGTGTATCGGCAACCCCACGACCTCGACCAGATCGGCCCGGAGATCCTGCAGACCATCGGCAAGACCGTCTCGCTCGCGATCGCCAACGCCAAGCACGTCGCGGGCCTGGAGCACCAGGCCTTCCACGACCCGCTCACCGGCTTGCCCAACCGGGCGGCGCTCCACCGCGAGTTCGCGGCCACCCGTCAGCACGCCGCCCCCACGGATCCGACAGCCTTCATGCTCCTCGACCTCGACAGGTTCCGCGAGATCAACGATGCCCTCGGTCACCACGTCGGTGACGAGCTGCTGATCCAGCTCGGATCCCGTCTGGCGGCGCGCGCCTACGGGCCTCGCCCCCAGGTGTTCAGGCTCGGCGGCGACGAGTTCGTCGTGCTCCTCGACGACGTGCGGGACGTGGCCGACGCGGAGGAGAAGGCGCACGGAGCGCTCGCCGAGGTCAAGGCGCCGTTCCTCGTCCGTGGCCTTTCGCTCGAACTCGCGGCGAGCGCCGGCGTCTCCGTGCTCCCCGACCATGGCTCCGACAGTCACGAACTCCTGCGCTGCGCCGACGTGGCGCTGTACGCGGCCAAGCGGACCGGGGTCGGCGTCGTGACGTACTCGCGCGAGCTGGATACGCACACGCCCGAGAGGCTCGCGCTGATGTCCGATCTCGGCCAGGCAATCCGGGACGACTCGTTGCGACTTCACTTCCAACCCAAAGTCGAACTCGGGACCGGAACGGTCGTGGGCTTCGAGGCGCTCGTGCGCTGGAACCACCCCCGGCTGGGCGTGCTCCCCCCGGCGGCGTTCGTCCCGCTCGCCGAGGCCGGCGACCTGATTCACGAACTGACGTTCTGGGTCGTCGAGCAGGCCCTCGCGCAGCTTCGAAGGTGGAACACGCGGGCGCCGGCGTTGACCATGGCGATCAACCTCTCGATGCGCAACCTCCACGACCGCACGTGCGCGGCCCGGCTGCGCGAGTTGATCCGCCAATCGGGCGTCAACCCGACGCGTGTCGAGTTCGAGATCACCGAGACGGCCCTGATGAGCGACCCCCAGGCGGCGCTGCGCTCGGTCACACCGGTGACGGCGACAGGCGCCCGGCTGTCGATCGACGACTTCGGCACCGGCTACTCGTCGCTGGCGTACCTGACGCGCTTTCCCGTCCACACCCTGAAGATCGACGGCTCGTTCGTCCACGCGATCAACACCGACCCGCGCAGCTACGTGATCGTTCGGTCCACGGTCGAGCTGGGGCGCAACCTCGGCCTCGCCGTGGTTGCGGAGGGTGTGGAGGACCGCGACACCAGCACGACGCTCGCCGGCCTCGGCTGCGAGCTGGCGCAAGGGTACTTCTACGGCCCGCCGATACCTCCCGAGGAGGTCGAGAGGCGGTTTGACGCCGGCGAACTCCGCGCGGCCGGTCCGGTCAACCAGTCGCCGTCCGGCCCGGCGTGACCACCTCGGCGCGAGCGACGACTGCAGCGTAGCGCGGGCGCACCCTGCCCGGCACGCACAGGTCGCGAGCTTGGAGTTCGCACGCCCACCCTCAACCATCCGGCGACTCCCGGCAACCTCCAGGGACGAGACTCCCACACCGGCCACGGCCCCTTGACGACGAGCAACGGCGTCTTCCTGACCAGGTCCCCATTCAGGCCACGAATCACCCTCCAAGCGAATTCCCACCCGAGGCAACAGGGACGGCGTGGCTCCCCGCCCGTCGCTGCCGCCGCCGCCACCGAACTGCGTGCACGCTTCGCGATGGACAAGCTCCTCCTGCCGGTCCACAATGCTCCACGGCCCCGCCAGCGGCAGCGCGAGGCCCGGCGGCGAAGCAAGCAATGCCGACCCCCCTCGAGGTCATGGACGTGGAGGAATTGTGAACAGTCGGTCGTGTCTGGCGAGCGTGGTCGTTCTGGGGTTTGTGTCCACAGCGTGCGGCGGAGGGAGCGGCACCGGCGGCACGAAGCGGGCTTCCGGGCCGCGCCCGTTGCCGGTGCGCGCCACGACCGTGGAGTTGCAGGAGGTCGCGTACAACGTTCGCGCGCTCGGATCCCTGGAAGCCGACGAGATCGTCCAGGTCACGGCGGAGGTGAGCGGGGCGGTGAAGGACGTGCTGTTCAACGCCGGCGACGCCGTCGCGCCCTCGACCGTCCTGGCACGCATCGACCCTGACCGCTACCGGCTCGAAGCCGCTCGGGCCGAGGCTGCCCACCGCCGCGCCGTCGCCGACTGGACGAGGGCGAAGGCGGAGCTGGAGCGGCGCGAACAGCTCGCCCGCGAGCAGCTCGTCGCCGACGAGGAGTTGTCCCGGGCCAGGCAAGAGGCGGAGCGTCTGGCGGCCGATTCGGCCGCCGCCAACGCGGCGCTGGGCATCGCCCTGCAGAATCAGGCGCGTTCCGAGGTGCGCCCGCTGCGCGCTGGCGTCATCAACACCCGGAGCGTGGACACGGGGCAATTCGTCCAGGCCGGCGACCCGGTCGCGACCCTGGTCGACATCGGCCGGTTGAGGCTCCGGTTCAAGGTCTCGGACGCCGAGTCGTTGCGCGTCACCAGGGGCCAGCAGGTCGGCTTTCGGGTCGCCTCCCTGGGCAACAAGGAGTTCACCGCCCGGGTCTTCCACGTCGGCGAGGTCGCCGATCCGACGACCCGGCAGGTCGAAGTGCTCGCCTGGGTGGCCAACCCCGGGGAACTCAAACCGGGCTTCTTCGCCGAGATCGCCCTCACCACGACCACCCGCTCGGCCGCGGCCGTCGTCCCGGAGAGTGCGATCCAGGCCAGCGAGCGGGGCTTCGTCGTCTACCTGGTCGAGGAGGGCAAGGCGCGGCTCCAGCCGGTGCAGATCGGTCTGCGCACCGGCGACGGCTTCGTCGAGGTGACGGCCGGCCTCAAGGGCGGCGAGACCGTGGTCGTCGAGGGTTCCGATCGCCTTGCCGACGGGATCCCCCTCGAGATCCGGGACAACACGGAGGCTCGATGAGCGAGGCCCCGGAGCCGCGCGAGCCGATCGAGGACCCCAGGCAGATCGCCACCGGAATGACGCTGGCCGACATCTCGATCCGCAACCACGTCTTCGCCTGGGTGCTGATGATCGCCCTGATCGGCTTCGGCATCATCTGCTACACCGGCTTCGGCGGCGTGTTCAAGGGGCTCGGTATCAGCCAGAACCCCGACGTCGACTTCCCCATCGTCAGCGTCGGTGTGTCCTGGGAAGGCGCCTCCCCCGAGATCATGGAGACCGACATCGTTGATCCGCTCGAGGACGCTCTCTCCACCGTCGAGGGTGTGCAGCGGATGTCCTCGACGGCGCGCATGGGCTCGGCTTCGATCACGCTGGAGTTCGACATCGGCCGTGACATCGACGCCGCTCTCCAGGACGTCCAGACCAAGGTCTCGCGGGCCATGCACGACCTGCCGCGCGAAGTCGACCCACCGAACATCTCCAAGTCCAACCCCGAGGACCAGCCGATAATCCGCCTGGCACTGTCCGGCGACCGACCGCCGGTGTTCCTCGCCGACTACGTCCGCAACGTCATCCGCCCTCAGTTGCAGATGATCGAGGGCGTCGGCACGCTCGACGTGTTCGGCTTTCGCGACCGCAACGTCCGCGTCTGGTACGACGCACAGCGGCTGGAAGCGCACAACCTGACGATCATCGACGTCAACCGCGCGATCCAGCGCGAGCACCTAGAAATGCCGGCCGGACGCATCGAGGGGGCCGAGCGGGAGATGAACGTCCGCGCGCAGGGCGAGGCGATCGACATCGAGTCGTTCCGCAGGCTGGTGATCACCTACGAGGCCGGCGCCCCGGTGCGCCTCGAGGACGTCGCGGTGGTCGAGGACGGCCTCGAGGACCGGCGCCGGCTGAACCGGACGCTGGGCGAGAACTCGATCGGCTTCGCCATCTCCAAGCTGCGCGGCGCCAACGCCGTGCAGGTCGGGCGCGACATCAAGACAAAGATCGAGGTATTGCGCCAGCAACTCCCCGAGGGCCTCCAGCTCAACGTCAACTGGGACACTACCGCCTTCATCGAGCGCTCGATCAACGAGATCCTCTTCACGCTCGTGCTCGCCGCCCTTCTCACCAGCTTCGTGTGCTGGCTGTTCCTGGGATCCTGGTCGACCACCCTCAACATCCTGCTCGCCATCCCCACGTCGATACTCGGCACCTTCATCGTCATCTATTTCCTGGGCTTCACCCTCAACACCTACACCGTGCTCGGACTCACCCTGGTCGTCGGCATCGTCGTCGACGACGCCATCATGGTGCTGGAGAACATCTACAGGCACCGCGAGCAGGGCGAGGGCAAGATCAGGGCGGCCTCGGTCGGCGCGCGCGAGATCACCTTCGCCGCGGCCGCGACCACGCTGGCCATCGTCGCCATCTTCCTGCCGGTCGCCTTCATGAAGGGGATCATCGGCAAGTTCTTCTTCCAGTTCGGCGTGACCATCTCGGTGGCGGTCCTGCTCTCGCTGCTCGAGGCCCTGACCCTCGCGCCGATGCGCTGCTCGCGTTTCCTCGAGGTAGAACACCGCGGCCGCCTGGGGCGTGCCGTGGACCGGACCTTCGCTCGCCTGTCGAATCTCTACCTCCGCCTTCTCCGCCCGGCCCTGCAGCACCGCACCGCCGTTCTGATCGGCTCCTTCGGATTCTTCGTCGTCTCGCTCGGCACGTTCTTCCTGCTGCGCCAGGAGTTCATCCCGAGTCAGGACATGAGCCGCTTCATGATCCGCTTCCAGACCCCCGTCGGAACCAGTCTCGACGCCACCGACCGCTACTTCCGGCAGATCGAGGCGTACCTCGCAACACGCCCCGAGGTCGACCTGTTCGCCGGCTCGGTTGGCGGCTGGAGCGCGGTCAATTCCGGAATGGCGTTCGTCAACATGAAGGACCCCAGGGAGCGGCCCGTGGACCCTGCGATCGGGCGCCCGCTCAGCCAGCTCGAGTTCATGGAAGTCGTGCGGCGAAGCCTCGCGACCATCCCCGGCGGGCGGGTGGTCCTGCAGGACATTTCGCAGAGCGGCTTCTCACCTTCACGCGGCGGGGGCTTCCCGGTCGAGTTCAACGTGCGCGGGCCCGATTGGGAAGTGCTCGCCGACGCCGCGCGTCGAATCGCCGAGCGGATGCGCCAGTCGGGGATCGTCACCGACGTCGACACCGACTACCAGGTCGGCATGCCCGAGGTCCAGGTCGTGCCCGACCGCAACAAGGCCGCCGATCTCGGCGTGAGCATGAGCGCCATCGGCGAGACGATCAACTCGGCGATCGGCGGCCAGCGCGTCGGCAAGTTCAAGGACAAGGGGCGGCGCTTCGACATCCGCGTCCGCCTCCTCGCGGATCAGCGGCAACGACCCGAGGACATTTCGCGACTCCTCGTGCGCACCGGTGGCGGCGGCATGGTCCACCTCGGCGACCTGATTACCGTCAACCAGGAGCCGACGCTCCAGACGATCACCAGGAGGGACCGGGAACGCGCGATCACCATCTTCGCCAACGTCTCGGCCGGAGAATCGCAGTCGAAGGCCATCGATCAGTCGCTGGCGATCGCCCGCGACGTACTTCCCGACGGCTATCGGGCGGTCACGTCCGGAAGCGCCAAGGCCTACCGCGACTCGTTCCAGTCGCTCTGGTTCGCCTTCGCCCTCGGCCTGCTCGTCGCCTACATGGTGCTGGCGTCGCAGTTCAACTCGTTCGTCCACCCGGTCACGATCCTGCTCGCGCTGCCCTTCTCCGTGTCCGGCGCGCTGTTCGCGCTGTGGGTCTCGGGCCAGAGCCTCAACGTCTACTCGATGCTCGGACTGATCCTGCTGGTCGGCATCGCCAAGAAGAACTCGATCATGCTCGTGGACTTCACCAACCAGTTCCGCGAGCGCGGCTTCGCTCGACACGACGCCCTGCTCCAGGCGTGCCCGATCCGCCTGCGGCCGATCCTCATGACCTCGATGGCAACGATCGCCGGGGCGCTGCCGCCCGCGATGGCGATCGGCCCCGGCGCCGAGCTGCAGCGGCCGATGGCGATCGCGCTGGTCGGCGGCATCGCCGTCTCGACGCTGCTCACGCTGTTCGTCGTCCCGGCCGGCTACAGCGTCCTGGACGAACTGATCATCCGGCTGCGCTCCCGCGGGCGGGTGGAGACCGGCGCGACGCTGACCAGCGAGGTGTGATCCCCCGGTGCCCGTGGGCCGTCCACGCACCGTGTGAAGTCGGGGGACTTCACGCCGCGATGCGCACGCCTCACGGTCGACGCGGGAGCCGCGTCACTTGCTGCCGCGCGCGACCATGAGGTCGAGGTCCTCTTTCAGGCTCTGCAGGTCCTCCTCGTGCTCCACCTCCTGCTCGAGGATCGTCAGGGCCAGGTTGTAGGTGACCATGTCCTTGTCCTTGGTCACGTCCATCAGCTGCGTGTAGGTGGTGATCGCGCACTGTTCCCCGGCGATGTTCTGGTCGAGGATCACGGCGACGTAGGGGTCCTCCGGCGAGTCGTAGGCGCACGGGCTGAGTTCGAACCACCTCCGCGGGTCGAGGACCGGATCTCCGCCCAGCTGGATGATCCTCCCGGCGAGCAACACCGCGTGGTTGAGCTCCTCGGTCGCGTGCAGGTTCAACTCCGCGGCGACCGCGTCCTTCATCGGGCCCTTGATCAGCCTCGCACCGAGCCAGTACTGGTAGTAGGCGAGCCACTCGCTCGCATACGCGGCGTTGAGCAGCCGCAACAGCTCGTTTACGTCCATGCCGATGATCTTCCGTCCCACGGTCCCCATCGCCGCCTCCTCGTCCGCCGCACCGGGCGGTCACTCACACCTTGACGAACCACCGCACATGGTGGAGGTGGCCGTACGCCTCTCCACCCGCGCACCACCCCGCCGCCGTCAGAATCTCGGCCGCCGCCTCCACCGTCACCGCACTGCGCCCGTGCTCGCGCCCCTCGCCACGGTGGATCGCCGCCACCACGGCGAAACCCTCCTCGGTGAAGTCCGACACCACGATCGTACCGCCGGGCCGCACCACGCGCGCCATCTCGTGAAGCACGGGCGAGGCATCGGCCAGGTGATGGAGGACGTCCATCATCAGGGCGCAACCGAAGGCGCCGTCCGGGTGGGGCAGCGTTGAAGCATCCTGGAGCACGAACCGTATCCGGCGATCCAGACCCGCCTCCTCGGCGAGCAAACGGGCGAGCGCGCTGTCCTCGGCGTTGATGTCCACGGACACGACCTCGAGACCGCGCCGCGCCAGCGCCATGGCCAGCAGCCCCTTTCCCGTGCCGACGTCGAGGGCCGGGCCGGTGAGATCCCCGGCTGCCTCGGCGACGAGTCGCGCCGCCGCCTGACGGTCGTGCCCCTTCTTCAGGTACTCGGCGGATCGCTGAGCGAAGGCACTCCTGCGCTCCTCGGCAGTCTCCGGCGCGGCCCCGTCCGCGAGGCCGCTCACGACTCGAGACCCTGCCGCAGGTCCTCGATGAGGTCCTCGGGATCCTCGATTCCGACCGCGTAGCGCACCAGACCGTCGGAGATCCCGGCCTTGATGCGCTCGTCGCGCGACACGCCCGCGTGGGTCATCGAGGCGGGGTGCTCGATCAGCGTCTCCACTCCACCGAGCGAGACCGCCAACGTCGCGAGACGGACGCGGTCCATCAACCGACGTCCGGCCTCCAGCCCGCCCTTGAGTTCGAAGCTGATCATCGCGCCGGGCCCGCGCATCTGGCGCTTCGCCAGCTCGTGCTGCGGGTGCGACGGCAAGCCGACGTAGCGCACCCAGGCCACCTCGGGCCTCGACTCGAGCCACGTCGCGATCCGCTGCGCCGAGACCTGGGCGCGTTCGAGCCTCAGCCCGAGCGTCTTGACGCCGCGGTGCACGAGGAAGGCCTGGTGCGGGTCCATGTTGCAGCCGGTGGCGATCATCACCGCGCGAAGGCGCTTCAACAGGGCCTCCTCCTTCGCGATCAGCACCCCGCCGACCACGTCGGCGTGGCCGTTGATGAACTTGGTCACCGAGTGCAGGACGACGTCGGCGCCGAGTGCGAGAGGCTGTTGCAGAAAGGGCGAGGCGAAGGTGTTGTCGACCACGAGCAGGGCGCCGTGATCGTGAGCGACACGCGCCGCCGCCGCGATGTCGGTCACCTGCATCGACGGGTTCGCCGGGCTCTCCACGTAGACCATGCGGGTCTCCGGGCGTAACGCGCGCTCGATGTTGGCGACGTCCGAGGTGTCGACGAAGCTGGCGCCGACCCCGAAGCGGCCGAGGTGGTCCTCGAGCAGTCCCCGGGAGGGACCGTACACCGCCGCCGTGCTCACCACGTGAGCGCCCTGCCCGAGGAGGGCGATGGCGGCGGTGGTCACGGCCGCCATCCCCGAACTGGTCGCGACGGCGCCGCACCCGCCCTCGAGCTCGCCGATGCACTGCTCCAGCGCTCGTATCGTCGGGTTGCCGAGGCGCGTATAGATGAACCCCTCGGCCTTCCCGGCGAAGCGATCGGCGCCCTCCTGCGCGTCGTGGAATCCGAACGTCGACGTCTGGTAGATCGGCGTCACGGCGCTCCCGAATACGTCGTGCAAGGCGCCGGCGTGCACCAGTTTGGTGAAGAACCCCCTCGCTTCCTTGGCCATTCTCTCCCCGCTTTCTTGACTCAACCCGCGGAACCTCACGCCTCGCGTGACGTCCCGCCCTTCCTGCCGACCGCCGCGGCATGGTGGGCCGAGCCCTCCCGGACCATCGCCTTGCCGCACTTCGGACAGCGACGCTCCCTGCACGGGACACCCCGGGTGTGCGGCTCCGTGGCGCGGCACCCCACGCACACGCATCTTCCCGCGGGTCCCATCGGCTCCTGGTTCCTCATGCCGTCTCCGCTCACGGCCCGCTCAGCGGCCGTCTTCGTGGTGCCCGCAGTCGTGCAGATGACCTCCGCTGCACCCCTCGCCGCTCGCCGACAGCGTCCCGGCCAGGTAGTCGCGCACGATCTGCTCCGGCTGGCCGCCGCCGACTCCCAGCACTGTCTCGATGCCGAAGTGCTGGAAGATCTGCACCGCACGCGGCCCCATGCCGCCGGCCAGGACGACGTTGACACCCTCGCCCTTCAGCCACATCGGAAACGCCCCGCGCTCGTGCGGCGGCGGCGTCGCGGAGCAGCGCCCGACGATCGTGCGCGAGGCTTGCTCCACGTCGAAGAACGCGAACCTCCCGGCACCGCCGAAGTGGGTCGAGAAGTCATCGTTTGTCATGGGTACAGCGATTCTCAGCATCAGCACTCTCCTCTCACACGCCCAGTAGTAGCAAACCCCCGCCAAGAAGCAAGCCGGCGGCGGCGTTGACGACCTTGATCGTGACGAACTCTCGGGGCGACTCCGCGAGCAGCGGCAGCATGCCGTGCCCGTCCTGCACGGCTGACGACGCCGCCAGCACCGAGAAAGGTATCGCGCCCTGCGCGAACAGGGTGACGAACACCAGGTGCGGCCCGGACTCGGGGATGATCCCGACGAGAGCGGCGGCGACCAAAGCCCATCCCCGGTGGGCGTCGATCCAGGCGGCCAGGGGCGGGCCAGCGTCCTCGAGCCACGCCAGGACGACCAACACGCCGAACACCCACAGGAAGACCCGCGGTGCGTGCCGTTTCGCGACGTGTTCGAACAGGTGCTCCTCGAGGAAGTGCTCCGAGACCGTGAGCACCACGCCGAGAGCCAGAATCGCCACGGACAGCAGCGTCCAGCGGACCCAGTTCCACGCCGCCGGACCTATCCAACCGGCCGCCACGACGACAGCGAACAACGCAAGCGACACGCTCAGGCTCGCTCGCGGCAGAGTCAGACTACTGAGCGAGGGGCGCCACAGGGAGCCGGTGGTGGACTGCAGCTCGAGATCGTGGAGTTCGATTCCGTCCGGACAACACTTCCCGCGGTGGAGGCGAACGCCTCCGACACGGTCGACGAACAGGGCGAGGGCCAGTCCGAAGGTGAAGAGCAGCGCCATGAGCAACAGCGCCTTGTCGGGGAACATCGCCAGCATGACGAACGCCTCGTCGCCGCTCGCGGCGATCATCGCGCCGGCCAGAGTCCCGAAACTGATCATGCCGTGTGTGTACAGGGTCACGTCGGTGAACGCGCCGAGACAGCCCGGCACGGTACCGAGCAGCGCGACGGCGGCCGTGCGCAACACCCCCCCTCGGCGCAGCCAGCGCCCGAACACGCCGGCCGAGTACACCTGGCCGACCTCGACCAGGAGCATCATCACGAAGACGAAGCCCGTGATCATCAGCGAGTCGCGCAGAACGGCGAGGACGCTCATCGCGCGCGCTCCGCAGCCCCGTCGGTCCGCAGATCGACGGCTCTCCAGTAGACGTGCCCCTCGCGCAGCACGCGGTGCACTTCACCGGCGTGTTCCAGTTCCGTGAGCAGTTTCACCACGTCGTTCGGGTGCAGCCCCAGACCGGTCGAAACGTCCTCCATCGTGCACGGGCGCCGGCGCAGCAGCCCGACCACCTCGGCGGCCTCGCCCACCCTTTCCGGGGGACCCGCCACGCCGGCGTGGACCTCCTCGATCGCCTCGGCCCGCGGCGAGAACAGCCCGCACAACTGCGCCAGCCGTTCCGCGGGGATCGGCGCCGCGCGCTCGTCGAACGTCGGTCGCACCGGCGTGTTGAGCTGGATCCGGTCCGGCGCGAAGCGCCTGGCCAGAGAGGCGATCCGGCCGACGTGGTCGGGGGTATCGTTCACGCCCGCGACCAGCATCACCTCGAGCCAGATCCGGCCGGCGAACTCGCTGCGAAACCGGATGAGGCCCTCGACGACCTCCGCCAGTCTCGTGCCGGGAACCGGGCGGTTCACCTCGACGAACGCCGCCTCGTCGCCCGCGTCGAGGCTGGGCAGGACGATGTCGGCGGATCGGGCGTCCTCGCGGACGTCGGGGCGGCCGAACAGCCCTCCGTTGGTGAGCAGCGCCACCGGCGTCGCGGCCATCTCCTTGATTCCCCTGATCAGGCGGCCCAGTTCCGCGTACAGCGTCGGTTCGCCCGAGCCCGCGATCGTGATCGTGTCCGGAGGGGGCCAGAGCGCCAGTCTCGCCTTCACGTCGGCGAGGACCTCCTCGACCGGATAGAACGTCTCCCGCTCGCCGGACAGGGTGCGCGTCGGTCCGAGCTGACAGTAGATGCAGTCGTATGAGCACACCTTCGGAGGAACGACGTCGACGCCCAGACTCGCCCCGAGACGACGGCTGGGCACGGGACCGTACACGGAGGCTCTCCCGTGTCTCACGCGAACTTCCTTCGACACGCCGACTCCAGGAACCTCACAACGTCCTCGCGGAGCGTGAGGAGGCGGCCGCCGAGAACCGGTCAGCCGACATCCACGACGCTTCTCCCCGGCCGCCCCGGCAGCGGCCCACCCCTCCGCCGCGTGGAACGCCGCCGCGCCCGACTCCGAACACGACCCCCGCCTCTTCCGGCCGCGGCGCGCACCTTCCCACTCCGCCTCCAGTCCGAGGCCCTTGACCACGTGGACCGGTTCCATCGAATCCAGGCATTGCACCCTCCTTCGGGCCCATCGGGCCCTCCCCACACCCCCCCTTGACTCAGCTCGGGCGCAAGGCACGGCGAAGCATCGTTCGCTCCGCGTCCGCCACGCCGCCGCCCATGACGCGCCGGATCGAGCCGCCGAACACCTTGCCCATCAGCGCCGTGTTCTTCCTGGACACCCTCACCGCACCGCCGTCGGTCTGGAACACCGCGAACGTGCACGGCATGAGGCACGCCACCTGGCGCTTGTCGGTCGGCACCTCCGCCGGGTGACGCGGCTCGCACAGTTTGATCAGGTGGACTCGATGGGGAAAGCGCACGTTCCCCTTCTCCAGCGAGTCGTTCAGTCGCTTCGAATCCGGCATCAACCAGCCGGCATCGGCGACGGCGCTCTCGAGTCGCGTGACCGTCTCCTCGAAGTCGTGCGGGCTGGCGAAGACGTCGATCATCCTCGACCGCGTCAGCACCAGGACCATCACCGCCGCCAGCGCCAGACCCAGCACAATGCCCGCACCTGCGAAAACCACCGTCACGTCGTCTCCCCCTCGTAGCCGGGATCGCTCGGGACCGAGGTCGATCCCAGACGATCACTCGTCTCCGTCCTCGTGGCCGCCACGCCCAGCCGCCCTCTGCGGCCCGTTCGCGCCCCACACGTCCCCGCAGCGGCAGCCGCGTCCGCGCCGCCGCCCTCCCCCGTGCACCGGGCACGGCAACGTCGCGGCGTCTCCCTCGACCACGGGCCCGCCGCCGATTCGCAGCACCTTCCCCACGACGAGCGCTTCCGCCACCTTCGCGCGCGCCTCGGCGAGAATCCTCCCGAACGTCGGCCGCGATACTCCCATGACCTCGGCCGCAGCGTCGTGGTACAACCCCTCGAGGTCGGCCAGGCGCAGCGCCTCGATGCCGTCGAGATCCAGGTGGATCTGCTCCAACTGGGCCAGAGGCACTCCCGCCGGCTTGAAGAGCCGCGCCGTGAAGTTCAGGCCCACGCGTCGGGGGTTGGGTGGTCGTCCCATGTAACAAACATATGCTCAAAATGGGGAAATGTCAAGGGCAACCGCGCAGCTGTCCGCAGGAGGGCGCAAGACGTGGACCGTGGGCGGTGGACCGTGGACCGGGTACGGCAGGAAGGGAGAAGGGGAGAGACTTACCTAACCTCTTGTTCTTTGCCCTCCCCTGTTCGTCTGTCCCCGGACCCCGGTCTCTTGGCTTTCCCTCTACCCTGTTTTTTCCCTCCACGACCGACGACCGTCGGATGCTGACCTGTTCCGGAATAGTGGACACTGGAAGAAGCCCGCAGAAGGGTGACGAGGTGTTCGCCTGGGAGAGCGGCCAGAAGTCCGCTCGCACGCCGCGCGCCCTGGCGCAGGCAGGGCGCTTCGCTCTGCCGCGATTCCCACGCCAAGCGAAGGCTGAGGCACCGAGGACGAACCGTCCTCAGTGTTTGTGCTCGGGCTCCTTCTTCACGACGTTGGCGTAGACGATCAGAACCTCCGCCGGTGCTCCCCCTTCGGCGGTCAGCCAGTACGGGGTTCCGGCAGGGACATACGCCATCGTGTCCGTGGAGAGTCGGATCCGCTCGGCGCCCTTCATGTCGACCGACACCGATCCGGCCGTGCACACGACGAATACGCGCGCCGCCGCCGACCAGTGCATCGCCCGCGTGACGTTCGCCTCGAGCCGCTGACGCCCGATGCCGAACCCTTCGTCCTCGAACTCCTCGCGGAGCAGATCGACGCGAGTGGGCGAGGCCGCCGGAATCGCCGCGACCTCCGGCACGGCGATCCGCTCGCCGCCGATCTCGGCGGCACGGACCTCCATGCGCAGGATCATCGAGTACTCAGGGACGCTCCGGCCGACGTGATACGAGTGGCGCTGCCAGTGGGAAACGCGGGCCGAGTGGAAGATCTTGCGGTACGGCACACCCTCGACCGTCGCCTCGAGCCCGGCGCAGTCGAGCGGAAACGTGTGGACCAGCCCCGGGAAGTTCGCCACGATCCCCGCGCCCCCGCCTCTCGGGACCACCTCGATGAAGCACCCTTCCTCGTTGCACACCGAAGCGACTACGCCGCGCGTCCTGATGGGACGGTTATGGTACCGCTCCGGATTGCCGACGACCTCCTCGATCGGCGTCTCCGCGGCGATCGAGAATTCGTCGCCGAGGTGGAGCGGAGTCGCGGGCCGGGTCGCCGCGGCGAGGAGCAGAAAGGAAGTGGCGAAAGCGAAGGGCACCATGGTGTCCCTCCCGAGGCGCCGCCCCCCAGCGGAGGCGGCACCTGAGATCGACCGAGAGAGGGGCGGGTCGCCCCGCCCTCCCCAGCGCGCGCACTGCCGACGGCCCTACTCGTGCGGCTTCCACACCTTCCAGACGTTGCCGACCAGATCCGGACCGGGCTTGAGCGTCGCCTCGCCGGGCATCCAGCCGGCGGGCGTCGCCTCGGTGCCCTTGCTCGCGCGCACCAGCTGGTACGCCTGCACCTGGCGCACCGTCTCGGCGAACTTGCGCCCGACCGGAGGCGTCAGCACTTCCATCGCCTGGACCACGCCGTCGGGGTCGATGATGAAGCGTCCGCGCAGCTCGATGCCCTGGTTCTCGTCGTAGACGCCGTACGCCTTGCCGATGTTCCCCGCCTGGTCCGAGATCATGTGGAACGGCACGCCGCCCTCGACCATCTTGCACAGCTCGTGGTCGTTCCACATCTTGTGGACGAAGTGGCTATCCACGCTGACCGAGAACACCTCGACGCCGAGCGCCTGCAATTCCTTGTATTTGTCGGCGACCGCCGACACTTCGGTCGCTCAAACGAAGGTGAAGTCACCCGGGTAGAAGCAGAGCAGGATCCACTTGCCGAAGTACTTCGAGAGCTGCACGTTGGTGAAGCCGCCCTTGTGGTAGGCGGGGGCGTTGAAGTCCGGCGCCTTCTGGCCGACCCGTGCGGTCATGCGCTTCTCCTCCTTTTTCGCTTCTTCTCTCAAGGGTTCCGGTGACCCGGGCGGAGGCTCGCCCAGGACCGCTCCGGTGACTCGAGCGCATCCTTGGGGCTTCTCGTCCACACACCCTCCTTTCTCCTGTCCGGATTCTAGCCGAACCGCGGAGGGACCGTGGACAGGGTCGGGCCGAGGTCCCACAGGGCGTGAATCCCGGACCGCCGCGTCGTCACCGCTCGCGGCCCATGATCCACGGACCACGTCGTCGGGCGGTGCACGGCCCACCTCTCCTCCGTCCCCGCGGTCCTCGGTTCACGGCCCACGGCCCTCGTCGTCGCGCTGCCCGGCCCCGCTTCCCGTCGCGCACTTCTGTACCATGCGCACTGGGAGGGCACCATGCCCGCCACACTGATCCTCGGCCTGTTCGCGGCCGCCCTTCCGGCCGTTCACGACGGACCGGTCGTTCGCGAGGAGCCGATCCGCGCCCACATGGCCTTTCTCTCGGACGACCTGCTCGAGGGGCGAGGCACCGGCCAGCGCGGGGGCGACCTGACCGTGAAGTACCTCGAGGCGCAGCTACGGGCGCTCGGGTTGAAGCCAGCGAACGACGGGAGCTTTCTGCAGCGGGTGGACGTCCTGGGCGTCACGCTGGACACCGGCCGGAGCGGGTTGGCGTTTCGCGGCGAGCGCGGCGAGTTCCGCCCGCCGCTGTTCGGCGACATCGTCTTCGCCGCCGGCGACGGGCGGGCGGACAACGCGATCGACGCGCAACTGCTCTTCGTCGGGTTCGGGATCGACGCCCCGGCCGAGCGCTGGGACGACTACAAGGGCGTGGACTGCGCGGGCAAGCTCCTGGTCATGATGGTCAACGAGCCGCCGCCCACGGCCGACGAGCCCGGGCGCTTCGACGGGGAGAACCTCACCTACTACGGGCGCTGGGTGTACAAGTTCGAGGAGGCGGCTCGGCGCGGCGCGGCCGGCGTGCTCCTCATCCACACCGACGCGACCGCTACCTACGGCTGGTCGGTGTCTCGCAACGGCTTCCAGGGGGAGAAGTTTCAGCTCCGTGACGGCCCTCGCGGCACAGCGCTGCAGGGGTGGATCCGCGAGGACCCGGCCCGCGCCCTCTTCGCTCTCTGCGGCGCGGATCTCGACGAGTTGCGCCGGGGCGCGCACACCCGCGAGTTTCGCCCGGTCGAGCTGAGCGTCCGGGCGGTGGGCCGCGTCGTGAGCGCCGTCCGCGAGTTCCCCCAGTTCAACGTGGCCGGGATCCTCGAGGGGTCCGACCCCGCCCTCAGGGACGAGTTGGTGGTCTTCTCGGCCCACTGGGATCACCTGGGCATTCAGGGCGGGCGCATCTACAACGGAGCGGTCGACAACGGCAGCGCCATGGCCGCGCTGCTCGCGGTCGCCCAGGCCTCGGTCGGGCGCCCGACGCGGCGCTCGCAGATGTTCCTCTTCCCCTGCTGCGAGGAGCAGGGTCTGCTCGGTTCGTACGCCTATGTGCGACGGCCGTTGTGGCCCCTCGACCGAACCGTCGCCAACCTCAACTTCGAGAGCCTCAACTGGGTCGGCCGGTCGCACGACATCGAGTTCCTCGGCGGGGAGCGCAGCGACCTGCAGGAACTGGGGGCGAGAACCGCGCGCGAGATGGGGATGGTGCTCCAGGCGCCGCAGCCGGACCTCCAGGGTCTCTACTTCCGCACCGATCACTTCCCCTTCGCCAAGGCGGGCATCCCGGCGCTCTCGCCGGGTTTCTCGCTCGCGGGCCAGCGCGACTACATCGAAGACGGCGACGCCTCGCGCGCGAAGGCGCGCACCTACCTGGATCGCTACCACCAGGTGACCGACGACTACGACCCCACCTGGGACCTGCGCGGCATGGTCCAGCAGGGGCAGTTCATCCTCGACCTCGGGCGGCGCATCGCCGACGACGCGGACCGGCCTGGCTGGAAACGCTAGCCCGATACACTGATGCCGGCGCCGAACTCGCCCGTCGGAGCGGGCGGCGGACCTGACGTTGCGCGCCCGGCCACGGCGGTAGTAGGCTCGAGTCAACAGGTCGGTCGTCAGCCAGGGGAACGTCCGTCGCCGTCCAGGCCTCGCGCGGTCCTGGAAGTGATCCGAATCGGAGGGGCGTGATGGCACTCACGACACGGGCTCGCCGGTGGCTGGTTGCAACGGTGGCCGCTGTCGCACTGTACGCGTCGCTCGGCTTCCTCGTCGTGCCGCCCGTGGTGCAGTCGCAGATCGTCACGCGTTCGCGCAACACACTGCACCGCGAGGCGCGTGTCGAGCGGGTCACCTTCAACCCGTTCACGCTCGCCGCCACGGTCTCGGGCCTCGACCTTCGCGACCGCGACGGCGCGCCCCTGTTCGCCTTCGACCGACTGACGGTCGACCTGGAGGTGGCGGGGCTGCTCAAGCTGGCGTGGCGCCTGCGCGAATTCCGGCTCGACCGGCCGGTGATCCACGCACGCATCCTCACCGACGGCCGGCCCAGCATCGCGGACCTGTTCGAGGAGAAGCGGCCTGTCCGGCCGGGAGGCGAGAAACGCGGGCTGCCGCGGGTGATCGTGGACCACCTCGTCGTTGGCGGTGGACGGGTACTGTTCGAGGACGCCTCCCGCTCCCCCGCCTACAGCACCTCCTTCGAGCCTCTCGGCGCGGACGTCCGGGAACTAACGACCATACCCGGGAAGTCCGGCGACCACGCGATCGCGGTGAGGCTGGAAGGCGGCGCCGAAATCCGCTGGACGGGGCACCAGACGGTCGACCCGTTGCGCCTGGAGGGTCGGCTCGAGATCGACTCGATCCGATTGCGAGCGGTGTGGGAGCTGGCCGGGCTCGACGTACCCCTCGACATTCCGTACGGAACCGCCGACCTCGGGCTCTCCTATCTCGTCGAGCGCCGGGAGGACCGGACCTTCCGTGCCTCCCTCGGCGACGGAACGGTCACCGTCACGAACCTCGCGGTCCACTCGCGGGGCGGCGAATCTCCGTGGGCGCGCGTCGAGCGTCTGGAGGCGACCGGCGTGGCCGTAGCCTGGCCCGAGCGCAGACTCACCGTCGAGGGGGTCCGCTGCACTCGCCCCGAGGCGTCCGCCCGTTTCGCCGAGGACCTGACCCTCGACTGGGCCGCGCTGCTGGGAACCCTGCGGGGCGGGCGCTCGCCTGCTTCGGGAGAGGTTGCAGCGCAGCCGCCCTGGTCCGCCGCCATCGGCGCGCTTGTCGTCGAAGGGGGCGTCGCGCACCTCGAGGACCGGTCGGTGGTGCCGGCCGTCGCGCTTGAAGTCTCCTCCATCGCCGCTCGTCTGGAGGGCCTATCGACTGATGCCGCCGCGCCGATCGCCGTGGAAGCCTCCGCGCGCCTGCTCGGCGCCGGGTCCGCCTCGGTCAAGGGCACGGTGATCGCCGCCGGGCCGGTTGCGGACCTCGAGATCTCCTCGAACGACCTCGACCTCACGCCCTTGCAGCCGTATCTCGCCGGGACCGTGCCAGCGCGCGTGGTCGCGGGAGTCGCCGGCGCACTGGGCCGAATCACGATGCGGCCCGCCCCGCAGGGCCTCGGCTTCGAAGGAGCCGCCTGGCTCAAGGCACCAGACCTGCACGACCTGAGTGGAAACAGTTTGCTCGGCTGCCGCAGCGTCAGGGCCGATGGAATCCGCATCACCACCGCGCCCATTCGCGTGCGCGTGACGAGGGCCGTCGTTGACGGCGGGTTCGCCACCGTCCGCATCGACAGGGAAAAGAGCCTCAACCTCGCGCGCTTCCTGGCACGAGTCGCCATCACGGATCAGTCGAGCCCCGCGCTCCGATACCTCTTCCGTTCGCCAATACCGATGTACCTGGGGGAGTTGCGTTTCCGCGACACGGAGGCGGACTTCGCCGACGAGAGCCTGATCCTTCCGTTCGCCGCGCGCATCCACGGCCTCACCGGCACGGTCACCGACGTCGCGACGGTCGGCGCGGCGCCGGCCCGGGTCGCCCTGGAGGGTCGCGTCGACGAAACCGGCTTCGTCAGCGCCGTCGGCACACTGCGGATCGGCGACCCGTTCGCCGCGACCGAGTTGCGCGTCGTCTTCCGTTCGCTGAACATGAACCGCCTGACTCCCTACTCCGCCGAGTTCGCCGGGTATTCCATCGAGCGCGGCAGGCTCGACCTCGACGCTCTCTACCGGCTCGACGACCGCCGCCTGATCGGCGAGCACCGCGTGGTGGCGCACGACATGACGCTGGGCGGCAAGGTCGAGGGCTCCAAGGTCGGCCTGCCGATCCGCATGGCCGTCGCGCTCTTGAAGGACGAGGACGGCCGCATCGACCTCGACGTCCCGGTGGAAGGGAGCGTCGACTCGCCCGAATTCGCCTATCGGAAGGTCATGTGGCAGGCGGTCCGGACGATCCTCGGGAACATCGTCAAAGCGCCGTTCAGGGCGCTCGGGAGGCTGTTCGGCCGCGACGAGGAAGACCTGGAGCTGGTCGGATTCGAGCCGGGTCGCAGCGCTCTCATACCGCCCGAACGGGACAAGCTCGCGCAGATCGGCGCCGGGATCGCCGGGCGCCCCGACCTGGTGATCGAGGTCGAGGGGCGGTTCGATCCGGAGGCCGACGCCCAGGTGCTGCGCGCCGACGCGCTCGAGTCGCGCATCGCCGAGCGGCGCGTCGCCAAGGCCGACGCCGTCGCCGCCGAAGTCGGCGTGCTCGACACCATCCTCGAGGAGGTGTTCGCGGAGACGTTCTCGCCGGAAGCCCTGGTCGAGGAGCGTGCGCGCTTCACGGCCACGCCGCCCACGACTCCTCCGGAAAGACCGGAACGAAGGAAGCGCCGCGAGACGAAGAGGCGCGCCGCCGAGGCGCCGCCGCCTGCCTCCGGGACCTTCGACGCGGAGGGGTTCTACGACGCGCTGCGCGCGCGCCTGCTCGCCGCCCAGCCGATCGGTGCCGCCGACCTCACCGCCCTGGCCGACTCTCGAGCGCAGGCCGTCTCCGCCGCGATCCTGGCGGGAGGGCAGATCGACCCGACGCGCGTGACCACCCGCGGGGCGGCGCCGGCGGCGCGGAGGAAGCGGGCCGCCACGGGGCTGGTCGCGTCCGAGCTGACCTTGACGGCGCCGCAGTGACGAGGTGGGCCTCCTGACACCGCGAATTTCGCCCCCCGGCACCAGGGCGGCGCCGACGTCACAACTCCGTCAGGACTTCGTCAGAACTTCTGCCCGCGGAGGGCCGAAGCTGACCTCAGGCAGGTCGGGGAATGACACTCGCCCCGAGGCGGAGGTCCTGATGAGCACGATCGGGCGCGTGACAGGAATCGCGGGTGCGGTCGTTCTTGGCGCCGTCTACCTGACCGTATCGCCCGCGCCCGGAGCGCCCTCCCGGTCCACACCCCAGGGGTTCCCCTACTACTTCGAGGGAAATGTCTACTCCGGCCCGATCGGCGACGAATCGACTCCCCTGGCCGGTGTGACCGTCTCGATGTACTGCTCCAACAACCCCTACCCCGGAGAGGGTGTGCTCCTGCGCACCGCCACCACCGACTTCAACGGCTGGTTCCAGATCGGCTACCACAGCGACGACATGGGATGCGAGTTCTTCCACCTCCGGCAGACCAACCTGCCCGGCTACGAGTCGGTCGGGGCGGTCACCGTGGGCGGCATCGTCCGCACTCCGGACTGGATCGAGTTCGGTCTCCCGCTCGAAGGGAAGGTCCTCACCGGCAACAGGTACTGGGACCAGCTCCCGCTCACGCCGACCCCCACGCCGACGCCCTGGGCGGTGCAGCTCTCGGGCGCCGTCTTCGCCGGCGAGATGCCCTACCAGACGCAGCCGATCCCAGGGGTCACCGTATCGCTGTGGGGGTCGAACCGCCGCTACCCGGACCCCGGCACGTTGCTGCGTTCGACCACAACCGACGAGGACGGCGCCTACTCGCTCCCGGTGAGCGCTGGCGATGGAAGCTATGCCGTCTACGTCATCAGAGAGAGCAACCCGCCGGGCGGGATCTCCACCGGAGCCAGCTCGATCGGGGGAGTGGTTCGCGACGCCGACTGGATCGAATACGAGCCTCCGCTCGTCGGAAAGGTCCTGCACAGCAACATGTTCTGGGACCGCATCCCGTCCACTCCGACCCCCACGCCGACGGCGGACCTGACCCCGACCGCCACTCCGACGCCCACGCCGACACCGACGTGGACGCCGGTGTCCACGCCCACGCCCACCGCGGCGTTCTCGCCGACACCGACACCGACCACCCCGGTCCCGACCCGAACGCCGACCCCGGAACCGACCGAATCGCCGACCCCCGAGCCCACCCAGACGCCGGTCCCGACACCGACCCCCTCCTCGGTCTGCCCGCAGCCCGACATGGGGGGAGACACCTTCGGCAACGCCACGCCCATCGCCTCGGGGCAATCGATCTCAGAGTACATGTGCCCGTCCGGGGACACCGACTGGTGGCGCGTCACCGTGAACGCCCCGCAGGTCATCCAGGTCTACCTTTCGGACCTGCCGCTCGGCCCGCCCGCCGACCTCGACGTGTTCCTCTACGACCCGAGCGGGACGCTTCGGGACGCCGACGAGCGTTGGGGCGCCGACAAGGGCGGGTACGTCTCCTTCGACGCCTGGACCGACGGCGAATGGCGCGTCCTGGTGCGCGGCAAGGGCGTGGCGGACTGGAGCAAGACGCACCCGTACACGCTGCGCGTCGAGGCCGGCGCCAACTGCGTGCAGCCCGACGAGGCGGGGAACACCTTCGGCGCGGCCACGTCGATCCAGCCGAGCATCCCGCAGGGCGGCGAACTGCGCCCCCGGTACGGATCGATCTGCCCGGCGGGAGACGTGGACTACTACCGCTTCCCCGTCTCGAGCAGCCAGCCTGTGACGATCGAGGCCCGGCTCGAGGGCCTGGACGCCAACCTCGACCTGTTCCTCTTCCGGCCGGACGGCACGGCGGCCGCGATCTCCTCGAACGCCGGCGTCGCGCCCGAACACGTATCGGTCACCGCCGCGAACCTGTGGGGCGACTGGCGTGTGGCGGTCGCCGCCCCGATCGGGCAACGGTCCGTCGGCCTTTACACGGTCGAGGTGAGCCTGTCCGGCACGGCCGACCTCACGGTCCAGGCGATCGAGGTGACGCAGGCGATCCAGGACCTCGCCAACTCGGTGGGACTGGTGAGGAAGAAGCCCACGCTCGCCCGCGTCTACGTCAGCCCGGGAGGCGGCGTCGCGTGGGCCGGCAACGTCGAGGTCGCGCTTCACGGCTGGTACGACAACTGGGGAAACTGGGTGCCTCTCTCCTCGGCGCCCCTGACGCTGCCGCCGCAGGTCGTCACCACGCTCGCCGTGGCCAACGCCAAGCGCGCGCAGCTCGCCGCCAGCTTCAACTTCCTCCTGCCCGGCGCCTGGACTGAGCACGCGCGCATCCGCCTCGAGGCGCGGGTGAACCCGAATCGGACCGTCCCCGAGGCCGACTTCTCGAACAACGCCCTTGCCGTCGACAACGCGCAGTTTGCCGCCTTGGCCGACTTCAACCTCCTTCTCGTGCCCGTTCGGGCTTCAGGCTGGTCGGCGAGTCTCGCCGATCCGACTCTGTCATCGATCCTGACGTTCTTCCGGTCGGCGTTCCCTGCCGGTGTCGTCCACCAGTGGAACTTCGTCGGGATTCACGAGACCGCCGCGGATCTGAGTCTCCCCGGTGCCGGTTGCGGCGAGGGCTTCTCCCAGCTCATGGGCGAGGTGGAGGACATCCTCGACGGATGGGACGATCGCCCGGAAAACTCCGCGGCCTACGGGCTCATCCATCCCAACGTCCCAACAGGCGGCGTCGACGGCTGCGGAAACGCCTCGCGAGGAGTCGCGGTCGGCCGCCTCCTCTCCAACATGGGGACGACCCTCACGCACGAGCTGGGTCACGTGTTCTCGCGGCACCACACGGAGGCTTGCGGAGAGCCCGAGCCCTTCGAGGTCGCGTACCCGGCGTACCTCGGCCCCGGCGGGGCACCCTACCCGCGCGGATCGATCGGCGAGTTCGGCGTGAGCCTGGCAGACTGGGAGGTGCTGGATCCGTCACTCAACCGCGACATCATGACCTACTGTGACGAGACCTGGATCTCTCCGCACACGTGGACCCACATTATCTGGGCCTCCCCCATGGCCGGAGCGCAGACCCTCGCGGCGGCCGCCACAACACCGCACATCCTCGTCAGCGGCCGGCTGGAGAACGCCACGGTGGCGTCGCTGCGCCCGTCGTGGGTCAGTCCCCGCGAGCAGGGCAAGTTCGACGCCCCTGGAAGCGGCCCGTACCGCATCGTCCTCGAGGGCAGCGGCGGGGCGGTGCTCTTCGAGCGACGCTTCTCGGTGCTCGAGTCGTACCCGCTCAAGGACTCCATTCCCGGGGTCTTCCGCGAGTGGATGCCGTACCCCGCGGGGGTCAACCGGATCGCCATCTACCGTGGAGCAGAACTGCTGCGTGCCGTCGCGGTGAGCCCGCACGCACCGGCCGTCACGGTCGTCTCGCCCGATGGCGGCGAGACGTGGAACGGCGCCGGCCCGTTCACGGTGTCGTGGCAGGCGAGCGACGCGGACGGCGATCCGCTCACGGCGCAGGTGCACGTCTCCACGAACGGAGGGCAGAGCTGGCGGCCGCTGGCGGTCAACCTCGCCGGTACGCAGGCGAGCCTCGACGCGTCGGCTCTGGCCGGGTCCGCCCAGGCGCTGATCAAGGTCGTCGTCACCGACGGCATCAACACGACCTCCGACACCAGCGACGCTCCGTTCGCGGTCGGCGCCAAGTCTCCCGAGGTCGTCATCACCGGCATCCGAGAGGGCGCGCTGCTCCTCCCCGACGAGCGGCCGGCGCTGTCGGCGTTCGCCGCCGACGCCGAGGACGGTACGCTCGATCCCGGCGCGTTCACGTGGACGTCGGACCGCGCGGGCTCCCTCGGCACCGGCAACGAGCTCTCCGCCCGGACGCTCGCCGCCGGCGTGCACACGATCTCCGTCACGGGCCGCGACTCCTCCGGTGCCTCGACGAGCGAGGACGTGCACGTCACCGCCCTCGGCGACGGCGACGGCCCGGTGTACCTGCTCTCCGCGCTCGCCCACACCCCCGGTCTGGAGGACACGACCTGGCTCTCCGACGTCACACTCCACAACCCCACCTCGGCGCCGGTCACGGTCTTCCTCTA
The DNA here is from genome assembly GCA_040754885.1 of Acidobacteriota bacterium. Classification (GTDB taxonomy): domain Bacteria; phylum Acidobacteriota; class Thermoanaerobaculia; order Thermoanaerobaculales; family Thermoanaerobaculaceae; genus JBFMCD01. The sequence continues at coordinate 65,244 of JBFMCD010000069.1, forward strand.
CTACGCACCGCGCGGGGCCGCGGCGCCGCCGAGCGTCGGGTCGAGGTACCAGGTGGCGGGCGGGACCTCGGCGTCGCTCGGCGACGTGCTCTCGACGCTGAGCGACTCCACGACCGGCACCGCCGGGGCGGTGTTCGCCGGCGCCTCGCGGCCGATCCTCCTCGCGGGCAGGACCTTCAACGACGCTCCGAGCGGCACCTACGGCCAGTTCGTCGCCGGCCTGCCCCTCTCCGAGGTGGTCCGCGGCCACGACCCGGTCCGCCTGATCCAGCTCACCGGCAACACCGCGTATCGCACCAACCTCGGCTTCGTCAACGCCGCGGCCGCGCCGCTCGAACTGGTCGTCGACCTCGTCCGCGCGGACGGAACGAGCATCGGCCGGAAAACCGTCTCCGTGCCTGCCCTCGGCTACCTCCAGGAGAACGATCTGCTGCGCAAGATGGCGCCGGAGGGCGTCGACGACGCCTACGCCGTCGTCCAGGCGCTCGATCCTTCGGCGCGCTACCTCACCTACGCCTCGGTGGTCGACAACGTCTCCGGCGATCCCGTCCTGATCACCCCGCCGCTCGTCGCGGAGGAGCCTGTGTGGGTGCCCGGCGCCGCGCATCTCACCGGCGCCAACGACACCAACTGGCGCACCGACCTCGAGGTGCTCAACGCCGGCGCGACCCAGGCGACGTTCGCCGTCGAGCTGTACCCGCGCGGGACCTCCGCGAGCGCCCCCGCCTCCAGCACGTTCACGCTGGAGCCCGGCCGGGCGGCGCGCTACATCGACGTCCTGCACGGCGTGTTCGGCTTCTCCGGCGGCGCCGCCCTGCGGGTCGTCCCGGCGCAGGGGCGGATCGCGGTGTCGAGCCGCACCTACAACCAGCTCGCCGACCGGACCTACGGCCAGTACGCCCCGGCGTTCGCCGAGTCGGACGCGATCGAGGGCGGTGCGGAGGGTCGTCTCGTCGCCCTCGCTCACTCACCCGACCCGGGCACGGGATTCAGGACGAACCTCGGGCTGGTCAACGTCACCGCGCTCGAAACCGGAGTGCAGGTGCGCCTCCACGCCCCGGACGGCACGCTCCTCGGCACCCGCGACGTGACGCTGCGCGCCCTGGAGAACGTGCAGATCAACGACGCGTTCGGCTCGGTCGGCGCCGCGCCCCTCGCCGGCGCCCATGCCGTGATCACTCCGGCCGCGCCGAACGCCCGCGTGCTCGCCTACGCCTCGGTCGTGGACAACCTCTCGAACGACCCGGTGTTCATCCCGGCACGGGAGGTCGATCGCGAAGCGGACGCCGCTTCGCGGGTCCCGACCTCGCGCGCGGCCGCGGCGCCGCGGCCGGGCTGGAGTGTCTGGGCCGTCGGCATCCTCGCCGGGGGGT
>JBFMCD010000070.1:0-20091 GCA_040754885.1 Acidobacteriota bacterium
CGTGAAGCCCCCCACCCCGCCACCCTGCGCAGCCGGCAGCGGACCTCTCGCTGCGTTACGCTTCGCTCGCTCGCTCCTCACGGACGAGGAGTACGCTGCGTCGCGGCTTCGCTCGCGCGCCTTGCGATAGGCGCACTGGCGGCTGCGCCACGCCGCGTTTCCTCTCCGACGGATGTCGAATCGGTATCACTCGTCTTCCGGGAACAACATCGGCATGGGGCGGACCAGCGGTTCAAGACGCGCCATGACCTGGTCGCCCCAACGGTCGCGGTCCTCGACCGCGAGCGTCAACGGCGCGAGTCCCCGCTGCGCGAGCTGCCCCGCGAGGAGGCGTTCGATGTCGCGCTGGAACTGCGCGTCCGTGTCGCGCACGCCGTCCCAGCGCGGCGAGGTCCACAGCGGCACCTTGACGAGCAGGTCGTAGGTCCGCAGCCAGGCGTCGATCAGGCGCTCCCAGGCCGGTTGCGGGCCGGCGGCGTGGAGCAGGTAGCAGTAGTTGTCGAGCACCGAACGGTCGCAGATGACGAGCGCCTGCTGTCCCTCCGCCTCCAGCTCCCAGGCCATCTGGGTGTGGAGAATCCAGGACTGCGCCGCCGTCGAGGTCGCGCGGTTGATCGGGAGCGGACAGCGGCGGGCGACCTCGCGCACCATCTCGACGTCGACATCGCGGCGCTTGAGCCGGGCGGCGAGTTCGAAGCACAACGTGGTCTTGCCGACGCCGTGGGTGCCGATCAGCGCGACCTTCACCGTCCGCTCTCCCCGGCCAACGACGAGAGCGCGGCAAGCAGCGCGCCGCCGTCGCGGTAGCGCTGGGCCGGGTCCTTGGCCAGACAGCGCAGGATCACGTGACTGATCGAGGCCTCGAGGTTCGGATTCAGCTCCTGCGGGTCGGGCGGCGCCTGGTCGAGATGCGAGCGCAGCACGTTTCCGGACGTGAACGGCAGCCGCCCGGTGGCCATCTGGAAGAACGACACGCCGAGGGAGTAGACGTCGGTCCGCTCGTCGGGGTCCTCGCCGAGGATCTGTTCCGGGGCCATGTAGTACGGCGTCCCGGTCGCGCCGGAGGACGACAGCTCGAGTTCGTCGAGGCGACGGGCGATGCCGAAGTCGAGGATCTTCACCTGACGCCGGTCGGCGAGGATCATGTTGGCCGGCTTGAGATCGCGGTGCACGACCTGGCGGGCATGGGCGTAGGCGACGGCGTCGGCGATCTGCCTGAGCAGGGGCGTCAGGTTGTGCCGGACGAACGCCGGCTCCTCCTTGAGGAGCTGGCTGAGCGTGTGACCGGCCACGTACTCCATCGAGATGTAGAACGACTCGAAGCCCCGATCGAAGTCGTAGATGTGGACGATGCCCGGGTGGGACAGCGCCGCCGCCGCCCTCGCCTCGCGCTCGAAGCGGCGCAGCGCCTCCGGCGTGTGCTGGCGCGGGTTGAGGACCTTGATCGCCACGGTTCGCCCGAGGCGCTGGTCGAACGCCCGGTAGACCACGCCCATGCCGCCCCGTCCGAGTTCCTGCTCGAGGACGTAGCGTGACGACGCGTCGGGCGGCGGCGTCACCGGTTCCGTCGTCCCGGGGCGCGGCGTCGCCGCCATCTGGCTCTCCTCGGCGACGCGCCGGGCGGCTATGTCCTGCAGCCTGGCCGCGACGTCGGCAAACGAGTAGTCGAACTCGACGACGCGCTGCAGCGTCTTCTCCGCGGCTCTCAGGTCGCCGTGCTCCTCGAAGAGCTGCGCCAGGCGGAGGAGGGGCTGGAGCAGTTCACGGGTGACCGGCAGACCCGCCGTCGCGCGCTGGATCGCCGAAATCGCCGCCGGCAGGTCGCCGTTGCTCCTCTGCCACTCGGCGATCTTGAGCAGCGGCTCGGTGAGGCCCGGGAACGTGCCGCCGTAACCGGCGAGCAGGTCCCATGCCTGGGCGAACTCGGCGCGGTCGTAGAGGACACGGAACCCCTCCTCGACCCGGCCGATCTGGGCCAGCAGGCGCGCCTGCTCCGCGACCAGTCCCGCGTCGGGGTACAACTCCAGGGCCCGCTCGAAATCGCCCGCCTGCTCGTAGGCGCGGGCGGCCTCGCCGTCGTTGCCCGCCATCTCGAACGCCGCCCCGGCGTCCGCCCAGTCCTCGAGCTGCAGATACAGCTTCGCCGCCTCGCCCGCGTCGCCGTGGGCGCGCAGGATGTCCGCGGCCTCGCGCAGGCGGCCGGCGCGATGGAACACCTCGGCCGCCTCCGCGAAGCGACCGAGCTTGAGCAGCGCGTTGGCGGCCTCGGCGAGCATCCCGGCGCTGGCGTACTCCTGCGCGGCCTGTTCGAACTGACCTCCGCTGGCCAGGCGCTGGGCGCGCAGGCGCGCGGCGTCCTCCTCCCTGCCGGCGAGTCGCAGCGCCTCGGCCGCCCGCATAGGTTCGCTCGCCCGCTCGAACGCACGCGCCGCCTCGTCGGGCATCGACGCGGCGAGATACAGATCGCCGGCCTCGCGGAAACGGCCGCCCGCCACGGCCAGCGCGGCGGCGAGCGACGGACGCCGCGACTCACGGGCCGCCTTGATCGCGGCCTCGACGTTCGCTGGTGTGATGCGTTGCTGCTGGAGCGCCAGCTCCGCGGCGTTGGCGGCGCGCCGGACATCGCCGGCGCGCAGAAACGGCTCGACGGCCAGGTCGGGCTGGCGCGCCTCGACCAGGTGATGTCCGAAGCGGAGCCACAACTGCTGGGCCTGGCCTTCCTCGCCGAGACGCGCGTACAGCTGCGCCGCGACACCCAGGGAGGCGCCTCCCTCGCGCTGGAGCAGTCCGGCGGCGCGCCGCAGCCGACCTCCGCTGCGCGCGACCTCCGCGGCCCGCGCCCACGCCCGCGCGCGGGAGAACGAGCGGTAGGCGCGTCCCGGACGGCGGGCCTCCAGCCAGAACTCCCCGGCGGCGAGGTGGTCGCCTCGCCGCGCCGCGCGGATCGCCAACTCTCTGGGGCTTCCCGGCCGGGGTGAGAAGACGCCGAGTGCGGCGAGAGCGACGACGATCGCGCCGATGTGACCGAGCACCGTGAGAGCCGGGTGCGTTCGCGCCCAGGAAAGCCACCGGGGCAACTCCGCGGTGTACCCGAGCAGCGGCAGCAGCCACCACAGATTCAGCCACGAGAACATCCAGATGGAGATCAGCCCCAGGCTGGTGCGCTGGCCGCGGGAGAGCAGGATCCCCACGACCGGCGCGAGAAACAGCTCGGGACCGACGAGCATGGCGGCATTGTAGCGCGCGGCCCCGGCCTTGAAAGATCACAGTGCGTCGCTCATATTCATGTCTGGTGGAGGCCGGCATGCGTGACCCATACGAAGTGCTGGGCGTGAGCCGCGGCGCTTCGGCCGAAGAGATCAAGAAGGCGTACCGGCGGCTGGCCCGCAAGCACCACCCGGACGTGAACCCCGGCAGCCGGGAGGCCGAGCAGCGCTTCAAGGAGATCCAGGAAGCCTACGCGGTCCTCTCCGACCAGGAGAAGCGGCGCCAGTACGACCAGTTCGGGACGATCGACGAGGCCGAACTCGCCGCCCGGGCGGCGCGCGCGAGGGCCCGGCACGCCGGGCGGTCGCGTCAGGTCCGCGTCGACTTCGACCCGTTCGGCGGCGATCTCGGCGACCTGTTCGGCCGCATGTTCGGTGACGCGGCCCAGGGGTTCCAGGCGGCGCAACCCGCGGCGGTGGAGACCTCCGTCGAACTGGAATTCGCGCAGTCCGTGCGCGGCGCGACCGTGGTCGTCCCGGTGCGGCGTCAGGTCGAGTGCGGTCAGTGCCGCGGAACCGGGCGCCGGGGCGAGCGTCCCTGCCCGCGCTGCGGAGGTTCGGGCTCCCTGGTCACCACCGATCGCCTGCGCGTCAAGATTCCGGCCGGCGTCGCCGACGGCGACCGCGTCCGCGCGGCGATCAAGGGACCGCCCCCGAGCGAAGTCGCGGTGCTGGCGCGCGTGAAGCCGCACGCCTACTTCGATCGCCGGGGCGACGACATTCACACCGTGGTGCCGATCACCTTCGCCGAGGCGCTGCTCGGCGCTGAGGTCGAGGTCGGTACGGTGGACGGGCCGGTTCGGGCGAAGATCCCCGCGGGGACGCAGTCGGGGCAGAAGTTCCGGCTGCGCGGCCGCGGCGTGCGCAACGTCACGTCCGGCGTGCACGGCGATCACTACTACACCGTGCACGTCGCGGTGCCGAAGTTGATCACACCCGCGGCCAAAGAGGTCGCGCGCCGCGCCGCCGAGCTGTACGGCGCGGATCCGCGCGCGAATCTTCCGCGATCTCTGGATCAGTCCGCGTCCGGATAGGGCTTGGCCCATCCCCGACGAGGGAACAACCGATTCTGGGACAGTCAGGGCCTAGCGGGCGAGGTCCTCGACGAGCGGAATCACCTGGTCGACGGTGAGGCCCTCGCGCAGCGTGACGGTCCGCTTCGGGGTCCAACCCCGGTCGGTCGCCACCACGTACTCGACCTGGCTCCCGACCACCCGGTAGGCCACGGGGTTGAGATCGCTGCCGAGCACCATCCGCGCGCCGGCCATCGAGATGCCGCGCGGAACCGAGTACACCCCGCGTACGCCGAACACCGGGCGACTCCGCCGCCGCTGGGCGACGATCTGAATCGAATCGCCCACGCCCGGCTCCACGACGGTGCTCACTTCGACGAGCTGGAACAGACAGATCCGCTCGGACCCGAAGAAGAGGAGCGCGCGGTCGCGGCGGTTCTCCGAGGCGAACACCGGGTGCTCGAGCACCTCGGGGGTCGGCGGGTTCTCGCACGACAGCCCGACGGTGACGAATTCGTCGAGGTTGCGCGTCACCAGGGCCTCGTCGTCGTCGGGGCCGGCGGTGAGCCGCAGCGCTGCGTACGACCCGTGCTGCTGGATCGTCCCCTCCCACCACGTGACGTGGAGGAACGAGTCCCGCGCCGTGACCGTCTGCGGCGGGTCGTTCTGGTCGGAGAACGTCGCCGTCGTCGCGGTGAGCTTGATCGCAGGCGAGCGCGGCAAGGCGCCGAGATCGTCGGAGAGGTGGACGACCCGCTCCCACTGGCCGGCGCTCCACACCGCCATCATGATCTCGGAGGCCTGTTCGGACCAGTTGCGCCGCCACACGACGGCGACCTTCCCGCTCACCTCGTCGGCCGCCACCTGGATGTCGGTGTCGGAGGTCCCGGCCAGTCCGATCTCGAACGGCACGACCGAACGCATCACCTCGACGTCTTCCATCTCGCCGGTCAGCACCAGACCCTCGGGGGCCGAGGTCGCGTGCCACAGCGTCCCGGTCCGGTCGAGGTAGTAGGGCGACGCCGCCATCGCCGCGGTGGCGGCGAGTATGGCGGCGAGGGCGAGGAGGGCGCGACGCATCGTCATGCCTTCAGGTTGATCGCCTCGCGGACGTTGAACGCGAGGAGGAAGTTCTTCATGCCGTGGAAGTCGGGGTAGTAGGTCGCGAGGGCGCCGAGGTAGCCGTCGGCGGTCTCTTCGTCGCCGGCGTCGATCGCGGCGTCGGCGAGGAGCATCAACGTGTTCCGTTCGACGGACTGGATGTCGAACTCGCGGGCAAGCGCCAGCGCCTGCTCGCCGTATCCGCGCGCCGTCGCGAAGTCTCCCTGCTGGAGGTAGCCGTAACACAGGTCCTGGTAGACCTCGGCGAGGAACTGCCGGCTACCGAGACGCTCGAGAGTGGCCGCGGCGTCGTGGCACAGGGTCAGGCCGTCGGCGACCTGCGTCGTGCACATCAGGCAGTAGCCGAGGTTGTCGCGGGTGATCGAAGTCCCCATCGCGTCGCTGCCGTCCTCGCCGTCCAACCGGAGCGCCTCGCGGAACCTCTCCGCCGCCTCGTCGAAGCGCGAGTCCATGAGCGCCAGCGTGCCGTGCTCGTTCGCCGTTCCCGCCATGGCGCGCGGGTCGTCGCATGCGTCGGCCAGTTCCGTGGCGCGCCGGGCGTAGGCGAGGGCGCGCTTGACGTTCCCCTCGGCCTTGTACACCTGCGCCGTGTAGTACGCCGCCATCCAGGCGGTGAACGGATCGCGCGAGCGCATCAGGACGTGCTTGAGCTCGCCGACCGCGCCGTCCAGTCTCTCGAGTTCGAGAAGCACCACGCAGCGATTGCAGAACGCGCGATCGGTCAGCTCGCGGTCGCCGAGACGCGACGCTTCCTTCTCCGCGGCCTCGAACAGACGGAGTGCGCGCTCCAAGCGGGCCTTACCGAAGGCCCGTTGGGCGAGCCGCGTCACGCGGAGATACCGTTCCGTCGGCGCCATCACTCCTCGCGGTCCGTGTCCCGGCTGCGCTTGAACTCGACGAACTGCAGCACCTCGTCCTGCGCACCCGCGGACAGAAACCTGAATGATTCTACCAGTGCGGCTTCCCGGGATGTCAAGTGCTGTTGGGCAAGGTCGCCGAAGAACTCGCCGAGCGACATCTCGAAGATCTGCAGGATGCGGAAGAGAACGTCGAGCGAAACGCGATACTCGCCCTTCTCCATCCGCGACAGGTCCGACTGCTGGATGCCAATCTGGCGCGCCAACTCCGTCTGCGTCAACTGCCGCTCGTTGCGCCGGAGGCGGAGCAACTGCCCCACAGCCGCGGTCGGGATCGGAGGGCGCAGGTTCTTGTTCACGTTCGTCTTGTCGCCCGCGTGAACTTCTGCTACCGTGCCGCGGGCTCGCAATCCCATGCTAATGCCGCATGGAGGGCCTGTCAAGGATTCCGGGACGGGTTTCCGTGGGCACGATCACCTCGGTGTGGCGGTGGCGGCGGCTGGCGCGCGAGCTGGCGAAGAGGGAGTTCCGCGCCCGTTACGCCGGCTCCGTCCTGGGGGCGGCGTGGGCGGTGCTCGAGCCGGCCGTCCAGTTCGGTCTATACCTGACCGTGTTCTCGGTGTTTCTTGGCATGCGCCTTGAAGGGAAGGCCGGCGTGGGCGGGTTCGGACTGTACCTCGTGGCCGGTTTGGTGCCGTTTCTGGCGCTCCAGGAGTCGTTGCAGCGGGCAGCTTCCCTGGCGCGAGGCCAGGCGGGGTTGGTCAGGCACGTCAACGTCCCGCTCGAGGTACTGCTCGCCGGGACGCTCGGAGCGGTGCTCGCGCGCCACGCCGTCGCTCTGGCCATCGTCGTCCTGGCTGCCGCGCTGTCCGGAGCGCTGGCGCTTGCCCAGATCCCGTGGCTGGCGGCGGGCGCGGTCGTGCTGGTCGCGGTCGTCTGGGGACTTGGGTTGGTGTTGATGACCGCGGGCGCGTTCCTTCCCGACGTGGCGCAGGTGGTCGGTACGGGTACCACCGTGCTGTTCTTCCTGACACCCGTGGTGTACCCGGAGAACGTGCTGCCGGCCGCGGTCGTCGAGTGGCTGCCGCTCAATCCGGCGGTCGGGCTCGTGGACCTGTTCCGGGCCGGAATCGCCGGCGGCCCGGTGAGCGTGTTGCGGACCTCGGTCACGGTGGCGACGGCCCTCGTCGCCCTGGCGGCGGGGGCGCACGTATTCGCACGCAGGGGAGCTTCCGTGCGGGACCTGGTCTGAGCGCCGCCGCGCGCGGCGATGGCGGTTTCGAAAGGAGACGAGGGTGAGAGTGAAGAGCCTTCTTGCAGCAGTGGCGGTGGCCGGCATGGCCGCCTCGGTGTGGTCGCAGGAACCGACGCCGGCGACATCCGGGCAGCCGACGGCGGCGGCTGGGGACGGAGTGGCGATCGCCAGGGAGCCGGCGAACAAGTGGGAGAAGTGGGTCGAGGAGTACGGCAAGATCATCCGCGTCCCCAAGGGCCTCGCCTATCGCGTGGACGAGCGGCACGCCTACCCGGACATCCGGGTCAAGGCCCTGATGGAGATCGTCGGCGAGGACGACACGCACGTCTTCCTGCGCAACCTGCCGCTCGAGGACCCACGCTCCGCGGGGTATCCGGCGTGGCTGGTGCGCCAGCGCATCGAGGCCCGCTCGATCGTCGTCGCCGACCGTCTGCGCGATCAGTACTTCCTCGAGAACTTCGACGTCGAGGCCCCGGCGCCGTCCACCGACAGGGTCGTGTTCGAGCCGCGCAACCAGGGGCTGCCGGCGGAGGGACTGTGGCAGATCGGCTTCGACGTCGCCGACTTCGACGGCGACACGCGCCTCGACCTGGCGTTGCCCCCGGCCCGCAAAGGCGTCGCCAACCCGTGGGTGATCCTCAACGGCAAGGACGGCTGGAAGCCGTGGACGGCGACGTGGCCGTCCGACGTCAGCTTCGACTACGGCGACGTCAAGGTTGCCGACTTCGACAAGGACGGCAATCCCGACATCGCCACGGCCAGCCACTTCAAGGAGGCCCATGTCCTGTACGGCGACGGGAAGGGTAACTTCGAGCGCCGCGTCAGGCTGGATCGGCCGAACCCGAACATCACCTCGCGCGCCCTCGCCGTGGCCGACTTCGACGGCGACGGCCGCACCGACGTCGTCCAGCTCTCGGAGCTGGACGTCCAGATCGACTCCGGCAAGCAGCACTCGTCCGGCCTGGTGATCGTGAACCTGAACACGGCGGGCGGTTGGCAGGTCGCGCCGGCGTCGTTCCCGGCCAACATCTACGGCGACCACGTCACGACGGGCGACTTCGACGGCGACGGCGCGCCCGACATCCTGGTCGCCTCGCACAAGGCCAACAACGACGCGTACATCTTCCTCAACGACGGCACCGGCAAGAACTTCACGGCCTATCGCCACAACTTCCTGCCCTACGCGTCGTACGTCCTCGGCGTGGCGTCGGCGTCGCTGGACAAGAAGAAGCCGGATCACGTGATCATCGCGATCGAGCAGACGGTGCGCAGGGAAGGCGGTTCCTACTACTTCGTCCATGCCGTGCTGTCGTACCGCATCGCGGACCGCAAGGGCCGCCTGCTCAAGGAGCCGGAGCGGCGCGTCATCTACCGGGACCAGGTCTCCGACACCGACCAGTTCCGCGCGCTGGCGGTCGGCGATCTCGACCAGGACGGCCGTCCGGACGTGGTCGCGGGCCGCTCGTTGGGCGGCCTGCTGGTCCTCCTGCAGATGCCGGACGGCAGCTTCGCGGTGCAGCCGAGCGCGAGCCTCGCCCTCGGCGACGCGTCGCCCAACCACGTCGTGATCCGCGACCTCGACCGTGACGGCCGGTCCGAACTGGTCGTGAACTTCTCCGACGGCAAGGAAACGCCGGGTTCGGTCAAGGCGTGGACGGTGTCACGGAAGAGCGCGGCCAAGGCCGGCGCGGCGTCCTCCAGCTAGCGAAGCGCGGTGCAATCCGTCACCGGGCGGTGGGGTCGTTGTGACGAGCGTCACAACGGCCTTTCCGCCTGTCTTTCCGGCCGCGACCCCGGTGAAAGGCCTTGACACGCAACGCGAACAGGGGCTAGGCTTCCCGATGCGTCCGTCCCGCCCAGGGGTTTGCCGGTTTCCCCGGGGCTTGACAAGGCGCGAGGGAGCCGTTAGTTTGATGCTGATGCAGCATACGGACTCGAAGGCTGGCGTGAAAAACCATGGACGGGGAGGTGATGCGATCACGGTGACGGGCAATCCCGTTTCAAGGTCGTGGTCCTGTCAAGCAGTTGAAATGTCGCTCACAAGGAGGAATCAGGATATGAAGAAGGCTCTCGTTCTCAGCTTGGCCCTGGCCCTGGTGGGTGGCGCCGCCTACGCGAATTTCTGCGCCACCGACGTGGTGCCGGCGGCGACCCTGCTGGTGCCCTACGTCGTCGTCGACGTGGACGCGGCGGGCGTCCCTGACCCGACCGGTCAGACCACCCTGTTCGGCATCACCAACGTGTCGCGCGACGCCCAGATCGTGCACGTGACGGCGTGGGACGCCGAGTCGATCCCGCGGATCGACTTCGACGTCATCCTCTCCGGCTACGACGTGCTGCAGATCAACTGGCGCGACTTCCTCAACGGCCGCTTCGACCTGTTCGACACGTCGAAGACCAACTTCACGACGAGCGGGGCCCTCACCTTCGACCCGTTCGAGTGGGGCCCGGACGGCCGCGGCCAGGCCGGCGGCCTGACCGCTCCGCAGAACCGCTCGGCGATCACCTCGACCCAGTGCCCGACCGTGCCGCCGTACGGCAACCGTTCGGACCTGGCCGCGACGATCCGCAGCCTGCTCACCGGCGTGCTGTACGCCCGTGACCACGCCGGTTGCGACGACCCGAACGACCTGCGCGGCGATGTCGAGCGCTGGCCCGAGACGGTCACCGACGACCCGATCTTCTTCTACGTGACGGCCGACGTCGTTCAGGCCTGCAACCTGCTCTTCCCGAACAACGACGCCTACTGGGCGCCGACCATCGCCACGACCCGGAACGTGCTGATCGGCGACGTGATCTACCTGAACGCCGCGTCCAACTACTCCGAGGCGATGCCCGCCGTCCACATCGAGGCCTCGACCGTCTACGAGCCGGCCTACCTCGGCTTCTACGAGGAGAAGGTCACCGCCGACACCAACCGCGAGCCGCTGGGCACCGCGTTCGCGTTCCGCTACGCCGACGACACGGCGGCCGGCATCACCTCGTCCGTGATCCTGTGGAAGAACTTCTCGGAGTTCTACTCCAACGGCGACGTGGACGATTGCGGTTCCTACCTGTACTACGCGTGGGACAACGACGAGCGCTCGCTGTCGCGCACGACGGAGCCGATCTCCGGTCTGCCGACGGGTGGCCGCGACCCCAACCAGTTCCCCTTCGAGACCCAGAAGGTCCCGCTGTCCGACGCCTACTTCGACCTGCCGGCCGACTACGGCTGGATGCTGCTCGTCCTGCCGCCGCCTTACTTCCTGTCCACCGGCTGGGCTGACCCGTCCACCGCGACGGCCGTCACCGACCAGCTGTACATGGGCTGGGCCGGACTGCAGTTCGTGTACGGCTCGTACTCGGCCGGGTTCGAGGCCGCGACGATGGCCAACACCCACTGCTTCCCGTGGGAGATCATGCCGCAGCTCAACATCAACAACGGCGACATCGTTCTCTACGGCTACGAGTAAGCTGTCCTGAGGCTGTACCAGAGGCGGGGCTTCGGCCCCGCCTCTTTCTATTCCGCCTCGACTGCCATCACGGCCGGCCATCTGGTAGACTCTGTCGGTCGGGTCCGGCACGAACCGGATCCCGGCGACGGTGGGCCGCGTCACCCGTTCCCTCACCCCTCCCGTGTGCGATATCACACGCTCGTCTTGACTTGCGCGCGCCCGGCCCGTACATTGACGTACGAGAGGAGTCGTGATGAAGGGACTTGTGCGCCTGTTCGCTCCGTTCCTCACCGCCGCCGCGGTGCTCGTTCCCACCCCGACGGCGGCGCAGACGTGCAACCTGGGCACGCAGAACTTCTTCGATCATTCGGGGGAGTGCCACGAGAACGGCCGCGAACGCTGCCCGACGGGGCGCATGTACCTGTGGAATCGCTGGTCGTACGGCGGTAAGCAGTACCTGATCGGCTCCACGTATACGTCCCTCAACTTCTACGACGTCACCAACCCGGTGACCCCGGTTGTCGCGTTCGAACCGAACTCGTACCAGCCGTGGGGAACCCCCAACGAGCCGGGTGACTGGGATGAACTGCAGTGGGACGCGGCGATGCTCGACGACTCGAACATCGGATTCGCGGTGGTGAGCCACTTCGGCTGGGTCTCTTTTCAGGTCAACCCGCAGAACCCGGGAAGTCCCTTCGCCATCGTCAACAAGTGGAGGGCGGAGAACCCGATCCCCGACGAGTTCCACTTCGCCCGGCAGTTTCGCGCCGCCAACGGCGACGCCTATGTGGTCGGGCCGTACCTCGACAAGTCCACCAAGACGATCAAGGTCGCGTCGATGGCCAACCTGTCCGCCGCCAATCCCTCGGTGGCGAGCCTGCCGCATCTGACCCCTCTCGATGCGATGGACACGGTGCAGATCGGCACCAAGTGGTACCTGTTCGCGAAGCGGAGGATCCTCACGGAGGGAGTCTACAAGGTCGCCATCTACGACATGTCGGTGCCGTCATCACCCAGTGAGGTCGCGGCGTTGCTCGGAGGTGGTGTCAAGGACTTCCACGTCGACAAGACCACCAAGCGGCTCTTTGTCCTGACCGAGACCACTCCACACAAGGTCTTCGTCTACAACGTCGCGCTGCCCGAGGCGCCGGTCCTGCTTTCGACCATCGACCTGAACACCTCCGGGAACTTCGTCGACGTGGCGGCGGACAACGAACTGGTGGTCGCCGTCCGCCAGGTGCCGAACGTGGACCCAGAGCCGTTCATGCAGGCGTTCTCCCTGGTCAACCCCGCGTCGCCGCAGGAGATCGGGCCGGGACAGTTCGTCTTCCAGCGCTACACCAACGAAATCGGCATGGACCTGGAGGTGTTCCAGGCCCCGAGCGGCGACTACGGCGTCTACCGGGCGGCGTTCTCCATGGGCACCATGACGCATGTCTCGGGCGGGTGCATCTCGACCACGCCGCGCCCGGCCATGACCATCACGAACACGAACGCGGCGAACGCCCTGGCCGCGACGTGCGGCGGAACGTCCGCGGACGGGTTCCCGGGCGACACCTTCAACGTCGCCGACCAGTCGAGCGGAATCTCCATGTCGCGGACGTTCGAGATCCGCCGGGTCTCGGACAACGCGCTGATGTACTCGCGCACCGACTGGACGCAGGCCGACGGCTGGGTGCCGCCGCTGCAGTGGGCGCCGGCGCCGCTCGAGCAGCCGGGCGAGTACCACGCCACGCTGACGATGCAGGACCTGACCGGCTCCTACCCGCTGACCAAGAGCGTCTTCCTGTGCGCCGACCCGCACGCCGCGCTCTCCGTGACGGTCGGCGGTCAGGCGTGCGGCGGATCGTGCTCCGGTCTGGTCGGGGACGCGGTGGCGTCGGACGCCGGCGCCACCTCGGGCAACCCGACCGACTTCTATTTCGTCAAGGAGTCTCCAACCGGGGTCACCTCCGCGCTGCAGACGTCGCGCACCCACGCCTTCAACCTCGACGCCGCCGGCACCTTCCGCGTGGCGACCGCGGCCCGTTATGCCTTCCCGGCGGCGGCCGACGACGGCTGTTCGGACTCGATCTTCTCCACACTCGGCCTGGTCAACAACGGCACCTACGACTCGTGCAAGGTCGGGCCGACGATCCAGGCCGGCACGATCACCGCGGCGATCACCGTCGAGCAGGGCTTCACCGTCATTCCCGACGGCGGCACGGTGCAGCGCAACGCGGCCGTGGAGCTGTCGTGGAGCGGGCGCAAGTCGGCGGACGCGAACCCGACCTACCAGTGGACGATCGACCCGGCGGTGACCATCACCAATCCGACCGCGGCCGACGCCGCGATCGCCGCCGGCCTCCTCGCCTCCGGGCAAAGCTACACCCTCACGCTCGTCGTCACCAACCCGGCGACCGGGGAGAACGTCAACGCGGTCACGCACTTCACGGCGGTGGACAGCACCTTCACGTTCTCCGCCGCGCCGACCTCGGTGAACATCGGCGACGAGATCACCATCACGCTGCAAACGATCATCCCGAGCGACGGTTTCTCGGGAATTGTCTTCTACTTGGGGAGCACCGACTGCGAGGACCGGACCGAGATCAGCTTGCTGTGTGATGGCTTCTTCGGCCAGTGCAACCCCGGGACGAGCGTGAAGTTCCGCTACTCGAGCGCGGCCGCCGGGCAGACGCCCGTAATCACGGCCGTGGGCACCACGGTCAGCGCCACGCAGATCACATCCCCGTCGCAGATCCCGATCACCGTCTCGACCTCGGGCACCTGCCCGTCTACCTGCCCGACGGTGGCGGTCTCCTCGGTCTCGCCGACCAGCGTCACGGTGAACCAGGCGAGGACGTTCACCGCCTCGGCGTCGGGGGGGACGCTCGTCCAGTACACCTGGCAATGGGGGGACGGGACGCAGAACTCGGTGACCAGCGGCCCGTCGGCGACGCACACCTACACCAGCACCGGCAACAAGTCGTTGACCGTCACCGCGCAGAACGACTGCGGCAACTTCGGCCAGCGCACCCAGACCATCTCGGTCGGCACGGGGGGCGGCGGCAGCCTGACCATCACCCCCAACCGCAATCCGGTCAACGTCGGCGAGAGCGTGCTGTTCAGCTTCACGCCCAAAGTCGTCCAGGCCGGCGACCAGATCACCCTCAACTTCGGTGACGGGCAGAGCCGAACCGTCGTGTTCGACAGCCTGTGCGGGATCACGGGCGGGTGCGGCACGGCGGAGCACACCTATCAGACGGGGAACACCTTCACGGTGACCGGGTCCGGTGTCGCCGGCGGCGTCTCCGTTTCGGGTTCGACCTCGATCACGGTGAACTCGAACTGCTCCCTGCCCTCGGCGCCGGTGGCCGACTTCACCTTCTCGCCCAGTCCCGGTCGGATCAACCAGAACGTCCAGTTCACCGACCTGTCGACCAACACGCCGACCACATGGTCGTGGAACTTCGGCGACGGCGTGCCGCCGCTGATCGGGCCGGGCACCTCGACTCAGCAGAACCCGCTGTACAAGTTCACCAGAGAGGGAGCGTTCACGGTCACGCTGACCGCCAGCAACTGCCGCGGGAGTTCGACCAAGCAGAGACAGATCACGGTCACCGGCCAGTGCACCGAGACGCAGCCGCCGGTCGCCGAGTTCGACTGGCAGCCCAAGGGGCCGCTCGCCTCGTACCCGCAGCAGATGCAGCCGTTCGAGGGGCAGACGGTGACCATGCTCGACCAGTCGAGCAACAACCCGACGAGCTGGAGCTGGTACGACTTCCAGGAGGTCCCCGGTCCCACCTATCACGTCAAGAACCCGACGCACGTGTGGAGCAGCGCGGGGGACAAGAACGTCCGCCTGACCTCGACGAACTGCATAGGGTCCTCGGTCGAGAAGCTCAAGGTCGTCACCGTCTACCCGGACATCCGTCCGGTGGCGCCCGACTTCAGCTGGGCGCCGGAGTCGGCCGAGGTCGGCACCATCTTCGCGTTCACCGCCGCGCAGGGTGTGGACTACGGCAGCCCGACCGCGTTCACCTGGCGCTTCGGCGACACGCCCGGGACTCCGGAGAACGGGCCATCGGTGACCCACGCGTTCACCTGCGGCGGCGCCGTCCCGGTCACCCTCACCGCGTCCCGCGGCAGCACGATCGGCACGGTGACCAAGACCGTCACCGTCACGGGCGGAACGCCGTGCGGTCCGGAGGCGGTCGTCTCCTCGGCGGCGGCGAAGTCCGAGGGCGTGAACGGCACCTTCTGGCGCACCGACATGCGCCTGTTCAACTCCGGCGACACCCCCTCGAGCGCGATCCTCGGCGCACTTCCCGCCGAGGCGGACAACTCGACGCCGTACGAACTCCCCGAGTTCACCCTCCTGCCCAAGAGCACGCTGGTCCTCAACGATGTCGTGGAGGTGTTCCGTCAGGCGGGCCAGACGTTCACCCTGGCCGGAATGCGAGTGCGCTTCCCGAACGACACCCCCGCTCCGGTGGTCGCGTCGCGGACCTACACCGACATCCAGGGCGGAGGCACTTACGGACAGGCGGTGCGCGGCGTCCAGGTGTGGCCCAACTCCACGCCCTCGACGCTGTTCATCACCGGCTTGACCAACACCGGCACCACTTCCGGGTTCCGCACCAACTTCGGGATCACCAACCTGCGCGGCGACGCGGGCGGCGTCGGCGACATCGTCGTCACGGCGTTCGGCTCGAACGGTGTCATGCTCGCGCAGACGACGATCGGACTGCCACCGTACGGCTTCCTGCAGCGGGGCATCGCCAACCTGCTCGGCGCGGCCCTCGACAACGTCGAGGATTTCGGCCTGATGATCCAGGTTCCGCCAGGCGCCGACATCGAGCCGTACGCGTCGCTGGTCGACAACCTGACCGGCGACCCGGTGATGGCGATCGGCCGTCCGTTGGGCCAGGGCACCCTGGTGATTCCGGGCGTGGCGCATGTCCCCGGCGAGAACGAGACGGTGTGGCGCACCTCGATGCAGGTGTCGAACGCCAACGGTGAGGGGCGGACGTGGGAGGTCGAGTACCTGCCTTCCAGGACCGACCTCCCGACGCTGCGCAAGACGCTGTCGCTCGGCACGGGCGAGAGCCTCGCCATTGACGACGCGGTCGCCTGGATCTTCGGCGAGATTCCCCTGGTCGACACGTCGGGGATGATCCGGATCACGCCCGTCGACGGAAAGGCGGACATGCCGATCGTCGCGGCCCGGACCTACAACCTGACAGCCAACGGGACGTTCGGCCAGAACATCCCGGTGCTCCAGTCCACCGAAGGCGCCGCGGCGGGAGGCGCGCGCACGCGGCTGTTGCTCACCGGCATGTCCAGCCAGGACATCGCCCGGAGCAACCTCGGGTTCGTTTCCCTGTCGGAGACGGCTGGCGCCAACTTCGAGGTCTTCTTCTACGACGAGGCCGGCAACCTGCTCAACCCCGAAGGGCGCGCGTACACCCTCGGCATCGGCCCGCTCGGATCCAGTCAGAGGAAGCTCGAGGACCGGTTCCAGGAGTTCTTCCAGGCGGCGCTGCCGACCAATCTGCGCGCGGTCTCGGCGATCGTGCGCGTGACCGACGGCGGCCCGGCGTTCGTCTACGCCTCGGTGGTGGACTCCCTGACCGGCGACCCGGTGTTCATCAGCGGCGAACCGGCGCCGTAGTCACTGAATCGGTCGCTTCGCGCGGCCCGCCGCGAGGCGGGCCGTCGTGTTTCTGGGCGTGTGCTAGCCTGCGTCCGTAGACATGGGCGTGAGCAACCAGCCCCTCGCCGGCGAACCCGCCGTCCGCGTCGAAGGGGCCGTCAAGAGGTATCCGCTCTTCGGTCGGCGCCGCGACCGGGCGTTGGCGCTCTTCGGCCGGATGAGCGGCGTGCCGTTCAAGACGGCCGTGGACGGGGTGAGCCTGAGCGTCGGGGCCGGGGAGTCGGTCGGCCTGATCGGCGAGAACGGCTCGGGCAAGTCGACGTTGCTGCGCCTGGTGGCGGGGATCTCCCGGCCCGATGCGGGCACCGTCGCCGTGACGCAGCCCGTGGCCGCGATCCTTGAACTGGGGCTCGGCTTCCACCCGGACTTCACCGGTCGCGAGAACGCCATGCTCTACGGTTCGCTCGTCGGCGTGCCGGAGACGGCGATGCGCGAACGGATGGACGAGGTGCTGGCGTTCGCCGAACTGGGAGAGTTCATCGATCAACCGGTGCGCACCTACTCGTCGGGGATGTCCGCCCGACTGGCGTTCTCGGTGGCGACGCACGTCGCGCCCGCCGTGCTGGTCGTCGACGAGGCGCTCGCGGTCGGAGACGGCGCGTTCCAGAAGAAGTGCGTCGACCGCATGGTCCGCTTCAAGGACGAGCATCGCGCGGTCGTGTTCTGCTCGCACGCGATGTACCTCGTCGCGGGTTTCTGCGAGCGGGCCGTGTGGCTGCGGGACGGGCGCGTCGAGGCGGAAGGTCACACCCGCGACGTGATCCACGCCTACGAGGACTACCTGCGGCACAGGGGCAAGCGCCGTTCCAACGGGGCGCAGGCTTCCACCGTGCCTCCCGGCGCACTCGCCGGCGTGAGCGCGGTGGAGGTGACGCCCGGCGACGGAAAACTCGCGCCCGGCGATCCGGTCGAGGTGCGCGTCCGCATCCGGCGTGCGGTCGGCAGGCTGCCGTTGCACGTCGCCGTCTCGTTCGAGAGCGAGACCGGGCTGGTGCTCGCCGCCTTCGCCTCGCACTGGGACGGCCAGCCACCTCTCGAGGGCGATGACGAGGAGGAGGCAATCCTGCGCCTGCCGTCGTGCCCGTTCGCCCGCGGCCAGGCCGACGTCACCGTCTACCTCACCGACAGCACAGGGTTGCAGCTGCTCGACATGCTGCTGGTCAAGGACGCGTTGGCGGTGAGGCCCAGCCGCTGGGAACCCGGGCTGGTGCGCGTCCCCCACTCCTGGGAATCGGCGACGTGGTCGAGGGGCTGACCATCAGGCCGTTCCAGCCGGGGGATGAAGCCGCCATCAACGACGGCTTCAACGCCGTGTTCGGCCTGAACCGACCGCTCGAAGAGTGGCGATGGAAGTTTCACGACGGTCCCGAGGGACGGTGGATCATGCTCGCCGTCGACGGCGACGGCTGCGTGTGCGCACACTACGGTGCGGTGCCGGTGCGAATGCGGGTCGGCGATGTGACGTTCCGTGCCGGACAGCCGGTGGACATCTTCACACGGCCGGCCGCCCGCCGAGGGCTCGCCGCGGCCAGGACCCTGGAGGCGACCGTCGAACGCTTCTTCGCGGAGTTCGGGCACCGCGATCGCCTGGCGCTCCTCTTCGGCTTCCCGGGTCACAGGCACCTCCGTCTCGGTCTCGCCCGTCTCGGCTACGAACAGATGCCGCCTCTTCCAGTGCGGCAATGGGTGCGCGACGCCGGCCGGAGCGGGAAGTGGCTGCACCGTCACCGGGTGGCGATGGGATTCGACCGCGAGACAGCCGAAGAACTGTGGAGTCGCGCCGGACGGCGGTACGGCGCGGCGGTGGTCCGGGACGGCGAGCGCCTGGCGCGTCGCTACACCGCGAGGCCTGGCCAGGACTACCTTCACCTGTTCGCGACCCGCCGCGGAACGGCGCACGCGTGGTGTGTCGCCCGGATCGGCGCTCCGGTGACGTGGGTCGCCGATCTCCTCTGGGACGGTGAGGACCGTCGCGCGCTCGAGGCGTTGGACCGCGAGGTCGCGACGGCGGCCCGCGCGGCGGGCGCCGAGAGGCTCGCCATGTGGCTGATGGGGGACGCGGCGGCCGAGCGCGCGTTGTCCGACCTCGGGTGGCGGGAAACGCTCCAGTCCGACGGGCTCGCGACGGTCGCGCGGTCGTTCGACGCGCGCATCGACCCGGCGTCCCTCCCCGCACGCGTCTACCTGACCATGGGCGACTCGGATCTGGTGTGATGCGATGGACCTCGGCGTCCTGACCTGGATCGCGGTTCCCCTCGGGGCGATTCACATGGCGCTGCGTCGCCGGCGCGACGCTCTGGTGTTCCAGGTGCTGCTCGACCTCGCGCTGGCGGTCTGGCTCGGTCCGGTGCTCGGCCGGGGCCTCCACCTCGGCCCGGGGGTGGTGGGCGACGACGGGACGCTCGCGCCGCGCCACGTCGCCGGGTCCGCCGAACAGAGCGATCTCCCGTTGCAGTTCCACGTCTGGTGGTCGGAGGTGGCTCGGCTCGCCTCCGAGGGGGATCCGCCGTGGATCAGCGAGAGGATCGGCGGCGGGACGCCGCTGTTCGCGAACGGTCAGAGCGGCGTGCCGTTCCCGTTTCAGGCGCCGGTGTGGGTGCTCGGGCCCGAACGCGGCACCGACGTGATGGCGGCGTGGAAGCTCGAACTGGCCGCGCTCGGCACGTTCCTGCTCCTGCGCAGAGTGCGTCTGCTTCCCGCGGCCGCCGCGACCGGTGCGCTGGCGTACGCCTTCGGGCTGTACGCCGTGTCGTGGCTCGTCGTCCCACTGGCCTGGGTGGTTGCGGCGGCTCCGTGGGCCTTCAGGCTCCTGATCGGCGCGTTGCGCGGCAGCCATCGAGAGTCGGCCGGCCTGGCGCTCCTTCTCGGCGTGCTCGCCGGGTGGTCCACGCACCCGGAGACGGCGGCGTTCCTGGCTCTGGCGATCGCGGTGTTCGCCATCACGGTGTCGTGGGGCCGGCTGCGGCGCATTCGCAGGCTCGTGCTGCCCGCGTTCCTGGCCGTGCTCGTGGCCGCGGTGGGCGCGCTGCCGACGATCCTCACCGTGGCGGACTCCGCGAAGGCGGCATGGATGTCCGCCCGCGCCCGGTACCCGGAGGAGGGCGTGACCGGCCCGGACCGCCTGCGCGCGGCGGCGCTGGTTCTCGTGCCGTGGCGGGACGGTCGTCCCCAGGACGGCACCTGGCAGCGGCCGTTTCCGAACGCGGCCGTCGCACTGGGCGTGGGGAGCACGCCGCTCGTGCTCTTCCTTCTCGGTCGGTTTCGCCGCCGGCACCGCAGGCTCGTCGTGGCGCTCGGCCTGGTCGGAGTCGGCGCCGCGTGTCTCGCCTACCAGGTTCCCGGGATCGCCCAGACGGTGTCGCGTTTGCCCGTGCTCGGACTGATGACGTGGTCGCGCGCCGGCTTCCTGGTTTCCCTGGCCGTCGCCTGCCTGGGCGCGTCGGCGGCGG
>JBFMCD010000071.1:0-37321 GCA_040754885.1 Acidobacteriota bacterium
CAACACCAGGATGCACGCGCTCACCGGCTCTCCCTCCGGTTCGCTGGCCGGCCCAAGCATACGCCCCCCGCGCGGCGCGCTCCAGTGCGCGCGCCCGGGGAACGCCGCGCCGGCCGACCCGTCCGCACGCCGGTAGTGGCGCCTCCACGGCCGCCACACCCTTCTGCGATAATCCTGGTCACGGCCGCGCTGTCGGCACACGGTGGTCGTTCGGAGGCGGAGATGGGAAGCTTCGCCGTCGTCGGTCTGGGCAGATTCGGCGCCACGCTGGCCACGCACCTGTACGAGTTGGGTCACGAGGTGCTCGGCGTGGACAGCAACGGCGAACTGGTCGCCGCGCTGCGCGACCGCATCAGTCAGGTGGCGATCGTCGATGCCCGCGACAAGCAGCAGCTGCGCTCGCTGGGCCTGAAGGACTTCGACTGCGTGATCATCTCGGTCGGCGAGCATCTCGAGGCGTCGACGCTGGCCGCCCTGTACTGCAAGGAGATGGAGTTGCGGGTCGTGGCGAGGGCGTTCAACGAGGACCACGGCAAGATCCTCGAGGCGCTCGGAGTGGACGAGGTGATCTATCCGGAGCGCGACATGGCGCTGCGGCTCGCCGAGAAGCTCACGCACTCGAACCTGCTCGACTTCATCCCGGTCGGCGACGGTTTCTCGATCGTCGAGGTGGCGCCGCCTTCGTCGTTCGTCGGTCGTTCGCTCGCCGACCTGGATGTCCGCCGGCGCTTCAACGTGCACGTCATCGCGGTGCAGGACGTTCTGTCGGGAAAACTCCATGTCGCGCCGCAGCCGACCGCCGTGCTGCGCGACTCCGATGTGCTCGTGATCCTCGGAGCGAGGGACGACATCGAGCGCCTCGACAAGGTTGAGTGACGCCGTCCGCGGCCGCGCCGCCCGCCGGCTTCGTGCTGGAGTGATCCGTTGAGCGAATCCCCGCATCCGTTGCTCGACCGCGCGCGCCAGGCGCCGGAGTCGCCGGGCGTGTACCAGTTTCGCGACGCGCGAGAGCGCGTGCTCTACGTCGGCAAGGCGAAGCACCTCAGGCGGAGAGTGCTCTCGTACTTCTCCCGGCAGGTGGCACGACGCACCGCCGCGATGCTCGCGCGCGCCAGGCGCCTCGAGTTCGTCGTCACCTCGACCGAGATCGAGGCGCTGATCCTCGAGAACCGGCTGATCAAACAGCACCGGCCCCGCTACAACATCACCCTGCGCGACGACAAGACCTACCCGTACGTCAAGGTGACCACGGGCGAGGCGTTCCCGCGTGCCCTGCTCACGCGCCGGGTGATCGAGGACGGCCACAGCTACTTCGGTCCCTACATGGGGCACGGAATGGCGGCGCGGGTGATGGAGCTGATCCGGACCAGGACACAGGTGCGGACGTGCTCCTGGGACCTTCGTCAGGATGGGACGCTGGACCGTCCGTGCCTGTACTTCGACATGGGCGCGTGTCTTGGTCCGTGCGTCGCCGAGCTGACCACCGCCGAGGCGTACAAGGAGGCAGTCGAGGAGGTGGTGATGCTCCTCGCGGGGCGCCACGGCGAGCTGCGGCCGCGGCTCGAATCCCAGATGTGGGCGGCCGCCGAACGGGAGGAGTACGAGCGCGCCGCAGCCTACCGCGAGCTGGTGCGCGCTCTCGACGAACTCGCCCGCGGTCAGCACGTCGAGCTGGCCGGGACCGGATCCGTCGACGTGATCGGCGTCGAGGGCGACGGCAGGGACGCGACCGCCGTCGTGCTGGCGTACCGCGACGGCCGGCTGGTGGACAAGCGGGAGTTCCACTGGGAAGGGGTCGAGACGGCTGCCGACGCCGGATTCGTCGCGGAGTTCCTCCCGCGCTACTACGAGGCGAACCCCGCCGTTCCCGAACGCGTCGAGGTGCCGTTCCGACTCGAAGGCGCGGCCACCCTCGCGTCGTTCCTGGGTTCGCGGCGCGGCGGTCGCGTGACGCTCGCCGCGCCTCGGCGCGGCACGCGGGCGCGGGTCCTCGGGCTGGCGGCGGAGAACGCCCGGGAGGCGTTCCGGCTCCGATTCCGTCACCCCCGCGCGGAGGCCGAGAGGGTGGCCGCCCAGATCGCCGAAGTGCTGGCGCTGCCGCGCCCCGTCCGGCGCATCGAGTGTTTCGACATCTCGCACCTGGGGGGTGAGGCGCAGGTGGCGTCGCTGGTCGTCTGGGAGCAGGGCGCGTTGCGCAAGGGCGAGTACCGCTCCTTCAACGTCCGGAGCGGCCGGGGCGCGGACGACCCGGCGGCGATCGCGGAGGCGGTCGGCCGGCGCTACAGGAGGCGGTCGGCCGACGGCGCCGAGCCGCCGGACCTGGTGCTGATCGACGGTGGTCCCGCGCAGTTGGACGCCGCGGTGCGGGCGCTCGCCGACGCCGGGTGTCCGGTTCCCTCCGCGGCGCTCGCCAAGCGCCTCGAAGAGGTGTATCTGCCAGGCCGTCGCGGACCGCTTCACCTCGAGCCGCACCACCCCGTGCGGCTGCTCCTGCAACGGGTGCGCGACGAGGCGCACCGCTTCGCCGTGCTTCGCCACCGCACACGGCGCTCGAGCCGACGTCTGTCCACGCAGCTGCTCGCCGTGCCCGGCATCGGGCCGAAACGGGCCCACGCGCTGCTGCGCCGCTTCGGTTCGCTCGACGGAGTTCGGGCTGCTCCTGTCGATGCCCTCGAGAGCGAGGTCGGCGGAAAGGCAGGCCGCGCCGTGTGGGAAGCGCTGCACGGACCCGGCGGACCCTTTGACGGCACGCTGGATCCGGGGTAACGTTTGCGCATGGGACGCGCCACGGCGGCGACACAACTGGCGTTGTGGGTCGGGCGGAAGGGCCGGGGCTCGGCGCACCTGCGCTGGGACGGCCGAGAGTTGATCGTCTACGTATCAGGTCTGCAGATCGTCGGCGTTCTCGGGGACGAGGGCGGGGCGCTGGAGGCCGCGATCGGTCTGGCGCCGAAGGGCGAGTGGTTCGCCGAGGTTGCGGCGGCGGTCACGGCAGGGCAGCTCTCGCAGGCCGAGGCCAACGCGGTCTTGAAGCGATCCCTGGCCAAGGTGATCGGCGAGTTCCTCCGCGCCGGCGACGCGACGGTGAGTTTCGACTCCCGGCCGCTCACGGAGGCGCAGGGCCTGACCATCTCGTACCCGCACCTGGCCGTCGAGTTGATCCTCGCGGGCGACGGCGAGGACCTGGTGCCCGTGTTCCTCCCCGACGAGACGCTCATCCTCCGCCGGCTTCCCGACTTCCCGCGCCGCGTCGGCGCGCTCGCGCTGACCGACGAGGCCATGGCCATCTTCGCCAAGGTCAACGACCAGAGGTCCGCGCGGGAAATCGCCGACCCGTCTCCGCACGGGCGGGACGTAGCGATGCGGCTGCTGGCCACAGCGGTCGGCGCCGGGCTCGTCGAGGCGAGCCCACGCGTCTCCGACGTGCCCCTGGTCATGGAACCGGTCGAGGAGGAGCTTCCGTCCGCGAGGCGGCGGGTCTGGTTGTGGCTGCTGATCCTGGTCGCGCTGGCGCTGGCCGTGGCTGCGGTGTTGGCGTTTCTGCCCAGGGCGTCGGCCAGCGCGCCAGGCTCCAAGGGGCCGTGGGCCGTGGCAGTAGACATGGGCTGCCAGTCCGCGGAGATGGAGCGGTTGTACCGGAAACAGGAGCGCGACCGCGAGGCGTACCGCCTGGTCAAGTTCCAGAACGGCGACGTGCCGTGCATGCGCCTCGTGTGGGGGAGCTTCCCGGATCGGGTCAGCGCCGAGAAGGCGGCGCGAAGCCTTCCGTCGGGCGTGCTGACGCGCGGTTTCGGACCGCACGCCGTGCTGGTGGAGTCTCCTTCTCCTTGAAACGGCCCCGCCCCGGGGCTAGAATCACGAGGATGCCCGAAGTCGCACCACGAGACGGGACGTTCTCGCCAGGCGGGTTCGCCGGGACTTTGCGCGCGCTGGTCAAGAACCTGGTCGACGGGCGCCTGGATGTCGACACCGGAGACGCTCGGCGCACGCTTTGGCTGGAAGCCGGTCAGTTGCGCGCGCTGGTCTCCGACGTCGAGGACGAGAAGTTCGGACGCTGGCTGGTCGGCCG
This sequence comes from Acidobacteriota bacterium, assembly GCA_040754885.1. Lineage (GTDB taxonomy): Bacteria > Acidobacteriota > Thermoanaerobaculia > Thermoanaerobaculales > Thermoanaerobaculaceae > JBFMCD01. The sequence goes on from JBFMCD010000071.1 coordinate 4,070, forward strand.
CGGCGCGCTGCAGCCTCAGCAGATGGCGCTGACGCTCCTGCGCCAGCCCGATTCCGTGCTCTACGGCAGGCAACTCGTCACCGAGGGAGCGCTCGATGTCCTGCAACTGCAGGGCGAACTCGAGGCCCGGGCCGTCGCTCTCCTCGGCCGCCTGCTGTTCAGCGAGGGGAAATTCCTGTTCTCGGAGGGCGAGCGCTTTCCCGCCGAGTCGCTCGGGATCGAAGCGACCACCGCTTCGCTGCTCGCCGCGGCGGTGCGCGCGCACCCCGACCTCGGCGCGCTGGAAGCTCTAATCGACGGCAGCCGCTACCTGTGGGCAGGTCAGGACGCCCTCCTCGTGTACCAGAAGGTCAACCTGGTTCCTCAGGAGGCGTTTCTCCTTTCGCGGATCGACGGTACGACCTCGGCGTCCAGGCTGACGCGACTGGTGCCGTTGGGCCGGGAGGAGGTGGTGCGCGCCGCGGCGGTGCTGGTCGTCGCCGGGCTGGTCGAGGTCCACGACGAGCCGGCGGTGCGCCCGCAACCCGCGCCGGAGGTGGAACTGCCGCTCGCCGTCGAGGCGGAGCCCGACGAGGGCGAGGAGGAGCAGGTCGCCTTCACGCCCGAGCAGCAACGCGAGTTCGAGGAAGTGGTCAAGCTCGCGGCGGAGATGCGCCATCGCGACTTTTACCGCCGTCTCGGACTCACCCGGGGCGCGACTCTCGACCAGGTCCACTCCCGCTACCGGGAGCTGACGCGGAACTTCCACCCCGACCGGGCGCGCGAGGACCACCTGAGACCGCTTCGCCGCGAACTCGCCGAGATCTCGGCGAGCGTTCAGGAGGCGTACGAGACGCTCGCCAGTCCGGAAAGCCGGTCGAAGTACGACCAGGCCAACAGGGGGAGCGATCGGGTGTCCTCGGAGCACCACAAGGAGGAAGAGCGCCGGCAGCGCGCGCGTAACGAACTGGTCGCGGCGAACGTGCGCCGAGCTCGGGAACTGGCGAGGATCGGCGACGTCGGCATGGCGGTCCAGCTCCTCGACCAGGCGGTGCGCTTCAACCCCGACCCCGAGACGCTCCTCTTCCTCGCGACGCTCGAATTTCGCAACCCCATGTGGGTCCAGCGCGGTCTCGATCGGCTCAGGCGGGCCGTGACCGTCGACCCGCGTTGCACCGAGGCGTGGCTGCAGCTGGCCAACTTCTGGATGGTGCGACACAAGGTCGACAAGCAACGCCAGTGCCTCGATCGGATCCTCGAGTACGATCCGACCAACGAGGATGCGATCCGGGAGTTGCAGCAGCTCAACTCCCGGGCGAACAACAAGAAGAGGCGGTGACCCGGCCGGAGCCGCCGGCCATCGGAGCCGCGCATGCCGTGGATCCTCGACGGTAACAACCTCGCCGGCGGACGGTCCCGTGACGCGATCCGCAAGGCGGCTCTGGATCTCGCGCGGCGCGAGCGTCTGCGCATCGTGCTGTACTTCGACGGCGCGCCTCCTCCGGGCAGCGCCGCGGTGGAGAAGCTCGGCACGCTGGAAGTCCGGTACGTGCCGCACGCCGACTCCGCGATCCTCGGGACGATCGGAGCGGACGGGCGGGGGTGGCGCCTGGCCACCGACGATCGGGAACTGGCGTCGCGGGCGAAGGCGGCCGGCGCCGCGCCTGTCGCTGCCGAGGCGTTCTGGAAGAAGCTCGAAGGAGCGGCTGGCCGGGAGCGCGAGCAGCCCGGACCGAGACCGGACGGCTACCCCGACGGCGTACAGCCCCTCCCGGAAGTTCCGGGCCGGGTGCCGCGGCGTCGCCGCCGCTGACACGCCGGCTCCGCGCGTCGCAGGGTCCACACGCCGGTGGCCGCGAAGTGTGCCGTTGCCCGAAGGATTGGGCTACCATCCTCTCGACGAGGAGGGAGGTGGGCGCCCGCGGCTCCGTGCTCCGGAGCCGAGGAAAGTCCGAACTCCAGGTGGGAGCACGCTGGGTAACACCCAGCCGCGGCGACGCGAGGGAAAGTGCCACAGAAAACACACCGCCCCGCACACGTGGGGTAAGGGTGAAAAGGTGGGGTAAGAGCCCACCGCCCGGGCGGCGACGGCCGGGGCACGGCAAACCCCGTGCGGAGCAAGGCCAAATAGGGAGGCAGACGGGCACCCACCCCCGGTTCGCCGCCTCGGCGGCGTGGGCCTCCGGGTAGGCTGCTCGAGCCGGCCGGCGACGGCACGGCCAGATGAATGGGCGCCACCCCGCTCCGGCGGGGCACAGAATTCGGCTTACAGCCTCCTTTCGCGTCGCCGGGGAGCCTTCGGGCTCCCCGGTTGTTCATCCGCCCGAACGTGTGGCCCGCCACGGGTCGACGGAGTCGCGCGGGCCGCGCCCGCTCCCTGGATGGGCGGAGACCTGACAAGCGGAAAAGGAGAGCGGAGAGGTGCTTTCGACTCCTGCTACGATCGACGTGATTCGGGAGGGATCGTCCGTGGAGGCTGACACCGACACCCAACCGGAGGGCAGACCCGGTCTCGGGGTGCCTCGGACCCCGGATCCAGAGTGGACGCCGCTCCGGACGGCAGCCATCGGACCCCGGATCACGGGACCCGGGGACCGTTCCGCGCGCCGCGCGCCTCGCATCGCCGGTGGTCGAAAGGTCTGCGTACCGGGCAGCGCCGGAGCGCCCGCACCGTGATCCGTGGGGTCGCCTCGGCCTACCGCGCGGCGTTCGCCGGCTTGCCGCGGACGGTGTGGATTCTCGCCGCCGCCGCGTTGGTGAACCGCAGCGGGACCATGGTGCTGCCGTTCCTGACGCTGTACCTGACTCGGGAGATCGGCCTCTCGACGACCGAAGCCGGCGGGATCCTGGCGCTCTTCGGCATGGGCTCGATCGCGGGCTCGTTCATCGGAGGGTGGCTGTCCGATCGGATCGGTCCGGTGCGCGTGCAGATCTGGAGTCTGCTCGCCACCGGTGTCGGATTCCTCGTCCTGACCGCGCTCCACGCTCCGGCGGCGATCGCGGTCACGGTGTTGATCACCAGCGTGGCCGGCGAGGGATTCCGCCCGGCCCTGATGGCGTCGGTCGCACTGGCGAGTCCGGTGGAGACGCGGACACGCTCCTTTTCCCTGCTTCGATTGGCCGTCAACCTCGGCATGTCGATCGGGCCGGCGGTGGGCGGGTTCCTCGCCGTGCGCCACTACGCGCTGCTGTTCGTCGTCGACGCGGTCACGTGCTGGCTGGCCGCCGGCGTGCTCTGGGCCGTCCTGCCGGGTTCCGCGTCCCGCCTGCACGAGGGGCGTGCGAGCTCGGGAGCGGGCGTGTCGCCCTGGCGGGACGGTCCGTTCCTCGGATTGCTCGTGTTGGCGTTCCTTCTGGCGCTGGCGTTCTTCCAGATCATGGCCACCCTGCCGCTCTACTTCCGCCAACACTACGGGTTCGCCGAGGACACCATCGGAATGCTGCTCGCGCTCAACGCGCTGGTGATCGCGGCGGTGGAGATGGTGCTGATGCACGCCATCGATCACCTCGAGCCGCTGCGGGTGGCGGGGATCGGGGGGTTCCTGGTCTGCCTGGGCTTCGCCCTGATGCCGCTCGGCTCGGGAGTGGCGTTTGCGGCCATCACGGTCCTGGTGTGGACCGCGGGCGAGATGCTCTCGCTCCCGCTGCTCAATTCGGCCGCCGCACATCGGGCGACGCCGGGCAGCACCGGCAGCTACCTGGGTGCCTACACGCTGTCCTTCTCGGCGGCGCTGGTGGTCGCGCCCGCGGTGGGCACGGCCGTCTACGAGCGGCTCGGGCCGCAGGTGCTGTGGTTCTCTGTCGGGGGTCTCGGGATCCTGCTCTGGGTCGGTTTCTGGGCGCTTCTCGGCCGGTTCAGGCGGGGCAACGAGGCCGGAGACGCTTGAGCCGGCGCCGATCTCCGGGTAGACTTCCGCGCTCCGGGGAGGGTCATGCTCGAGGCGATCTCCGAACGTCTGCAGAAGGTGTTCAAGACTCTGCGCGGCGAGGGCCACCTCACCGAGAAGCACGTCGACGAGGCTCTCGGCGAAATTCGCCGTGCGTTGCTCGGCGCGGACGTGTCGCTGAGCGTCGTCAAGGAGTTCGTCGCGAAGGTGCGTGAGCGCGCGCTGGGCCAGGAGGTTCTGTCGTCGCTCTCGCCCGCCCAGCAGGTCATCAAGATCGTCCATGAGGAGCTGACGCGCCTGCTCGGCGGGGAGGTGCGGCCGCTCAAGTTCAAGGGGTTCCCGGCGCCGGTCATGCTGGTCGGCCTGCAGGGCACGGGCAAAACCACCACCTGCGCCAAGCTCGGCGTGTTCGTCCGCGCCAGACTCGGCAAGCACGTCATGCTCGTCCCGGCGGACACCCAGCGCCCGGCGGCCCGCGAGCAGCTCGAGCAGCTCGGCGCCCAGGCCGGACTGCCGGTGCTCGACACGCGTCCGTGGCCGACCCCGCCCGAGATCGCTCGCGCGGCGCTCATCGAGGCGCGGCGCAAGGGATACGAGGTGCTCCTCTTCGACACGGCGGGTCGCCTGCACGTGGACGATCGGCTGATGGCGGAACTGACGGAACTGCACACGATCCTGCAGCCTTCCGAGGTGCTGTTCGTCGCCGACGCGATGACCGGCCAGGACGCGGTCCGCTCGGCGCAGGCGTTCTCCGAGCGGCTGCCGCTGTCCGGCGTGATCCTGACCAAGCTCGACGGCGACGCGCGCGGCGGCGCGGCGCTATCCGTGGTGTCGGTGAGCGGCAAGCCGATCCGCCTGGCCGGGGTGGGCGAGCGACTGGAGGACCTCGAGCCGTTCCACCCCGATCGGATGGCCTCGCGAATCCTCGGGATGGGGGACGCGCTGACGCTGATCGAAAAGGTCCAGGAGAAGCTCGACCTGAAGAAGGCCGAGGAACTCGAGCGCAAGATGCGCAAGCAGGGCTTCGATCTCGAAGACCTGCGCGACCAGCTCAAGCAGATGCGCGGCGGCGGCTTGCTCGAACAGATCGTCGACCTCATGCCGGGGGCGAAGGCGTTGCGCGGCCCGCAGGTCGACGACCGGAGGCTGCGACGCTTCGAGGCGATCATCTGCTCGATGACGCCGCTGGAGCGGCGGCGTCCGGACGTGATCAACGGCTCGCGGCGCAAGCGGATCGCCCGCGGCGCCGGGACGAGCGTCGAGGAGGTCAACCGGCTGCTCCGGCAGTACGCCGAGATGCGCAAGCTGCTCAAGCGGTTCGGTTCGGCAGACCCGCGCAAGGTGCTCAAGTCGCTCGGGATGTAGCTCCGGGCCCGCGTTTCTGCTAGAATACAGGGTCCGCGGGAGACCGCGTGTGAAAGAGGAGGAAGCTCGATGTTGAAGATCCGACTGCGGCGTATGGGCTCGAACAAGCGGCCCGTCTACCGCGTGGTGGTGTCCGATTCGCGGCGCACGCCGACCGCCGCGGTGCTCGAGGAAGTCGGCGTCTACAGCCCGCGCACACAACCGGCCGAGGTCAGAATCAACGTGGAGCGGGTCAAGTTCTGGGTCGAGCGCGGCGCGCAGCTCTCGGAGACGGTCAAGACCCTGCTCAAGCGCACCAGCTGAGCCCCGTCACCACCTCGCTGGAGGGGAGGCCGACGTGAAGCAGCTCGTCGAACAGATCGCCAGAGCGCTTGTCGATCAACCCGACCTGGTTCAGGTCCGCGAGGTGGAAGGCGAGCAAACCACCGTCCTCGAGCTACGCGTGGCGCCGGAGGACCTCGGCAAGGTCATCGGACGCCAGGGCAAGACCGCGCGGGCGATGCGCACGCTGCTTGCCGCGGCCGGCATGAAGATCCGCAAGCGGTTCGTCCTCGAGATCCTGGAGTGATGTCGGACCACGATCCGGCCGGCGAGTGGCTGGCGGTCGGTTACATCCGGCGCCCGCACGGAATTCACGGCGAGATCGTCGTCGACATCGAGACCGATTTCCCGGACCGGCTCCTCGCCGGCGTCGAGGTCGGGATCGGCGCCGCCGGGCCGGATCGGCGTCTCCGGCTGGCGCGGGTGCGGGAGCACAAGGGGGCCTGGCTGCTCGGCTTCGAGGGAATGGAAACGCGCGACGACGTGGAAGCGCTGCGCGACCTGTGGATATTCCTGCCGCCCCAGCCGCGCGCCTCGCTGCCCGAAACGTACTACTACGAGCACGAGATCGCAGGACTGCGGTGCCTGACGACGAGCGGCCGGGAGCTCGGTCGCGTTGTGGGCCTGACCGACGGCGGAGGCGGCGCGCTCCTCCAGGTGACTACCGGACAGGGCGAGGTTCTCGTGCCGTTCCGTTCGCCGATCGTCGAACGCGTCGACCTCGCGGCCGGCACGATCGTGCTCGATCCACCCCGTGGGCTCTTCGACGCCGATGCGCTGTGACGTCCTGACGCTGTTTCCGGCAGCCGTCGAGGCCTACCTGTCCGTGGGCGTCATCGGTCAGGCCGCGGCGAAGGGCGTCCTCGACCTTCGGGTCCACGACCTGCGCCGCTGGGCGGTGAACCGGTACGGCCAGGTCGACGACGAGCCCTTCGGCGGAGGGCCCGGGATGGTGATGATGGCCCCGGCGGTGGTGCCCGCGGTGCGCGAGCTGGCCGGGGAAGAGCCGGTCGCGCACGTGGTGCTCCCCGACGCGAGGGGGCGCCGGTTCACCGATGGGGCGGCCCGTGAGCTCGCCGTTCGGCCCCGGTTGCTCTTCGTGTGCGGCCGCTACGAGGGTTTCGACGAACGCATTCACGAGGCCCTGGCGGCGGACGAGATCTCGCTTGGAGATTTCGTCCTCTCCGGCGGCGAACTCGCGGCGCTGGCGATCCTGGACGCCGTCGCGCGTCACGTCCCCGGAGTGGTCGGGGACGCCGGGTCGGTGGCGGCCGACTCTTTCACTTCGGGGCTTCTCGACCATCCCGTGTACACCCGCCCGCGGTCGTTCGAGGGCAGGGACGTGCCCGACGTGCTGGTCTCCGGCCACCACGCGGACGTCGCGAACTGGCGCCTGCGCGAGTCGCTCCGGGCCACGCTGCGGCGCAGGCCGGACCTCGTGGACGCTTCGTGGGAAGCGCTGCCGGCCCGGGTGCGGGCAATCGCGGAGCAGATCGCCGCCGCCGAGGGGATCGGCGGGCCGCCCTTCAGCCGTTCGTGAGGTTCCCCGAACGGGGTCTGGTCATGTATACTGCAACGTCCGCGCCAGGGGCTTTCCCGGAGCGATGACCGTCGGAGGTTCACCATGAATCTGCTGGATGTCGAGAAGGAACAGCTCAAGACCGATCTGCCCGACTTCGGGCCCGGCGACACCGTCAAGGTCCACGTCAAGGTTCGCGAGGGCGAGAAGGAACGCGTGCAGGTCTTCGAGGGTGTGGTCATCGGCCGTCGTGGCGGCAGCATCCGCGAGACGTTCACGGTTCGCAAGGTCTCGTACGGCATCGGGGTCGAGCGTATCTTCCCCGTGCACTCGCCCGGGATCGCGAAGATCGAGGTGATCCGTCACGGCAAGGTCCGGCGCGCCAAGCTGTACTACCTGCGCAACCTCCGGGGCAAGGCCGCGAGGATCGAGGAGGAGTTCACCAGGAAGTGAGGCCGTCGCCCCCGGACGGTTCCCTCGACGTCCTCCTGCAGAACAGCTACGGTTGGGTCGCCGGCGTCGACGAGGTCGGCCGCGGGGCGCTCGCGGGTCCCGTTGTGGTCGCCGCCGTGATCCTCGATCCGGCCCGTCCAATCGCAGGGCTGAACGACTCCAAGAAGCTCTCTCCGGCGACGCGCGAGCGGCTTGCCGCGGCCGTCCTCGAAAGGTCGAAGGCGTGGGCACTGGCCAGTCGGAGCGCCGCGGAGGTCGACGCCTTGAACGTCCTCGAGGCCACGCGCTCGGCGATGCGCGAGGCGCTCGCCGCCCTGACGCCTCGGCCCGGTTGCGTGGTGTCCGACGCGGTGACGCTCGGGCCGCAGCCGTACCCGGTGTTCTCCGAGCCGCGTGCCGACGCCCGCTACCTCTGCGTCGCAGCGGCGTCGATCCTGGCCAAGGTGAGCCGGGATCGGGGAATGGTCGAGGCGGCACGGGACTTCCCCGACTATGGTTGGGAGCGGAACAAGGGGTATGGGTCTGCGGAGCACCTGGAAGCGCTGCGCCGCGTCGGACCTTCGGCGTGTCACCGCCGCAGTTTCGCTCCGCTCCGTGTGCTAGCATAACCAGGGGTTTCTGCCGGGAAGGACATGTCCACCGTAAAGCGGGATCAGATTCTGCAGGAGGCGGATAAGCTTGCCGCGAAGGGCAAGGTAGATGCCGCCGTCAAGGAATACCGGCGAGCCCTGGAGCAGATCCCCAACGACACGAACACGCTCAACAGGCTGGGTGATCTGCTCGTCCGCGCGAACCGGATTCCGGAGGCGATCGAGGCATTCCAGAAGGTCGCCGAGCACTTCGCCGGCGACGGCTTCTTCCTCAAGGCGATCGCCATCTACAAGCGCATCAACCGCCTCGATCCGCAACGGACCGAGACGTACGAGCGCCTCGCCGACCTCTACTTCAAGCAAGGGCTAGCCGTAGAGGGGCGGCAGAACCTGCTCACGCTCGCCGACTGGTTCGTCCGCTCGCGGAACCTCAACGACGCCGTCCGCATCTACCGCCGGCTCGCCGATCTCGAGCCGAGCAACTTTCCCGCGCGCGCGAAACTCATCGACCTGCTGGTCCAGGCTGGGGACGTCGGCGGCGTTACGCGCGAGATCGACTCGCTGGGCCGGACACTGCTCGGCCGGGGCATGCTCGACGAGGCGATCAAGCTGTATCACCGCGCGCTCGACCTGCATCCGGAGAGCACCGACTTCCTTGCTCCGTGCGTGGACAGTCTCGCCAAGTCCGGCAGGGTGACGCAGGCGGTCGAACTGGCTCGCAAGGGACTCGAGGCGGGGAAGTGCGGTCTGGAGCTTCGACGCGCCGCGGCCGCCGCGTTCGCAGAGGCCGGCGATGTCGACGAGGCGCGTGCCCTGCTCGAGGCGGTTCTGCCCGAGATCGGCGAGCGGACCGACATCATCCAGGTCTACGGCGACATCATCATTCGCTCCGGCGAGGCGGAGGCGGCCAAGGACCTGCTGCTTCCGGCGGTCGACCGGCTGATCGCGGCGCGCGACACGCAACGGGCGGCGACGCTGCTGAAGCGGCTCTTGCGCGGCGCACCCGGCGACGTTGACGTGCTTGAACGCGCGGCCAAGGTGTTCGACCGGCGCGAAGACCCGGACCTGGTCTTCACCGTCGAGGCGGCGCTTGCGGATGCCTACTTCCGCGCCGACCGACGGCCGGAGGCGCTCGATTTGTACCGCCGGCTGGTTCTCCACGATCCGGAGAACTCGATGTTCGCCCAGAGGTTCCAGGCCCTGGGCGGAAGATCCGCGCAGCGCATCGAAGCGCCGGCGCGTCCGGTCCCGGCGCCGAGCCTTCCCGAGCCGAAAGTCGTCGAGGAAGTGGAGCCCGCCGAGGACGAGGTCGAGGTCGAATTCGTCGATGTCGACTTCGCCGAAGCGGTCGTCGAGGACGCGCCGCTGCCTGAGATCGTGCCGTTGTCCGGCGCCGCACCGTCGTTCGACCAGACGGGCCCCAGACCTCCCGCGGACTCGGTGGCCGAGCTCTACACCGAGGCGCTGGTGTTCGCCAAGTACGGCCTGGTCGAGAAGGCCGTCTCTCACCTCAACCGCCTGTTGGGTCTGGAGCCGGGACACGAGGACGCCCGGGTCCTGCTCGCCTCGCTCAGCCCGGGTCCGACCGTCGCCGCGCCGGCGCCGGTTCCGGCGCCGGCATCGCACGCCGCTCCGCCGGCCCCGTCACCGGCTCCAGTGTGGAGCGCCGCCGCGACAACGCCGGTCGAAGCCTCGTTCGGCGGGGTTCCGGCCGCGCCTCCCGATGCTCAGCCGGTCCCCGAGCGGTCGGGCGTCGGAACCGTGCGGATCGAGGATCTGGAGACGATACTGGGCCTCGGAGACGTCGGCAGGCCGCCGTCGCGGCCGGTCGCGTCTGCGGCTCCGGCGCCGTCGTTCGACTTCAGCCTGCCGACCCCGCTCGGGGGATCCGAGGCAGGACCGAGTGCGCCACTGGAGTGGTCGGCGCCGGCCGCGCCAGAGGCGCCTGCGCCAGAGCTCCAGCCCGAGGTCCCGGCCTCCGATCACGAGGAGGAGGTCGAGGAGCTCGATCAGGCGGTCGAGTTCGTGGACATGTCGGGGGCCCTCGCCGGGCCGTCCCCGGATCAGTTGCGCGAGGTGGACTTCTACATCGGCCAGGGCCTCCTCGACGAGGCCGCCAGGTTGATCGCACGCCTGCGCGAGGCGTTCCCCGACCATCAGGATGTCGCATCGCGTCAGGCGCTGCTCAAGGCGCGCGGGTGGGACGAGGCGGCGCCCGCACCGTCGGCCGAGCCTTCGGCGGCGGAGTTGTTCAGCGAGGAGGAGCAGTTCTTCGACCTCGCCAGGGAACTCGAGCAGGAACTCGCCGAGGACGAACTGGTCGCCGAGGCGCGCGGCGCGCAACCGACCGGCGGCGACGTTTCGATCGAGGAGCTGTTCAAGGAGTTTCAGCGCGGCGTCGCCGAACAGGTCAGCGAGGCCGACTACGACACGCACTTCAACCTCGGTCTCGCCTACCGGGAGATGGGTCTGCTCGACGAGGCGATCGGTGAGTTTCAGCTCTCGAGCAAGTTCCCCGGGCTGTTCGTCGAGAGCACGAGCATGATTGGCGCGTGCTATCTCGACAAGGGTCTGCCCGAGCAGGCCGCCGAGTGGTACCAACGGGCACTGACCTCGCCGGACCTGTCGGCCGACGTCGAGTGGGGATTGAGGTACGAACTCGGACAGGCGTACGAGCTGGCGGGAAACACGGCGACCGCGCTGGCGCAGTTCGTCGAGCTGCTGAACCTCAACCCGGGCTTCCGGGACGTGGTCGAGCGCGTCGCCCACCTGCAGCGGCTGACCAACTGACCGCCGGGCGGCGACCGCCCCGAGAAGGACTTCGGGAGCCGGCTCCGCCCAGCCTGCCGGTCAGCTCCGGGCCGCCATCGACAGCACCTCGCCGACGAGCTTCTCGATGCCCGACGCCGCCTCGGCGATCGACTTCGCCAGCATGTACGCGGGCGTCGTGACGAGGAGGTGCTCGGCATCGACCACGGTCCCGTCAACGGCGCAGTTCCGGTGCCGCGCGCCCATCTTCTCGATCGCCGCCGCCGTGGCGGCGTCGTTGCCGATCGTCACCGTCGGCGTCTCGGTTCCCAACAGTCTGGCGACCAGCGTTGGGGCGATGCAGATCGCACCGACGGGCTTCCTCGCGGCGTGTACCGCCCGCACGACGCGAGCGACGCCCGGGTGGACCGTGCAGTCCGGACCCTTGAGCGCGAAGTCGCACAGGTTCTTCGCCGCCCCGAAGCCGCCGGGGATGACGAGGGCGTCGAGCGCGGACGCGTCGACCTCGTCGACGTCGGCAATTGCACCGCGGGCGATCCGCGCCGCCTCGACGAGGACGTTGCGCCTCTCCGGCGCCACGTCTCCGGTCCGGTGGTCGATGACGTGCAGCTGGTCGGCGCTCGGCGCCATGCAGACGATCTCGGCGCCGGCCCGGTCGAGCGCCAGGAGCGTGATCACGGACTCGTGTACCTCGGCGCCGTCGTAGACGCCGCACCCGGAGAGCAACACGCCGACACGGAGCTTGGCCACGTCCCACCTCCCTCGTGGCCACGATCCTACGCGTCACCTCCGGCCGCGGGCAAGCGCCCGCGGCGGAGGTCCGGCCCCGACGCTCGCGCGGGGCTACACTGGCGCCGTGAGGATCATCACCACCCATCTGGGGGCGGACTTCGACGCCCTCGGCGCCGCCGCCGGCGCGCTGCTGCTCTGGCCGGACGCGCGCGTCGTCTTCCCCGGTTCGCAGGAGGCCGCGGTGCGGAGGTTCCTCACATCGGAGGCTGTGAAGCTGCCCGAGATCCGGATCCGCGAGCTGCGCCGCGCCCGCGTGGAGGGCGCGCTGGTCGTTGACTGCTCGAGCGGCCGGAGACTGGGAGAGGTGGGGGAACTGATCGTGGCGGCCGGTTGCCCGGTCGAGGTGATAGACCATCATCCGGAACACGGGGATCTGCCCGCCGGCAGCCGGCTGGTCACCGCTCCGGTCGCGGCGACGTGCACCGTCCTGGTCGGCGAACTCGAGCGCCTGGATCTCTGTCCGGACCCGCTGACGGCGTCGCTCCTGCTCATGGGCATCTACGAGGACACCGGGGGGCTGACGTACGCGGACACCACTCCGGCGGACCTCCGCGCGGCGGCGTGGCTGCTCGGCCTCGGCGCCAGGCTCGAGTGGGTACGCCGTTACGTCCTCCGGCCGCTCGAACCGGATCAGCTCGAGCTGCTCAACCAGCTGGTCGAGGGTGCCGTCGAGCACCGGATCGGAGGCACCAGGGTCGTCGTGACCGTGGTGCGCCCGGCGGAGCAGGTCGAGGAGGCCGCGTACGTCGTGCATCGCTACGCCGAGATCTTCGACCTCCCGGTGGTCGTGGCGATTCTCGAGGTACCCCCCCAACTGGTGGTCATCGCGCGTTCGACCCACGCCCGTCTCGACGCCGGCCGACTGCTCGTGCCTCTGGGCGGTGGCGGGCACGCCACCGCGGCGGCGGCGCGCGTCAGGGGGAGCAGCGCGGTCGAGCTGTCCGATCGGTTGCTCGCCGAAATCGCGCGCGAGATCGGCAGCGGGTGGACCGCGGCATCACTGGCCACTCCGACACTGCACACCTGTCCGGTGAACCTCACGGTGAACGGAGCCAAGGAGCGCCTCGTGCGGTTCCGTGTCAGCGCCATGCCGGTCGAGGGCGAGGAGGGCGCGCTCCTCGGCGTGGTCACGCGCCAGGTGCTCGACAGCGCCCTCGCCGGAGGACTGGGCGACCGACCCGTGACCACGGTGATGAGGCCGGGCGTGCAGGTCGTCGCCGCGGACGCGCCCGCCGAAGAGGTGGAACGGACACTCATCGAAGGCCAGGCGCGCCTGGTCGTCGTCGAGCTGCCGGGAGTGCGCGGCGTCGTCACACGCATGGATCTCTTCCGCCGGCTGTACGAGCGACAGCTCGCGGCCGGAGAGCGGGTGGACCGTCGGGTCAGCGGCGCACGGCGGGTCGCTCACTCGGTCGCCCACCGCCTGCGCCGGACGCTGCCCGCGCGCCTGCTCGAGGTGCTCGCCTCGGTGGGCGAGACCGCCGACGCGCTGCGGATGCGCGCGTTCCTCGTCGGCGGCGCGGTGCGCGATCTCCTGCTCGGCCGCCCGATCGAGGACATCGACGTCGTCGTCGAGGGCAACGGGCCGGCCGTGGCGCGGGCGCTGGTCGGGCGGTGCGGCGGTCGGACTCACGCCCACGAGCCTTTTCTCACCGCGGTCGTGCGGCTGCCCGACGGTATCTCGGTGGACATCGCGACGGCGCGCACCGAGTTCTACCGGCGTCCGGCGGCGCTCCCCGAAGTCGAGAGTTCGGCGTTGCGCCTGGATCTCTACCGTCGCGACTTCACCATCAACGCAATGGCGCTCGATCTCAGCGCCGCCCGCTTCGGGGAGTTGCTCGATTTCTTCGGCGGACAGCGCGACCTGGACCGCCGGCAGCTGCGCGTGCTGCACTCACTGTCGTTCCTCGACGACCCGACACGGGCGATCCGCGCGGTGCGTTTCAGCTCCCGACTGGGTCTCGACCTGGCGGCGGAGACCCGTCAGTTGATCCGAGTGGCGGTCCAGGAGGGGGTGTTCGCACGTCTCTCCGGCGAGCGGCTGCGCGACGAGCTGGCACTGCTGGTCGAGGAGGGGCACGCCGCGGAGGGGTTCGCCGAGCTGGCCTCCCTCGGAGTTCTCGGGGCGGTCTTCCCGGACGTGCGCTGGAGCGTCGCGGTCCGAAGGCTGCTCCACGATCTCGAGTCCGTGATCGCGTGGGCGCGGCTGGAGGACGTCTATCTCGAACCGCGATGGCACGCGTACCTGGCGGCGCTCTCGACGCGGGCGGGAGAGCGCGGTGGGGGTGCGATCGCGCGGCGCGTGGCTCTGTCCGGCACCGTCGCGGCACTGGTTCGGGACGCGCGCCCGCGCACCGAGAAACTGCTCGCCGCGCTGGCCGAGCCGGGGGCCAGGCCGAGCGGTGTCACCGCCGCGCTCGAGCGGGTGCCGCGAGCGCTCGCCCTGGTCGCGATGGCCCACGCCGGCTCGGAGACACGCCGGTTGTTGCGTACCGCGCTCACCGTGTGGCTGAGGGCCGCCTTGCCGGTGAAGGGAGCCGATCTGGTGGCGGCCGGGGTCACGCCCGGCCCGGTGGTCGGCGAGACCGTGCGACGGACCCGCGCGGCGGTGCTGGACGGAGATGTCGCGCCCGATCGTGCGGTCGCCTGGGCGGTGGAGGAGGCCCGGCGCATCGAGGAGGGGACGTGACCGCCGGTGTGTTGCTCGCGCTGGTCCTGACCCAGTCGGCCACCCCGACCTACGTGGTCGAGCGCGTCGTCACGCGTCCTGCGGAGTCGAGGCGGGTGTCGGTGTTTCGAAACGGTTTGGCGGTCGTCGCGATCCGCGGCGCCGGGCGGGAGCCGCACTTGATCCGGGTCGCGCTCGACACGGCCGAGTTCGAGGTCATTCGCCGGGTCGCGGAGGAGAGCCACCGCACGCTGCAGGGCTCGAGCGGGGAGTTCCGCGCTCCCGGCGCCGCCGAGGTCGAGCTCCGCCTCGCGCCGCCCGGCCACGCTCCCCTGACGGTCCGGATGCCGCTGGCTTCGGTGCCGAGCCACGGGGCCGCGCGCATGATGCAGGCCCTCGACAACCTGGAGATTCGGTTGCTCAGCGACGTCCCGGGTCGGGAGAACCTCTCGGCGTGGCTGCCGGTGGTCGGGGACACGGTGCTGCTGGACGATGGGAGCACGGCCGAGGTGACCGAACTCCTCGACTCCAGCGGCGGCCCGCTGGTGAGGTTGCGCCTCGGCCAGGGGCCGGCGGCCGTCTACCTGGGTCTCGAGGAACTGCGCCGGCGCGCGGTCAGGCGGGTGGAACGGTGAGAATCACCGGAGGCGCGTGGGCCTCGAGGCGACTGGCGGCGACGCCGAAGGGACGTGGCGTGCGGCCCACTCCCGACGCGCTGCGTGAGCAGGCCTTCGCCGTGCTCGGTCCTCACCTCGACGGCGCCGATTTCCTCGACGTGTTCGCCGGGACCGGAGTCAACTCGTTGGAGGCACTGTCCCGCGGCGCCGCACGGGCCGCGCTGGTCGAGTGGGCGCGCGGCTCGGCCGAGTTGATCCGGCGTAACCTGTCCGCCCTCGTGGTGTCCCGAGACCGGGCCGAGCTGCTCGTACTGCCCTGGGAGCGCGCAATCCCGGCGCTCGCCTCGATGGGCTGGCAGTGTTCGGTGGCGTGGTGCGATCCTCCCTTCGATGGCTGGGAGGAGGGTCCGCTGGCGCTCGCCCGCGCCCGCGAGCGGGGCGTGCTCGTGCCGGACGCCCGCGTCGTTCTCGAGGCTCCGCCGCGGCGGGAGGTGTCGGTTCCCGGGTTCGAGGTCGTGCGCGAGCTGCGCGGCGCGGTCCTGCTGCGCGCGACCTGACCCCATTTGGCATTCACGAGCGAGAGGCGAGGGCACTCCTCGCGGCTCCATGGTCAGGGCTGCTCGATCCGCCACCGAACGAATTCGCCTCGGGGCAACGGGTAGCGGGCTGGGGCGAACGGACGAAGGGAAGCGGCGCTCTCCGGGTCTATACTCGGCCATGCTCAACCTCGATCTTCCGGGTGTACTCGGGGCGATCGTGGCGAGCGCGCCGCGCGCGGGGGATGTCCTGCTCGCCGTCGGTTGTCCGCCCCAGGTTCAGGTCGAAGGCGAACTGGTCAGGATCCCCGTCGCAGGGCTCGAGCGCCTCACCCCGTACCAGACCGAGGCGATCGTCGTTCACCTGCTGGCGCTCGCCCCGCCGTCCTCGGCGGTGCGGGTCCGCCAGGAGGGTGCGGCCCATTTCTCCTATTCGGTTCCCGGGTTGAACCGGTTCCGCGTGGCGGTCTTTTCGCAGCGGGGAAGCTTCGCCGTGTCGCTGCGGATGATCCCCGACCGGGTTCCGGCGCTCGCCGAGCTGGGCCTCCCGGATGCGATGGCCGAGGCGTGCCGCGAGCGTTCCGGGGTGGTGCTGGTCAACGGCCCGGCGGGCTCCGGACGCACGACCTCGCTGGCGGCAATGGTGGCCGAGGTCAATCGGGGGCGCGCCTGCCACGTAGTGACGATCGAGGATCCGATCGAGTTCCTGCACAGGCACGAGAAGGCGACGATCAACCAGCGCGAGGTCGGCGTGGACACCCCCTCGCTCGCGCACGGCATCTCCGAAGCGATGCGTCAAGGCGCGCAGGTCGTGCTGGCCGGCGAAGTGCGGGGCCGGGAGGAGGCGCGGCTTCTCCTGGATGCGGCGGAGACCGGCCACCTCGTGATGACGACGTTGCGCGGCCTGGACACCGTCTCGGCGGTCCTGCGCATGCTCTCGTTCTTCGCGATCGAGGAGCGGTCCGAGGTGCGGTCTCGACTGGCCCGAGCGCTGCGCTGGTCGTTCGCTCAGCGAATCCTGCAGCACGCGGAGGGCCGAAGGGCGGTGGTCGAGGTGTGGCGGGGCACGAGGGCGGCGGCCGCCCACCTCGCCGAGGGCCCGCTCGACTCCGCCGCGATGGCCGAGGTTCTCCTCGAAGGCGAAGCCGACGGACAGCTCGGCCTCGATCGTGCACTTGAGGCGCGCGTGCGCCTGGGTGAGATGACCGCGGAGACGGCGCTCGACGCCGCGCTCCAGCCCGAGCGGCTGGAGGCACGCCTGCTCGACGCAGGGGCGAGGCGGAGATGAAGCGCGCCGTCGTGGTGGGCGACGGGCGGATTCCGGTCGAGGTCGTGCTCGGAGTCCTGACCTCGGCGGGCTTCGAGGCGGTGACGGCCGGGAGCGTCGCCGAGGCGCGCGCGCACGTCGACGCCGGGGCGGTGGCGGTCGTACTCGGCGGCGGAGGCGTGTCCTGGAGCGCGGAGCGGGCCCGGCCGCTGGTCTCGATGCCGCCGTCGGCCCGGCGCGGCTGCCTCCTCGTACTGGTCGCGGATGGTCTGACCACCGGGAGCGGGATGCCCGCCCTGATGCACGAGGTCGATCTGGTGATCGATGGACACGACGTGCCGAAGCTGGGCCAGCTCGTGGCGTCCGGTCTGCTCGCCAAACGGGCGCTGGTCGCACCCCTGGACCCGGCGGCCGCGGCCCGGTTGGGCGGTTAGGGAAGAAACAGAACCTCAGGACGTTGCCAGTCCGGGAGACATGCGTGGCCGCACTCGACGTCGTCGGTAAGTTGGACCAACTCAAGACCTCGGTGGCGAGGGTGATTCGCGGCAAGGCGGAGGTGATCGACATGATCATCGCGGCCATGCTGGCGAGAGGGCACGTGCTTATCGAGGACATTCCGGGCGTGGGGAAGACCACGCTCGCCCAGGCCCTGGCCCGGTCACTCGACCTCTCGTTCACGCGGATCCAGTTCACCTCGGACACGCTGCCCTCCGACGTCATCGGAGTGTCGTTGTGGCGTTCCGAGCGAGGAGAATTCGAGTTCCTGCCCGGCCCGGTGTTCACCAACGTCCTCCTCGCGGACGAGATCAACCGCGCCACCCCCAAGACCCAGGCGGCGCTGCTCGAGGCCATGAACGAGCGCACCGTGACGGTGGAGAAGATCCGCTACAGGCTGCGCGAGCCGTTCCTGGTCGTCGCCACGCAGAACCCGGTCGAGTACCTCGGCACGTACCCGCTTCCGGAATCGCAGCTCGACCGCTTCCTGCTGCGGATCGCCCTCGGTTACCCGGCGCCCGACGAAGAGCTGGCGCTGCTCCGATGCGGTGGGGTCGAAGGTGAGCTCGAGGCGGTTCGGCCGGTGCTGGAAGGGGCGGAAATGGTCGAGTTGCAGGCGCGGGTCCGCCGCGTGCGCGTCGCGGAGCCGTTGCTTCGTTACCTCCTCGAGCTCGTCGAGCGCTCGCGCTCTCACCCGTCGCTGGCGCTCGGCGTGTCGACGCGCGGGGCGCTCGCGCTCCACCGCGCGTGCCAGGCCCTGGCGCTGGTCGAGGGGCGCGACTACGTGATCCCCGACGACGCGGTGCGACTGGCGGTTCCGGTCATGGCCCATCGCATCGTTCTCTCGGGGGGCGACGTCGGGGAGGGGTGGAGCAGGAGCGAGGCCGAGCGGACGGTGATCGGCGAGATCGTCGCCGCGACTCCGATCCCGCTGTGAGCGGTGGGAGGCGACGCTGCGGGGCACGTCGATGACGTCGGGAGCGGGCGCGCCGGTCCGGGAGCAGCCCGGCCGAGCCTCGAACCTGCCGCCCACCCGGACCCGCAGGTCGCGGTCGGCAGGTAGCGAGCGCGGCGCAGGGCGCCGCCGTGGATCCCGGTTCGAGCGGGCGTTCCCGGGCTTCGCGATCCGCCCGACAAGGGCGTTCTGGATCTACCTCGTGACGGTTCCGGTGCTCGGCGTGGCGGCGCTCAACACCGGGAACAACGCGCTGTACCTGCTGCTCGCGCTCGCGCTCGGTGCCTTCGTCGCCACCGGCTGGGTGTCACGGCACACGCTGCGCCACCTCTCCGTGCGTCTCGTGGCCCCTTCGGAGGCGTTCTGCGGCGCTCCGGTCGCGCTCGAGGTCGAGCTGCACAACGCCTCGAGGCTGATCCCGGCCGTCGGCGTGGTGTGCCGGCTGGTCGGGATGCCGGGGGCGACGCTCCTGCCGCCGGTCGCGCCCCGCTCCGAACTGCGGGCGCGGGTGACCACCGCCTTCCCGCGCCGAGGCAGGCACCCCCTTCCCGCGGCGCGGGTCGAGGTGCACCTGCCGCTGCCGTTCTTCGTCAAGTCGACGACGCACGGCCAGGACGGCGACGTACTCGTGTTTCCGCGGCGTCTCGCCGCCGGGCCGCCCCGCTGGGCGGGGATCTCGCTCCGCGAGCTGGAAGCGACGAGCGGGTCGCAGAGGCGTCACGGCGAAGTCGATCAGCTGCGCGAGTTCCGACCGGGAGACGACCGCCGGGACATCCACTGGAAGCAGACGGCGCGGCAGCAGCGTCCGATCGTCATGGAGCGTCGCGAGCGAGCGGCGCCTTCGCGCTTCCTCGTCCTCGACCGGCAGCTCCCGCGGAGGGACGACGCCGAACTCCTCGAGCGGTTCGAGCATTTGATCAGCGAGTTGGCTTCGACGGCAATGGATCAGGTGCGGCGCGGCGAGGCCGTGGGCCTCGTGGTCGGTGGGACGGTCACTCCACCGGGTGCCGGCTCGCGGCATGTCCGCAGGTTGCTCGAACGCCTCGCGCTGGTCCAGGCCGTCGGCCCGGGCGAGGATCCCCTGCCTCCGGGAATCGGCGCGGGTCCGACGTACAGGCTGGTGGAAGGACGATGAGCGAGCGCCTGGAGCGGCAGCGCTGGCTGGGCGCACTCGCCCTGGCGGTGGCGGCGCCACTTCCCCTGACGGGCATCGTCAGCTGGCCATTTCTCGTGCCCTTCGTGGCCGTCGGCGCGGCGCTCCTGCTGGCTCGCAGGCCGCTGCCGCCCGTTCCGAACTGGGGCGAGAACCTCCTCGCCCCGGTGATTCTCGTGCTGGTCGTGGCGGCGGGCGGCGCCTTCCGCTTCGGCGTTCTCCGCCCGGTCGCCCAGCTCGCCGTGCTGGTCGGCGCGGTGCGCCTGCTCGGCAGCCACGACCCTCGCAGGTCGGGAATGGCACTCGGACTGATCTCCCTGGTCGGCGTCGCGGGCGTGGCGTCGTCGACGCACCCCTCGCTGGCGGTGTACCTGCTCGGCTTGCTCGCCATGGTCATCGTGGCGGTGGCTCGCCTGCACTCGCTCACCCTCGCGGAGCGGACCGGGGGATCGGCGACTCACGCTCGGGGCGAGGTGGGTCCTCCGTTGCGTCTGGCGGTTGTCACGGTCGTGATCGCCACGCTGGTCGCCGCGCCGCTCTTCGCGCTTTTCCCGCGGCTGCGCTCTCCCTTCGCGGCAACGCGCTTCGGCGGCCGCTCCGTGAGCGGATTCCGCGAAGGGGTGGTGCTCTCCTCGCTCGGCGTGATCAGCGAGTCCAAGGCGCCTGTGATGACCGTCCGCTTCCCGGGAGCGAAGGAAGTCCCGCCGGAGTGGCTGCGGCTTGTCGGGGCGACGGTCCAGCACTACCGGGGAGGGCTGTGGGCGCGGGGCAGGAAGAACGCGGTCAGGGTGATGGCCGGCGCCGAGGGCATCGCGTGGCTGACCGACGAGCGGCCGCCGACCGCCGTGCTGCAGCGCGCCGAGTTCGAGCTGGTCAAGGGCACCGACGTCCTGTTCGTCCCTCCCGGCGCCGTCAGGCTCGACCTGCCCGAGGGCGTGCCGGTGCAACGGGACACGCTCGGCGTGCTGCGGATTCCGCGCGGCGCGGATCTGCCGGTGCGCTACGCGGTGGACTTCGAGCCGGGACGGGTCGTGCAGCCGGACCCGGAGCCCGGGGACGTGCGCCTGCCGGCCGAACCCGAACGCATCGTCCAGCTGGCCAGGGACGTGAGCGCCGGCACGGGCAGCCCGCTCGCCGCGGCACTCTCGATCGAGGAACACCTGCGCTCCGGCTACGCGTACTCGACGGCGTTGAACATGGATGCGCCGTTGCGCGACGACCCGGTCAAGTGGTTCCTGTTCAAGGGCAAACAGGGGCACTGCGAGTTCTTCGCCTCGGCGATGGTGATCTTGATGCGCGCAGTGGACCTCCCCGCGCGGTTGCAGGCGGGCTACGCAGGAGGTGAACCGCTCGGAGCGGGGGAGTTCCTCGTCCGGGAGAGCCACGCCCACGCGTGGGTGGCGGGCTGGACCGGCGGTGAGTGGAGGGTCTTCGACCCGACGCCGGCCGAGGGTAGGCCCGGGTTGAGCGAACTGGCGGGCGGCCTCGCCTGGCGCATGGGCTGGCAGCGTCTCGAAGGCCTGTGGGACCGCTGGGTGCTGACGTTCTCGCTCACCGATCAGGTGGAACTGGCGTCCATCGTGTCCGACTGGGTGCGCTTGCACGGGCGTCGTCTCGCGATCGGCGCGCTGGCGTTGGCCGGCGCCGCGACGGTCACAGCGTTCGCGTTGCGGCGTCGCCGGGACCGTGCCCGACCCCCGGGGCCGGCGTCTCCTCCGGCGCGCGCTATCGGGCGGCTCCTCGCCGCCGCGCGGCGAAAGGGGCTGGTGGGCCCCGGCGAGCCGACGCCCCGGCAACTCGGGGAACGGATCGTGACCGTGTGCGCGGACGCGACCGCAGAGACGAGATGGCTGGTCGAGAGCCACGAGCGCTGGCGCTACGGCGGGTCGGCAGCGCCTCCTCGGGGACGCACGGCGTCGGCGGTGCGGGCGGTGTTGCGAGGACTCGCCCGCGTTCCGGCCCGCTCCGAGGTCACCGCTGCGGCGGAAGGTGTCGGCGCGGCGGTCGGGGGGCGGCGGGGATTGGACCCGCAGCCGCGGCGGCAATCGCCAGCGAAAGGGCGGTGAGCGGCAGCGCGGCGAGTACGTCCACGACGTAGTGGTACGTCAGCAGCACCGTGGCCAGGATGAGCAACGCGCCCACCGGCAGGACGGCATCGTAGACGCCTCGCGCCCGCCGGCGCAGACAAAAGAGGACCGCCAGGGTGACCATCGTGTGGCCGGACGGGAAGGCGTCAGTCTTGGTCTTCTCCCAGTTGTCGAGCAGGTCGCGCAGGGGAGCGCCGACGAGGCCGGTGGGCAGGCTCGCGTAGCGTTCCAAGGCGACCGTGGCGCGCGGGCCGTAGGCGGGGACGACGAAGTACCCGGCATACGAGACGACGAAAGTGATCACCACCGCGGCCGTGACGTGAGGCAGGAAGGGATCGCGGCGCGCGGCCAGTGTGACCACCAGGACGATTCCGAAGAAGAAGAACGTCGAGTAGGCGATCGTGAGGGTGTCTGCGAACCACGCGGGAAGCGGCAGGTCATACAGGGCGGCCTGCGCCTCGGCACCAAGCAGCACCCGGTCCCAGGCCTCGAGCTCCTCGTCGAAGACCCGCGGGTTGACCAGCGGGATGAGCTTGCCAAGATTGAGGAAGATGAACGGCACGACGGGAACCGGGAGGAGTTCCTTGAACCAGTGTTTCCACCCCTGCTGGCCCTCGCCGAGCGCCAGTGCCGAGACGCCGAACAACAGCCCGACGGTGACCAGCGAGGCGCGCGTGGACATGGGGATCGACTGGGAGTTGAGCCACGCGACGACCGACATCGCTCCGAGAGCGAGGATCAGGGTCCACTCCGAGGCGCGCAGCCTCGCCTTGCGGGCAGTCGGCGCGGGATCTATCATGGCCTCGTGCCCTGGCGAATCACGGTTGCGTCGGTCCTCCTGCTCGCTCTGGCGGCGCCTGCCGCCGCGGCGGACAGGGTCGTGGTCCTGACGCTGGATGATAGCATCCAGCCAGCTTCGCTCCGGTACCTCAAGCGCGGGCTCGATACGGCGGACAGCGCCGGCGCCGCGCTGACGGTCGTCGAACTCAACACGCCCGGAGGCCTGCTCACCTCGCTGCGTCAGATGACCACCGCGATCACGAACGCCAGGCGCCCGGTGGCAGTATACGTCCGGCCCTCGGGGGCGCAGGCGGCGTCGGCGGGGTTTTTCCTACTGGTCGCCGCGGACGTGGCGGCGATGGCGCCGGGGACGAACGCGGGCGCGGCGCATCCGGTCGGTGAGCAAGGCGCCGACCTGCCCAAGACCATTTCCGAGAAGGTGACCAACGACGCCGCGGCGTTGATCCGCTCGCTGGCCAGTCAGCGAGGGCGTCCCGCCGACCTCGCCGAGAGGGCGGTGACGGAGTCGATCTCCTGGACCGAGCGCGAGGCTCTCGACAGGGAGCTCATCGAGGTGATCGCGAAGGACCGGGACGAGCTGCTCAAGATGCTGGACGGACGACGCGTCACGCGCTTCGACGGTGCCGAGGAGGTCTTGAAGCTGACCGCGCCGCGGGTGGAGCTGGTCGCGCCCAACGCGGGCGACAAGCTGCTCTCGGTCATTGCCCACCCGAACATCGCCTACCTGCTGTTCCTCCTCGGCCTGGTCGGGATCTACTTCGAGCTTTCCCACCCGGGCGCCATCCTCCCCGGCGTTCTCGGGGGGATCGCGATCCTGCTCGCCCTGTTCGCTCTCTCCGTCCTGCCGGTCAACTACGTCGGCATCCTGCTCATCCTGCTGGCGATCGTGTTCTTCATCGCGGAGGTCAAGGTGGCGAGCTACGGCCTTCTGACGGTGGCCGGGCTGGTGAGTTTCGTGCTCGGGTCGCTGATGCTGATCGACTCGCCGATACCGGCGATGCGCGTGGGGTTGGCCGTGGTCCTGCCTGCCGCAGTGGTGGTCGCCGCGGTGGTGATCTTCCTCCTGACGCGGGTCGTGCGCACGCACCGGACGCGTCCGATCACCGGCGCCGAGGGGCTGATCGGGGAAGCGGGCGAGGCGACGGTGGCCGTGGACCCCGAGGGCAAGGTATTCGTTCACGGCGAGTACTGGGACGCCGTCGCCGACGTGCCGGTCGCGGCCGGGGCGCGAGTCGTGGTAGTGAGGATCGCCGGGAGGCGCCTTGTCGTCGCGCCGTCCGGCGAACAGACGCTGACCAACTAGGAGGTGGAGATGCCGCAACTGCCCGTAGGCCTTGTCCTGGCCGTCCTGTTCGGTGTGATGCTGCTCTTCAAGTGGATCAACATTCTCAACGAGTACGAGCGCGGTGTGATCTTCCGGCTCGGGCGCGTGCTCACCGAACCGAAGGGCCCGGGCTTCGTCTTCGTCTTCTGGCCGATCGACCGCATGGTGAAGGTGACTCTGCGCACGGTCGTGCTCGACATCCCGCCCCAGGACGTGATCACGCGCGACAACGTCTCGGTCAAGGTCAACGCTGTCGTGTACTTCCGCGTCATGGGACCGGTACGGGCGATCATCGACGTCGAGAACTACGTGTATGCGACGTCACAGTTGGCGCAAACCACTCTGCGCTCGATCCTCGGCGAAGTGGAACTAGACGAACTGCTCGCGGAGCGCGAGAAGCTGAACCAGCGGCTGCAGGAGGTCATCGACCGCCACTCCGACCCGTGGGGAGTGAAGGTGTCCCTGGTGGAGGTCAAGCACGTCGACCTGCCTCAGGAGATGCAGCGGGCCATGGCGCGTCAGGCCGAGGCCGAGCGGGAAAAGCGCGCCAAGATCATCCACGCCGAAGGCGAGTTCCAGGCGGCGCAGCGGTTGCAGGATGCGGCGGCGGTGATGCAGAAGGAGCCGGCCACGCTGCAGTTGCGCTACCTGCAGACTCTCACCGAGATCGCCACCGAGAAGAACTCGACGATCGTGTTCCCGCTGCCGATCGACACGATCAGGATGTTCTTCAACTTGCAGAGCGGCGAGACGAAGTAGCCGGTGCCGGAGCGCTACTTCGAGCTCGTCGTCACCGGACGGCAACTCGCCGGTCTGATCGCCGGGGTCGCGTTGCTGATCGTGGCGGCGTTCGGACTCGGCGTGGGAGTTGGGGTGTCGGAGCGGCCGGAGCACGACGCGGCCGTCGCGGTCCCGACGCCCGAGTGGGAACCGGTGGGCGCGGCGCCCGCCCCCACTGTCGAGACGAACCTGGCGGAGCGGGTACCGACGGCGTTCCCGCCCGCGGCGACCCCCGCGCCGGCGCCGACCGCGACGCCGATCCCGGCACCGCCGCCCACTCCGCTACCCGAGCCGACGGCGACGTCACGACCACGGCCGGCCGTGGCCGCCAGTCGTTGGGTCCAGGTGGCCGCCCTCAGTCGCTCCGAGCAAGCCGAGGGAGTGAAGCAACGCACCGTCGCGCTCGGCTTCAAGCCGTCGCAGGTCGTCGTCCAGGCTGCCGAGGGGAAATTCCGGGTCCGACTCGGGCCGTTCCCCGACGAGGAGAGCGCCCGCCGGGTCGCCAGCCGTCTGCAGAACGAGGGGTTCCCCGGAGCGTTCGTGGTGCCAAGGTGAGTTCCTCCAATGCGCTACCCGTCTGGATCCGCGAGCGCAAGCTGAAGCTCGGGGATCTCCACGATGTCCGCTCGGTCATGACCCGGGGCGGACTGCACACCGTGTGCGACGAGGCGCGCTGCCCGAACCGCAGCGAGTGTTTCGGCCGCGGCACCGCGACGTTCCTGATCATGGGCGACGTGTGCACGCGCTCGTGCCGTTACTGCTCGATCGCCCACGGCAGGCCGCGGCCGCTCGATCCGGAGGAGCCGGCGAACCTGGTCCGGGCGGTCCGGTCGATGGGCCTTCGCCACGTGGTCGTGACCTCGGTCGATCGCGATGACCTCGCTGACGGCGGGGCCGCGCACTTCGCCGCCGTCGTGTCGGCGCTGCGCGGTCTCGAGCCCCGACCCGCGGTCGAGGTTCTCACTCCGGATTTCCGCGGCGATCTCGCCGCCGTGTCGACCGTCGCTGCGGCCGGGCCCGACGTCTACAACCACAACGTCGAGACGGTCCGGCGCCTGTACCCTCAGGTTCGGCGCCAGGGGCGCTACGAGTGGGCGATGGAGGTCGTTCGTCATGTCGCTGCCTCCTTCCCGGCTTCGGTGACGAAATCGGGGCTGATGGTCGGATTGGGCGAGGAGCAGGTCGAGGTCGAGGCGACGCTCCGGGATCTCGCCGACGCCGGTTGCCGGGTGGTGACCGTCGGTCAGTACCTCCAACCGACCGGGCGCGAAGCGAAGGTCGTCCGCTACTGGACGCCGGAGGAGTTCGCGCGCCTCGAGGAGTACGGGAGGTTTCTCGGGATAGACGTGATCGCCGGACCGTTCGTGCGCTCGTCGTACCACGCCGAGGAGGCGTTCCTGCGCGTCGGCACGAGACCCTGAGCACCTCCGTCGCTGCCGTGGAGAAGGGCCCCAGGGGCGAGGAGCCCCGTGAGCGTGGTAGCGTTCGTTCCGTGTCGAACGGTCGTGCGCCCCGACCCGCGCTGGCGATCGCCTCGGGAGTCGCGATGGCTCTCGCGATGCCCGGGCCCGGTTTGTGGCCGCTCGTCCTCCTCTCGCCCGCGCTTCTGTACCGTGCGCTCGAAGGACGGCGCGGCTGGTTCGCCTTCCGGGACGGCTGGCTTGCGGGGTTCGCCCAGTGGGTCGTTGCGGCCGCCTGGGTCGTGATCGTCCTGCACCGCCACGGCCACCTGTGGCTGCCGCTCTCGATCGTCGCGCTGTTCGTGATGGCCGCCCTCATGGGTCTGGGGTGGGCCGTAGCGGCGTGGGGCGTCTCCATGGTGCCTCGCTCGTGGCAGGTGGCGGTGCTGCCGCTCGCGCTTTGCGCCTTCGAGCAGATCCAACACCTGCCTCCGTGGATCTTCCCGTGGAACCCGGCGGCGGCCGTTCTGACGTCCGTTCCCGCACTGCTCGCTCCGGCGCCGGTGTTGGGCACGGCGGGACTGTCCTTGCTCGTCTACTTCGCAGGAGCGGGGGCGGGTGCGGCGATCGACCCGCGCCGGCGGCGTGGCGGGGCAGTTGCCCTGGTCGCGGTCGTGCTCACCTTCGCGATGGCCTCGCTGGCGGCGCCGCCGTTCCGGCCGTCCGGCCCGCCCGTCCCGGTGGCGGCGGTCCAGCCCAACGTGCCGCTCGAATTCCGCTGGGACGAGGACAACCTCGAGGACATCGAAACACGCGTGATGCGGCTCTCCGCGGAAGCGGCAGGTGCCGGGGCGCGCTGGATCGTGTGGCCGGAGAGCGCCGTGCCTCGCGTCCTGGAACGCGACGGGACATGGCGCGCAGGACTGGAAAGATTCACTCGCGAGCACGACGTGTGGCTCCTCGTCGGGTCGATCGGCCTCGGTCCCGACGAGGGGAGCTATTCGAACTCGGTGTTCAGTCTCTCCCCCGCGGGGTTGCTTCCGTGGCGGTACGACAAGACCCACTTGGTGCCCTTCGGCGAGTATCTGCCGGCTGCCGTGCGCTGGTTGCTTCCGCGCGCGCTCGTCAGGGAGGTGGGCTCGTTCACGCCCGGCGCGAGCGCTCTCCCGCTGCCCTCCCCCGCGGGTCCGGCCGGAGTCGCGGTGTGCTACGAAGTGGCGTACCCGTCGCTCTACGCCGACGAGGTCGCGCGCGGCGCGTCGGTGCTCGTGACGATCACCAACGACGGCTGGTATGGAGACTCCGCGGCGCCGCGCCAACACATGGCGTTGGCGATGCTCCGCGCCGCCGAGAACCGGCGCTGGCTGGTGCGCGCCGCCAACACCGGGATCTCGGCGGTGATCGACCCGGAGGGCCGCGTGTCCGCCCGTCTGGGTCTCGATCGTGAGGGCACCGTGCTCGCATCCGTGCAGCCTGGCTCCGGTGCGACGCCGGCGGCCCGGTGGGGCGGCGTCGCGGCGGGCCTGCTCGTGCTAGCTGTTGTCTCTGCTATACTTGCAGGCGTCTGGACACGGAGGAGGATGGGAGGGGCGGGGTGAGGCTCCGGGTCCAGCGATGGGGGATGCATGCTCGACGAGGTGCTGGCCAGGGCGAACGAGGTGCGCGAGACGGCGGCAGGCCTGAGGGGGTACCTTTGACGGTGCTCGCCTGCGCGCCGAACTGGAGCGACTGAGCGAGGTGACGCAGCGCGCCGACTTCTGGTCCGACCAGAATCGGGCGCGCGAGACGATGAGGCAGCAGCGGGCGGTCGAGGGCAAGCTGGCCACCGACCGTTTCCTCGCCGAGAGCATCGAGGAGCTCGAAGTCCTCGTCGAACTGGCGGCGGAAGACGCCGGCGCCGAGGAGGAGATCCGGTCCGCGCTGGCCCGCATCGAGCCGAGGATCGATCGGATCGAACTCGAGACCAAGATGACGGGCGAGTACGACCGGAGCAACGCCTATCTCGAGGTGCGTCCCGGAGCCGGCGGCACGGAATCCGCGGACTGGGCGCAGATGCTCCTGCGCATGTATCTCAAGTGGTGCGAACGTCGCGGCTACGACGCGGAGGTCCTCGACATCCAGGACGCCGAAGAGGCGGGGATCAAGTCGGCCACCGTGCTGGTCAAGGCGGAGTATGCCTACGGGTACCTGAAGGGGGAGAACGGCATTCACCGGCTCGTGCGGATCTCTCCGTTCGACGCGCAGGGACGGCGTCACACGTCGTTCGCCTCGGTGCACCTGTACCCTGAGGTCGACGAAGAGGTCGACGTCACGATCGACGAGAAGGACCTTCGCATCGACCGATTCTGCGCGTCCGGTCCGGGCGGCCAGGGGGTGAACACGACGTACTCGGCCGTGCGCGTCACGCACCTGCCGACCAACATCGTCGTCAGCTGCCAGAACGAGCGGTCGCAGATCAAGAACCTCGCGGTGGCGATGAAGGTGCTGCGGGCGCGTCTGTTCGAGCTCGAGCGAGCCAAGAAGGACGAGGAGCTGGAGAAGATCAAGGGCCCCAAGAAGGACATCTCGTGGGGCAACCAGATCCGCTCGTACGTCCTCCAGCCGTACCGCCTGGTCAAGGACCTGCGCACCGACCACGAGGTCGGCGACGCGGATCGGGTTCTCAACGGCGATCTCGACGGGTTCATCGAGGCCTATCTCAAGAAGCAGGTACTCGAGGCGCAGCAGGGCTAGGCGATGCCGGCATTGGTGCCTCCGGTCTGCCGATCCCGTGAACACGGCCGCGGCGCGCGGCCGGCCCGGCCTCGGCTGCCCAACGACTCGTGCCGAGCGAGCGGGACGCGGTGAGCGAAGCATCTCCGGTTCTCTGGTCGTCGCCGCTGCCGCCCACACGCTCGGGTGTCGCCGACCTCGCGGCGGAGCTGCTACCCGAACTGGCCAGGTACATCGACGTTCGGGTCGTGGAACCGCCGGGGTGGACCCGGGACGACGCCGCGCCGTGGCTCAACGGCATCGAGCTCGTCGCCGACGGCGAGGAGCCGCCTCGCGGCTCCATCGAGCTCCTCCACCTGGGAAACAACCCCTACCATCTATGGATCGCCGGCCGCCTTCGCGCGCGCCGCGGGATCGCGGTCGTCCACGACACGGTGCTCCACCACCTCCTGGTCGAGGAGGCGGCCGCGGGGGCGTGCTGGGAGCGCTATCGCCGTGAACTGGATCAATCCCACGGCACCCCCGGCGCGGTCGTCGGAGAGGCCCGCCGGTGGGGCTACGTCGGCGCCCGGGATCCCTTCCTGCTTCCGGCGCGTCTCGCCCTGCTCGGGCAGGCGAGCGGCGCGATCGTGCACAGCGCTCAGGCGGAGCGTGACGTCACACGGTGTTGTCCCGACCTGCCGCTGCGTCGCGTGCCGCTTGCCGTGGAGGCGCTTCCCGAGGGCGACCGCGCGGCGACGCGGGCGCGCCTGGGCGTGGCCGAGAGCGATCTCCTGCTCGCCCACCTCGGGTTCCTGACACCGGCCAAGGGAATGGCGGAGATCCTCCGCGCCCTGTCAGCGGCGGCACGGATCGGCGTGCCGGCCCGCCTGATGATCGTCGGAGAAGGGGAGGGCGCGGAAGGGCTCGTCGGTCTCGCCGGCGCGCTGGACATCGGCGACCGCGTCACCTTCACCGGCTATGTGTCGCGCGACGATCTGGGGCCCGTGCTGGCGGCGGCGGACGTGGGGCTCGTGCCGAGGCACCCGACCGCCGGCGAGACCTCCGCGGCCGCTCTGCGCTTCCTGTCGGTCGGGACGCCGGTGATCGTCTCCGGGTACCGCCAGTTCCTCGAGCTGCCGGAGGCGGCCGCGTGGCGCATTACCCCAGGCCCTGCCGGAGTCGCGGAGCTGGTTCGTCTGGTGCTGCGACTCCACGGTGAACGCAAGACCTTGGCGGACGCGCGCCCGGCCGCCAGGTCGGCCTGGTCGACTGGGCGCCACGACCCGGCCGTGGTCGCGCCGGTCCTCGCCGCCGCGATCAGGGAACTCGCGCGGTAATCCCCCGGGTGTCAGTCTTTCGGCGGCGGCGGTGGCGGCACGTGTGCCGCGTCGAGAAGTGTCTGCGCTCGTCCGGCTTCACTCGCGTTCGCCGCTGCGGACTTCGCGAACTCGGGCGCGCCGGCCATGCCGACCGCCCCCGCAAGTTCGACTTCCGCCGCCGCCCACGAACGCTCCCGGTGGAGCGCGACCCCGAGCAGGTACCGGATGCGTCCGTCGGACGGGTGCTGTGCGACGAGCGCCCTGAGCGTGGCGCTGGCCTCCCCCGGGCGTCCCGCATCGATCAGGCAACGGGCCTTGAGCAGCCCGATCTCGGCGCTCGGACCCGTCATCGTGTTCAGCATCGACAGCACTTCTTCGTGCCTGCCCTCGCGGCGAAGCGCCTCGGCGAGAGCAAGGGTGAAGGTGGTGGCGTGCGCGCGCGCCCCAGTTCGGAGGCGGCCGGTCGCTGCCTGGACTTCCCCGGACGTGAGCTGGGCCGCTCCCATCCAACCGATCGCCCAGGGGTCGTCGGGCCGAACCTGCAACGCCCTCTGGAAGTGGGTGATGGCCGCGGAGGGCTGCCCGTCGACCAGCGCGATCTGACCGCGGACCACGCGCGCCTCGAACAGCGTGCCGTTGGCCTGCAGCGCCCTGTCGAGGTACTCGCGCGAGGACGGCAAGTCCTCCATCCGGGCGGAGAGCAGCCCAAGAGCGGCCAACGCGCGGTCGTTGCCCTGGTCCGACTCGGCGGCTCGCCTGAACGCGTCGCGGGCTCCCGGGAGCCGCTTGCGGCGGACCTCCACTTCGCCGAGGAGCAGCCACAGCTCCGGCTTCTCTCCGCCGAGCATGGCCGTGCGGAGGGCCGTGAAGGCATCGTCGAGCTTGCCGCTCTCGAGCTGCGCCTCGCCGAGGACCTCGAGGGCGGGTACACAGGAAGGCAACACGGCGAGTACGCCGCGCATCATCGACTCGGCGTCCTGGGGGCGGCCGGTGCCGATCAGGCGACGGCCCTCGAGCAACGCCTCGAGGGGCACCACCGGTGTGTTCGGAGTGGCGAGGGCGGTCGCGCGCAGAGCCGCGACCCGGCCCCTCTGCTCGAGGGAGTCCTCGAGCCGCCCGAGCCGGTCGAACGCGTCGGCCTTCAGTTCGAGGACCTCGACAAGGCCCGCGGCCGGCGTCGTCGTCTCGAGCCGTTCGATGTCGAGCAGGATCGTGTCGACCTCCGTGCTGTCCACCGCCTGGGCCAGACGCTGGCGGATGGCAACCGGGGTGAGGGCCGCGGTCCCCTTCGCGGCAGGCGGACCGGGCGTGGGCCGCGGTGCGGCGGCACGCGCCTTGGCGCGACCGAACAGCGTCATGAACTCGGGGGTGTAGAAGTCGGCGACCAGTTCCAGGTGAGGGTTGTCCTGCAACGCGAGGGCGAGAGCTTCCTCGGCCCTGGCGCGATCCCTCAGGTTGAACTCGGTCACGGCCAGTTGAACGCGGATGTCGGCGCGCTTCACGCTGTCCGACTCCTGTTCGGTGGCGTCGGCAAACAACCGGGCGGCTCGGCGGAAATCGCCGCTGCGGTACGCCTCGGCGGCCTGATTGAGAGCCGTCTGTGCACCGGCGACCGCGGCGGCCAGCAGGAGGGCGGGTACGAGCGCGGATGGACGCATGAGGTGAGTCTACCGCAACGCGGGGACGGTCAGTCCGGGCGGGCGACGAGCGGAACCGACTTGGCGGCCGGCACGTCGACCCGCCGCGTGAACGTCCGCCCATCGGGCCAGCGGACCACGACCTCATGGGAGCCTGCCTCGACCTTGCGGTCGCGGACAGGGAGGGTGCCGAGGGGCCGGCCGTCGAGGGTCACCGTTGTGCCATGCATCGGCACGCCGAAGTCGTTGTGCACCGAGAGCAGCCCAAAAGGCGGCAGCTGGAAGGTGAGGCGGGTCGTTTCCGTACCGACCTCGACGCGGTGTTCCTTTTCGAGGTATCCGGGGATTCTCTGCCGCACCGTGTGCACGCCCGGGGGCAGCTCGACGGTGGCCGTCTGCACCTTGCCGAGGGAGCGCCCGTCGATTTCGACCTCCGACGCGGGATCGACGAAGATCTCGACACGGACAGGCGGCGCGACGGTGGGTGACGGCACGGCGGTCGCGGTCGGGGGTGGAGCCGGCGATGGGATGGCCGCGACCGCGGCCGGTGCTCTTTCGGGTCGAAACGCGATCAGCGCCACCGCCGCGGCCGCGACCGCCAGCACGCCGGCCGCGGCGAGCAGCCACATCCGGCCGGCCCGGCGCGTCGGCTTGAGCTGGTCGGTGGGAAGTCGATCGAGCGGTTGAGCGGCGAGTTGCGTGGCCGCGGTCTCCTGCTGCGCCGGCTGCTCCGCGATCCTCGCCAGTTCGCCGCGGACCAGGGCAGTGGTCGTTTCGAGTCGTCGCGCCTGGGTGCGGGACGAAAGCGCGGCGAGGATGTCCTTGACTTCCTGGCCGAAGTCGCGCACCGCGGGCCAGCGCTCGTCCGGGTTCTTGGCCAGCGCCTTGAGGACGGCGCGCTCGAGCCGTTCAGGGCAACGTGGGTTGCGCTGCCGAGGCGGCACCGGATTCTGGTGCAGGATCTGGTAGATGACGTTGGAGATGTTGGGTCCGGCGAAGGGCCTGACACCGGCGATCAGTTCGTACGCCATGACGCCGAGCGAGAACACGTCCGTGCGGGCATCGAGCGGCTTGCCCGAGAGCTGTTCGGGGGCGAGATAGCCGGCGGTGCCGAGGGCGACGCCGGTCTGAGTCAGTCGGGACTCGGCCTGGAGTGACTTGGCGATGCCGAAGTCCATGATCTTGACGGTGCCGTCCTCGAGGACGCGCACGTTGGCCGGCTTGATGTCCCGGTGAACGATGCCGCGGGAGTGGGCGAATTCGAGGCCCGTAGCCACCTGGATGAGCACGGCGAGGACGCCTTCCAGCGTCAGCTTCTGCCGCTGCGTGAGCTCGTCGAGATCGGTCCCGGTGAGGAACTCCTGGACGAAGTAGGGCGTGCCGTCGTCTATCCCGAAGTCGTAGATCAGCGTGATGTTCGGGTGCGCAAGCGCCCCCGCGAGCTGGGCCTCGCGGAAGAACCGTTGCGTGCCCTCGTCGTCCGTGGCCGCGCAGGTCTTGAGCGCCACCCAGCGCTGGATGTACGGATCCCACGCCTTGTAGACGACGCCGAAGCCGCCGACGCCGATCTGCTCCGCGACCTCGTACTTGCCGATGCGTTTCGGCGCGGTCATGACGGCAAGTCTAGTCGCGCGGGCGCAGCGCCGCAAACCGCAACTGACCGAGGTGGCGTGCTACCCTCGTCCGGTGCTGCGCCGGGTACTCGTGGCCCTGTTCCTCGCCTCGTCGTTGTTCTTCGCGTGCGGCCCGCGGCGCGGAAGCGGGGACGGGGAACGGCCTGCGACGCCGCCATCGCCGCCGCCGGAGTCGGCGCATGGCGCGCTTTCGGCGCAAGATCTGCAGGT
>JBFMCD010000072.1:0-20932 GCA_040754885.1 Acidobacteriota bacterium
GAAGCAGCGCGACCGCGCCGGCCCGCCACAGGGCGGCGGAAAGCAGCGCGCCGACGAGGAGCGGCGGCGCGAACGCGAGCGCGAACTTTCGCCCTGCGCCGGCGAGCACCGAACTGCCCGAGGCCCGGCCCTTGCGGACCGTCGCCACCGCGCCCACCGCGACGGCGAGCGCCGCGGCGGCGAGCCACGCGGCCAGCCAGCGACCGGAAGTCGGTTGACGCGCCGCGACGATCGCCCCGCCGAGGCCGATCACGCCCATCGCCATCCCGCCGCGCCCCGGCACCGCCGTGAAGGTCGTCGCCACCGACATCGTGTCGCGGATGAAACGCAGGTGGTCGAGAGCCCGCTGGGAGAGGACGATGGGGGCGGGGTCGTGGCGCTCGCTCATGCGGAGCCCAGTGTGGGTCGAGCCGAAGATCGTGTCAAGTACTTTGCAGTCTCAAGTCACGATCGGGCGTGGTTCGAGCAAGGCGGATCGGCAGACGGTTCGCCCGGGCCGCCGGCGCGATCACGGGCGATAATCACCCGGGATGGGCGTTCAGGCGGCGCTGCACGTGGTTCTCGTCACGCCGGAGATCCACTGGAACACCGGCAACGTCGGGCGGACCTGCCTCGCCGCCGGGGCGCAGCTGCACCTCGTGCGGCCGCTCGGATTCTCGCTCGACGAGCGCGAGGTCCGGCGGGCCGGGCTGGACTACTGGCCCAGGGTCGACCCGGTGATCTGGGACGACTGGCGGACATGCGAGGCGGCGCTTCCTTCGCTGGGGACGCCGTTCTTCTTTTCCGCCGAGGCGCCGGCCGAACTCTGGTCGGTCCGCTTCCCCCGGCCGGTGGTGCTGGTCTTCGGGCGGGAGAGCGGTGGGCTGCCGGAGGCGATCCGCACCCGGCACCGGGATCGGTTGGTGAGCATCCCGATGGCGGACACGGCGGTGCGCTCGCTCAACCTCTCGACAGCCGCCGCCATCGGAGTGTACGAGGTGCTGCGCCAGTGGCGGGGCGCGGCTCCGGATCCGGCGGGCGTATGATGATGAGCGCCGATCGGACCCGAACGTGCCCGTCGTGAAGTCGCCGCGGTTTCGGTTGGCCGCACCCGTCGCGGCCGCCGCGATCCTCCTCGCCGCCTCGGCCGGCGCGCAGCGGCCGGCGCTGCGTGTCTACTCGATCGAGGACGGTCTGAAGTTCCCGCAGTCGTTCTCCGTGTTTCAGGCCCGGACCGGGTTCATCTGGGTCGGCACGTCGTACGGCGTGGCCCGCTTCGACGGTCGAAGCTTCGCCACGCTGACCACCGCCGACGGTCTGCCGCACGACTCGGTTCGCGCCGTCGCCGAGGACGGCACGGGCGCGGTCTGGGTTCTGACGGACAACGGGCCGGCTCGCATCGACCCTGCGGACGGGGCGTCCGGCCTGCCCCGGCTCATGCCCACCTCGCCCGATGCGGGTCCGCCGTACGACGCCGGACTGCTGGATCTGGCCGGCGGTGACGACGCGCTGTGGTTCCTGCACCGCTCGGGCGTGTTCCGCCTGCGCGACGGCGCGCTGAAGGCGTGGAAGCCGGCGGGAGGAGAGGCGGCACACTCCTTCGGTCCGGTCGGAGGCGACGAGGCATGGCTGTGCGGCCGCTCGCGAATCGGCGTCGTCAGGACCGGGGAGGAGCCGCGCTGGTTCGACGCGCCGGCCACGGGTGGAAGGATCGTCGCCGCGGCGCGCCTGGGCGGTGACCTGCTCGTGGTCCAGGACCACGGCGTGGCGCGTCTCGCCGGCGACCGGCTGGAGCCGGATCCCCGCTGGCGCCTGCCGGACGGTCTCGACCCGCGCGGCGTGGTGAGCATGGGGGATCGGCTGGTCGTCCTCACCGGGGACCACGGAGCCGTGATCATGCGGCCTGAGGGGCCGTCGCGCGCGTTGTCGCTCCACGAGGGCATGCCCTCCGCCTCGGTCGCCGACGGCCTGGTCGATCGCGACGGCGTGCTCTGGCTGGCCACCGACGATGGGCTGGTAAAGGTCTTCGATCTTTCGATCCGGTCCTGGCCGACGCGGCGGCCGGCGATCGGCGGGATGGTGCTGACGTTCGCGCGCGACGCGGGAGGCGCGCTGTGGGCCGGCCATTCGGAAGGCGTGGTGCGGCTCGGCCCGGACGGCGCGGTCGATCTCGGCTCCGCGCGCGAGGTTCCGGGCGGCGTGTGGGCGCTGCTCCCCCTCCCCTCCGGAGGTTTGCTGGCCGGAACCCGCGACGGCCTCGCCTTCCTCGACCGCAACGGCCTGCGCAGGCTGGACGCGCTGCCGCTCGCGGGACGCACGATGGTGTTCGGGATCGCCCGCGATCACGACGGGCGGATCTGGGCGACGACGCTGCGCGGTGTCGCCGGGTTCGACTGGGACAACAGCCGCGGCCAGCCCAGAGGCGCCGAGGTCGTCCTGGCGGGAGCGGGACCTTCCTCGCCGGCGGTGGAGGGGCGGGCGGCGGCGGTCGGCGCGGAGGGCGTGGTGTGGTTCGGCAGCGACGGCTCGGGGGTGCTGCGCTGGGATGGCCGCGAAGTGCGCCGCTTCGGCCGGGAGCACGGCCTGCCCAGCGGGGTGTGCCGGTCGGTGTTGCCGCGCCCGGAGGGGGTGTGGGTGGGAACCGACCGCGGCCTGTGGCTGCTGACCGGCGAGAAGGCGCGTGAGGTGGAGGAGGTCAACCGGCAGTTGTCCGACCGCTACATCGTCTCGATGGCCGCGTCCGCCGACTCGGTCTGGGTGGCCACCTCGTACGAGGTGCTGCGCGTTCGCGATGGAAAAATCGTCGGGCGGGTCGACCGCCTGCGCGGCCTGGTCGGCGGCTCGACCACCGCCGAGAACTGTCTGCTCGCCGAGCCCGGAGGCGTGTGGATCGGCATGACCGGGGGTCTCTCGCACGCAACCAACGAGGCTCTTTCCCGAGTGTTGCCCGCCCCCGCGGTGACGATCGTCGCCGCCGCGGACGGCGAGGGGAACCCCCTCGCGGCCGACACGCGACTCCCGTTCCCGGTGCGTTCCGTGAGCTTCGAGTTCCGCTCCCCGACGTTCCTCGCCGAGGAGGCGACCCGGTTTTCGTGGAGGCTCGTCGGACACGACGACCGCTGGTCTCCGCCCGACGCGCGTGCCGGCGCACGCTTCACCAATCTCCTCCCCGGGAGCTACACCTTCGAGGTCGAAGCCGTCGGCGCCGCGGGGCTGCGCAGCGCGCAACCGGCGCGCATGCGCTTCGCGGTCATCGTGCCGTGGGCGATGGCGTCCGCCGCGGTGGCGGCGGCATTGACGCTGGTCGTCGGCATCGCGTGGCTGCTCGCTTCGGTGCACACGCGCCGGATTCTGCGCCGCAACGTCGAACTCGAGCGGCAGGTCGCCGAGAGGACCTCCCAGCTCGCGGAGGCCAACCGGCGATTGGAGCGCCTGGCCAACGAGGACGGCCTGACCGGCATCGCCAACTACCGCGTGTTCCAGGATCAACTTCAGCGCGAATGGGGGCGCGGACTGCGCGAGGGCAAGCCGCTGTCGCTGGTGATGATCGACATCGACGCGTTCAAGGCGTACAACGACGCGCTCGGTCACCAGCGCGGCGACGAGTGCCTGCGCCAGGTCGCCTCGGCGATCGCCGAACAGGCGGCGCGGCCGGGCGATCTGGCCGCGCGCTACGGCGGCGAGGAGTTCGTCGTCCTCCTCCCGGGCACGGACGAGAGCGGCGCATTCGCGGTCGCCGATCGGCTGCGCGCCGCGGTCGAGGGACTGGGCATTCGCCACCCGGCATCGCCGACCGGACCGCTGGTCACGATCAGCGCCGGCGTCGCCACCCGTCGGCCGTCGCACGGCCACATCGCGGAGGAACTGATGGCTGCCGCGGACCGCGCGCTGTACCGGGCCAAGCGCGAGGGGCGCAACCGTGTCGTCGCCGCGGTGTTGCCCTGAGGAGTCACTCGCCGATGATCTTGATCAGCACCCGCTTCGGGCGGCGGCCGTCGAACTCACCGTAGAAGATCTGCTCCCACGGACCGAAGTCGAGATCGCCGCCGGTGATCGCCACCACCACCTCCCTGCCCATGATCTGCCGCTTGTGGTGGGCGTCGGCGTTGTCCTCGCCGGTGCGGTTGTGCCGGTAGCGCTGCGCCGAAGGGTCGAACGGCGCGAGCTGCTCGAGCCAGCGCCTGTAGTCCTCGTGCAGCCCCGGCTCGTCGTCGTTGATGAACACCGAGGCGGTGATGTGCATGGCGTTGACCAGGCACAGACCTTCCCTCACGCCGCTCTCGCGCACCGCCTCGCGGACGCGGTCGGTGATGTTGACGAAGTCCATCCGCGCCTGGACGTTCATCGTCAGGGTGCGAGTCAGCGACTTCACGGCCACCTCCCTCCCAGATGGTAGCGCTGGCGCGCGCCGCGCGGGTCGGGGATACTTGCCGGCGGCCGGCGCGGCCTGTCCAGGAGGCGCGATGAGAGAGATCAGGGTCGAGCACAACCCATCCGAGGAAAGGCTGGCCGGACTCGGCGTCCGCTCCTGGCCGATCTGGACCAAGGAGGTCTCCGAGTTTCCCTGGACCTACGACAGCGCGGAGACCTGCTACTTCCTCGAGGGTCGGGTCGAGGTGACACCCGACGGCGGCGCCCCGGTCACCGTCGGCGCGGGGGACCTGGTGGTGTTCCCCGCCGGGATGTCGTGCACCTGGAAGGTGCTCGTCGCGGTGCGCAAACACTACGACTTCGAATAGCGGCCGAAACTCCTGGTGGAATGGGCGGCCCGGGACGCACCTTTGCACGTCCGTGACGCACCCGAGGGAGGCGCGATGAGGACGAGGATGCTGGCGGCGGGCGCAACGCTCGCGCTGATCGCCGCAGCGGCGGGAGCCGCGTCGCCGGACGCGGCGCACCTGCGGCTGCGCCTGGAGCGGATGCTGGTGACGGGCAGCGCGCTGTACGTCGCGGCGCACCCGGACGACGAGAACACCGCCCTGCTCGCCTGGCTCGCCCAGGGGCGGAAGGTGCGCGCCGGCTACCTGTCGCTGACCCGCGGCGACGGCGGCCAGAACCTGATCGGCACGGAGCAGGGGGACGTCCTCGGCGTGATCCGCACCGAGGAACTTCTCGCCGCCCGCGCCGTGGACGGCGCCGAACAGTTCTTCACGCGGGCGATCGACTTCGGCTACTCCAAGTCACCGGAAGAGACGCTGCGCGTCTGGGGGCACGAGGCGGTGCTCGCCGACCTGGTGTGGGTGATCCGCTCGTTCCGCCCCGACGTGATCGTGACCCGATTCCCGGCCTCCGGCGGCGGGGGGCACGGACACCACACCGCCTCGGCGATCCTCGCGGTCGAGGCGTTCTCCGCGGCCGCCGACCCGTCGCGATTTCCGGAACAACTCCGTCTTGTCGAGCCGTGGCAGGCGACTCGCCTGGTGTGGAACGCCTGGCGCCGGCCGGGTGACCCGCCGGTTCCGGGCCGCTTGACGGTCGATGTCGGCGCCTACGAACCGCTGCTCGGCCGCTCCTACGCCGAGGTCGCGGCCGAAGCTCGCACCATGCACAAGAGCCAGGGGTTCGGCTCGTCGCCGCGCCGCGGGTCGCTGCCGCAGGAGTTCGAACATGTCGCCGGAGCCCGCGCCGAATCCGACCTGTTCGAGGGCGTGGACCTCTCCTGGGGGCGCGTACCGGGCGGCGACGCCGTGACGGCGCTTCTCGCTCGCGCCGCGGCCGAGTTCGACGACCGGCGCCCGTGGCGCAGCGCGCCGCGGCTCGTCGAGGCGCTGGCGGCGCTCGACCGCCTGCCGGCGAACGCGCTGGTCGCGGCCAAGCGCGCCGAGCTGCTCGAAGTGGTGCGCGACTGCCTCGGCCTGTGGTTCGACGTCACGTCGCCCGCCGCGACCGCCGTCCCCGGCCGCGCCGTCGAACTCACCGTCACCGCACTCAACCGCTCTCCCGAGCCGATCAGCCTCCGTCGAGTCGAGGTGCCTCACACTTCAACCGGCGCGCCGGCCGGCGGCGCTCTCGAGGAGAACCGGCCGTTCGACGCGAAGGTCTCGACCGTGCTGCCCGCCTCCGTGCCACACTCGCTCTCGTACTGGCTGCGCGAGGCACACGGCCCCGGCACCTACACGCTCCCCGAAGGATCGCCGGTCGGCGCCGCGCGCTCGCCAGCCGCGCTCTCCGCACGCTTCACCGTGGATGTGGCCGGGCGCGAGGTCTCCTTCGACGTGCCCGCCGTGCACCGCTGGACCGACCCGGTCGAGGGGGAGCGGTGGCGCCCTCTCGCGGTCGTGCCTCCGGTCACCGCCGGCGCGTCGAAGCCGGTCGTGTTCTTCCCCGACGCCGCCGCACGTGTCGTTCGCGTCACCGCGCGCGCCCACGCGGCGGCGACGGCGCGCCTCGACCTCGAACTCCCTGCGCAGTGGCGGGTCGAACCGGCGTCGGTCGATCTCGCCTTCGCGAAGCCCGGCGAGGAGCGGGCGGTCACGTTCACGGTGACGCCGCCGCCGGGCACCACGACGGAGGAGATGGTGGTGCGGCTCGACGGCGCGCCCGCGCGGCGGGCGGTCGAGGTCGACCACCGGCACATCCCCCCGCAGCTTCTCCTGCCCCTCGCGACCGCCCGACTGGTTCGCGTGGACGTCGCCCGTCCGGTGGAGCGCGTCGGATACGTCATGGGTTCGGGCGACGAGATCCCCGAGGTGCTGCGTCAGATCGGCTTCCGGGTCGAACTCCTGTCCGACGAGGAACTTTCCGAGGGCGACCTCTCCAGCTTCGGCGCGATCGTCGTCGGGGTGCGCGCCTTCAACACCCGCGGGCGGCTGGCGGCGCTCGCCTCCAGGCTCATGTCCTACGTCGAGAGCGGCGGCACGCTGGTGGTCCAGTACGCAACCAGCCGCGAGACGGTCACCGACGCAATCGGGCCGTTCCCCCTCGCCCTCTCCCGCGACCGGGTCACCGACGAGGCCGCCGCGATCGAGCTGCTCGACCCCGGCCATCCGCTGCTGCGCATTCCGCACCGCATCGCGGCCGCCGACTTCGAGGGGTGGGTGCAGGAGCGCGGCCTGTACCACGCCGGCACCTGGG
Organism: Acidobacteriota bacterium; assembly: GCA_040754885.1. GTDB lineage: Bacteria > Acidobacteriota > Thermoanaerobaculia > Thermoanaerobaculales > Thermoanaerobaculaceae > JBFMCD01. The sequence goes on from JBFMCD010000072.1 coordinate 7,054, forward strand.
ATCCCCGCTACACGCCGCTGCTCTCGATGGCCGACCCCGGAGAGAAGCCGACGCGGGGCGCGCTGCTCGTGGCGCGCCACGGCGCGGGCACGTACGTGTACACCGGGCTCTCGTTCTTCCGCCAACTCCCCGCCGGCGTGCCCGGCGCCATCCGGCTGTTCGTCAACCTGCTCGGCGGCGGGCGCAGCGGTGACTGAGCCGGCGCCGCCGCCGCATCCGACCGAGGGCGACCCGCCGCCGTTCGGCGGCACCTGGGCCCGCCTGTACGCGGTCGTCACAGGGTGGCTGGCGTTGCAGGTTCTCCTCTACTGGCTGTTCACCCGGGCGTTCGCGTGAGTACCCTCGACTGGGCGGTGCTCGCCGGCTGGCTGGCGTTCATCGTCGCCTGGGGCGTGTGGAAGGGCGGGCGCAGCCGCGACAGCGAGTCGTACCTGCTCGCCGGCCGGGAGATGCGCTGGGGCACGGTGACGCTGTCGATCATGGCCACGCAGGCCTCGGCGATCACCTTCCTGTCCACCCCGGGGCAGGCGTACGCCGACGGCATGCGCTTCGTCCAGTTCTACTTCGGCCTGCCGCTGGCGATGATCGTGCTGTCCGTCACGGCGGTGCCGTACTACTACCGGTTGAAGGTCACCACCGCCTACGAGCTGCTCGAGCACCGCTTCGACCTGAAGACACGCACGCTGACCTCGGCGTTGTTCCTCACCCAGCGCGGGCTCGCCGCCGGGCTGACGATCTACGCGCCCTCGCTCATCCTCTCGGTCATCCTCGGGTGGGAGCTGGGGATCACCATCGCGGTGATCGGCACGATGGTGGTGATCTACACCGCCTCGGGCGGCACCCGCGCGGTCAGCCGCACCCACACCCTGCAAGCGGCGGTGATCCTACTCGGCATGGCGGCGGCCGCGACGGTGCTGACCGCCTCGCTGCCGGACGGCGTCTCCCTGCTCGACGCCACGCGCGTCGCGGGCGCGGCGGGTCGGCTCAACGCGATCGACGCCTCGTTCGATCCCGACGACCGCTATACGCTGTGGTCGGGACTGCTCGGCGGGACGTTCCTCATGCTCTCCTACTTCGGCACCGACCAGTCGCAGGTGCAGCGCTACCTGACTGGTCGCTCGGTGGCGGAGAGCCGCGCCGGCCTGCTCGTCAACGGCCTGGCCAAGGTGCCGATGCAGTTCGCCATCCTCTTCCTCGGCGCGATGGTGTTCGCCTTCTACCAGTTCTCCGCGCCTCCGGTGTTCTTCAACCCGGTGGAGGCGGGCAAGGCGCGCGCCTCCGCCGTCGGCGAGCGCTTCGCCGGCCTCGAGACGGCGTACGCGGCGGCGGTCGCCGAGCGCGGCGAGGCGGCGCGCCGGCTGGCCGGGGCGCTGCGCGACGGGGGCGGGGAGGCCGAGGCGCGGGCGGCGTACGCGGCCGCCGCGGACAGGGCCGACGCGGTGCGCGCCGAGGCGATCGAGGTGATCCGCCGGGCCGATCCCGACGCCAACCCCTCCGACACCAACTACGTCTTCCTCTCCTTCGTCGTCACACACCTCCCCGCCGGGCTGCTCGGTCTGGTGCTCGCCGCCGTCTTCGCCGCCTCGATGAACGCCTCCTCCGCCGAACTCAACGCCCTCGCCGCCACCACCGTGGTCGACGTATACCGGCGCCACCTGCGTCCGCACGCCTCCGAGGCGCAGGTGGTGCGCGTGTCGCGGCTCGCGACCGTGGCCTGGGGGGTCTTCGCGATCGTCTTCGCCGAGTCGGCCTCGCGCCTCGGCTCGCTGGTCGAGGCGGTGAACATCCTCGGCTCGCTGTTCTACGGGACGATCCTCGGTGTTTTCCTGCTCGCCTTCTACGCGCGCAGGCTGTCGGGCACGGCGGTGTTCGTCGCGGCGCTCGCCGCCGAGGCTCTGGTAGTGGCCTGCTTCGCCTTCACCGGGATCTCGTTCGTCTGGTACAACCTGATCGGCTGCGCGGCGGTCGTCGCCCTCGCGTACGGTCTCGCTCCCGTGCTGCGCCGCGCACCTGTCGCCGGCTGACCGGTCCCGCGGCTCGGACGTCGTGACCCGGGGAGTCCGGCATTCCCGGTCCACGGTTCACGGCCCACGCCTCCGGGTCGAGACGACCTGGACCGTGGTCCGTGGGCCGGAGAGGTTGGTCGTTCCGGTCCACGGCCCACTGTCCACGGCTCACGTTTCTCCGCCTCTTACTTGCTCCACTCCGCGAGCAACCGCTCGGCCGGGGCGATGTCGTTGGGCGGCGTCGCGGACTTGCCGACCTCGATCGCCTTCTTGATCACGGCGATCGCCTCGGTCGTCTTGCCGTCGAGGGCGGCGAAGCGGGCCTTGGCCATCAGGCCGTACATCGTCTCCTTCGCGGCCAGCGACTTCTCCATCCAACCGCGCGCCTCCTGAAGGTTGACGTCGTTGTCGAGGCAGTAGACGGCGGCGCGCAGCGGCGTGCGCCAGTCGTCCGGCTTGACGGCGCCGAGGGCGGCGCGGGCGTCGGCGATCACCTTGGTGTTGACGTCCACCTTGATCGGGAAGGTGATCTGCACCTTCTCCCAGGCGAGCGCGACGTCTGTGGCGTCCATGGTCGTGTTGGGGAACGAGAACGTCATCCGCTCGGCGAACGGCGCCGCCTGCGGTTTCACGGTGAAGCGCACGAAGTCCTCGGCCTGCGTGTACTCGTAGGCTCCCCACTGCTTCGCGCCCTTGTTGAGGATCACCGTCCACTCGTCCTTGCCGGGGATGGTGAACAGCCCGTAGGTGCCGGCGGGCACCGGGTTCCCGGCGACGGTGACGTCGGTGGAGAAGGTGATCGTGGTCGCCTCGTTCGCGCCGGTGCGCCACACCTGCCCGTACGGGACCAGGTCGCCCCAGATCGTCCGGCCCTTCACGCCGGGACGGCAGTAGGCGATGGTCACGTCGGTCAGGCCGACGACCTGCGAGACGGTCGCCTTCGGGCTCGGCCGCGGCAGGTCGAGCTGCTGGGCGAGGGCGGGCGCGGCCGCGGCGGCGACCAGGAGCGCCGCCGCCAGGGCGCGCGAGGGGGTTGCGGTGCGGATTTTCATCGGAGTCCTCCTGTGTGCGGTGGAATCATGCACGAACTGCAACCCATTCGGCGAGTCCGGTCTTCCCGGAGCGGTGATTCAGGGATCCCGCAGCGGGGGTCAGGCGGCGGTGTCGGAGACGACGGCGCCGTCCTGCATCGTCACGGTCCGCCGGGAACGGGCGGCGATCGCCGGGTCGTGGGTGATGAGCACCAGTGTGTGCCCCTTCTCCCACAGCTCGTTGAACAGGTGGATGATGTCCTTGCCGGCGGCGGAGTCGAGGTTTCCGGTCGGCTCGTCGGCGAGGATGATGTCCGGCTCGCAGGCGAGGGCGCGGGCGATGGCGACGCGTTGCATCTGGCCGCCGGAAAGCTCGGTCGGACGGTGCGCCATCCGCTCGGCGAGGCCGACTTGGGTGAGGAGCTCCTCGACGCGGGCGCGCCGGTCCCTGGCCGAGGTGCCCTTGAAGAGTAACGGCATCTCCACGTTCTCGAAGGCGGTGAGCTGGGGCAGCAGGTTGAAGTTCTGGAAGACGAAGCCGATGCGCCGGTTGCGGATGTCGGCGAGGCGATCCACGGACAGCCCGGCCACCTCCTCGCCGCGCAGCCGGTAGGAGCCGTCGGAGGCGGTGTCCAGGCAGCCGATGATGTTCATCAGGGTGGACTTGCCCGAGCCGGAGGGACCGACGATGGCGATCATCTCGTTGTTCTTTACGGTCAACTCGACGCCGCGCAGCGCCTCGACCTTGATTGCGCCGGTGTCGTAGACCTTGCGGATCCCCTTCAGCTCGATCAGCCCGCCAGGCGCCCCGTCGCCGTTGCCGCCGTTCTGCCTGCCGTTGCCGAAGTGTCCGAACATGACGTCCCCCTCACTCGAAGCGGAGCGCGACCGCCGGGTGCACGCTCGCCGCGCGGCGCGCCGGGAAGTAGCCGGCGGCCAGGCCGATCAACCCGAGCAGCGTGACGGTGGCGAGCGCGATCGGCAGCGAGATCGTCGGCTGGCCGAGGAACTCCATCGCCTCGCTCGAGGCGCGCGCCTGCACCGCCGCGAGCGCCTCGACGATCGCCACGCCGACGCCGATGCCGACCACGCCGCCGGCGGAGGTCAGCGCCAGCGCCTCGAGGACGATCGAGCCGGTGATGTAGATCCGGCGCGCCCCGAGCGCCATCTGCACGCCGATCTCGCGGGTGCGGTGGGTGATCGCGGCGAACATGATGTTGGCCACGCCGACCCCGCCGATGAGCAGGGTGAGCGCGCCGATCAGGCCGAGGAATAGCTCGATCCCGAGCCCGATGTTGGTCATCATCTTGGCGTCGCGGATGGTGTCCCAGAAGCCGAGCGCGCGCCGGTCGGTCGGGTCGAAGCGGTACTTCCCGCCGAGCACCTCCATGAAGTGCCGCTTGGCGACCGGAGCCAGCGCCTCACTGGTCGGCTTGTAGACCAGGTTCGACAGGTAGCGGCGGCCGAAGATCGCCTGGAACGTCGACAGCGGGATGGTGGCGCGGTCGGCGTCGGGTCCGCCGTACATCCCCATCTGGCGCTTCTTCTGCATCACGCCGATCACGGTGAACGGCGCGTCGCTGACCAGCAGCGTGCGCCCGACCGGGTCGTCGGCGCCGAACAGGTCTCGGGCGAGCTTGTCGCCGAGGAACACCACCCGCCGCTTCTCGGCCTCGTCCCTCTCGTTGATGTAGCGGCCGCCGGCCTGCGCATAGCTGCTGCGCAACTCGCCGTACGCCGGATGCACGCCGACCACGCGCTTGTTCAGCGCCGTCCGGCCGTTGACGAGCTGGACGTTCCAGTTGTGCATCTCGCCCGCCGCGGCGGCGATCTCGGGGACTCCCTTGAGGACGAGATCGACGTCCTCGGGAACCAGCCGGATCGGCCGGCCCGCGGGCAGCCCGGCGTGGGCGAGATCGGTCTGGCCCATCCAGATGATGACGATGCTCTCGCCGAGACCGCGCCGGCCCGTCTCCAGCGAGCGCTTGAGCCCCTCGCCGAAGGACAGGAGCAGGATGATCGCCACCGTGCCCCAGGCGATCGCGGTGACGGTCAGCGTCATCCGCTTGCGCTGGATCTTGGCCGCTCCGCGGAACAGCCGGATGATCAGGGAGAGAGTCCGCATGGTTACAGCCTCAGCGCCTCGACCGGGTTGAGCCGGGCGGCGGAGCGTGCGGGGAAGTAACCGGCGAGGAAGCCGATCAGGCCCAGGGTGAGCGTGGTGATGAGCGCGACTTCGAGCGAGATTCTCGGGGTGCCGATGACCTCGTGGAGCGAATCCGGCACCGCGGCGCAGATGCCCCAGGAGATGGCGAAGCCGAGGGTTCCGCCGATGCCGGTGAGGAGAAACGTCTCGAAGAGGAACTGGTTGACGATCGAACGCTGGCGCGCGCCGAGCGCCATCTTGACGCCGATCTCCTTGGTCCGCTCCTCGACGACGACGTTCATGATGTTCGACACGCCGATCCCACCCACGATCAGGGTGAGCAGCCCCATCACGCCGAGGAAGACGCGGAAACCGAGCATGAACGAGTTCATGAACTTCTCGTTCTCGGTGACGTCCCACATGCGGATCGCCTCGTGGTCGGTGGGGTCGAAGCGGTGGATGTCGGCGAGCGTGGCGATCACCTTGTCCTTCGCCTGCTCGACGCGGTCGGCGTCGGCGACCTGGAAGACGAAGTTGCCGAACTCTTGCTGACCGTACATGGCGCGGAACGTCGTTGCGGGGATCGAGGCCCGGTCCTTGTCCCGCCCCTGGTACGAGGAGTCCTGGTCCTTGGCCTGCATCACGCCGACGACCAGGAACGGCACGCCGTTGACGTTGACGTACTGCCCGACCGCGTCGGCCTCGCCGAACAGGTCGTGTTTGAGTTCGTCGCCGAGGAAGACGACGCGTCGGCGCTCGTCCAGGTCGAGGTCGTTGACGTAGCGCCCGCCCTCCTGCGGGATGAGGTTGCGCATCGCCGCGAACACCGGGCTGGCGCCGGTGATCCCGGGCACGACCACCTTGTGGCCGACCTTGAACTTCTTGTTGCCGGTGTTGTACTCGCCGGAGATCGCGGTCATCCCCGGCACCTCGCGCTTGAGCGCGACGATGTCCTCGTCCTTGACCGCGATCCTGCGATTGCGCGGCAGCCCCTGCCAGGGCTTGGAGGTGCGCGCCGGCCAGCAGATGACGATGTTCTCGCCCAGGCCGCGGATGCTCCTGATCAGGTGCTCCTGCAGTCCGGCGCCGAAGGCGAGGAGCAGGGTCACCGCCGTGGTCCCCCAGATCAGGCCGAACAGCGTCAGCGCGGCGCGCAACTTCTGGCTGCGCAGATCGCGGAGGAACTGGCGGAGGATGTTCTTCCACCCCATGGCTCAGCCCTCGGACGTGCCCTTCGTTGCTTCCTTCTGGCCGCGGTCCACGGCCCACGGTCCACGGGACACGCCGTTGTCGTTCACTTGATTTCCTTCGGCGGGCGCTGGACGACCTTGTCGCCCTCCTTGAGCCCCTCGGACACTTCGAGGTTGATGCCGTCGGAGAGACCGACCTTGATCGTGCGCTTCTCCGGTTGCGCCTTGGGCTGGGTCGGCTCCATCTCGACGGTCGCCGTTTCCTTGTCGAACGTGACCAGCCTCTCGGGGACGACCAGCACGTCGGTCTTCTCCTGGATGACGATGTCGGCGTTCGCCGAGTAGCCGGCGCGCAGGACGACGCTCGCCGCCGAGTCGATCGCGGCCTCGACGTCGAACAGCGTCGTGCCTTCCTTCTCGGTCGCCTTGGGGGCGATGCGGGTCAGGCGACCGGTGACGGTCGCTTCGGGCAGGGCTCCGATCTTGATCCGCACCGGCAGGCCATCCTGGAGCTTGCCGACGTCGATCTCGTCCACCGTTCCCTTGAACATCAGCGTGCCCATGTCGGCCATGGTCATCAGCGGCGTGCCGGCCTGGTAGGAGGTGAGCGGCACGACCGGGTCGCCGGGGTTGACGTGACGCCTGAGGACGGTGCCGGGGGCAGGGGCGCGAATCACGGAATCCACGCCTCCCTTGGCGCGCTGGATCTTGCCGTCGCGTGTCAGGGCGAGCCGCTCGCGGGCGAGGTCGAGCTGGATCCTCGCCTGGTCGAATACCTGTTTGCTCGAGTCGAACGCCTCCGTGGAGAGGATGCCGTCGCGCGACAGGGCGCTGTTGCGCTCGAAATCGGCGGCCGCCTTGGCGTAGGCGACCTCGGCGAGCTGAACCCCGCGCTCGACCTCGTTGAGCTCGAGCGGCGTGGGATCGGGAGTGATGGCGAACAGCGGTTGACCGGCGGTCACGCGGTCACCGACGTCCGCGAAGCACTCCTTGACGATGCCGGAGATCTGCGACTTCACCTGGATCTCCTGCTCCGGAACGATCTGGCCGGTGGCGAGAGCCTTGTCGGTGATCGTCCCGCGCTTGACCTCGACCGTGGTGAACGCGGCTTGGCTGTCCTTGCCGTCGCGCGTCGCCCGCGCGACGCCGAACGCCGCCGCGCCCACGATCGCGACGACGATACCGATCTTCAGCGCCTTTGCCATCGCCAACTCCTTTGGTCCGGGCCGCGCATGCCGCGGTGTCCTGACAGCTATACGCAGCGGAAAGCTCGCCGGTTCGCCTGGCAGAGATGTGGGAGCCGGCCAGACCGTCGCGGCGCGTGGTGGTCCCGGGGTCAGGGATGTCCTCTGTTACCATCCGTCGGACATGCGCCGAGCCCATGCCGGCCGAGGATGACCCGCCGATGAGCGACATCGCCACCTCCGCGTCGATCCGCCGCACGCCCCCCGCCTCCTATCGCTGGCTGGTGCTGCTCGTCGTGGCCCTGGCGATGTTCGCCAACTACTACGTGTTCGACGCGATGAATCCGGTCGGGCCGCTGCTCGAATCGCAGCTCGGCTTCACCCAGTCGCAGATCGGTCTGCTCGACAGCGCCTACAACATCGCCGCCCTGCTCATCCTCCTCTTCGGCGGCGTGTTCATCGACCGCGCCGGCACGAAGCGGGCGATGGTGCTGTTCTCGATCGTCACCGCCGTGGGCGGGGCACTCATCGCCGTCGGCGGCCGCCCCGAGGTGATGGCGGCCGGACGCTTCGTCCTCGGCCTCGGCGCCGAGCCGCTGATCGTCGCGGTCACCGCCGTGCTCGCGCGCTGGTTCAGGGCCAAGGAACTGTCGTTCGCCATGGCCATCGACCTGACCATCGCGCGGCTCGGGTCGGTTGCGGCCGATAACTCCCGCACCTGGGCCGGGTCGCTGTTCGACTCCTGGCAACGCCCTCTCGTCCTGGCGGCGTTCGTCGGCGGGCTGTGCGTCGCCAGCGCGCTGCTCTACGTGGTTCTCGAGCGGCGCGCCGAGGCCACCTACGAGCTGGGCCGCGCCAGCGGCGCCGACCGGCTAGTGCTCGCCGATCTCGTGCGCTTCCCGCGCGGCTACTGGTACGTGGTCGGCCTGTGCGTGACCTTCTACTCGGCGGTGTTTCCGTTCCGCCGCTTCGCCAACATCTTCTTCGTCCAGGCCCACGGCGCCAGCGAGACCCACGCCGCCTTTCTCAACGGCGTGCTGCCGCTCACCGCGATGATCGCCACTCCCCTGTTCGGCCTGCTCGCCGATCGCATCGGCCGTCGCTCGACGCTGATGGCGGTCGGCTCGCTGGTACTGCTCCCGACGTTCCTGCTCATGGCCTACACGCGACTGCCGCTCGCGGTGCCGGTGGCGATGATCGGTGTCGCCTTCTCGCTGATCCCGGCGGTGATGTGGCCGTCCGTGGCCTACCTCGTCGAGGAGTCTCGCCTGGGCACCGCGTACGCGCTCATGACGCTGTGCCAGCAGATCGGCTGGGCGACGATGAGCTGGGCGATCGGCTTCCTCAACGACCGCTTCGGCGCCGGCCCGGCCAACCCGGCCGGGTTCAACCCCGGGATGTGGCTGTTCGCCAGCCTCGGCATCCTCGGCCTGGTGTTCTCCTTCCTGCTCTGGCGCTGTGAGCGAGGCCCCGGCGCTCACGGCCTCGAGACGATCACCACCCGCGGCTGAGCGGTTGCGACGTTCCGCCTGGCCCGGGCATCTAGCGGGGTGATGGCGACCGAAACGACTCTGGCACTGTCCGGTATCCCGGCGCGGCGGGAGATCCGGGGCGCCGTCTCGGCCGTAGAACCCCTCGGAGCCCCGGAGTGTGCGACGATTCGGCGATCCGGCGCATCGAGGGTGGTGGGCATGGGCAGCGGTTTCGCGGTCGAACTGGACGAGGTTACGGTGGCGCGGGCCCGGCGCGGCGATCTGGCCGCGCTCGAGACGCTGTTCCGCGCCTTCGAGCGACCCGTCTACAACCTCGGGCGCCGGATGCTCGGCGACGGTCACGACGCCGAGGACGTCCTCCAGGAGACGTTCGTCGAGGTGGTGCGGTCGGTCAAGTCGTTCCGCGGCGACGCACCGCTCGGCGCCTGGGTGCGCAAGGTGGCGGCCTCGAAGGCGCTGATGCGGCTGCGCCGCGACCGCTCCCGCCCCGGAGAGGAAGTCCTCGACGATTTCGTCGAGGCCGGCGAGGACGGCGGCCACACGCCGGCGAGCCTCGCCGCCGTGCCCGAGCGGGTAGACCTGGAGAAGGCGCTAGCGGAGCTGCCGGACACGGCGAGGATGGTTGTCTGGCTGCACGACGTCGAGGGGTACACACACGAGGAGATCGCGGCGATGGCCGGACGCACCGCGAGCTTCTCGAAGTCGCAACTGGCGCGGGCGCACCTCCGCCTGCGGGAGCGCCTGGCGCCGGGTGGGGAGTCGAAGCCATGCACGCGGTCCTGAGCGAACTGCTGGAACTGGCCGCCGGACGGGGTACGCCCGAGACCGCCGGCCACGTGGCGAGCTGTGCTGAGTGCGCCGCGGAGCTCGCTCGCCTTCGCGGGGTGCGCGAGGCGCTCCACGCGCTGCCCGAGGAGGCACCCTCGCGCGATCTCTGGCCGGTGGTGCGCGACGCGGCGATCGAACACCGCGAGAGGCGGCGCTGGATCACGGTCGGCTGGGCGGTCGCCGCGCTGGCGATGGTCGTCACCGTGGTGGCGGCGGTGCGCGGCGGCGTCGAGATGTGGCAGGAGGCGAAGTTGGCCAGGGAGACCAGGACCCTGGTCGCGGAGTCGGAAGAGCTGGAGGGAGCGCTGCGACGGCTGCAGAGCCGCGATCGGGTGATGAGCGGGCACGAGGCGCTGCTCGTCGCGGACCTCGAGGATCGGCTGGCGTTCGTCGACGCCCAGCTCACCTCGAAGGGGATTCGCACCGCGTCCAGCGAGGACACGCTCGACCTGTGGCACGAGCGCGTGCAGCTGCTCGACGCTCTGGTGGACGCCCACCGGACGCGGGCGGCGTACGCCGGACTGTGAACGATCGGAGGGAACGGCGATGAGAGCGAGAACCGTGGTGGTGACAACGTTGGCGGCCGTGCTGCTCGGCGGGGTGCCGGTGTCGGCACAGAGCGCCGGTGACGAGAAGCTGAAGGTGGAACAGGAGCAGAAAGAGAAGCAGTATCAGGAGCAGGCGCTGCGCGAGGCCGAACAGAAGATGCGCGAGGCCGAACGACAGTTGCGCGATGCGCAGCGGGACGTCGAGCGGGCGGCCCGGCGCATGGCGGAGCTGCACGCCGACACGGCTCGCGAACACGCACGGGTCGAGCGGGAACTCCGCACCGTGTGGTTCGGCAACCGCGCCCGTCTCGGCGTCGTGGTCCGCACCAAGGCCGACCCCAAGACCGACGCAGTGGGCGCCGTCCTCGAGGCCGTGACTCCTGGCGGTCCCGCGGAGAAGGCGGGCCTGCGCGCCGGCGACGTCGTCGTCAGCGTGAACGGCGAGAAGCTCGCCGGTGGATCGTCCGACGCCGACGAGGACGAATCCGTTCCGGGTTTGAAGCTCATCGAGCTGGCCTCCGACCTCGAGGAGGACGAGAAGGTCGCGCTCGAGTACCGGCGGGGCGACAAGCTCGCCAAGGCGACGGTGGTCGCGCAGTCGCTCGGCCCGCGGGCGGTGAAGATCGTCAAGGAGGTGCCGGACGTGCGCGTGCACGTCGGCGTCGACCCCGACATCGAGCCGTTCGTCGTCGGCGAGCCGTACGAGTTCAAGGTGATGAAGTGGACCGGCCGCTGGATGGACATGGAACTGGTCGCGCTCAACCCCGAGCTCGGCGAGTACTTCGGCGCCACGGAAGGCGTTCTGGTCGTGCGCGGTCCGAAGGGCGAGGAGGCCACGATCAAGGCCGGCGACGTGATCGTCAGGATCGGCGACCGCACGCCATCACGCCCGGAACAGGCGATGCGCATCTTGCGCTCCTACGAGCCCGGGGAGAAGGTGCCGGTCGAGGTCGTTCGCAAGCGGGCAAGGACCACGCTGACCCTCGAGGTGCCGAAGGAAGACCACCTCAAGCACATGTACATCGGCGAACCGCCTGCACCGCCCGCGCCTCCGGCGCCGCCCGCGCCGGCCAAGGCGCCGAAGGCGCCGAAGGGGGCGGGGACGAGCGAGAGCTTGTAGGCGTGTCGCCCGAGGAAGAGAACGTGGGCGCGCCTTCGGGCGCGCCCTTTTTCCAGCTGCTCATCGTCGCCTCCCCGTGACACCGCGGCCCTCAGCCGTGACGTGTACGGCTCTTTCAGCACCGGCTGTTCCCGACGCGGTGCCCGAGACTCTCCGATTGCCCAGCCCTTGCGGGGGGAGAGGAAGCTGCAGCGGTCGATCGAAGGGAAGCGCGGCGGCCCATCGGAACCGCCGCGCAGGTCACTCCAGTGATTCCCGGGGCCGGCCGGCGCCCTCGGACTTACAGATACTTGATCATCTCCTTCGCCGTCGGAGCCTCGGCGTGGCCGGGTGCGGCCTCGAGGAACTTCTGCAGCAACTCCTTGGCCCTGGCGTTGTTTCCCTCGCGGAGACAGACCATGCCGAGTTGGTAGAGCGCGTCCGGGTAGCCCGGATCCGCTTCCAGCGCCTGCTCGAGCAGCGGTTTGGCCTTGGCGTCGTCGTTCTTGTTGAGGTGGGCGACCGCCTCGTTGTAGAGGACCGCCGGATCGGAGGGGTTGGCCACCTTGTAGGCGGCCATGTACTGCTCGAAAAGCGCCTCGTCGCCCTTGCCCCTGGCGGCGTTGGCGGCGGCAGCCAGGCAGGCGGCGTAGTCCGGGTTCGCTTCCAGGCACTTCTGCGCCTCGGTCAGCGCCTTCTCGTGGCTTCCGGCCTCGAAGTCGATCAGGGACAGTTCGAGCCACCCGAGGTGGAGTTTGGCGTCCGCCGTCACTGCTTCCTCGAACTTCGCCCGCGCCTCGACCTTTTTGCCCGCGTCGATGAGGTCGCGTCCCTCGCGCAGGGCGGTGATCCCCGGGGGTTCCGCGGCTGCCTGCGCCTCCTTGACGGTGTTCAGCCTGAACTCGATCTCGAGCGTCTGTCCGCCGATCAGCGGCTTGTGAATCCTCTCGACGCCCTGGAAGCCCGGAGCCTCGACGTGGAACAGGTACTGTTTGGTGGCATCCACGATGAGCGTCGAGAAAACCCCCTTCTTGTCGGTCGTCACTTCCTTCTTGTAGGACGAGATGTCGGGGCAGGTGATGACGATCTTGGCGCCCTCGATCGGGTTCCCCTTCTGGTCGGTGACCTCGCCCTTGACCCGCCCCTGCGCCTGGCCAAACGCCAGAGCCGGAAGGAAGAGCAGGCATCCTGCCACGAGCACGCGTGTCAGCCTCATGTCGAAACCCCTCCCCACGTCGGGCGTTGCGCCCCAGGATTCAGTGTACGCCGCTTCACAAGCACCGGCAAGGCAACCCGTGCCCGCGCACACGCACGTTCGGACGCAGGTGAGAGGTGAGTGCGGCGTTCGAAGCCGGCTCAGTCGAAGGCTGGTTCTGGCTCGGCCTCGGGTTGAGGGTCCGCCACGCCGGTTGCCATTTCCACGACCCAGCGGTGGAAGTTCGGCTCGGCGTTGCCGACCGCGAACTCGACGATCTCCGGTAGCTCGTAAGAGTGCAACTCGCGAATCGCGTCGGACACCTGCTGAAAAAGCGCTCGGCGGGTCTTGATGATCAACAGGTACTCGCTGTCGGTGCAGATCTTGCCCTTCCAGCGGTAAATCGAGCGCAGGCAGGGAACGATGTTGATGCAGGTGGCGAGGGCACGAGCGACCAGTTCCTCGGAGATCTCGACAGCCTGTTGCTCGGTTCCGACCGAGGTGACGACAACGCAGATCGGATCGAGCTCCGCCACCCGTTTACGTTAGTCGCAGTCGGGTCACCGGTCAAGCGGCTGTCGCGCCGGGACAACGTCGTCGGGGTCACGCCACTGGCCAAATCGACGCCGGACGTGTAGATTGGCAGCGAACCGTGAACCGGGGGCGTACCGGGTTCGACGGGGGACAGTTGGGCCGCCGGCAGCGTGTCGTGGTCCGCCGCCACGTGAAACAGGCGGAAACAGATACCTGCCAACAACAACCTGGCACTGGCTGCTTAATCGCAGTCACGTCGTGATCGCCGGACCCCGTCCGCGGTCCTGATCACGGCGACGCAAAGCGGACTGGACGGCTGCCGTGCCCGGCGGTAGCGGTCGAGATCAAGCCGGGCTGGCCGTCGCGGTCGGGGGCCCCGCCCAGCCGCGCCGGCGAGAGCAAACCGGGGCTGCACACGGAGATACCGGCGGGACAGGTCCTTCGGACGGGGGTTCGATTCCCCCCGCCTCCACCACATCAGACTGGGGGGCCTCGCGGCCCCCCATTCACCCCTCCGCCGCGAATGCCCCCCAGACCCCCCGGTGCTCCGGGCACGTGAAGTGCCCTACGCACCTCGGCGTGCCCCCACCCTCGGGCCTCGCGGCCCCCCATTCACCCCTCCGCC
>JBFMCD010000073.1:0-4335 GCA_040754885.1 Acidobacteriota bacterium
CACCACCCGGAGGGAGCGGCCAGCTACCACCTTGCCCGCGCAGTCTCGCCGCGTTGCTGCTGTGACGCAATCCCACGAACGTGGGATACGGGACAGGAGGGGAGCAGAAAGCGAAAGCGGGGCCGCCCGCGGCCCCGCCCCAGGTTAGAACACGTAAAAGTCTCAGGATTCAGCTTTTAGCTTCCTGATCTCGTCGACGAGCGGCGGAATCACCTGGAACAGGTCGCCGATCACGCCGTAGTCGGCGACCTTGAAGATCGGTGCCTCGGCGTCCTTGTTGATCGCCACGATGACCTTGGACGACGACATCCCGGCCAGGTGCTGGATCGCACCGGAGATGCCGCACGCGACGTAGAGCGACGGCGACACCACCTTGCCGGTCTGCCCGACCTGGTGGGCGTGCTCGATCCACCCGGCGTCGACGACGGCGCGCGACGCCCCCACGGCCGCACCGAGCGAATCGGCCAACGTCCGGATCAGCGCGAAGTGCTCGGGCCCCTTGACGCCGCGGCCGCCGGAGACGATCACGTCGGCCTCGGCGACGTCCAGCTCACCGGCCTCCTTGGCCCGCAGTTCCCTGATCACGGCCCGGATCGGCACGGACACGCCGGGCAGCGTCGCGACCTGCGCGCTTCCTTCACCGGCCTCCGCCGGGAAGACGTTGGGCCGGAGGGTGACGACGACCGGCGTCGCGGAGCCGCCGTCCACGGTGGCCAGGGCCTTGCCCGAGTACACGGGCCTGACCGCGACCAGGGCGCCACCTTCGACGCGCAACTGCGTGACGTCGGCCAGACACCCGACGCCCAGCCGCGCCGCCGCCCGCCCCGACAGGTCCCGGCCCAGCGCCGTGCCCGCCATCAGCACGGCGACCGGCTGGCACGCCTGCACGGCGGCCTTGACGACCTCGGCGTATCCCTCCGCGGAGTAGCGCTCCAGCGTGTCCTCGTCGGCGACGTAGACGGTGCCGGCGCCGTACGCGCCGAGACCGGGCGCCAGCCCGCTCACGCCGTTGCCGGCGATCACCGCGCACACCTGCCAGCCGCCTTGACCGGCGAGCCGCTTCGCTTCGGACAGCGCTTCCAGGGAGGCCTTGCGGATGGCGCCGTTCCTCTGTTCGATGAAGGTAAGAATGCACGCCATGGCCGCCTCCTCAGATCGCCTTCGCCTGCTCGCGCAGCAGGCGGGCCAGTTCCCGGGCCGCTCCGGCCGGGTCTTCCTCACCCTTGAGGATGGTTCCTCCGGTCTTGGCCGGAGGCAGCTCGAGCTTGAGCCACCGGGTCGCGGCGCCGGCGAGCGCCGCCTCGTCGAGACCCAGGTCGGCCGGTTTGAACCCCTGGATCGGCACCTTCTTGGCCGCCATGATCCCCTTGAGCGACGGATAGCGCGGCTCGTTGAGCCCCTTGTGCGCGGTGATCAGGCACGGCAGCGGCGCCTCGTACACCTCGGTCGCGCCCTCCACCTCGCGCTCGGCGACGACCGCGGCGTCGCCGATCTCGAGCTTGATGACGCCCGAGACGTGCGGCAAGTCAAGCAGCTCGGCGACCATCGGTCCCACCAGGCCGGCGTCGTCACCGACTCCCTTGATCCCGGCGAACACGATGTCGAACGGGCCGACCTTGCTCGCCGCGGCGGCGAGCACCTTCGCGATCGCCAGCGCATCGCCGAAGACGGCCTCGCCGCCCTCGACGTGGACGGCGGCGTCCGCGCCCCGCGCCAGGCACTCGCGCAGGCCGGCCTCCGCCCGCTTCGGCCCGTAGGTCACGACCGTCACGCTCCCGCCGCGGACCTCCTTGAGCTTGATCGCCTCCTCGAGCGCGTACTCGTCGTACGGCGAGACGATCCACTTGATGCCGCCTTCGTCGATGCGGTTACCCGCGGCGCCCACCTTGATCACCGACGCGGTGTCGGGCACGTGGGCCATCAGCACGCAGATCCTCATAGGCACCCCCTCCGTGGCCACCCGGCCGCTGGCCGGACTGAATGACCGCTCATTCTCTTGGAGGATAGCAGGACGCGATCCCGGATGCGAGCCCGCGGCGACCCCGCGCTTACTCCACCTTGCCCAGGATCAGGCAGGCGTTGGTCCCGCCGAAGCCGAACGAGTTCGACATGGCGATCCGCACCGGCCTGGTGACCGCCCGGTGCGGCGTGAAGTCCAGGTCGCACCCCTCGTCCGGGTTGTCGAGGTTCAGCGTCGGAGGGATGGTGTCGCGCGCGATCGCCAGGGCGGTGATGCCGGCCTCGAGTCCGCCCGCGGCCCCGAGCAGGTGGCCGGTCGAGGACTTGGTGGAAGACACGGCAAGCCGGTAGGCGTGCTCGCCGAACACCCTCTTGATCGCGAGCGCCTCCACCCTGTCCCCGTGCGGCGTCGAGGTACCGTGGGCGTTGATGTAGTCGATGTCCTCCGGCCGCAGGCCGGCGTCGGTCAGCGCGACCTGCATCACCCGGGCCGGGCCGTCACCGTCGTCCGACGGGGCGGTGATGTGGTAGGCGTCGCCCGACATCCCGAACCCGAGCACCTCGCACACGATCGGTGCGCCGCGCCGTGTCGCCGACTCGTACTCCTCGAGGAACAGGATTCCGGCGCCCTCGCCGACGACGAAGCCGTCGCGATCGCGGTCCCACGGCCTGGACGCACGCTCCGGCTCGTCGTTGCGCGTCGACAGCGCCTTCATCGAGGCGAACCCGCCGACCGCGAGCGGCGTCAACACCGCCTCGGTCCCGCCCGCGAACGCGGCGTCGCAGAAGCCGCGCTGGATGTACATGACGGCGTCGCCGATGGCGTGCGACCCGGTCGAGCAGGCGGTGCACGTCGCGCTGTTGGGGCCCTTGGCGCCGAAGCGGATCGAGACGATGCCGGCGGGCATGTTGACGATGCTCCCCGGGATGAAGAACGGGGAGATGCGCCGGGGGCCCTTTTCGAGCAGCGACAGGTGGTTGTCCTGGATCATGCCGAGACCGCCGATCCCGGAACCGATCACCACGCCGACCCGGTCCGCGTTGGCCGCGCTGATCTCGAACCTCGCGGACGCGATCGCCATGTCCGCGGCCGCCACCGCGTAATGCACGAAGGTGTCGGTCTTGCGCTGCTCCTTCGGTTCGAGCCAGGAATCGGCCGAAAAACCCTTCACTTCGCCGGCGACCCGCACCGGAAAGTTGCTGGTGTCAAAACGGGTCAAGGGGCCGATTCCGGTACGGCCGGAAACCAGCCCCTCCCACGTGGCCTCGGTCCCGATTCCGAGCGGCGAGACCAGACCCACGCCGGTGACGACGACCCGGCGAGGCATTACGACTCCTTGACGTGCTCCTTGAGGTAGCCGATGGCGTCTCCCACGGTGCGGATCTTCTCCGCCTCCTCGTCGGGGATCTCGACGCCGAACTCCTCCTCGAACGCCATCACCAGCTCGACCGTGTCCAGCGAGTCGGCACCCAGATCCTCGACGAACGAGGCCTCGGGCTTCACCTTCTCCGGATCGACCCCGAGCTGCTGCACGATGATGTCCTTGACTTTCTGTTCGATGTTCATCCGCAATCTCCTTGCGCGTGTGCTGAGAACCCGGTCAGCGCGGGGAGTTCTACCACAGGGGGCCAAGGGGCGCAAGCGGCGCGAAATGCGCCTGTTCATTCCGGCCACCGCGGGGGACGGGACGGAGGGCGTGATCGCTCTCACGAATCGGTCCGTGCCAGTTCGCTCCGGGAGACGCCTCGTCCCCAGTTCAGGACATACACGACGTGCCCGCCAGCCGTGCCGTCGAGTTGATCGCGCCATAACAGCTCGGCCAGCGGGGCATGGGGTGCCTGCCTGACGCGGCGGAGCGCACGGTTCTGACCCGGCGGAGCGAACGAGGGCCTCCTTGCCCTTGTTTTCCGCCCTACCCCGCACCCCAGGGCGACTTGGCACGGGCTTTGCTCAAGGTTCGGATGCGGTCAGGGACAAACGGCCACGACCTGAACGCACGCATCCAACCTCCTCCTTCTTCCCGGCGGGTGATGAACCCGCCGCCTTTTTTTGGCGGGGGGTCCGGGCGCCCTTCATCTGTTGCGGGGGGTTCCGCGCCGCTCCTCCAACTATCTGTTCTTGGGGGGCCGGCAGCCCCCCACCCGATCCTCCGCTGCCTCGCCCCCCAAACCCCCTTCGCGCGCCGGCACAGCCGGTCGCGCTCACCTCTCACCTCCACACCCCCCAACCACCGTCCCGACCAGCACCCTTCGTCCTTGGGGGCCGGCAGCCCCCCACCCGATCCTCCGCTGCCTCGCCCCCCAAACCCCCTTCGCGCGCCGGCACAGCCGGTCGCGCTCACCTCTCACCTCCACACCCCCCAACCACCGTCCCGA
>JBFMCD010000074.1:0-7014 GCA_040754885.1 Acidobacteriota bacterium
CTTCCGGCTTTCCCACAGCCACTTGGAAAACCCCTGGGGTTTCCCACACGCCCCACAGCCCCGACGGCCAACATGGAGACATTTCTAAAGAGCTAACGATGGGGACATTTCTAACGAGCTTTGACAGAGGCGACCCGCTGAAACGGTTGCACGTCGCCGTTGTCCGTTCTCGGCAGGACGGACGCGTCTGGGGCCATTTCAACATTCCGGGGATACCCGAAAAAAACGGAATGGGGCAAGACAGAGGAAGAAGCGACCGGCAATTGGATTCACTCGGCGGCGGACCCCCTTGCGGCCAGGACGGTCGCGGCCGATAGTGACGGCATCGAGATAGTCCCGGGGGTTGTCCGACGAGACGTTAGCGGCCCCTGGCAACGCGTGGCGATCCGTGAATCGGCTGTACACCCTCTGAACGGAGGCGTCGCATGACTGCCGGAGCGTCGAATGGGCAGCGGTCCGGCCGCGAGGCGCGGCCGCGGCTCACGTTGGGGCGAGTACTTCGTCCCGGTTTGGTCATCGCCACGGCGCTGACGGCCGGTTCGTGGGGGAGTGTGGTCCCGGAGGGCGCCGCGGCGGCGGTCGAGGGCTTGGCTCCCGTCGAGCAGGCGCTGCGTCTCCACGACCTTCGCGCCGGCGACGCCGGACCGGTCACGCTGATCGCGAAGGGGACGTTCCACCACCTGGTCGGGGGCGACAGGGGCCTGGACTTCGCGCTCATGGTGTACGGTCCCGGGCGCTGGTTCCACCGCCTTACCGCAGGGGGGCACGTCGAGCTTCGCGGCCGGACGGGAGGCTCGCACTGGCGCCGTCGTCCGGCGTCGAAGAAGTCGTACGCGCTGGTCGAGGCCGACATGCTCCTCGATCCGGCCGCCCACCTCAGACTGGCGCCCGGCGCGAGGGTGAAAAAGAGCTGGTCCACGGACGTCGGCGGCGCGAGCGCGCAGTGCCTGCAAGTGGGTCCGCTCGACACCCTCTGGCTGCACGACGTCAGCGACACGGCGAAGTTGCCGGAGGTCGGATACGATCTCGAGCGCACGGTGGACCTGTGCTTCGATCGGAGCTCCGGGGCGCTCGTCCTCGCCGACTACGGCGGCAACTTCCCACGCTACGAATACGCCGGCGCGGTGGAGTTAAGCGGCAAGCGGTTCCCCCGGTCCTTGCGCTGCTTCGAGCAGAAGCGGCTGATGATCGAGGCCGAGGTCGTCGGCCTCTCGGCGGCCGAGGTGCCGGAGGGAGGCGCAGCGTCCCTGCCCGAAGGTGTCGAGTCGTGGCCGGCGTGTGCCCGGCCCGCACCCCCGAAGGTCGTGGCGAAGAAGTCGGTGCTCCAGCCTGCGTACGCGAAGGCCAGGCGGGTGTTCGGCCAGGTGATCTGCCGCGCCGAGGTCAGCACCGGCGGCAACCTCCACGACTTCGCATTCGTCGACGACCGGGGCCACGCCATCCTGCGCGCGGCGGTCGACATCGCGGTCCCCGAGTGGACCTTCGAGCCGGCGACGTGCGACGGCACGCCGGTGCCGTGCGAGGTCTACCTCGCGATCCAGTTCACGGCGAGGTAGAGCTCCGCCGGCCGCTGCCGGCCGAGCGACTCGCGAGGATTGCTGCAGAGAGAGGCTCGGAAGGTCCGAATCGCCTGATCGGCGCTCTCCTGCCTTCTCCGACCGGGCCAGCGCCCCGCGCTCTTGTCCTGAGATGTAGCATTGTGTCAGGACAGCGAAGAAGTGGACACGGGCACCCGTGTCGGCCCATACGAGATCACCGGCCGCGTCGGCGCGGGCGGGATGGGCGAGGTGTACCGCGCGCGCGACACCCGGCTCGGTCGTGACGTCGCGATCAAGGTGCTGCCGGCGGAGGTGGCGAACGACCCGGACCGGGTCGCCCGGTTCGAGCGGGAAGCGCGGGCGCTCGCCTCGCTGTCGCACCCCGGCATCCTCTCGATTCACGACTTCGGGAGGGAAGGGGTCGTCACCTACGCGGTGACCGAGCTCCTCGAGGGCGAAACGCTGCGCGCGCGGTTGCGCCGCGAGCGTTTGCCCTGGCGCAGGGCGCTGGAGGTCGGCGCGGCGATCGCCGACGGCCTCGCCGCCGCGCACGACAAGGGAATCGTCCACCGCGACCTCAAGCCGGAGAACGTCTTCCTCACCGCCGACGGTCGGGTCAAGATCCTCGACTTCGGCCTGGCTCGCGTCGCCGGTTCGTCGCTCAGCCAGCGCGACACGGTCACGTCGCCGCCCCCCGGGACTCTGGCGGGAGCGGTCCTGGGGACGGTCGGATACATGGCGCCGGAGCAGGTGAGAGGCGAGCCGGCCGACGCGCGCTCGGACATCTTCGCCCTCGGATGTCTGCTGCACGAGATGCTCTCGGGCGAGCGGGCGTTCGAGCGGGGCACGGCGGCGGAGACGATGGCGGCGATTCTGCGGGAGCCGGTGCCGGAGGTCTCCTCGTCCGGGGTCGAGGTCGTCCCCGAACTCAATCGGATCGTGGCGCATTGCCTGGAGAAGCAGCCTGGGGAGCGCTTCCAGTCGGCCAGCGACGCGGCGTTCGCGCTGCGCTCGCTCTCGACCGGCGGGACGGGGACGGTGCAGGTGCCGGCGAGACGGTTCGACAGGAGGGTTCTGATTCCCGCGGCGGCCGTCGTCGTCGTCGCCTCAGCCGCCGCACTCTCGCTCTGGAGGCCGTGGCGCCTCCAGGCGCCCGCGGCGGGGTTGGAACCCGGTCGCGTCGTCGTGGCGGTGTTCGAGAATCGAACCGGCGACGCCACGCTCGACCCGCTCGGCCGCATGGCGTCGGACTGGGTGACGCAGGGACTGTCGCGCATCGACGGACTCGACGTCGTACCGAGCACGGCCAGGCTGTTCGCGCCGACGGCACTGGGACCTGCCGGCGCCGCGGGAGGGGATCCGCTCCGCGCCCTTGCCGGGCAGACCGGCGCGGGGACGCTGGTTTCCGGTGCCTACTACCTGTACGGAGACGTCCTCCAGTTTCAGGCCACGGTCACCGACGCCGCCGGTGCGAGGGTGATTCGCGCTCTCGATCCGGTGAGCGGCAAGGCCGATGCACCGATGGAGGCGATCGAGTCGCTCCGCCAGCAGGTGATGGGGGCCGTCGCGGCCAACCTCGACACCGTGCACGACCTCGGTGCCCAGGATCGGCCGCCCCGCTACGAGGCGTACGCGGAGTTCATCGCGGGCTTCGAGCTGTTCGGGAGCGACGCCGCGGAGGCGTTGCGCCACTTCGAGAGCGCCGCGCGCCTCGACCCGGACTTCCTGGTCCCGCTCCTCTGGGCCGCCTACATGCACCACGCGGCCGGCAACTTCGATCGGTCGCAGGCGATCCTCGCCGGTCTCAACGCCAGGCGCGAGCAGTTGACTCCGCTCGGGCGCGGCTGGCTGGACGCCCTCGTCGGCTACACGGGGCATCGCTACTTCGAGGCGCTCCAGGCCCTTCGCGTGGCCGAGCAGCGAGCGCCGCGCGACCCGCTGGTCAACCAGTGGATGAGCGTGCTCGCCTATTGGTGCAACCGCCCGCGCGAGGCGGTGGCGACCTACGACAAGCTCGGGTTGCAGCCCTGGCCGGGACGCCCGATCGGCGCCGCGGTCATCCTCCGCCTCGGCGAGGCGCTCCACCTGCTCGGGGAGCACCGGCGCGAGCTGGAGGAGATCCGCCGCAACCACGCGGCCTACCCGGAGCTGCTTCGCTCCGGCGAGGTGATGGCGCTCGCGGCGCTCGGGCGCGTCGAGGAACTCGAAGCGGTCATCGAGGAGGCCCTCACCGTCCACGATCGGATGGGCGACTCGGGCGAGATCATGCTCGAGGCGGCCGAGGAACTGCGCGCCCACGGTCGCCGGGAGGAGTCGATCGCGCTCGCCGCTCGGGCCGCGGAGTGGTACCGGAGCCGTACTGCGCGCGAGGTCGCGCACGACGGGGCGCAGGGTCGACTCGCAAAGAGTCTGTACCGGGCGGAACGCTGGAGCGAGTGTCGATCCGCCGTCGAGCGGCTGGCCGACCGGCCTGCGAAGGAGATCCTCCCCATGGGCATGCTCGGTGTGCTCGCGGCGCGCGCCGGTGACCGCGTCCGCGCCGAGCGCATCGGCGTGCAGCTCGACGCACTCGATGGACCCAACGTGTTCGGAGCCAACACACTCTGGCGCGCTCGGATCGCGGCGCAGCTCGGCGACCGCGCGCAGGCGCTCGCGTTGTTGAGGGAGGCCTTCGGAGAAGGGCTTGCCCATGGCGTCTGGATGCACCGGGACATGGACCTCGAGCCGCTCCGCGACGACCCGGCGTTCCAGGAGCTGATACGCCCGAAGGGGTGACCGGATGCGAACGGACGACACGCCAGGCCGTCGCGAGATCGACGCACAGTCCGGCGCCGGCGGCATGGGTAGAGTCGAGCCGTCCGACGCGTGTGAGCGCTTCGACGACGCTCGGCGCGGGCTCCGCGCGAGCCCGCGGGCGAGATTCCGAGCGACGCGAGGGATCTCGTGCTGACTGCGGGCTCGCGCCTGGGTCCCTACGAGGTGCTCTCCAGGATCGGCGCGGGCGGAATGGGAGAGGTGTACCGCGCGCGCGACACCCGGCTCGGTCGTGAGGTCGCGATCAAGGTGCTGCCCGAGGCGTACGCGGCGGACGCAGATCGGCTGCGGCGCTTCGAGCAGGAAGCGCACGCAGCCGCGGCGCTCAACCACCCGAACATCCTCGTCCTGCACGATGTCGGCAGCCACGAAGGGCAGCCCTACCTGGTCACCGAACTGCTCGAAGGGGACTCGCTGCGCGACGTGATCGGCAGGGGCGGGTTGACCGTGAGCCGGTCGGTGGAGCTGGCGATCCAGATCGCGAAGGGTCTGGCGGCGGCGCACGAGAAGGGGATCGTCCACCGCGATCTCAAACCGGGCAACGTCTTCGTGACCAGGGACGGCACGGTCAAGATACTCGACTTCGGGTTGGCGAAGCTCACGGAACAGCGCGCCTGCCCGGACGCCGCCGGTAACCCCGGGGACGTGAGCACGGCCGTGCTCGACGACGGATCCGCCACCGCGACGGGCGTGGCCGTGGGAACCGCGGGCTACATGGCCCCGGAGCAGGTGCGGGGCCAGCCGGCCGACCACCGGGCGGACATCTTCGCGTTCGGCTGCGTGCTGTACGAGATGCTGGCGGGCCGGCGAGCATTCGACAAGGGATCCAGGATCGAGACGCTGAGCGCGATCCTCTACGAGGACCCTCCGCCGTTGGAGGCGAGCGGGCGGCCGATTCCGCCCGGGGTGATCGCGGTGGCGCACCGCTGCATGGAGAAGCGGGCCGACGACCGCTTCCAGTCGGCGCGGGACGTCGCGCTCGCGTTCGAGATGCTCACGCCGCGCACGGGGGCCGTGGCGGTCGCCAGCGCCTCCGGTCGGGCTAAGCGCGTCCACTGGCTGATGCTGGCGGGCGCGAGCGCTGCGCTCGCCGCCGCGATCGCCGGCGTGCGCTGGTCCTCCACTCGAGGCGCCCTGCCCTCGTTCGAGCCGCGCCAGGTGACGAGCCGGCCCGGTGTCGAGAGCGAGCCGGCGATCTCACCGACAGGACGGGAAATCGCGTATGTCTCGTGGGAGGGAGGGAGCAGCGACATCTGGATTACGGACGTGCGGGGCGGCAGGCCGCTCCGGCTGTCCGACGCGCCGAGCGCCGAGACAAGCCCGTGCTGGCTGCCCGACGGGTCGGCGGTGGCGTTCGTTTCGGACCGCCGAGGGAGGCCGGGGATCTGGAAGGCGGCTCGCTTCGGGGGCGACGCCGTGATGCTCGTGGACGACGCCACCGACCCGGCGGTCTCGCCGGACGGCACGCTGCTCGCGTTCGCGCGCGCGAACGTGGCGGGGTTCACGAGGATCGGAGTCATCGCGCTCGGCGAGCCGGAGAAGGCGCGCATCCTCACCGGGGACTCGGGCGGGCTGTGGAACCACCGCAACCCGGCGTTCAGCCCCGACGGTCGCCTGATCTGCTACGAGGACCAGCGAGACCTGTGGTTGGTCGGCGCTCGCGGCGGCACGCCCCGCCGGCTCACGCACGACGACGCGAAGGACGGCGACGCGGCGTGGTCCCCCGACGGGCGGCTCGTCTACTTCACCTCGACCCGCGAGGGGCCGCGCGCCGTGTGGCGCGTGCCCTCGGGAGGCGGAGAGCCGCAACGCGTAACGCTCGGTACGGGTCCGGAGAGTGTTCCGACGGTCTCGGCGGACGGTCGCTGGCTCGCGTACGCGACGTCCTCGGGCGAGCAGGCGCTGGTGCTCGCCGACACCCGCTCGGGGCGGCGGGTACGACTTGCGGAAGGACCGACGACGGCCAGCCCGCGATTCGCGCGCGACGCCGCGAGCATCCTCTTCGTGTCCGACCTCGACGGCGGGTACGACGTCTGGCGAGTACCGGTCGCGGGCGCCGGCGCGGCCGGCGCACCGGTCCGCGTCACGGAACACCGGGGCGCGTGCAACCATCCCGTGCTTTCGCCGGACGGGGGTTGGATCGCCTACTTCAGGGTGGTCGAGGGCCAGCGCGACATCTGGGTGACGCCGAGTGCCGGCGGCGTGGCGACAAACGTGACGGCGCACCCGGCGACGGACGTGCAGCCCGAATGGTCGCCGGACGGGAAGAGGCTGGCCTTCGTCTCGGACCGGGCGGACGGCTATCAGGTGTGGGTCGCGAACTTCGAAGCCGGGAAAGCGGTGCGCGGGGCCCGGCAGCTCAGCCGCGTGGCGGGGGTCGCGGCGTCGCCGGCATGGTCGCCGGACGGTTCCGAGATCGCCTTCGTCGAGTGGAGCGACACCGGCCGAGAGGTGTGGCTGGTCTCGACCGACGGGACGGGCCGAGGCAGGCAGCTCACGCGCGGCGCGGGCGCGCGGTTCGTGGTGTGGCCGAGTGATGGGGGCGGGCTCGTGGTCGCCGGGACCTGGGGCGGCGAGACCCTCACGCTCCGGGAGGTGTCCTCGTCGAGCGGAGAGGTCCGCCGCAGCCCTGCATTCGAGAGCATCACCCTGTCGGGATCGT
>JBFMCD010000075.1:0-4762 GCA_040754885.1 Acidobacteriota bacterium
GACTGCAGCGCACCGAGCGCCGCCACGGCGGCGATCGCCGCGGCGGGGACCGCGGCGCCGCGCAAGGGGCGCGGATCCGGCCCCGCGATCGCCGCGACGGCGAGGAGGAGGAAGGCGACGATGTGGATGACCGACTCCGCCCAGGGATGGAAGCTCGCGAACGGCAGCGGCGCCCAGATCACCAGCGCGCCGAGCAGCGCCGCCTGGATCCGTTGCGCGAGGATCGTGCGGGTACCGTCCTGGGTCACTGGACCGAATTCTATGCGACTCGCCGTCGTGCTGCTCGCCGCACTGATCCTCGCGACGGACGCGGCGGCGCAGTACTCGCAGTACACCGCCCCGGGCAGCCTGGGCGAGAAGCGCACCCCGACCAAGGAGCAGTTCGAGCGCGCCATGGAGACGGCGCGCTGGCAGCTCGGGCCGCTGCGCCTCGCGCCGTGGTTCTCCCTCCACGACGTCTCCTACCAGGACAACGTCTACGGCGACCCGGACAACCCGCAGTCCGACTTCACCGCCACCGCCGGAGCGGGGCTGCACGGCTACCTGCCGGTCGGCCCCAAGCTCACCCTCGGCCTGTACGCGCTCCCCGAGTACGTGTGGTGGAACGAGCAGGACTACCGGCGCGGCTGGAACTGGCGCTACGGCGCCGGCGTGTTCGGCTACTTCAACCGCCTCACCGTCGAGGCGCGCGCCGCCGACGAACGCCGCCAGGACTACGTCAGCTACGAGCTGGAGCAGTTCGTCAACGTCGAGAACCGGCGCTACGAGGCGAGCGTCGAGCTGCGCCTGCTCGAGCGGCTGTCGGTGTTCGCCCGCGGCCGCGAGGACCGGCTCCGCTACCCCGAGGACGACTCGATCGAGATCGGCGTGCCCGAGCTGCTCGGGCTCGACCGCGACGAGCGCCACCTCGCCGGCGGCCTGCGCTACGCCTTCCGCGACTGGCTGTCGATCGGCGTCGGCGTGGACGACATCGAGGTCGAGTTCGCCAGGGCCGAGCGCGACCGCTCGCACACCGGTAAGGCGCCGTTCGTCGAGCTGCGCCTGGATGGCAAGAAGCTGCGCGCCGACGTGCTCGTCGCCGCCCCCGATCTCGAGCCCACCCCGGGCTCCCAGTTCGTCCCGTTCGACGACACCACCGGCCGGGTCCAGCTCGGCTACCGGCTCGGCGGGCGGATGGAGCTGCAGGCGTACGGCGGCCGCTCGCTCGGCTTCGCCCTGTACTTCGACAGCCCGTACCTGGTCAGCGAGCGCGCCGGCGTCGCGCTGCAGACCGGCCTCGGCTGGCGCACCGTCGCGCGCGCCTTCTGGGAGCAGGGCGAGCAGCGGTACGTGGGGACCGAGCCGGGCTCGACCGCGTTCCTCGAGGACTTCGACGCCTACGGCGCCCAGCTCTCGATCGCGCTCGGGCGTTCGGCCTCATTCGACGTCCACGCCGCGCGCGAGACGTACGACAGCCCATTCTCCCGGCGCACCGTGGACCGCGTCACCACCTCGCTGCGCCTGGGCGGGTCCGGAGCCGGTTGGTGGTGATACACTTCAAGGCTCGGAAGTGGACGTTGTGAGCAAGGAGTCGTCGATGACGCCCCGTCACGCCGCGCCCGCCCGTCCGCGCACCCCCCGGCGCGCGAGCGGACTGATGGCGCTCCTGGTCCTGGCCGCCTCCGCAGCCGCCGTCGCCCAGCCTCCCGGCGGCCCGAGCGGCTACCGCATCGGCCCCAAGGACCTGGTCGAGATCCGCGTCTTCGAGGTGCCCGAATTGAACATCGAGCGGCGCGTCTCGGAAGAGGGGACGATCGCCCTGCCCCTGATCGGCGACGTCCCCGCGCAGGGCCTGACCGACGTCGAGCTGGCCGACCGGCTCAAGGCGCTGCTCGAGTCCAAGTACGTGCAGCGCGCCTCGGTGTCCGTGCAGGTGCGCGAGTTCCGCTCCAAGCCGATCTCGGTCATCGGCGCCGTCAAGCAGCCGGGCAACCTGGCCTTCTCCGGGCGCTGGACGCTGCTCGAGGCGCTGTCCGCTGCCGGCGGCCTCGCCGACGGCCACGGCAACACCATCTACGTCATCCGCCAGGCGGAGAACGGCATCAACGACCAGGTCGCCATCGACATCGACGACCTGATGGTCAAGGCCGACCCCGACGCCAACATCACCATCTTCGCCAACGACGTGATCAACGTCCCGGCCAAGGTGCAGGTCACGGTGTTCTGCCTGGGCGAGGTGCACAAGCCGGGCGCCGTCGAGTTCTCCAGCACCGACCGCATCACCCTGCTCACCGCCATCGCGCGCGCCGGTGGCCTCACCGACCGCGCCTCCAAGACGATTCGCGTCAAGCGCCGCGCCGCCACCGGCCGCGACGTCGAGACGGTCGTGGACTACAAGCGCGTCCTGGCCGGGAAGGACCCGGACATGGAGCTGGAGGCCGGCGACGTCGTCGTGGTCAAGGAGTCGTTCTTCTGATGGCCGCCCAGCCCCCCGCCGCCGACCCCTTCGCCTTCCAGCCCGAGCCCGAGGGAGAGTTCCACCTCTCGCAGTGGATCGAGGTGATCCGCCGTCGGCGCCGCCTGCTCGCGCTGGTGGCCGGCACCGTCGTGCTCGCCGCGGTCGTGCTGTGGGCGATCACGCCGAAAACCTACCGGTCAACCACCGTCCTGCAGATCGAGCGCCGCGCCGGCACCGCGGCGGCGATGCAGCAGACCATCCCCTACGACGACTGGTACGACGCGCAGTCGTTCTACCCGACGCAGTACCGCCTGCTGCAGAGCCGCGGCCTGGCCGAGCGGGTGGTCAAGAACCTGCGCCTCGGCGACGACCCGACGTTCAACCCGAAGCGGGGGTCGCTGCTCGGCTCGGGCGGCGAAGCCGCCACCGCGGCCGACGACGAGGCGGCGCTCGCCGGGATGGCCGGCCGGGTGCTCGGCGGGCTGCAGGTCAATCCCATCCGCAACACCCGACTGGTCGAGGTCTCCTACGTCGCGCCCACGCCCGACCTCGCCGCGCGCGTCGCCAACGGCGTCGCCGAGGCGTTCATCGACTGGGGCGTCGAGACCCGCTTCGCCACCGTGGGCAAGGCGTCCAGCTTCCTCGCCTCGCAGATCGAGGCGCTCAAGCAGGAGATCCAGGACAAGGAGGCGCAGCTCCAGGCGTACTCCCGGCGCGAGGACATCGTCGCCCTCGACCCGGCGTCCAACGTCACGCTGCAGCGCCTCGAGGCGCTCAACAAGGACTACATCGCCGCCGTCTCCGAGCGCATCACCTCCGAGTCGCGCTACAAGGAGCTGACCACCGCCAACGCGGACGCGGTCGCCGACACGTTGTCCGGCGGCGTCGTCGGCCAGTTGCGCGGAGACATCCTGCGCCTCGAGCGCGAGTACGCCTCCAAGCTCGCCACCTACAAGCCCGAGTGGCCGGCGATGCAGGACCTCAAGGCGCAGATCGACAAGGGCCGGCAGAACCTCGAGGCGGTCACGCGCGAGACCGTGTCCAAGGCCCGTGAGGCGGCGCGCGCCGAGTACCAGACCGCGCAGCGCCGCGAGCAGTCGCTCGCCGCCGAGCTGGCGCGCCTCAAGGGCGAGGCGATGCAGCTCAACTCCGCCGCCGTCGAGTACAACAACCTCAAGGTCGAGGTCTCGACCCGCCGCCAGTTGCTCGACGACCTCGTGCGCCGGCAGTCGCAGACCGAGGTCGAATCCCGCCTGCAGGGCACCCGCGACTCCAACGTCCTGGTCGTGGACCGCGCCCTCGTGCCGCGCGGCGCCTACCGCCCCTCGCTGCGCCGCAACCTCGCCCTCGGCCTCGTGCTCGGCCTCGGCCTCGGCCTCGGCCTGGTGTTCTTCGTCGAGTACCTCGACCGCACCCTGAAAACCCCGGACGACGTGGACCGTGTCCTCGCCCTGCCCGTGCTCGCGGTGATCCCGGACATCGCCGGCGGCGGCGACGGCGGCGGCTACGGCCGCTACGGCGGCCACTCCTACGGCTACGGCCACCGCGCCACGCGCAAGGGCCGCAAGGCCGAGAAGGCCGAGGGCGACGACCTGCGGATCGAGCTGCTGCCGCACAGCAAGCCGCGCCTGGCGGTCTCCGAGTCGTACCGCACCCTGCGCACATCGCTGCTGCTCTCCTCGGCGAGCGGCGTCAAATGCGTCGTCGTCACCTCCGCGATCCCCGGCGAGGGCAAGACCGCCACCGCGTCCAACCTCGCTGTCGTCCTGTCCCAGCTCGGCCGCGACGTGCTGCTCGTCGACGCCGACCTGCGCAAGCCGCGCGTCCACGAGATCTTCGGCCTGCCCAACCGGATCGGCCTGGTCAACTTCCTCACCGGCTCGATCGAGCCGTCGCAGGCGTTCCAGCGCACCGCGGTGCCCAACCTCTACATCACCCCCGCGGGACCGGCGGCGCCGAACCCCGCCGAGCTGCTCGCCTCCGAGCGCATGCAGGAGTTCCTCGACCTGGCGCGCCAGCGCTTCGAGTACATCGTCTTCGACACGCCGCCCGCGCTGCCCGTCACCGACGCCACCGTGCTCGGCTCGCGCGCCGACGGCGTCGTGCTCACCATCGGCTCCGGTCTGGTACTGCGCGAGGACGCGCGCGCCTGCGCCGACCGCATGCGGCTGTCCGACATCCGCGTCCTCGGCACCGTCGTCAACCGCTTCCGCCTCGGGCGCGCCGGCCGCTACTCCACCCAGTACCGCAGCTACGAAGCCTACGTCGAGTCTTCGATCACGTAACCCGAATCCGCTGCGGCGCCCTCAGGATGACATTCAATCC
>JBFMCD010000075.1:4862-7636 GCA_040754885.1 Acidobacteriota bacterium
CTCACGCTCCCACTTCCACGTCGATGGCGCTACCATACGGCCGCATGCCGGCAGAACGTCACCCCCGAAGGCTCCGCCTGATCCTCGCGATCGCGCTCCTGCTCGTCACTGCCTCCGTCCAGGCCGCCGACCCGTTCTACCTGCGCCTGCTCCGCGACGGCACCGACGCCTTCAACCGCCGCGACTTCTCCACCGCCACGCGGCAACTCCACCTCGCCTGCTTCGGTCTGCTCGACGAGCCCGAGCTGCTCGCCGACGGCCTCGTGCGCCTGGCCCTGGCGCAGAGCGGGGCGGGTGACGGGGAAGGCTTCCGCGCCACCTTCCAACGCCTGGTCGAGATCGAGGAGCGCTTCCAGGCCTACTCGAAGGCCACGCTCGCGCCGGACCTGCGCGCCTCGTTCGAGCAGCTCCTGCGCGCCGAAGTCCCCGAGGCGACGCTCCTCGCGACGCCGGGCTTCGCGCGCGTCGTCCCGACCGCCGAGCAGCGTCTCGCCGCGTTTCCCCCGAAGGAGCGCCGCGCGGAACTCGAGCGCCTGGGCAGGGCCGAGCCCTCCCAGGTCCGCTGGCCGCTGCTTCTCGCCGACCTCGAGCTCTCGCAGGGCAACGCGAAGGCCGCGCGCGCCGCTGCGGACGCCGCGCTGAGCATCGCCCCCACCAGCGCCGACGCGAAGCGCCTGCGCGGCATGGCGTACGCGAAGGAGGAGAACTGGGCCAGGGCTGTCGAGGACCTCTCCGCCTCCGGCGCCGCCGCTACCGATGCGCGAGCGGCCGCCGCGCTGCTCGGCGCACTCACGGCAACGGGAGCGCATGTCAGGGCGCTGGAAGTGGGCGCGAGCCTGCCCCCTGCCGTCGCCGGGGACGGTGCGGTGAAGGCCGCCGTGCAGCAGGCCGAAGCTGCGAAGAAGGCCGCGGAGGCCAGACCCCCCGCGCCGACCCCGGCTCCGACGAAGGGAGGGGCGACCGCGACGCCGGCTCCACCTCCGCCAATCGCCACTCCGGCTCGTCCGACCGCGACCGCCACGCCGCCACGGCCGACGCCGACTCCCACTCGTCCTGCCGCGACTTCCACCGCCACGGCGACTCCGGCCCGCCCCGCGGCGACCGCCACGCGTACCCCGAAGCCGGGCCGGGGAACGGGCCAGCCGCTGTCCCGGGCGGCCCAGGCCGAGCTGTCCCGGGCGACCTCCCTGGCCGACGCCGGCAAGCTCGACGAGGCGTTCGCCGTGGCACAGCAGGTGGCGGATGCCAACCCCTCGTCCAAGGCCGCCCAGCACGCCGCCGCCGAGATCGCCTATCGCGGGAGCCGCTGGGTCGAAGCCGTCGCCTTTTTCGACCGCGGCGGCGACCCGGGCGAGGATCAGCCGCTGCGTCTCTTCTACCTCGCGGTGTCGCGGTACGAGTCCGGCGACGCCGCGGGCGCCGCCACGGCCCTCGAGCGCTGCCTCGGCAAGATCAAGCGGAGCGACTACGTCGAGGGCTACGTCGCGAAGATCCGGGGGGCGGAAGGGCCAACTTCCTGACAGTCGGCCTTGACAAACGCCTCGACTGTGAGTAGTTTCACGTGTAGGAGGTTCAGAAAATGGGCGGGGACCGCATCGTCTCGGCGCGGGTGAAACTTCTCACGGGCGTCGCCCTGGCGCTCTTCGCCGCGCCGCTGCTGTTCGCCCAGACTCCAGTTCTGACCCCGAAGTACGCCGCCTGCGTCACCCCCGACGGCAACGCCCTGGTCCGCGTCAACATCACCCCCGAGACCGGCTGGAGTTCCGTCCGGGCCTACTTCCGTCGCACCGCCAACTCCGACTTCTACTTCCTCGAGATGCGCTCCGACGGCGCCGGCAACTACTGGGCCACTCTGCCGCTCCCCGAGCAGGCTACCCGCGAGATCGACGTCCAGGTCGCCGTGCGCGACGCCGAGGGCAAGGAGACGCGCGCCCAGGCGGGCAAGATCCCCGTCTCCGGCGGGTGCGCCGAGACGCTGACCACCGAGCAGCAGAAGTTCGCGCAGAACCTCGTCGTTGGCGAGACCATGGCCGGGCAGAAGGGCACCGGCGTCCTCGGTTTCCGCTGCACCGGCATCATTTCGCGCATCGACTCGACCGGGCAGATGCGCCCAGACGACTACTGCCGCGGCGTCCTCGTCGCCGCCGCGACCTCGAGCGCTCCGGGCGTCACGCTCAAGGACTTCATTCTTCCGGGCTCGATCGTGCTGGGCACGGCGGGCGGCATCGCCATCGTCCGGGAGGACGAGAAGCCCGAGTGCTCGTGCGTCTGCCCTCCCTGCCGGCCCTGATTCGCCCGTAGCGAGTCGAATCTCCCGTACACTCTGTCATTCCGAGTTCTCCCCACACGCTGTCATTCGAGCCCTCCCCACACTCTGTCATCCTGAGGCCCGAAGGGCCGAAGGATCTTACCGCGCCTGGAGTGCGGCGAGCATGAGCAGCCCCATCCTCGGACGCCACGAGATCCTTCGGTCGCCGCTTCGCGGCTCCCTCAGGATGACGGAGTGTGGGCTGCGCGGCGCCCTCAGGATGACATTCAATCCCTCTGTCATCCTGAGGCCCGAAGGGCCGAAGGATCTCACCGCACCTGGAGCGCCGCCAGCACGAGCCGTTCCAACCTCGAATACCACGAGGTCCTTCAGTCGCCGCTGCGCGGCTCCCTCAGGATGACATTCACACCCCTGTCATCCCGAGGCCCGGAGGGCCGAAGGATCTCACCGCGCCCAAAGCGCCGCCAGCACGAGCAGTTCCAACCTCGAATACCACGAGGTCCTT
>JBFMCD010000076.1:0-53045 GCA_040754885.1 Acidobacteriota bacterium
GTGGGGAGTCGAAGGTGGTGATGTCCGCCATGGTGAACCTACGTGGGCACCCTGGGGAAACTCGGGGAAACAGACAAGGACACCACCTAAAGCACTTCACCCCTTCGGCTTACCCGACATCACCATCACACCATGTGGGTGTAGACTCGGCGGCAGCACGTCAGGGAGACCGAGGTAGAGCATGGGGCGGGGTCCGAGGGCGTTCGCGGACGGTGGCTACTACCACGTCTACTGCCGCATCAGTCGGGGCGAGCGTGTCTTCGCCGATCCCGACGAGGCCGCGCGGCTCGTCGCCGTCATCGCCGACGTCAAACGCAGGGACGCCCTGTCCATCCTCGCGTGGTGTGTCATGGCCAACCACTACCACCTGGCCGTGCGCACCGCGGCCGTGCCGCTGTGGCGCAGCGTCCGTCTCATCCAGTGGCGCTTCGCCCGCCAGCTCAACCGCCGAAGGCGGCAGCTCGGCCCGCTCTGGCAAGGCCGCTACCAGGCCAAGCTCGTCGAGGACGAGCGCTACCTCTACCAGCTCATCGCCTACATCCACCTCAACCCCGTCGCGACCGGCCTCGTGGATGATCCGGCCGACTACCGCTGGAGCGGGCACCAAGAGCTGCTCCGCAAGGCACCGTCGCCGCTGCTCGATGCCGACGCCACACTGGCGTTGTTCGGCAACGACAGGCCGAGGGCGCGGCGCGAGTACGTGCGGGTCCTGCGGGGCGAACGGGAGGCCGAGTGGTTCGGCGAGCGCCCGGGGCGGCTGCCGTGGTGGGGCCGCCGCGACGACGACGATCTCGACGGCGCATGGGAGGCCTTGCTCCCGGAACTCCCGGCTTCACGGCCCGCGCAGGTCCGGGACGTCGCTCGGTACGTGGAGACAGCGGCGGAAGCGCTGGGCATCGAGCCTCGGGACGCAGCTGGCCGCGGCAAGCAGCCGGCGGTTGTCCGCGCCAGGGAGGCACTGGCGATCGTCGGCGTGGAGCGGTTCGGCGTGCGGGTCAAGGCGCTTGCCGGGGCGCTCGGGATGAGCGCCGGGAGCGTCAGCCGCTGGGTGACGAGGGCGTCGGTGCGGCGCCGTGCGGACGGGGGCTTCGCCCGCCGCTGCGCCGAGCTCGAGGAAGCGGTACGCGAGCGACTGGGCGGGCGTTGACGATAATGGTGAGATGGTTATACCTGGCACCGGTGGACGCGCTTCGGCTCCGGGCGGCCGCGCATCGCCTTGGTGGACAGCCAGGAGACCAGTCCGGGTGAGAAGCGCTGGAGGAACACCGCCACCTTGCCGTGGCCGGTGATCACCGCCTCGCGGCGGCGCGCCGCGATGGCGCGCGCCATCGCCCGCGCCGCGACGTCGGCGGGCATGCGCAGCCACCTCGGCATCGGGTCGGGCGCGTCGGCGTGGACGACGCCGGCGTTGTCGGTGCGCCGGATGTCGGAGTCCACGAAGCCGGGGGAGAGCAGGACGACGGCGACGCCGTCGCGGGCCAACTCGGCGCGCAGCGACGAGGCCAGGCCGCGCACGGCGAACTTGCTCATGCAGTACGCCGAGGTGCCGGCGCCGGCGACGTGCCCGGCCACCGATCCCATCACCGCCAGCGTGCCGCGCGTCTTCTTCAGCTCCGGCAGCGCGGCGTAGACGGTGCGCAGGACGCCGAAGACGTTGGTCTCGAGCTGGCGGCGGTAGTCGTCGAGGGTGAGCTTCTCCAGCCGCGCCGCGACGCCGAAGCCGGCGTTGGCGACCGCGACGTCGAGCCTGCCGAAACGCTCGACGGTCGAGGCGACGGCGCGCTCGAGGTCGCCGTCGCGCGTGACGTCGGCGGCCAGCGCCAGCGCCTCGCCGCCGCGGGCGCGGATCTCCCCCGCGAGCTGCTCGAGCCGGTCGGCGCGCCGGGCGGCCAGCGCCACACGGGCGCCGCGCCGGGCCAGTTCGAGGGCGAGCGCCTCGCCGATGCCGGACGACGCGCCGGTGACCAGCGCCGCCTTGCCGCGCAGCGCGCTCATCGGCGGTCCCCCGCGAAGCGACGGCGTGTCGAATCGTGGCGATCCCGTGTCGTCATGGCGTCCCCCTTGCGTTTCGTGCGCGAGATGCGAAAATCCTCGCAACGAGGTCGCGTTGACGATAGCAGAGGCGGCGGCGCGGGCGCCCAAGGAAAGGTGGCGGATGCCGTGAGATCGGCGCTGGCGAGTGTCCTCGGGCTGGTCGTTCCGGCGGTCGCGGCGGCGAATTTCTGCGCGCGCGACGTCGTGCCCGCCGCGACGCTGCTCGTTCCCTACGTGGCGGTGGCGCTGACGCCGGAGGGAGCGCCGGACCCGGAAGGGCAGACGACGATCACCCAAATCGTCAACGTCTCGCCGAAAGCGGTGGTCGTCCACTTCACGGTGTGGGACGTGGCGGGGGTGCCGCGGCTGACCTTCGACGCGATCCTCTCGGGTTACGACGTGATGAGGATCAACTGGCGGGACTTCCTCAACGGCCGCTTCGACCTGTTCGACACGTCCAAGGAGGATCTCACGGCGACGCCTTACAGGACCTTCTCGCCGTTTTCGTGGGGTCCGGACATGCCGTGCATGATCTCGAACGACAGCAGCTGCGTCGATCCGCTCACGGTACCGCAGAACCGTACGGCCGTGTCGGCGGCGCGGTGCCCGACGGTACCGCCGTACGGCAACCGCATGGACCTCGCGGCGATGATCCGCAACCTGCTCCGCGCCGCGACCGTGGCGCGCGAGTCCGCCGGCTGCAACGAATGGGACATGCGGAGGGACAAGCGGGCCTATCCGGCGGAGATCGCGCCCTCGCCGATGGTGTTCTACGTGACCGCCGACGTGGTCGGCGGGTGCACGCTGGGCGATCCCACCAGCGCGGCGTACTGGACCGACTCGGCGCGCACCGACAACGTGCTGATCGGCGACGTGATCTACCTCTCGCCGGAGGGGAACCGCTCGGAGATGATGCCGGCGGTGCACATCGAGGCGGCGGCAGGAGAGGGCGGCGGCGCGTCGGTGACGGGGTTCGGCGAGGAGCGTTCGGGAGGCGCGGAGACGTTCCGCGAACCGCTCGCCACGGCGTTCGGCTTCAGTTACGCCGACGACCGGGTCGCCGGGATCTCGTCGTCCCTGGTGCTGTGGAAGAACGTCACCGAGCTCACGGCGGCGGACGTTCCGGAGCAGGCGGCGTGGGCGCCGTACTCCGACTGCGGATCGTACGTCTACTACGCCTGGGACATGGACGAGCGTGTCCTGGCGCTGCAATTCGCGGTCGGCTATGAGGATCCCGGTCTCGACCCGAACCAGTTCCCGTTGGCGACACAGAAGGTGCCGATCGAGAGGAGCTACTTCGATCTGCCTGCCCCGTACGGTTGGCTGCTCCTCGTTCTTCCACCTTCCTACGCGGCCACCTTCGCGGACCGCACCCCGGACGGCCGCGGGTGGACCGAACGGCCGGCGATGGGGTGGGTCGGGGTGATGACGGAGTTCGGCGCCTACTCGGCCGGCGCCGGCGCCACGACGATGGCCAATACCCACTGCCACCCCGAACAGGTCTTGCCGGCGCTCGGCGCGAACCCGGGCTCGGCACCGGTGCGGTGAGGACGACGGTGCGGCGCACGCTCCCCCTTCTCCTCGCCCTTGCGGCCGCCGCCGCGGAGGCGAACTTCTGCGCGCGCGACGATGTGCCGGCCGCGACGTTGCTCTTCCCCTACGTGGAGGTCGGAGTGACGCCCGAGGGGGTGCCGGACCCGCAGGCGGAGACGACGATCTCGCGGATCGTCAACGTCTCGCCGAACGCCGTGGTCGTCCACTTCACGGTGTGGGACGTGACCGGCGTGCCGCGGGTCGTGTTCGACGAGATCCTCTCCGGTTTCGACGCGCTGCAGATCAACTGGCGGGACTTCCTCAACGGCCGCGGCGACCTGTTCGACACCGCGCGCACCGACCTCACCGCCTCGGCTCCGCTGACCAGGACGCCGTACCAGTGGGGACCGGACCGGCCGTGCAGCCTCCCCGGCCCGGCGTGCACCGACCCGCTGCCCGAGGCGCAGAACCGCGGCGCGGTGACGGAGGGGCAGTGTCCCGTCTCGCCGCCGTACGGAGACCGCTCGGACCTTGCACCGCTGATCCGCACGCTCCTGCGCGGCTCGACGGTGGCGCGCGACCAGGTCGAGTGCGGCTGGGATGTCCTCGACCCGACCCATGAACTCTTCGTCGGGACGCTCGGACCCTCGCCGATCTGGTTCTACGTGACCGCGGACGTGGTCGGATCGTGCACCCCCACGTCTCCGATGGACCCGGCGTACTGGAACGGAGTCGCCAGAGACGACAACGTCCTGATCGGCGACGTGATCTACCTGTCCCCTGCGGGCAATCGCTCCGAGATGATGCCGGCGGTGCACATCGAGGCGGCGGCCGGGGCGGGAGGCGGACCGTCCGTGACGGGGTTCTACGAGGAGCGCTCGGCCGGCGCGGAGACCCGGCGCGAGCCGCTCGGCACCGCGTTCGGCTTCAGCTACGCCAGCGACAGGTGGGCGGGGATCGAGACGTCCTTGATCCTGTGGAAGAACCTCACCGAGATGAGCACGGCCGACGATCCGCAGGCCGACAGCTGGTCCGAGACCTCCTCGTGCGGCTCGTACGTGTACTACGCGTGGGACATGAACGAGAGGGTCCGTGGCCGGGAGTCGCTGATGTGCGACCCCGGGTGTTGGTACCTGCCGAGCGTCAACCAGTTCCCGTTCGCGACGCAGAAGGTGCCGCTCAGCCTCGAGTACTTCGACCTCGCGGGGGGGGAGGGGTGGATCCTCCTGGTCTTGCCCCCTTCCTACGCGCAAGCGTTCGTGGACCGGACGCCCGACGGCCAGGGGTGGACGCAGCGCCCCTACATGGGGTGGACCGGACTGGTGCTGAACTACGGGACGTACACCGCCGGGTCCGAGGGGGCGACGCTCGCGAACGCCCACTGCTTCCCGATGCAGTCTCTCCCCGACCTGGGTGTCAGCGCGGGCATGACGCCGATCCGCTGACTCCGGGTCCCCGCCCCCGCGCGCGGCAGCGCGCGCTCGCCGCCATCCCTGTACACTCCGCGCGTGGAGCGGGGAGGGGACAGGTGAGAGACACATCGCGCGTTGCGGGTCTCGTGGTCGCGGCGGCCGTCGCCGCCGGGTCGGCGGGCGCGGCTTCGGTGCCGTCGCCCAAGGACGTACTCGGCCTCGACGTCGGCCAGGATCGCGCGCTGGCGCTGTACTCCGAGTCGGAACGCTACCTGGAGGCGCTCGCGGCGGCCTCCGACCGCGTCGAACCGCTGGCGATGGGCCCGACCGTCGAGGGGCGGACGATGCGCGCCCTGGCGATCTCCTCCCCGGCGAACCTCGCCCGAATCGACGAGTTGCGCCGCGGGTGGGCGAGGCTCGCCGACCCGCGCGGCCTGACTGCGGCGGAGCGCGAGCGCCTGCTCGCCGGGCTGCCCTCGTGCGCGCTGATCACCGCCGGCATCCACGGCAACGAGGTGGCCGGCCCGCAGGCGGCGCTGCTCTTCGCCCACCGCCTGGCGGCGGCCGCGCCGGGCAGCGCCGAGGCGGCGTGGCTGGAGCGCACGGTCGTGTTGCTCGTACCCTCGCTCAACCCGGACGGGCAGGAGATGGTGGTCGGCTGGTACCGGAAGTGGCTGGGCACGCCCCACGAGGGTTCGGGCTTCCCGGCGCTGTACCACCGCTACACCGGCCACGACAACAACCGCGACTTCGTCTACCTGACCCAGCCGGAGAGCCGCGCGCTCAACCGGCTCGCGTACCGGGAGTGGCGGCCGCAGGTGTTCCTCGACGTGCACCAGATGGGGCCGCTCGGGCCGCGCCAGTTCGTCCCGCCGTTCGCCGACCCGATCGCGCCCAACGTCCACCCGCTGGTGTGGCGGGTGACCTCGCACCTCGGCACGCTGATGTCGCTGCGCCTGGAGGAGAACGGCCGCGCGGGGGTGATCTCCGGCTGGACGTTCGACGGCAACTGGATCGGCGGCACACGCAACACCGGCTGGTGGAAGAACGTCTTCGGCGTGCTCACCGAGACCGCCGGCGCGGCGCTCGCCTCGCCGATCGACATCGACCCCGGCGAGCTGCGCGCCGGGGGCAAGGGGCTGGTCGACTATCGGCAGCAGGTCAACTTCCCGCACCCCTGGCAGGGCGGGCGCTGGGGGCTGGCGCAGGCGGTCGCCTACCAGCTCGACGTGATGGCGGCGTTCGTCGAGTTCGCCTCGACCTACCGCGCCGACCTGCTCGGCTACGTCTCCGAGATGGCGGCGCAGGCGGTCGCGCAGGGGGAGAGCGAGGCGCCGCGCGCCTACCTCGTGCCGCCGAACCCGGCCGACCCGGGGCGCTCGCGCGCCCTCGTCGAGCTGCTCGTCGAGGCCGGGGTCGAGGGGTTCGTCGCGCCGCAAGGTGTGAGCGCCGACGGCCGCGCCTACCCGCCGGGGACGGCGGTGTTCCCGACCGCGCAGCCGCTGCGCCAGTACCTCGTCGAGGTGCTCGAGCGGCAGGAGTACCCGGAGATCTCGCCGGCGCCTGGCGCCGACATCCTCCTGCCGTACGACATCACGGCGTGGTCGATGCCGCTGGCGTTCGGCGTCGAGGCGGTGCGCGCCGAGACGGCGCCCCCTGCGGGACGCTTGGAGCCGATCGCCGCGGAGACGCTCGGCCCGGCCGGCGGGGCGAACGGTCGCGGAGCGTGGGCCGTGGCGCCCGCCGGGCAGCTCGGCGGCTTCGCCTTCGCCAACGGCGCCCTCGCTCGCGGCGGCACGGCCGCCCGTCTGACCGGGGACAGGGAGGCCGACGGGAGGCGCTTCGCCGCCGGCTCGTTCGTCGTCGGCGGGCTCGACGACGCGGCGGTCGAGGCGCTGGCACGCGAGTCCGGCGTGCGCGTGGAGCGCGTGGCGACGCGGCCCGCGAGCGCTCGGGAGCTGCGGCCGGTGAAGGTGGGCGTGCTGCACCCCCACTGGGGGTTGGAGGACGCCGGGTGGCTGCGCTTCGTCCTCGAGCGGGCCGGGTTCGCGGTGGAGGCGATCGCCCCCGAGGCGGTGGCCGCCGGTTCCCTGGCGCGCCGTGTCGGCGTGCTCGTGATCCCGGCGATGGATGGGCGGCGCCTCGTCGAAGGGCCTGGACGCGGCGGCGCCGTCGCGCCGCCGCCCGAGTTTCGCACGGGGATCGGCAGGGAAGGCGTGGAGGCGGTGAAGGCGTTCCACCGCGAGGGGGGCACCGTGCTGGCGTTCGGTGCCTCCGCCGACTGGCTGGCCGAGGCGCTCGACCTTCCGGTGTCGAACACGCTGCGCGGCGTCTCGCGCGAGGAGTTCTCCTGCCCGGGCGCGATGCTCGAGGTCGAGGTGGAGACCGGCACGCCGCTCGGCTGGGGCATGCCCGGGCGGGCGGCCGCGATGATCGACGACGGCGCCGCGTTCCAGACCCGGCCGACCGCCGGCGAGACCGCACGGGTGGTCGCTGCGCGCTTCCCCGATCGGCCGCTGCTGCTCTCCGGATGGATTCGCGGCGAGGAGCGGATGCGCCGGCGCGCGGCGGTGGTCGAGGTGCGCCAGGGCGAGGGGCGGGCGGTGCTGTACGCGTTCGCGCCGCACTTCCGCGCCCAGATGCGCGGCACCTTCCCGCTGCTGTTCAACGCGGTTACGGAGGAGATGATGGACGCGCCGGCGCCGAAGCCGGGCCGGCGCTGAGCGGAGGCGTCAGCGCCGCGTCACTCCGGGATCTCGGCGGTGGCCGGGGTGACGTGTTCGAACCGGGCGACGATCGTCGAGGTCACCATGTCGCCGGTGACGTTGAGGACGGTGCGGCACATGTCGAGGATGCGGTCGACGCCGAGGACGATCGCGATCCCCTCGACCGGCACGCCGACCATGCCGAGCACCATCATGAGCAGCGGGATCGAGCCGCCGGGGATCCCGGCCACGCCGATCGCCGTGACCACCGACATCAGCACGACGACGAGCTGCGCCGCGA
Source organism: Acidobacteriota bacterium (assembly GCA_040754885.1). GTDB lineage: Bacteria > Acidobacteriota > Thermoanaerobaculia > Thermoanaerobaculales > Thermoanaerobaculaceae > JBFMCD01. The sequence continues at coordinate 7,986 of JBFMCD010000076.1, forward strand.
GCGTCAACTTCACGCCGAACACCTGAGCGAGGAAGAGCACGGTCGCGCCCTCGAACAGCGCGGTGCCGTTCATGTTCATCGTCGCGCCGAGGGGCAGGACGAAGCCGGCGATCTCGCGCGGGATGCCGAGGTCCTCCTGCGCCACGCGCATGGTGGTCGGCAGGGTGGCGTTGCTCGACGACGTCGAGAACGCGGTGAGCATGACGATGCGCGCCTTGCGGAAGAAGTCGAGCGGGCTCCAGCGCGCGACGAGCTTGAGAATCAAGGGGTAGGCGACGAACTGGAACGCCGCCAGGGAGGCGACCACGGTGACGACGAACTGGGCGAGGTTGACGAGCAGGCCGAAGCCGAAGCGGGCGGTGACGCTGAAGATCAGGCAGAACACCCCGACCGGGGCGACCTTCATCACCAACTCGATGATCGTCACCGTGACGTGGCCGAGGCTGTCGAGGAACGAGGTCATCGGCGCCGACTTGTGCTCCGGGAGCAGCGCCAGCGCCACGCCGAGCATGAGCGAGAAGAAGATCACCGCGAGCATGTCGCCGTTGGCGGCGGCCGCGACCGGGTTGCGCGGCACGATCTTGACCAGCAGGTCGATGCCGAACGCCTTCTCGGACAGCCCCATCGCCCCCTCGGTCTGTCCCTTGTAGGTGGTCATCAGCTCCTGCGTGACCTGCGGGTCGAGTCCGACGCCGGGACGGACGGTGTTCATCACGGTCAGGCCGAGCGTGGTCGAGAGCGTCGTCAGGCCGAGGAAGCCGAGCAGGGTGATCAGGCCGATCCTGCCCAGGCGGCGCAGCGAGCCGAGGCCGGCGACGCCGAGCGAGAGCGTCGAGACGATCAGCGGGATGACCACCATGATCAGGGAGGACAGCCACATCTTGCCGACCGGCTCGGTGACCAGCGCGACGAAGCGCAACGTGCCGGGGCCGGCGCCGGTGAGGAGGTTGACGGCGACGCCGGCGACGGCGCCGGCGAGCAGTCCGAGCAGGATGCGGGTGGGCTGCGACATCGCCGGACGCTAGCACCGGGCTCGCGACGGTGTCAACGTCGTATCATCGAAGGGTGATCGAGATCGGGCGCGGAGTGGCGATACCCGACGACGAGCTGTCGTTCGAGACCTCGCGCAGCGGCGGTCCGGGCGGGCAGAACGTCAACAAGGTGGAGACCCGCGTGACGCTGCGCTTCGACGTCGAGCGTTCGCCGTCGCTCTCGGAGGCGCAGCGACGGCTCGTGCGCGAGCGCCTGGCCACGCGCATATCGCGCGACGGCGTGCTGCGCGTCACCTGCCAGCGGCACCGCAGCCAGTCGGCGAACCGCGAGGGCGCGGTGGAGCGCTTCGTCGAGCTGCTCCGCCAGGCCCTCACGGTGGAGACGCCGCGCGTGCCGACTCGTCCCTCACGCGTGGCTCGAGAGCGCCGCATCGCCGCCAAGAAGCAGCGCTCGTGCGTGAAACAGGCCCGCCGCGTCCCATCCGACGACGCCTGACGCCCCGGCACGGGGGAGAGACGCGGAGGGGGAACAGCGGACGCACAACGAAGAACGGGCAACCCACGGTCCACGGCCCACGTCTCTCGGCTCGAGCTACCAGCTCGACGAGGAGCCGCCTCCGCCGAAGCTGCCGCCGCCTCCGGAGAAGCTGCTCCCCGAGGAGCTGCTCCCGGACGACCAGCCGCCGCCGGACGACCAGCCACGCCCCGACGACGAACGCGCCGCGCTCGCGACGAACGTGGCCAGGCTCGGGTGTGCCTTGACGAACGCCTTGCCGGCCGGTGTCCTGCCCAGCCAGAACTTCAGGATCGGGAAACCGATCAGCCACGCGGCGAAGATCGGCAGACCGACGTACGGCGTGAGTAGCGCCGAGGGAAAGGCGAGGTAGAACGGCATGAGGAAGAAGTAGAGGAACCAGCTCTGGCACCCCGAGCTGATCACGGCGATGACGGAGAAGGCGCTGACCACGAGGGTGAAGATGACCATTCCGACGATGCGCGCCGCCAAGGGTGGGGGAGCCGCGGGCGCGCCGGCCGGCGCCTCGGCCGGGACCACGTCCTGGCCCTGCAGCGTGCCGGCGATCGACTCGACCCCGGCCTCGATCCCGCCCCCGAAATCCCCCGCCTTGAAGCGCGGGCGGACGACGTTGTCGAGGATGCGCCGCGTCAGCGCGTCGGTCAGTGTCCCCTCCAGGCCGTAGCCGACCTCGAGGCGCATCTTCCGGTCGGAGACGGCGACGAGGAACAGCACGCCGTCGTCGTGCCCCTGGCGGCCGAGCTTCCACGTCTCGACGACGCGCATCGTGTAGTCCTCGAGCACCTCACCCTCGAGTGAGTCGACGGTCAGAACCGCGACCTGCGCGCCGGTGGCCTGTTCGAGGGCGGCGAGCCGCGCCTCGACGCGCTCGCGCTGGTTCGCGTCGAGCAGGCCCGCGAGGTCGTTGACCCGCCCCGACAGGAAGGGGACCTCCTTCGCCGAGACGGTGGCGGCGAGGAGCAGCAGCGCGGCGAACGGAGTGCGCGCTCGCACGCTCACTCCGTGCGCAGGCGCAGCGCGTCGGACAGCTCGTCGGTGTCGTCGGCGCGGCGTTCGACGCGCCGCTCGGCGAGCAACGCTCCGCAGCGCCGGATCCCCTCGGCGAGCGCGGCCCCCGGTCTGCCGGCTCGGATGCCGGCTGCGATCCCGGCGACGATCGAGTCCCACTCGTCCTGCCGCACCTTGGCGTTGATGCCGCTGTCGGCGAGGACGACCACACGGTGCTCGAACAGCGAGAGGAAGATGAGGATGCCGGTGCGTTCGCGGGTGTCGAACACTTCCTGCTCGAGGAACGCGCCCTGCGCCCGCATGCGCACCATCTGGTCCATCTGCCCGTCGTTGAGGAGGGCCCGGCGCAACCACGGCCAGGCGGCGACGGCGAGCCAGCCGAGGCCGGCGCCGACAAGGGGCGGCACCGCCAGCCAGAGCAGACCGTAGCCCCAGAAGCGACCCAGTTCGTGGACCGCGGCCGCGATCAGCGCGAGCGCCAGCGCGCCCAGGCACGCCCCGCGCCAGAACGCCTCGTGGTAGGGGTCGGAGCGGCCGACCACGTACGGAACGATCTCGCCGGAGGTCCCGCCCTCCGCGTCCCTGACCACCCGCTCGATCTCCTTGACCTCGTCCGGCGAGAAGAAGCTCTGCACGTCCATGTCGGCTCCCGTCGTGGGCCGATTGTAGGGACGCCGAGCGGAAAAGGAAACGACGCGCAGGAGAATAAGGGGAGAGGGAAGAGACTGGGGTCAGGGGTCAGGGGTCCGGGGACAGAAGAACAGAGGAGAGAGAAGAGCGAAGAGACTGGGGTCAGGGGTCCGGGGTCTGGGGTCCGGGGACAGAAGAACAGAGGAGAGAGAAGAGCGAAGAGACCGGGGTCAGGGGAAGCGGGAGCAACGGAGAGGAAACGGAGGAGAACGCGCGGGTGGCGGTCTCTTCTCTCCTCAGGTCGCGGGCAACAGGTCGTGGAGATCAGTCCAGCGAACGGAAGAAGCGGCCAAAGCGCGGCAGGTAGTAGCGCCCGGGATCGACCGAGGCCGCGATGGCGGTCGCCCTCCCGGCGACGGCGCCGCGCGGCACGAAACCGAAATAACGCGAGTCGCCGCTCTCGTCGCGGTTGTCTCCGAGCATGAAGTAGTGGCCGTCGGGGATCGTCACCGGGCCGAAGGTGCGCATCGCCGCGATCCCCGGGTTGATCATGATCGGGTGCTCGCGGTCGCCGACGCGCTCCGAGGCGAGGATACGCCCGCGCGCATGGTGGCCGAGTTCGGCTTCGAGCGCGGAGTCGATCGGCTCGTACGCGGCGGCCTCGCCGTTGATCAGCAGGCGCTCGTTGCGCAACTCGACGGTGTCGCCGGGCAGGCCGACGACGCGCTTGACCAGTCGCGTGCCGTCGGCGGGGGAGAACAGGACGACCACGTCGCCGCGCTCGGGGTCGGCCCACCGCGCCAGCCGCCAACGCGTGTACGGCACCTTCAGGTCGTAGGCCAGCTTGTTGACGAAGATCCGGTCGCCCTCGAGGATAGTCGGCTTCATCGAGCCGGTCGGCACGTCGTTCCAGTCGGCGATCGCGGAGCGAAACGAGGTGACGACGAGCAGCACCAGGAGCAGGGTCCTGATCCACTCCCGCCACAACCATCCCGCCCATTTCGCGACTCGGCCCATGGCGCCCTCTCGCAACCTCTCCGGCGAGTGTACGGATTCCGGTACGCGCGGGTTGCCTGTCAGTGCGCGAAGGCTCCAACCCTTGAACCGGGGTGGGTTTGGCTGTTAGATTGACAGTTGGAGGCGCCCGGTGCAGCCGGCGGACAACAAGCGTCGCTTCCCGCGCATCCCGGCCGAACACGCGGTGCTGGTCCGTGCGTCCGGCGAGGGGGCGCCCGAGGGGTTCGCCAAGACCCGCGACGTCGGCCTCGGCGGCTGCATGTTCGTGAATCCGGTCGCCTTCGGCGAGGGCGCACCGGTCGAGTTGCTCATCTCGGTTAACCTCGCGGTGGTGCGCGTGCGCGGCCGGGTCGTCTACGAGCTGCCCGCCGACGGCGGCGGCTTCGAGGTCGGCGTCGAATTCGTCGAGATCGACGAGGGCGACCGCCGCGTTCTCGAGACGCTGTTCGAGCCCCCTGCCGTCTGATCGCCTTGTGACAGATCTCACAAGCTGAGGTACAATGGCGCGGCGAGGCCGGACGCCGGTCTCGAGGGAGGGGAGGCGTGAACCTCCGCCAGCGTCTCGTCGAGTTCCTCAGCAAGCGCGATCGGGCCGTCGGGGGCGGCGGCCCGAAGGCGGTCGAGAAGCAACTCGCCCAGGGCAAGCTGACCGCGCGCGACCGCATCCGGGCGATCCTCGACGCCGGGTCGTTCCACGAGTACGACCTGTTCGTCGAGCACCTGTGCTCCGACTTCGGCATGGACGGCAAGCACCTCCCCGGCGACGGCGTGGTCACCGGCACCGGCACGATCCAGGGACACCCGGTGTGCATCTACGCGCAGGACTTCACCGTCGCCGGCGGATCGCTCGGCCTCGCCCACGCGCGCAAGATCACCAAGATCATGGACCACGCGCTCAAGCTCGGCATCCCGCTGATCGGGATCAACGACTCGGGAGGGGCGCGCATCCAGGAGGGGGTCAACTCGCTGGCCGGCTACGGCGAGATCTTCTTCCGCAACACGCTCGCCTCCGGTGTGATCCCGCAGATCTCGGTGGTCCTCGGTCCGTGCGCCGGCGGCGCGGTGTACTCGCCGGCGCTCACCGACTTCGTCTTCGTGGTCGAGAAGATCTCCAAGATGTTCATCACCGGGCCGGAGGTGATCAAGACCGTCCTCGGCGAGGAGATCTCGATGGAGGAGCTGGGCGGGGCGCGCGTCCAGGTCGAGACCTCCGGGAACGCCCACTTCTTCGCCGCCACCGAGCAGGAGTGCTTCGAGCAGATCAACCGGCTGGTGACGTTCATCCCGTGGAACAACCAGAAGCGCGCCGACCCCTTTCCGGCCAAGCCGCCCAGGTCGGGGATCGACCTCGACGCCGTCGTTCCGGCCGAGCCGACCAGACCGTACGACGTGCGCGACGTCGTCCGCGGCGTGTGCGACGACTCGGACTTCTTCGAGGTCCAGCAGCACTGGGCGGCCAACATCGTCGTCGGCTTCGCCCGGCTCGGCGGAAACACGGTCGGCGTGATCGCCAACCAGCCGATGGTGCTCGCCGGCGTGCTCGACGTCGACTCCTCGGACAAGGCGGCGCGCTTCATCCGCTTCTGCGACGCCTTCAACATCCCGCTGGTCACCCTGGTCGACCTGCCCGGCTACCTGCCCGGAGTGGACCAGGAGCACGCCGGCGTGATCCGCCACGGCGCCAAGATCCTCTACGCCTACTCCGAGGCGACCGTGCCGAAGATCACGGTGATCCTGCGCAAGGCGTACGGGGGCGGGTACATCGCGATGTGCTCGCGCCATCTCGGCGCCGACTTCGTGTTCGCCTGGCCGACCGCGGAGATCGCCGTGATGGGTCCCGAGGGAGCGGCCAACATCATCTTCAAGGGCGAGATCGCCGCGGCCGCCGACCCCGAGGCGGTGCGCAAGGCCAAGGTCGCCGAGTACACGGAGAAGTTCGCCAACCCGTACATCGCCGCCGCCAACGGCCACGTCGACGCGGTGATCCAGCCGCGCGAGACGCGCGAGGTCCTGCTCCACGCGCTGGCGATTTCGGCGCACAAGAGCGAGTCGCGGCCGGGCAAGAAGCACGGCGTGCCCCCCTTCTAGGACGATGACCGACGACACCCCCCCGATCCGCCTGGTCGTGGACGACACCGCGTACGAGACGCGCGCCACGCCCGCCTTCGCGTCGCGCCGCCGCTGGTCCCCGCCCGACCCGCGCCTGGTGGCGGCGCACATCCCGGGCGTGATCCGCGCGGTGTACGTGCGGCCCGGGCAGGCCGTGCGCTGGGGCGAGCGCCTGCTCGTCCTCGAGGCGATGAAGATGCAGAACGACGTGCTCGCGCCGCGCGCCGGCGTGGTCAAGTCGGTGCGCGCCGAGGTCGGCGAGATGGTCCCCAGGGGGCGCCTGCTGATCGAACTCGAGTGACCGCCGTCCGGCGCTATCATGCCGGCGCGGATCCGCGATGCCGACCACCATCCTGTTCGCGCTCGTCGCCGTGCTGGTCTTCGGCACGTTGCTCGGCGAGGCGCTCGGCCGGCGCTGGCTCGAGGTGGCGTGCAAGCCGGCCGCCTCGGCGTGCTTCCTGTTTCTCGCCTGGCGCACCGCGGAGGCCGGGGACCCGTACGGCGCATGGGTGATGGTCGCCCTCGCGCTGTCGGCGGCCGGCGACGTGCTGCTCGCTTTTCCCGCAGCGTTCAGGGCGGGACTGGTCGCGTTCCTCCTCGCCCACGTCGCCTACGTGGCGGCGTTCCACACCCTGTGGCCGGCCTCGTCGTGGCCGTTCGCGCTGGCGACGCCGGTTGCGGTCGCGTCGGCGCTGGCGGCGCGCTGGCTGCTGCCGCACGCCGGCCGCCTCCGGGCCGCGGTGGCGGCGTACATCGCGGTGATCACGGTGATGGTGTGGGGCGGGGTGTCGGTGGGAGTCGGCCCTCCGGCCCGCGCGCTGGCCGCGATCGGCGCCGTGCTGTTCTACCTCTCCGACCTGGCGGTCGCCCGCAACCGCTTCGTCCACAAGGCGCTGGCGAACCGGCTGTGGGGACTGCCGGCGTACTACCTGGCGCAGTGCCTGCTCGCGCTCTCGACCGCCCCGTGAGCCGGCGCACAGACGCCTCGGCGCCCGCAGGCGATGGTGGCGACACGACCGAAGGCGGAGGTGGGACGATGCGGCGCACGGCGAAGGCGAGACTCGTGGTGGTGCTCGCGCTCACGCTCGTGTCCGCGGTCGCCGCGGGCGAGCCGGGCGCGACCGCGTGGTTGAAGGCGACGTTCGCCGACGTGCCGTTCGACCACTGGGCGTGGCGGCACATCGAGTCGATCCACGCGGCCTCGGTGACCAGCGGGTGCGCGACCACGCCGTTTCTCGACTACTGCCCCGCGAGCACCGTCGATCGGGCGCAGATGGCGGTGCTCGTCCTGCGCGCCGAACACGGCGCGGGCTACGCGCCGCCCGCTCCGTCGGGAACGGTGTTCGCGGACGTGCCGGTCACGCACTGGGCGGCTGCGTGGATCGAGCAGTTCGCCGCCGAGGGGATCACGGCCGGGTGCGGCGGTGGGCGCTACTGCCCGGAGTCGCCGGTGGATCGTTCGCAGATGGCGGTCTTCCTCCTGCGCGGGGAGCATGGTTCCTCGTACGTTCCGCCCGCTCCCTCGGGAACGGTGTTCGCGGACGTGCCGGTCACGCACTGGGCGGCGGCGTGGATCGAGCAACTCGCCGCCGAGGGGATCACCGCCGGGTGCGGCGGCGGGATGTACTGCCCTTCCGCCGTCGTGGACCGGGCGCAAATGGCGGTGTTCCTGGTCAGGACCTTCGCGATCGCGCTGGTTGACCCGCCGACGAGCCCGACGATCGGCGGGTGTTTGGTGTTCCCCGCGGACAACGTCTGGAACGCTCGCGTGGACGCGCTGCCGGTCGACTCCCGGTCGGCGGAGTACATCGCCACAATCGGCGCCACCACCGGCCTCCACCCTGACTTCGGATCGGGGACCTGGAACGGCGGCCCGATCGGCATCCCGTTCGCGATCGTCCCCGGCACCCAGCCGCTCGTGCCGATCGCCTTCGACTACGCCGACGAGAGCGACCCGGGGCCGTATCCGATCCCGCCCGACGTGCCGATCGAGGGAGGCCCGGGTTCCACCGGCGACCGCCACATCCTGGTGCTCGAGGACGACACCTGCACCCTGTACGAGGCGTGGAACTCGTGGCCGCAGGCCGACGGAAGCTGGCAGGCCGGCTCCGGTGCGGAATTCCCCCTCACCTCGCACGCGCTGCGCCCGGCCGGGTGGACATCGGCGGACGCCGCGGGGCTGCCGATCCTTCCTGGGCTGGTGCGCTACGACGAGGTCGCCGCGGGTGAGATCCGCCACGCCATCCGCTTCACCGCGGCGGCGACCAGACGCGCCTATGTCTGGCCGGCCCGGCACTACGCCTCGTCGAGCGACGACCTCGTCCGCCCGCCGATGGGGCAGCGCTTCCGGCTCAAGGCGTCGTTCGACGTCTCGGGGTTCCCGTCACAGGTGCAAGTGATCCTCAACGCGCTCAAGACCTACGGCCTGATCCTCGCCGACAACGGGAGCAACTGGTACCTCTCGGGGGTGCCCGACGAGCGCTGGGACAACGACATGCTGGCCGTGCTGTCCCAGGTCAAGGGGAACCAGTTCGAGGCGGTGGACAGCTCGGGGCTGATGCTCGACTCCGACTCGGGCCAGGTCCAACAGACGGGGGCTGGGTTGGCCGCTGCCTCTCCGGCTCCTTCCGGGAGGTAGGAGGCGTGGGCCGTGGTCCGTGTGCCGTGTGCCGCGCGCGGCGAGGCTCGACGCGCGCGGTGTCCCGCTCGTGCGGAGGGCGGCTGCCGGGCGGCGATCGAGGTGTCGCACCGGCTCCTGGAGAAGAAACATCGGGCAGGGCGCGAGTCGCGTGAGACGTTGAGCGGGTTCGCGGAAGCCGTCGCGATCAGGAGGCGAGTCGGGCGAGCTGGGAGGCGAAACGCCTGCCGTCCTCGCCGCGGAAGCCGCGGAAGCGCACCGCGACCCCACGCAGGTGCTCCTTGCGGTTCATCGTCTGCCGTACCACCTCGGCGCGGCCGCGGATCGGGTTGGCGTCGCCGGGGACGTTCAGCTCGAAATCGACGACGGTGCCGGGCTGGAAGTCCTCGTCGATGCGGATCAGCATGCCGGAGGCCGAGACGTTGACCGTCTGGCAGAGGACGCGGCTCTGGCCGAAATCCGAGGGCACCTCGAGGCGGGTGAGGGCGCGCAGCGAGACCCGCGGCGCGACGTCGATGAGCGCCGGAAGGACCTGCTGCAACATGTCGGGCGGCGCGGTGATAGGCAGGACGCGGTTGGCGCCCAGGCCGACGAACGCCTCCGCCTCCTTCTCAAGCGCCTCGGGAGAGAGCAGCACCAGCGCCGCGTGCTTGCAGGTGCTGTCCTCCTTGCGGATCGCGTCGAGGAAGCGCTCCATGAGCATGCCCGGCGGTGGGTAGGTGACGACCAGCGCGTCGTAGGGGAGCAGCGCGGTCAACTCGAGGGCGCCCGGGGCGGTGGAGATGTAGTCCGTGCGGAAGTACGCCAGGCTCAGACCCTGCGTGAACCGCTCGTACGCGGCGCTGTCGAACCCGACGAAGAGGACGTCACGCTTGCTCGTCATCGCTCGGAACGCTCACCCTCCACGACCACCTTCAACCGGTCCGCTCGCAGGGCCCGTGATCCCGCTCACACTCCACGGGAATCGCCGAGCAACCGGGCGAATCTGCTCTCGAAGTCAACATACCACGAAAACCGGCGTCCGGTCTCGGTACCAACCCGAAGACGTTCCTCGGCTTCTACTGGACGAGGCGGGACATGTGGGCGTGGTAGCGGTCGGCGTCGCGGCCCTGGAAGGCGCAGAAACGCACGCCCAGGCCGGTGATGCGCTCGCGGCGCTGCGCGGTGTGCCGGACGACCTCGGCCCGGCCGCGGATCGGCGAACTGTCCCCCGGCATGGACAGCTCGAATTCGAGTTCGGCGCCGATCGGAAGCTGCGTCTCGGTGCGGATCAGCATCCCCGAGGTGGAGATGTTCTCCGTCTGGCACAGGGACGTGGTCGGTCCGAGCGCGAGCTGCACGCGGACCCTGCTCAGGATGCGCAGCGCGACCCTGGGGGCCGCACCGACGACCTGCGAGACCTCCTGGCGCAGCCGTTCGGCGGGCTCGTCCGCGCGCACGACGCGGTTGACGCCGTGGCCGAGAAACTGCTCCGCCTCCTCCACCGCGTCCTGCCTGGCCAGGAGCAGCACGGCGGCGGACCTGCAGGCGCTCTGCGCGCCGCGCACACCGGTGAGGAAGCGCTGCGCGGACATGCCCTCGATCGGGAAAGCCGCGATGATCGCGTCGTACGGCAGCACCGTCATCAGGTCGAGCGCCCGCTCCGCCTCCTGCACGACCTCGGAGAAGAAGTTCGAGCGCCGGAGCACCGGAGCGATGCCCTGAAAGCCGTCCGCGTCGAGTCCGACGACGAGCACGCTGCGTCGCGTTGCCGCCATGGCAACATTATCGCTCAGGTGACCGCCCGGGGAGGAACCCGAGGTGTGAGGGCACTCACCGCCCCCCGCCGCGACCACCCGGTACTCGCTGGTGGAACTCGGGGGGTTGCCCGGGGTCGGCGGGGCGGCTACTCTCGAGTCAGCCGCGCCCGTTCGGCGCGGCGTGGCCGATGCCCGAGCCCGACGACTTCCACGACCTCTCGACGCTGCGGATGTTCCGCGTGTTCGAGCACTTCTCGGACCGCCACCTGTCGGTGCTGTTCCAGCTCTGCACCCCGAGGACGGTCGAGGAGGGGGACGAGTTGTTCGGCGAGGGGAACCGGGGCGAGGAGTTCCTGATCCTGCTCTCCGGCGGGGTGAGCGCCAGCCGCCGCACCATGGTCGGTCCCCAGCCGGTGGCGCGCCTGCGCATGGGTCAGATGGTCGGCGAGGAGTCGTTTCTCGACGGGTTGGACCGACCGGCGACGGTGGTCGCCAACCAGCCCGGCCTGGTCCTGCGGGCCGACGTCGAGCGGCTGCGCCGCATCTTCGGCGTCCTCCAGGGGTTCGACGTCGCCCTGCTGCGCAGCTTCTGGCTGTCGCTCTCGGGCAAGATCCGTCAGGTCAACGGGTTCCTCGCCGAGCTGGCCGCCTCCGGGCGCGAGGCCTCCCGCCCCAAGGAACGGGCCGAGGGAACCTCGGTCGACCTGCAGCCGTCGGCGAAACTGGGCGTCTTCGCCGAACAGGGGCTGTCGAGCGCGGAGCTGAAGCTGCTCGCCACCACGCTACCTGCCCGGCGGTTCTCGCCGGAGTCGATGATTTTCTTCGAGGGGGACCGCGGCGACTGCCTCTACGTCGTCGTGGACGGCGAGGTGCGGATCTCGCGCCGCCTGGCGGGCGCCGGCGAGGAGACGCTGTCGGTGCTCGGCCGGGGCGAGGTGTTCGGCGAGATGGCCCTGATCGACGACCTGCCGCGCAGCGCCGACGCCCGCGCCGAGGCCTCCGGCTGCACCGTTCTCAAGCTGTCCCGGGATGACCTGTCCGAGTTGATGGAACTCGAGGGTGCGGCGCCGGCGTTCCTCCAGCTGCTCTGCCACCTGCTGTGCCGGCGCTACCGGGCGATGATCGAGATGCTCGTCTCCCGCCGGGTGATGGCCGGCGTCTCCTAGGTCGGACGGTCGGGAGTCCGCGCACTCCTCCGGCGACTCCACGTCCCGGCGGACGCACGATTCATACGACTTCCACGTCGACCGTGGAGCGTACGCATGGAGGCAGGACGAAGCGCCCTGCCTCCGGCAGGGCATGGGGTGTGCGGGGCGCGCTCGGAGCGCACGCCTACCCCCCGGACTCCCGCGTGCGCCGCTCACCCGCCCCACACCCCGACCGCTGGCGCGGCCTTCGTCCTGCCAGATCGCGGCGTCAAGCCCCCCACCCCTCCACCCTGCGCAGCCGGCAGCGGACCTCTCGCTGCGTTACGCTTCGCTCGCTCGCTCCTCACGTACATGAGGTACGCTGCGTCGCGGCTTCGCTCGCGCGCCTTGCGATAGGCCCACTGGCGGCTGCGCCGCGCCGCGTTTCCTCTCCGACGGATGTCGAATCGGTATCACGGGCGTGCGGCGGCCGGTGCCGGCGACGCGGCGGGGGTAGGTGTCGCACCTGATCCCAACGCCCCGGGCTGTGATGGCGCTGCGTGAGATCCCGACCCGGCGGGCGCCGGGATGGCCCGGTAACCGACGATGCGCCGCCTCCAGTAGGGATCGAACGCGGCCTGGTGGGTGCCCCTGGTGCAGGCGGCGTGGAAGAACGTGTCGCGGTCGTTGACGATCCCGACGTGCTCGAGATCGGAGAAGAACACGACGGTCCCGAAGCGCCCGACGACGTCTTCGCCGGGCTTCGGCAGGCACATGTAGTAGCGGCGCGCGGTGGTCCGCTTGATGAACACCCCGGTGTCCGTCATCACGCGCCAGAGAAACCCCGAGCAGTCGAAGCTCTTTCGGCCGGTCGCCCCCCACACGTACGGCTTGCCCAGGTGGCGGTCGATGGCGGCGCGCAGGTCCGCCCAGTAATCACGCTGCGGCGGCTCCGGCGGCGCCGGCTGCTGCGCCAGCGCGGAGGCGCCGAGGAGCAGGGCGACGAGGGCGGCTCGGGGTCTCACTTGATCGCGTTGCCGAGGAGCAGGCCCAGCCCGATGAACAGGCCGGCGAGAGAGATCGCCACCGAGCGGTTGTCGGCCTTGAGTTGGTCGGAGAAGTTCACCCCGGGCGTGAGAACGTCGAAGATCTTGTAGGCGGCGACGAAGCCGACCAGGCCCACGACGAGCGAGATCAGGATCGAGAGCAGGTAGTTGCCGAGGTCCATGGCAGCGTCCTCCGGACGTGTCTCGGCACAGGATACGCCGCCGCGCGCCGGCGGTTGCCCGGCGCGGGACCGGGACCGCTGGCCAAGGGGGCGCGCACACGCTACCGTGAGGTCCGAGGGTGCGCATGAGCTGGTTGACGACTCCGGGAGCACGCGCACGGGGCGCGGCGCTGGCCGCTCTGCTGGCCGGCGCGCCGGCCTCGGGCCAGGATCCCTGGGTGATCACGACGCCGGTGACGGTCACCGCTCCGATGGAGACCGGCGACGTCATCGTCGCGACGGGAGGCGTGCTGACGGTGTCCGGCGTTCCCGAACCGGGTTTCCGCCTGCGCGGCAACCTGCTCGCCGTCGGCGCGGGCCGCGTCGAATTGACAGACTCGGTGATCGAAGTGCTTTCCACGTATCACGGTCAGTTCGCCGTGGTCGCGGCCGAGCACGCCTCCATCACCGTCACCGGGTGCGACTACCGTGTGCCCGCCGGCGTGCAGCACGCGATGGTCGCCAGCGGGGACGCCGGCGTCGGCGTGTCCCGGTCCACGTTCGGTTCGGTGCAGCTGCTGGCCAACGTCCGCGGGCGGCTGGCCGCCGCCGAACTGAACGGCGAGTTCGAGGTGATCCTGCAGGACGACGCCCGCATCGAGTTGACCGACATCCCTCGCACCCCGGGGAAGGGGGCGCTCTGGGTGTGGCCGACCTTCGGAGACGGGGCGCGGGCGGTGGTCTCGCCGCCGCTCCCGGGTACGGTCGCCGCCTGGACGTTCCCGCCGGAAGGGTCGAGCGGCATCCTCCAGAGCGCGTCGATCACGCGCTGCGAGGTGCGCCTGTGGCCGATGCTGGTCCGGCCCGGCAGCGACGTGACGCTGCGCGACGTGGCCGCGCAGAACTGGGTTGTGGTCGGGCTCGAGCTGCCGACGTCGGCCCGGTTCACCGGTCTGGTCAACGGCCGGTATGTCGAGGCCGGGACGCTGGCGCTCTCCGACCGCCGCGTGACGCTGGAGCGGGCGACGGTGGACACCTGGAACCTCTACCCCGAGCAGGACGCGGAAGTCGTCGTGCGCGACAGCGTGATCGGCGAGCTGATCGCCTTCGACCGCTCCCGCGCGTTCCTCGAGCGCACGATCGTGGACGGCAGCGGCGGCTACTTCGGCGCCGAGGGCACGAGCGAGGTCAACGTCGAGGGCGGGTCGTTCACCTGCACGGTGCAGGTCAGCGACGACGCCACCCTCGCCGTCTCGCGCAGCGCGCTGCTCCCCTATCCCGCCGACCCGACCGGCGCGTACACGCGCTTCGGCGCGTTCGACCGGGGACGGCTGCTGCTCGTCCAGACCCCCACCTCGACCACCGCCGCCGCCGGCGGCAGCGGCGTGATCGCCTTCGCCGCGCTGGCGAATCCGCCGCTCGTGCCACCAGCCGGCACTCTGGCGCTCGAGGGGACCGTCGCGTCGTTCAGCCTCGACGATGCGCTGCTCCCGCAGCGCTGGCGTCTCGAGGCGTGGACCGAAGGAGTGCCGGCGCCGCTGGTGCTCGGCGAGGGGGAGGGGAACGCCCAGGACGCGGCGCTCGGCAGCTGGACCGGCGCCGATCCGACGTTCCGTCACGAGTTGCGCGCGGTCGTCACGGACGCCTCCGGCCGGTCCCTCGTCGCCTCGTGGCCGGTGGACCGCGCCCGCGTCCCGCGCAGGCAGGTCACGACGCGGAAGTGACCGGGGCTACGGGGCAGGGCCGGCGCGCGCACCGTGCGACAGGCCCACGGGCGACTGCCCCACGCCGCGGCACACGGCCCACTGACCACGGCCCACGCAGTCGTCGTGTCCTGTCCGGCTCAGTCCCAGATCCCGAGCATCGCCTTGACCTCGTCGTCGGCGTCCTTGCGCGGGTCCCACGGCGGGTTCCACTGCAGCTCGACGGAGGCCTCGGCGACGCCGGGGAGCGTGCGCACCGTTCCGTCAACCGCCGCGACGATCTCCGGACCCTCGGGGCAGAACGGCGTGGTCAGCGTCATGACCACCTTGACGGTCCCGCCCTCGGTGATCTCGACCTTGCGGATCAGCCCGAGGTCGACGATCGAGATGGCGATCTCGGGGTCGACGATCGGCCGCAGGGCGTCGAGGACGAACTTCTCCGACAGCTCGCTCATCACGACGCCTCCTCGCTCTCCGTCGAGCTGAGCGACTCGCGGGCGCCGACCTTCCACGCCTTGAGCGCGTCCTGCAGCGTCACCCAGGCGAGCATCGCGCACTTGACGCGCACCGCGAACTTCTTCACCCCCTCGAGCGCCTCGAGGTCGCCGAGGTCGGCGTCCGGCGGGACGGGCTGGCCGTGCATCATGGCGCGGAAGCTCTCGGCGGTCGCCTCCGCCTCGGCGATCGTCCTGCCGCGCAGCGTCTCGGCGAGGATCGAGGCGGACGCGGTGGAGATGGCGCAGCCGCGCACCTCGACGTGGACGCCGGCGATGCGGTCGCCGTCGAGGGCCAGGTTGAGGTAGAGATCGTCGCCGCACATCGGGTTGAAGCCGTGCGCCCGGCTGTCGACGCGCGGCAGGGGATCCCGGCCGCGGGGATGGCGGTGGTGGTCCATGACCACTTCGCGGTAGAGCTCGTCGAGCGCCACTTCGGGCCGTTCAACCATGGTCCACCTCGCAGCGAGGCCCGTGACGTCCACCCGAAGATGCACGAGGGGTCCGGGGTCCGGGGTCAGGGCTCAGGAGAAGACGGAACGCAGTCGCACGCGGGGTGGTAGGGTCGGATTCGGGACCCCGGTCCCCGGTCCCTTGTGCCCATGGTCCGTAGCCTGTTGCCATCACGAGGATGCCCCCGAAAGGCCGAAGTAGCGGCGGGCTTCGCGGAGGGCGTCGACCAGCGCGTCCACGTCGTCGCGGTCGTTGTACACGCCGAACGACGCCCTGGCCGTGGCGACCACGCCGAGCCGGCGCATCAGCGGCTGCGCGCAGTGGTGCCCGGCGCGCACCGCCACGCCGCGCGTGTCGAGGATGGTGGCCAGGTCGTGCGGGTGCAGTTCGGGATCGACGAACGACACCAGGGCGCCGCGCCTCTCGGGATCGAGCGGGCCGTGGATGCTCAGGCAGCCGAGGGAGGAGAGACGCTCGAGCGCGTAGCCGGCCAGTTCGACCTCGTGGGCGCGCAGCGCCGCCATCCCGACCTCCTCGAGCAGGTCGAGCGCGGCCGGGAACGCGGCGGCGTCGGCGATGTTCGGCGTGCCCGCCTCGAAGCGGTGCGGCACCTCGTTCCACGAGGCGAAGTCGAGCCGCACCTCGCGGATCATCTCGCCGCCGCCGAGCTGCGGCTCCATGCGGTCGAGCAGTTCGAGCCTCCCGACCAGAAAGCCGACGCCAGTCGGCCCGTACGCCTTGTGGGCGGAGAAGGCGAGGAAGTCGGCGCCGAGGGCGTTGAAGTCAACAGGCATGTGCGGCACTGACTGCGCCCCGTCCACCACGACGACCGCCCCGACGCCGTGCGCGGCCGCGGCGATCTCGGCGACCGGGTTGATGGTGCCGAGGACGTTCGACATCGCTGTCAGGGCGACGATCCTGGTGCGCGCCGTGAGCAGCTCGCCGAGCCGGGACATCTCGAGTTCGCCGCCGTCGGTGATCGGCAGGTGGCGCAGGACCACGCCCCGCTCGCGGGCGAGCATGATCCACGGCACCAGATTGGAGTGGTGCTCCATCTCGGTGAGCAGCACCTCGTCGCCGGCGGCGAGCGTCGCGCCCCAGGAGCGGGCGACCAGGTTGATCGCCTCGGTGGCGTTGCGCAGGATCACGATGCCGCGCGGGTCGGGGGCGTTGACGAAACGCGCGACGCGTTCGCGACACCCCTCGTAGGCGGCTGTGGCCTCCTCGGCGAGCGTGTGCACGCCGCGGTGGACGTTCGAGTTGCTCTCCGTGTAGTAGCGCTCCAGGGCCTGGAGCACCGTGTCGGGTTTCTGCGTCGTGGCGGCGTTGTCGAGGTAGACCAGGGGCCGGCCGTGGACACGGCGGGCGAGGATGGGGAAGCGGGCGCGCAGCGCGCGCGCGTCGAGAGCGGGGGGAGAAACGCTCATCGGACTCAGCCCTCGTGCAGCCGTTGGGCGACCATCGCCTCGATGCGCTCGCGCGTCGCCTCGGGGAGCCGCTGCAGTGTCTGGTCGAGGAAGCCGTAGACGATCAACCGCATCGCCTGCGAGTGCGCCAGGCCGCGCGACTTGAGGTAGAACACCTGCTCGTCGTCGAGCGGCGCCACGGTGGCGCCGTGACTGCAGCGGACGTCGTCGGTGAGGATCTCGAGTTCCGGGATCGACTCCGCGCGGGCGTCCTCGGAGAGCAGGAGGTTGCGGTTGACCTGGTACGCCTCGCTCGCGGCGGCGTTCTCCGCGATGCGGATCATTCCGGTGTAGGCGGAGCGCGCCGAACCGGTGAGCGCCACCTTGAAGTCGAGGTTCGAGTGAGTCTTCCCCGACTCGTGGATGTGCTCGGTGTGGTGGTCGAGGTGCTGGCGCCCGCCGCCCATCGCCACGCCGAACATCTCGGCCTGGGCGCCCTCGCCGGCGAGCACCGTGCCGACGTCGGACTTGAAGAGTCCGCCGCCGAACGACGCCATCGACACCTGGATGTGCGCGCCGCGTTCGAGGCGGGTCCGGGTGGTGAGATGGCCGGTGACTGCAGCGTCCCAGCGCTGGACGAGGTTGAAGCGCACCCGCGCGTCCTGTCCGACGGCGATCTCGGTCACGCCGAACACCTGGGCCGGGACGCCGCCGCCGACGTGGCCCTCAAGCACCTCGAACGACGAGCCGGCCCCGGCCACGACGAGAATGCGTGGGGCGCTCACCTGCTCGGCCGACGCGACGAAGCGGATCCGGATCGGATGCTCCAGCTCGACGCCTGCGGGCACGCGGACGAACACGCCGCCGTGCCAGGCCGCCGTGTTGATCGCCTCGACGAAGCCGTGTTCGGGCGGGACCAGCGAGCCGAGCAGGCCGTCCGTCGCGGCGCGGTGCAGGTCCTCGATGACCACGCCGGCCCGCTTCGCGGCGTCGTCGATCTCGATCATGCGCAGCGAACCGCCGGCGACCAGTGCGGCGCCGGAGAGGCGAGCCTCACGCTCCCACTCGTGGGAGATCGGCACCGGCGACTGGGCGGTGGGATCGGCGACGGGGACGAACCTCTCCGGGTTGGTGTAGCGCCACAGGTGGCGGGCGCGGTGGGGCAGCGTCAGCGGCGAGAGCAGGTCGCGGGCCCGCTCGCGCAACGCCAGGAGGGAGGCGTCCTCGCCGGCGGCGCGCGACAGGCGCGCGAGGTACTCGAGCGGGATCGCCGGAACGGCCTGCGGTTGCGCGCTCATCGCGGGTCCTCCCCGGACCCCGGACCCCGGACCCCGGACCCCTGTCGCCTAGCCAACGGACCCCTCCATCTCCAGCTCGATGAGCCGGTTCAGCTCCACCGCGTACTCCATCGGCAACTCCTTGACGAACGGCTCGATGAAGCCGTTGACGATCATCAATCGCGCCTTGTCCTCCGGGATGCCGCGCGTGCGCAGGTAGAAGAGCTGCTCGTCGCCGAGCTTCGACACCCGCGCTTCGTGCTCGACGCGCACGTCGTCCTCGGCGATCTCCATGGTCGGGTAGGTGTCGGTGCGCGCCGCCGAGCCGATCAGCAGGGCGTCGCACTGGACGGTGGTCTTGCAGCCGTGCGCCCCCTTGCGCATCTTGACCAGGCCGCGGTACGACGAGCGGCCGGTGTCCCTGGAGATCGACTTCGAGGTGATCTTCGATGTGGTGTTGGGCGCCAGGTGGATCGCCTTGGCGCCCGCGTCCTGGTGCTGGCCGGGGCCGGCGAAGGCGATCGAAAGCACCTCGCCGTGCGCCCGCTCGCCCTTGAGGACGATGGCCGGGTACTTCATGGTCAGCTTCGAACCGATGTTGCCGTCGACCCACTCGACCGCCGCGTCCTCGTGGGCGACGGCGCGCTTGGTCACCAGGTTGAAGATGTTGTTCGACCAGTTCTGAATCGTCGTGTAGCGGATGTGTGCGCCCTTCATGGCGATCAGCTCGACCACCGCCGAGTGCAGCGAGTTGGTCGAGTAGACCGGCGCGGTGCAACCCTCGATGTAATGCACGCGCGACCCCTCGTCGGCGATGATCAGTGTGCGCTCGAACTGCCCCATGCGCTCGGCGTTGATGCGGAAGTAGGCCTGCAGGGGGATCGCCACCTCGGTGTTCTTCGGCACGTAGATGAACGAGCCGCCCGACCATACCGCCGAGTTGAGCGCGGCGAACTTGTTGTCGGCCGCGGGAATCACGGTGCCGAAGTGCTTGCGCACGATCTCGCCATGCTCGCGCAGCCCGGAGTCCATGTCGAGGAAGATCACGCCCTGCTTGGTCAGCTCCTCCTTGACCGAGTGGTAGACGACCTCGGACTCGTACTGCGCCGAGACGCCGGCGAGGAACTTGCGCTCCGCCTCGGGGATGCCGAGCCGGTCGAAGGTGCGCTTGACGTTCTCCGGCACGTCGTCCCAACTCTTCTCCTGCTTCTCGGTGGCGCGCACGTAGTAGGTGATGTCGGCGAAGTCGATCTCCGCGAGCATCGCAGTGTCGCCCCAGGTCGGCATCGGCTTGGCGAGGAAGACGTCGAGCGCCTTGTGGCGGAACTCCCGCATCCAGTCGGGCTCCTGCTTCAGCCGCGAGATCATCTCCACGACCTCGTGGGAGAGGCCCTTGGGCGCGCGGGTGAAGTACTCCTCGGGGTCGTGGAAGCCGTACTTGCTGGCGTAGTCGGCGCCGATATCGGCGACCGTCGGGGTCGAGGCCATCACGCACCTCCCGCGGCGGCGACCGGCTCGAGCCAGTCGTAGCCGCGCTCTTCGAGCTCCAGCGCCAGCCCCGCGCCGCCGGTGCGGACGATGCGGCCGTCCATGAATACGTGCACCACGTGAGGCGTGACGTAGTTGAGCAGGCGCTGGTAGTGGGTGACCAGGACAAAGCCGTTTTCCTGCGTCGCGGCGGAGTTGATGCCGCGCGCCACCACCTTGAGCGCGTCGATGTCGAGGCCCGAGTCGGTCTCGTCGAGGATCGCGAACCGCGGCCGGAGCATGAGCAGCTGCAGCGTCTCGACCCGCTTCTTCTCGCCGCCGGAGAACCCGTCGTTGAGATAGCGGCCGGCGAACGAGGGGTCCATGTCCAGCTCGGCCATGCGTTCGAGCAGTTCCTTGCGGAACTCGCGGACGGGCACCTCCGCGCCGCGCCGCGCCGACACGGCCGCGCGCAGGAACGACGCCACCGTCACGCCGGGCACCGCCACCGGGTACTGGAACGCGAGGAACATGCCGGCGCGCGCCTTCTCGTCGGGCGACATTCCGGAGACGTCCTCGCCGGCCAACGTGAGTCTCCCTTCGATCGTGTACATGGGGTGACCCATGAGGCCGCTCGCGAAGGTCGACTTCCCGGAGCCGTTCGGGCCCATGATGGCGTGGATCTCGCCCGGACGGACGGTCAGGTCCACGCCCTTGACCACTTCCTTGTCGCCGACCCAGATGCGCACGTCGGCGCAGGAGAACACCGCGTCGTTCGAGCCCGTCATCTCGTCTCCTCCGTCATCGGCCCGGCCTCGCTCAATCGGACCGGTGCCGCCAGCAGCGGCCAGCGCTGCGTCAGGTGATCTCGTGTGAAGCGCTCGCCGGACGCCAGGTCGGCGAGGGTGGTCTGGGTGAAGAACTGCCGGAGCAGTGCGTCGAGGTGCGCCCACACCGGCCGCAACGAGCAATCGGTGAGCCTGGCGCACGCCCCGTCCTCGGGCGAACCGTGGTGCCGGCAGAAACTCGAGTCGAACAGCGGGCGGCCGAGCGCTTCGAGGACCTGCAGCACGGACACCTGCTCGGCCGGCGCCGCGAGCTGGTAGCCGCCGTGGCGCCCGCGCGAGGCGACGACCAGGCCGCTCTGGCGGAGCCGGTGCAGGACCTTGGCGGCGAAGGGCACGGCGATCCCCTCGGCGCGCGCCAGGTCGGTCAGCGACACCGTCCGGCCCTCGCGCAGGGCGAGTTGGAGCATGCAGCGCAGCCCGTACTCCTCGGTGGCGGTGATCTTCACGATCCGGACTCCTTCGACGGTCCGGGGGTTGGCAACGGACCCCGGTCCCGTCTCCCGGGCACGACAACGGGCGAAATCATGACTTTTATTTCCGGATTTGGCAAGTCACCTGGACGGGAGCCGAAACCGCGGGCTTCACCGGCGCTGTCACGCCCCGGCGGCCTGCGTGACGAGCTGGACCAGATCGTGCAGCTTGAATGGTTTCGGTACGAAGCCGAATGCGCCGAGCGCAACGGCCTCGCGGTTGGTCTCGATCGTCGCGTAGCCGGTTACCACGATGACCCTCGTCGCTGGGGTGTGCTCGCGGGCGTGACGCAAGACATCCAAGCCGCTCGGTCCGCGCATCTTCATGTCGGTGACCAGCACGTCGAAGCGGGCCTCTCCGAGCCTGTGCAGCGCGGCGGAGGAGTCCGTGAACACCTCGACCGCGAAGCCGGCCCTCTCGAGTGCCGCGCGCACGCGGTCACCGACGATCGGTTCGTCGTCGAGGACCATGACCGACGTCCGTTTCGCCATGCGCTTCTCCCGCCCTCCGCGCCGATTATCCGACAGCCGCCGCCGGCAGGCAGACGTGGAACACCGAACCCCTGCCGGGCTCGCTGGTCGCCTGGATCTCGCCGCCGAACTTGCGCAGGATGCTCCAGCTCACCGACAGCCCCAGCCCGGTACCCTGGCCTGGCCCCTTCGTCGTGAAGAACGGATCGAAGATGTGCGGCAGCACCGCGGCCGGGATGCCCTCGCCCTCGTCGCGCACCTCGATGCACACCCGGCCCTCCTCGGGTCGAGCGTCGGCGGTGACGGTCAGCCTCCCACCGCGCGGCATCGCCTGGACGGCGTTGATGAACAGGTTGAGGAAGACCTGGCGGAGTTGGTTGGCTGTGGCGCGGACATGGGGAAGTCCGGCCGGAACGAGGTTGACGAACTCGACGTTGTTGAGCGCCATCTCGTTCTGTGCCAGCCGATGAGTGGACTGGATCACCTCCGCGATGTCGAGGGAGACCAGTTCCTGGCGTTCCTCGCGGGTGAAGTCGAGCAGCGACTTGACGATCTCGCTCGCGCGCTCGGTCTCGAAGTAGATGTCCTGGAGCAGCTTCCACTGCTCCTCCCGAGGCAGGGTGTCGAGCTCCGCCATCAGCGTCTCGGTGGTGATCGAGACGTTGTTGAGCGGGTTGTTGACCTCGTGGGCGATACCCGAGGTGATCGTGCCGACTGCCGTCAACTTGCCGGCGCGCACGCAACGGTCCTGGTAGACCTGCAGTTCGGCGAGCATGCGGTTGACCGCCAGGGCGAGGTCGGTGAACTCGTCGCGGAACGCGCGCGCCGGGCCGATCAGGCTGAAATCGCCCTGGGCGATGCGCTTCGTGTGACGCTGGAAGCGGCGGATCGGCATGACCAGCGCGCGGGCGAAGAAGTAGGTGATGAATCCGAACAGGCTGAACAGGAGCGCGAGGAACAACGCCATCGTCCGCCGCCCGGTGCCGAACTCCGACTCGAGCGAGGCCCGCTCGGCGGCGATCATGGCGTCGACTTCGCGCGCGAGCGCCGCGCCGCCGGCCTGCAGCTTCGCGAGATCCTCGGCCGATGGCTCGGTGGGCAGAGCGGCCAGCGCGTCCCGGTAGACCCGAAGGCGGGTGGCGATGGTGTCGATGCCCGGGATGGGAGCGACCCGGCGCAGTCCGCTGGGCTGCGCATAGAGCGTTGCGATGGCGGCATCGGCGTGGGCCAGCGCGGTCTCGCGGCCGTTCTTCTCGCGGTCCCTGGGCTCGTCCACGGCGTTGTGGATCTCGTAGGAAAGGCGATCGGCCCTGGCCAGCGTGCTCAACGTCTCGTGCGCGCTGACCAGGATCGACATGATGGCCAGCGCGAACACGCAGCTGAGACCGAAGCAGAGGAGCAGACTGATCACCAGACGGGTGCGGATGGACAGTCGGGGCCGGGAGAGCAGCGCACGCTCCGCCTCGAGCGTGCGCTGGAGTTGCAGGGAGTTCGGGCCGCCGTCGAAAACCACGGGGTGGGGGTTCTCGGGTGGCGTCGCGACCGACCGCGCGTCTACTGGCATTCGCGCAGCAGTATAGGCGAGAGAGCGGGCACGCACCGGCGGGGCCGGGCAGCCTCAGCGGCTGGGCGCTCCCCGCGCGACATGGCAGAATGGCAGGCAGGCGCGCGGAAGGGGAGAGGCAGGGATGACAGGAATTCTCGGCTGGCTCGGCGGGCGGGAGAGGTCGGGGCCGCCCGTGGTGGCCCTCCGAGTGACCAGGTTCCGGCAGCTCCTCACGGGCTATGCCCGGCTCCTCGATCTGGCCCGCGACGCCGCGGTGAAGCAGGGCGGCGAGTACGTCTTCGACCGTCAGTTCGTGCGCACGCTGGTCGAGGCGGCGATCGACATCGCCGAGTCGGCGGTCTTCGACCTCAACGTCATCACCCGGGAGGCGAGCCTGAGCTACTACGAGGCCTGCGAGAAGCTCGCCGCCGAGGCCCGACTGGCGCTCCGCGCCGGCCTCGAGTCGCTCGATGCGGAGGACGCGGCCATCCCGCCCTCCCCGCAGGGCGGCACGGATTTGGCGCAGGCGATCGCCGCGGCTCCGCTGCTCTACCGGCAGGCGGGGCAGGTGGCGAGCCGGGGGATCGCGTCCGCCCCGGTCGTCAATCTGGAGGACGCCGGCGGCCCCGTCGGCGACCCTCGTGGAGCGGTGCTGGTCGCCGCGGGCCTCGATCTGGATTCTCCGGCGCTGGCCCTGCTCGACGGCGCCGCCGCGCTCCTGCTCGACGGCAATTCGCCGGCGGACGGCGTGGCCAGCCTCGCCCGCCAGCGCCGCATCCCGTGCATTGTCCGGCTCCGGGACGCAAGCCGCCGGATCCGATCCGGGACGGTGGTCACCGTGGATGCCGAGGACAGCGCGGTGTACGCCGGGCGCGTCGAGGAACTGCTCGCGCTCGGCGGCGGTGAGGAGGAAGCCGAGTACCGCCTGTTGCGCGCCGTCCGTCGCGGCCTGTTCGAACTGACGCCCGGGAGCAACCGCACCGCGCCGGTCCCCTCGGCCTGTCGTACGTTACGCGACCTCGTGCACCTCGCGCACCTGGTCGCGGGCGATGCCCTCTTCGGCCTGGTCCGCGCCGAGGCGGCGAAGGAACGGCGTGCCCGGGCCGGCGCGGACGTCGTCGTGTTCGCGGCCGATTCCGGTGCGGGAACGGACGAGGGACCGCTGGCGTCGGTCTTCGTCGGAATGCGCGCCGGAGGCGTTTCCGGGGCGGGTGGGGTGACCAGGTATGCGGCCGTCGATCGCGACCGTTGCATCCTGCTCGCTGCTGCGCATGGCGGCATCGACGTGGTGGCGGCCGCGACGACCGACCTGCCGTCGGCGAACTTCCTCTACTGCCGTCTCGTGCCGAGCTTCGGAGCGACCGACGTGGACGGGTGGAGGGGGCGCATCGGGGCCGAAGTCCTCAGGCGAATCGGGCTGGAGGTCGCGGCGACGCCCCGCGAGGTGAGCGCCTGGGGGAGGGGCATGGACGCCGAGGAGCTCGGACCGCGGCTGGAGGTGGTCGGACGGCTGGTGGCGTGGCGGGGCGGAGACACGAAGGGCGATCCTGTCGGGGCGGCACGTGATCTGCTGCGCGAGAGCGGCTGGTCGAGGAGGTGAGGGTGGCGCGCGTCATGGTGGTCGATGACGAACCGATCGTCGGTTCGCGGTTGCGCCCGATCCTCGAGCGGGCCGGGCTCGAGGTCGAGGTGTTCCTGGACGCGGTGGCCGCGCACGCCCGGCTCGGCGAGTGCCGGTTCGACGTTCTGGTCACCGACCTGCGCATGCCGGGAGTCGACGGACTCCAGCTCCTCGAAAGGGCCTTGGAGCACAACGCCCGCGTGCGCGTACTCCTGATCACCGCGTTCGCGACGCCCGAGTTGAAGCGGGGGGTGCTCGCCCGTGGCGCCTTCGAGTGCATCGCGAAGCCGTTCCGCATCGGCGACCTCCGCGACGCAGTCCTGCGCGCCGCCGAGGCCTCGGCCGCGGGCGAGGAGTGAGCGATGTGGAACGCCGGCCGTGGAGCGGACGTGGCGGACGAGGACCTCCGCCACCGCTATCGCGTCCTGCGTCGTGTCCTGGCGGCGAACTCCGAACTGCTCGAGAGGATGGCCGACCTCGAGGCCGATCTGGCCCTGTTCGACCTCGACGAGCCGTCGCTGCGCGTGTGCGTGCGCGATCTGCTCGACGGCTCCCTGCTCTTGGCGGAGAACCTCAACCTGCTGACCGGCGGCGACCACCAGCAGCTCTACCGCGTCCACGCGGAGATCGCGCGGGAACTCGACACGTCGCTCGAGAAGGCGAGGCGGGCGGCCGTCCACCCGCTCGTGACGCCGCTGCGCGAGGTGAGGGGAGGAACGGCGCGCGAGGCCGGGGGGAAAGCCGCCAACCTCGGGGAACTGCGCGCCGCGAGGCCGGATCTGGTCCCGGAGGGGCTGGTCGTCACGACGTCCGCCTTCCGCCACTTCCTCGACGCCAACGGCCTGCGGCAGCCGATCCGCTCCCTGTCCCGGGACCTCGACCTGCTAGCCGGCCAGCCGCTCTTCCGCGAACGCACCGGGGCGATCCGCGCCCTGGTCACGGCCAGCCCGATGCCGCCGCAGCTCGCAGGAGCACTCGAGAACGCCGTTTCGGAATTCTCCGGCGTCCGGCGCTGGGCGGTGCGCTCGTCGGCGGTGGGCGAGGACGGGAAGCTCTCCTTCGCCGGCCAGTTCGAGTCGGTGCTCGACGTCGAGCCCCGTGGGCTCGGTGCCGCGTACGCGCGGGTGCTCGCCAGCCGGTGGAACGACCGCGCCGTCCTCTACCGCCTGTACGCCGGCATCGCCGAGGTCGAGACCCCGATGGCCGTCTTGCTCCTGCCCATGGTCGACGCGGCCATCGCGGGAGTCCTGTACACCAGGGACCCGGCGGCGCCCCACGCCGACCGGATGGTGGCGGACCACGTCGCGGGCCTGGCCGACGCGATGGTCCGCGGCGACGCGCAGGCGACCACGACCGTGCTGCGGCGCGGCGGGACGGGCGGAACGGACGTCGGTGCGGAGGGACTTCCGGAGCGCCTGGGCGCGGCGCTGCTCGACGCCGGCACCGCCGCCGAGGAGCTGTTCGGTGGGCCGCAGGATCTCGAGTGGGTATGGTCACCCGAGGGCCGGCTGTGGGTGGTGCAATCGCGGCCGCTGCGCATCGGCGAGGTCGCCCAGAGGACCCCTGAGGAACCGGGAGAGCCGCTGCTGGCCGGCGGCATGGCGATCTTCCCGGGGCGCGCGAGCGGCCCGGTTCACCTGGGCACGGGCGCGGCGGCGATCGACGCGACGCCCGAGGGGGCGGTCCTGGTCGTCGCGCAGGCCACCCCGGAACTCAGCGCGGCGTTGCCCCGCCTCGCCGCCTTGATCGCCGAGCAGGGTAACCCCGCCGGGCACGCGGCGGCGTTGGCGCGCGAATTCGCCGTGCCGACGTTGTTCGGCGTCCCCGGCGCGCTCGAACGCCTGGAACAGGGCGCGGCCGTCAGCATCGACGCCGGCCAGCGCAGGGTGTGGGCGGGTTCGCTGTGGCCGGAGGTCAGGGAGCGGGTGCGTTCCCGCATCCGCCACTCGGCGCGCGCCCGCCGCGGCCATCCGGTGCACGACCGGATTCTCGCCCTCAACTTGAGCGATCCGCTCGCCCGCACTTTCCGGGCGTCGGCGTGCCGGTCGGTTCACGATATCGTGCGCTTCTGCCACGAAATCGCGGTGGCGGCGATGTTCCGCCTCGGCGACACGGTGTCGCGGGGCGGCCGCCGGGTGTGGCGGCTGGAGAGCCCGGTCCCGTTGAACCTGTGGCTGCTCGACCTCGGGGGCGCCGTGCCGCAGGACCTGCGGGCGAAGAAGAGGCTGAAGGCCGAGCAGGTCGAGTCCGCGCCGTTCCAGGCGCTGTGGCGGGGCATGGGCCGCCAGGGAGTGACGTGGGCGGGGCGCAGCCAGGTGAGCCTGAAGGCGTTCGCCTCGGTCCTCACGGCATCGATCCACGACGCTCGCGCGCCGGTGCGGGAACTCGGCGGCGCGAACTACCTGCTCGTGGCGCCCGACTACGTCAGCCTCAACGCCCGGCTCGCCTACCACTTCACCATGGTCGACGCGCACGTCGGCGAGGCGGCGGAAAACAACTTCGTCAACTTCCGTTTCCGCGGCGGGGCGGCCGGCGTCGAGCGGCGCGACCTGCGCGCGCGCTTCCTCGCCGAGGTCCTCCTCCGCTCGGGTTTCGGCGTCGACCGGCGAGGCGACCTGGTGACGGCGTGGTTGCGCCGGTTCCCGGCGGCGCCGTCGCTCGTGGCGCTGGAGCTGCTCGGCGCGCTCACCGGGTGCGCCCGGCAGCTCGACATGCTGATGACCGGCGAGGCGGCGATGCGCGACTACGTCGATCGCTTCCTCGCCGGCGACTACGCGGCGTTCTCCTGAAGGGTCCCGGGTCCGCACCTCCTCTCTTTCGCCGCGTTGCGGAACCGCGTAGGCTGTCACGCGCGGTTCGGGAGGCGGAATGGCGTCACTGGCCGGAGCGGTCAAGAGGAACGGGGCGTTCGAGAGCAACCTCGACCACTGGCGGACGGCGATGGACCGGCTCGACGCCGAGGCGGCTCGCCTTCAGGAAGGCGGCGGCGTCAAGGCCGCGGCCCGGCAGAAGTCGCAGGGGAAGCTGCTCGCCCGGGAGCGCCTCGCCGCGCTGCTCGACCGCGGTGAACCTCTGCTCGAGCTCGGCCTGTGGGCCGGCTGGGGGATGTACCAGGAGTGGGGCGGAGCGCCGGCGGCCGGGTGCGTGACCGGGGTCGGTACGGTCTCGGGGCGGCGCTGCGTGGTGGTCGCGAACGACGCCACGGTCAAGGCCGGTGCGTGGTTCCCGATCACCTGCAAGAAGATCCTGCGTGCCCAGGAGATCGCGCTGGAGAACCGGCTGCCGCTGATCTACCTGGTCGACTCGGCGGGCGTGTTCCTGCCCATGCAGGACGAGATCTTCCCCGACAAGGAGCACTTCGGGCGGGTGTTCTACAACAACGCGCGGCTCTCGGCGGCGGGGATCTACCAGATCGCCGCGATCATGGGGCCGTGCGTCGCCGGCGGCGCCTATTTGCCGATCATGTCCGACGAGGCGCTGATCGTCGAGGGCACCGGGTCGATCTTCCTCGCCGGGCCGGCGCTGGTCCGGGCGGCGATCGGCGAGCAGATCGAAACCGAGCAGCTCGGCGGCGCCGAGGTGCAGTCGGACATCTCGATGGTGGTGGACGACCGTTTCCCCGACGACGCCGCGTGCATCGCCGCGATCCGCGCGCGCATGGCGCAGCTCGCGGCGCCCGCGCGCCTGCCGATCGACCGCGTCGAGGCGCGCGAGCCGGCGGTCGACGCCGACGGCGTCCTCGGCGTGATCCCCCCGGACCGGTCGCGCCCGTACGACACCTACGCGCTGCTCGCGCACCTGCTCGACGGCTCCGAGTTCGAGGAGTACAAGGCCACCTCCGGGCGCACCCTGGTGTGCGGCACCGGACGCGTCCTCGGTTGGTCGGTGGGCGTGGTCGCCAACCAGCGCGCCGTGGTCGCGCGCCGGCGCGGCTTGGAGGCGCGCGAGAAGGAGATGCAGATCGGCGGCGTCATCTACCCCGACGCCGCCGACAAGGGCGCCCGCTTCGTCGAGTTGTGCAACCAGAAGGGCATCCCGCTGCTCTTCCTCCAGGACGTCACCGGCTTCATGGTCGGCTCGAAGGCGGAGCGCGAGGGGATCATCAAGGACGGCGCCAAGTTGGTCAACGTCGTGGCCAACTCGACGGTGCCCAAGGTCACGGTGATCGTCGGAAACTCGTACGGCGCCGGGAACTACGCGATGTGCGGCAAGGCCTACGGGGCGCGCTTCATCTTCGCCTGGCCCTCGGCGTGCGTCGCGGTGATGGGCGGCGAGCAGGCGGCGCAGACGCTGCTCCAGCTCCAGGTCGGCAAGCGGGAGGTCGCCCCCGCCGAGCGCGAGGCGCTGCTCGCCGACATCCGCGCCCGCTACGAGGCGACCACCGACCCGCGCTACGCGGCGAGCCGGCTGTGGGTGGACGGCATTCTCGACCCGCGTCACACCCGCGAGGCGGTCGCCGCGTGCATCGAGGCCGCCGCCCACGAGGGCCGGCAGGCGCCGTTCGGCTGGGGTGTGCTGCAAACCTGAACGCCGTGGACCGCGAGAGGTGGGCCGTGGGCCGGGTCGGTGACCGGGAAGGACGTCGGGCGGCCGCCGTCGCGGTGACCGGGGCCGTCCTCCTCGTGGTCGCATCGTCGTGCTCGCGAGCGTCGCGCGAAGCGGTCGCCGACGGTGGAGGACTGGCGAGAGCGATCGCGGAGGTCGAGGCGGGGCGCAAGAGCACCCCTCTCGTCTCGCAGCCGGCCGAGGGCGGCGAGGTGACGGTGACCTTCCTCGTCGAGAGCCCGGGCGGCCGCGTTCCGCGCATCGTCTCCGACGTCACCGGCTGGGGCGAGCGCGTCGCGGACGGCAGTTTCGACATGGGCGCCGGCGCGATGGCACGGGTGGGCCGGAGCGACTGGTACCGGCTGGAGACCCGCGTGGCGTCCGCAGCGCGGGTCGAGTACCTGACCGTGCCGGGGGAGGGCGACTATCGCGTCGACCCGCACAACCCGCGGCGGTCCGAGTTCCACGCCTCCGGTCCCGTCTCCGAGTTCGTCGCGCCCGGCTACGTGCCGCCGCGCGAATTCACCGACGCCCCATCCACGCCCGCCGGGGCGCTGGCCGAGTCGGCGATCGACAGCCGCGCGCTGGGCGGGTTCCGCCGCGTCGTCGTCTACACGCCTCCGGGGTACCCCCGGGCCGGCTCTTACCCGGTCGCGGTGTTCCACTCCGGATGGAGCGCGGCGCGGGAGGGGCAGGCTCCCCGCGTACTCGACTGGCTGATCGCACACGGTGAGATCGAACCGATCGTGGCGGTGTTCCTCGAGTCGCACCGGCCCGGCGATCCTGACTTTCGGGCCGGCGAACCGATGCGCACGTTCCTCGTGGACGAGGTGCCCGCGTGGGTCGCGTCGCGCTACCGCGTGGGCGGACGCGCCGGGGAACGCGCACTCCTCGCCATCTCCTTCGGCGCCAGGGACGCCCTCGACGCCGCACTCGCGCCGGAGCGCGCGTATGGGCGACTGGGTCTGCTCATCCCCGGACGCAGGCTCACCCCCGCCGACATCGAGGCCGCCGCGGCCCGGCGCGGTCGCCGCCTGCGCGTGGCGATCCTGGCGGGCCTCTACGACGGGGCGAACCTGGCCACGGCGCGCGGCGTGCGGGAGGCGCTCAGCGCGGCCGGCCACGACGTCGCGTACCTCGAGGTCGCGGAGGGACACAACCCGTCGACGTGGCGCAACCACCTCGGCGACGTGCTCGTCAGCCTTCTTGGGAAGCGCTGATACCACTTCCACGTCGACCGTGAAGCGTACGCATGGTGGCAGGACGAAGCGCCCTGCCTCCGGCAGGGCACGGGGTGTGCGGGGCGCGCTCGCGGCGCACGCCTACCCCCCGGCCTCCCGCGTGCGCCGCTCACCCGCCCCCGGCCGCCGGCGCGGCCTTCGTCCTGCCACACGCGGCGTGAAGCCCCCAACCCCGCCACCCTGCGCAGCCGGCAGCGGACCTCTCGCTGCGTTACGCTTCGCTCGCTCGCTCCTCACGGACGAGGAGTACGCTGCGTCGCGGCTTCGCTCGCGCGCCTTGCGATAGGCCCACTGGCGGCTGCGCCACGCCGCGTTTCCTCTCCGACGGATGTCGAATCGGTATGAAACCGCTGTCCTTCGGGAAGACTGCGCGGACCGCAGGTCGTTTCGCCTTTTCGGTCCACAGTCCACAGTCCACAGTCCACAGTCCACGGTCCACGTCTTCGCCGCTTCTCGCCGACAACGGGGAACGGACAACCGTCAACCGTTTCTAGCGCAGCCTGATCGTGATGTCGCCGACCCCCGCCTCGACATCGAGGTCGGCCTTGCCCGGGCCGCGGTGCGAGGCGCTCTTGCCGATGAACCCGTCGGAGTCCGCCCGGCCCTCCGGCGTGCGGATCTCGACGTCGCCCACGCCGCACGACGCGCGTACCCGGCCGAAGGCGCCGTGTTCACCCTCGATGCGGATGTCGCCGACCCCGGCCTCGACCGACACCGACGCGGCGACGTCGAGGATACGCAGGTCGCCGACGCCGACTTCCAGCTCCAGCGCCAGCGTGCGGGGGATCTGGACCGTCCACACCTCCGAGTAGTCGCGGTCGTGGTCCGGTGCGTTGGCCACTTGGAGGTGGAGCCGCCCTCCGCGCTCCTCGGCGCGCAGCTCGAGCCGGTCGACGATCTTCTGGACGCGCGAGCGGCTCTTGCTCGACTCGATGTCGACTTCGACGCTGACGGCGGTCACGTCGGCCGCGACCACCTCGACCTCCGCGACGCCCGCCTCGATGGCGACGCCGGTCAGGACGCCGGCCTCGCGACCGAACGTGAAGGTACGCAGCGTCTCCTCCGCGGCGACCGGAGAGGCGGCGAGGAGCGAGACGGCGGCGAGTTGAAGTATGCGGCGCATGTGGCGGCCTCCCTACACCCCATCAAACGAACCCTGCCCGTGGTTGGTTCTGCGCTCAGCTGTACGCCGAGACGAACGGGTTCGACGCCATCTCCTCGCCGATCGTGGTGTCGGGCCCGTGGCCGCACACCACCCTGGTGTGCGCCGGCAGCCGGTAGAGCACCTGGCGGATCGAGCGTTCGAGCTGCTCGTAACTGCCCCCCCACAGGTCGGTGCGGCCGATCGATCCGGCGAACAGGACGTCCCCGACCACGGCCGCGGGTCGTTCCGCATCCTCATGAAGCAGCACGACATGGCCGGGACTGTGGCCGGGCGTGTGGCGGACCAGCAGTTCGATGTCGCCGAAGCGCAGCCGGTCACCGTCCGCGAGTTCGCCGTCTTCGGGGACGGGCGGCGGGGCAGGGAATCCGAACATGCGTGCCTGCATGGCCAGGTTGCCGAACAATTCGCGATCGCCCGGGTGGAGGAGCAGCCGCGCCCGGGGGAACGCCCGTTTGACCGCCGCCGCGCCCCACGCGTGGTCGATGTGGGCGTGGGTGAGCACGATCAGCCCCGGGGCGAGGCGCCGGCGCTCCACCTCCTCGACGATCGCCTCCGGCTCGAACCCCGGGTCGACCACCGCGGCGGCGCCGGTTCGCTCGCAACCGAGCAGAACGCAGCGCGCCCCGAACGGCCCGAGTTCGAGCGCCTCGACCCTCACGCGCCGCCGGCCAGGTGGTCGAGCAGGCGCTCGAGCAGCGCCGCCAGACGGGACCGCGCGGCCTCGCCGACCTCGAGCACCTCGGTGTGGGTGAGCGGCCGGCCGGCGATCCCGGCGGCGAGGTTGGTGACCAGCGACAGGGCGAGCACGCGCATCCCGAGGTGTCGCGCCGCGATGACCTCCTGGACGGTCGACATGCCGACCACGGTCCCGCCGACGCGGCGCAACATCTCGATCTCCGCCGGAGTCTCGTAGCTCGGCCCGAGCACTCCCGCGTACACGCCTTCGTGGGCGGGGAACCCGACCGCGGCGGCCTCGCGCAACGCGGCGGCGCGCAGGTCCGGGTCGTACGCCTCGGTCATGTCGGGGAACATCGGGGCGCGCCAACGCCCCCACTCGCCGAGAAGCGCGTTGGTGCCCTGCAGGTTGACGTGATCGCGGATCACCACGAGGCTGCCGGCGCCGACCGCCGGATCGATCGATCCGCTGGCGTTCGTCGCCAGGTACACCGGCGCGCCGAGGAGCCCGGCCAGCCGGGGGATCGTCGCCACCTCGGCGGCGCCGTACCCCTGGTAGAGGTGGAAGCGACCGTTGAAGGCGAGCAGTCCGGCGGCGCCGCGCCGCCACACGGACAGCTTCGGGGTGTGCCCGGGCAGCGCCTGGATCGCGAAGGGGAAGATCTCTGTGTACTCGACCTCGGCGGTGCGCTCCCAGCCGCGCGCGGCGAGCGTGATGCCGGAGCCGGCGACGAGGGCCGCCGTGACGGTGCCCAGTTCGACGCGCTCGGCGAAGCGGCGCGCCGCGGCCTCAAGTTGTGCGGGAGTCAGTCCGCTCACGGAGAAAGAGGATACCCGAAGGCCGCGGGATTTCCAGTCTCGGTGCCGGGCGAGGGGAGCGCCGCGTTGTCCTCCTTGTCCCGCCATTCCCGGATGGAGCCAAGAAGAAGCCGCCGGGCGCGAGCCCGGCGGGAGAACTTCATGGGAGAGAAAGCCGTCTCAGAACGTCCAGCGCAACGCGACCTGGACGATGTCGAGCGAGCCGGTCTGGTTTTCGACGTACGGCGCGTCGTCCTGGTAGTCGAGCCTGGTGTAGCTGGCCGTGCCCCACAGGCTCGACGTGAGCTTGAGATCCGCGTGGGCGGTGACGTCCCACATTGTCGAGTCGAGATCGCTGTAGGTGTGAACCTCGGACAGGTCGTAGGTTCCGTAGTGGAGGATCTCCAGGATCTCGGGCGGACCGGAGAGGTCGATCTGGTGCATCGATTCCTCGGCGATCGTGCACGAGGCGTTGACGCCGACGGTGAAGCGATCCGTCGGGTTGAGATTGCCGCCGAAGGTGACGCTGGTGTAGGTGGATTCGTTGAGGGCCGTATCGCTTCTCGAGCCGAACTGGCCGAGTGTCGAGCCGCCGCCTCAACCATCCATCAGGGGAATGCAGACGTGTGTTTCCAGCTCGCGCTTGGCCCAGGTGGCGCCGACGAACGCCTCGGTCTTCTCGGACGGCGAGAAGGTGATCGAGGCGGTGAGGGCGTCGAGGGACTTCGACCAGTTGGTCAGGTCGAGGTCGTTGTTCTCGCCGTCCCACCAACGGTAGGAGAACGAGGCGAGCGCCGACGCGCCGAGCTGGAGGTTGGCCAGCGCCTTGAGTTCCGTGTACTCGGAAGGCGAGGCGCCGAGGTCGCCGACGCGCGCGTCGTGGATCTGGTAGTACTGCACCGAACCCGGAGCGAGGGGCGACGGCTTGGACACGGTCTGCAGCGGGCCCTCGAGGCACGCCGCGTCGAGCGCCATGAACGGGTTGTCGATGTCGGCGTAGGTGCCTTCGAGCCGCAGGTTCAGCCCCTTGGCCGGTCGCACCGACCAGGACAGCCGTACCTTCTGTTCGCTCGTCTCGGTATCGCCCGGGGCGACCTCGTAGTTGACGCGGTCGATCGACCGCCCGTCCACGGTGGCGGTGAGCGTGCCGCCCTTGCCCAGACGCAGGCCGAGCCGCGCCTGCACCTCCGTGACGTCGCGGTCGATCGCCGAGCGGCGCAGGAAATCGGGGTCGAGGCCGTACTGCTCGCGGTAGGTCTTCCCGGGGTAGGTCCCGGCTACCGCCACCGGCTCGACGGTGTCGACGAAGTAGTCGGTCGAGTCGATCTCGTACTGGCGAGCGGTGAGTGAGAAGCGGACGTTCTTGCCGAACTTCCGCGCGAGCAGGAAGCTCAGCGACTCGTAGTCCACCGAGTTGTTGGTCTGCAGGTTGGTGACGTCGGAGGTGTACGCCGAAACCGCCACCGAGAACCCGGCGAGGTTCGCGTTGGCGAGCTTCACCTTGGTGCTGTCCTTCTCCGTGTTCGGCACCTGGTCGTACGGCAGGACCGCGTTGGAGTACTGGATGCGGTCGTTGAACAGCGGCTTGCGCTGCGCCGGGTGTTCGGCGAGGATGTAGTACCGCTCGGGCGTCGTGCCGCGCTCGCGGAAGTCGCGGGTCGCCGCCCGCCCCGACAGGCTCCACGAGCCGAAGGTGACGCGGCCGCCGAGGCCGACCTCCTGAATGTGTTCGTCGACCTCGCGCGCCTGCGACTGGACGTGGCACGTCGAGCAGTGCGAGAGCGAGAGCGACTGCTTGTGACCCTCGCGCCACTGTTCGCGGAGGTCGGCGGTGAGCAGCAGCCAGCCCGCTCCGGGGATCTGGAAGTCGGTGCGGTTGGTCAGCGTGTCGGTCTTGATCTTGTACACGCCGCCCGGATCCAGGTCGGTCGACCCGGTCACCTTGACCTCGCCGACGACCCCCTTGAGGTTGGCGAGCGAGTCGTGCTCGAGCCGGTGCGGCAGGCGCGTGAACGTGGTGTGCGAGCGCAGCAGCCGACCGACCTCGAGATCGAACGCGTGCGTCTGGTCCTGGGTGTCGAACGCGTTGCTCTCCAGGGCCAGGAAGAAGTCGCCGAGCACGGCGTTCAGGTCGAGGATGAGGTCGCCCCCCGAGTTGGCGGTTCGGTACTCGGCGGCCCGGTTGACGTTGTCCATCGTTCCGACGGTGTGCCCGCCGATCTGCACCGACCCCTTCAACTCGTCGGCCAGTGCCGGCAGCCCGAGGAGGACGGCGCAGAGAGCGATGACCGCGGTGCGTGTTCTCATGGCCTCCTCCTTACCTCAGCAGCGCCCGGCCCGAGCTCGGAACGGTCTGGCTGGGCAGGTCGGTGCCGTGGACCTTGACGTGGCACTGCGTGCACTTGGTCGCGAAGCTCTTCTGGTAGCCGTGCTCGCCGAGCACGTTGGGGTAGGTCTTGCCGCCCACCGTGACGCTGGTGGCTTCCTCGGACCGGTACCCGGCGTGGAAGTGGAACTCGTGGCACTGCAGGCACAGGTACGGGTCGTTGGCGACGAGGAGATTGTTGGCCACCGAGCCGTGCGGCTGGTGGCAGATGGCGCAGTCCTCCTGGACCGGGGCGTGCTCGAAGACGAACGGACCCTCCTGCGCGGTGTGGCAGGTGACGCACAGGTCGTTCTTGCGTTCGTCGGTCTTGAGCGCGCCGGGGTTCGCGGCGTGGACGTCGTGGCACGACGCGCAGGTCATCTTGCCCTCGCGGACCGGGTGGCGGGACGGCGAGTGCATGACGAGGTTCTGCACGTCCGCGTGGCACGTGGCGCAGGCCTTGCTCGGTGCGGACGGCGTGTGCATCGAGTGGCAGGTCGTGCAGGCCACCTCGCCCGAGTGCGCCGAGGCATCCCACTCCGACATTCCGCGCGCGGCGTGACAGGACAGGCAGGCGGCACTGTCGGCCCCGACATCCTGGCCGAAGCGCCTGAGCGTCGACGCGTCGCCGGACTCGAGGTGGGCGGTCGGGTCGCCGTGACAGGCCGCGCAACCGACGTCGCCGTCCGCGACCTCCCACGACTTCAACCTGGCGTGCGTCGTGCTCGCGAACGAGGCGACCACCTCCTCGTGGCACGACGCGCAGTCCTGCCACGTGGCCGCCGCAGGCGCCGCCTGCTGGCCGGAGGCCGCGGCGGCGAGCAACGTTGTGGCGATCATTGTCAGCATGAATCCTCCTCCTGAGAGAGTTCGGGCCTGGGTCGAAGGGATGTCATCGTGCCGGCCGGGTGGGCCTCGGTGCAGCCGCCCTTTGCCGGGCGCGTACGCCGTCGGGCAGGTCCCCGATGCCGCCCCGCCGGGGCGGCCGTGCCTGCGTCAGAGTGCGTGCCGGCGCATCACGTGACTAATGTAACGTGGATGTCACGAGGAGTCAATACTCCTTAGTGATGCGTACATATCACCACCTGAAGATATATTGGTTGCCCCGCGGAGTCCAACCCGATTCCGCGGCGTTCCGAGTGCTAGAATCGCCCGCTCCGGAAGGCATCTGGAGGTGGGAGGGGGCACGGTGGAACCGATCGAGATCCTGCGCGCCAACCGGCGCGCCAAGCTGGACGCCCTGCGCCGGAGGGGTGTCGACCCGTTTCCCGCGCGCGCCCGGCAAGACGGGCGCATTTCCGAGCTGGCGGCGCGTTTCGGTCACCTCGACGCTGCGGCGCTCGAGGCCGCGCCCCGGACGGTGCGCGCCGGTGGCCGCGTCACCGCGGTGCGCACGCACGGCAAGACGGCGTTCCTCGACGTGTCCGACGGCGATGCGCGCTTGCAGGCCTATGTGCGCAAGGACGCGGTCGGAGACGAGGCGTTCGCGCTCCTCGAAACGGTGGATCTGGGCGACTTCTGGGCGGTCGAGGGAACGCTGTTCCGCACCCGGACCGGCGAACTCACGATCCGCGCCGAGCGACTGGGGGTCCTCGCCAAGGCGCTCCAGCCCTGGCCGGAGAAGTGGCACGGGTTGACCGACCGCGAGCAGCGCGCCCGCCAGCGCTACCTCGACCTGGCGACCAACCCAGATGCGCGCAGGGTGTTCACGATCCGTGCGGCCGTGGTGCGCGAGATCCGTGGTTTCCTCGACGCGCGGGGATTCCTCGAGGTCGAGACTCCGATGATGCATCCCATCCCGGGGGGCGCCACCGCGCGGCCGTTCGTCACCCATCACAACACCCTCGACATGGAGCTGTACCTGCGCATCGCGCCGGAGCTGTACCTCAAGCGGCTGGTCGTCGGCGGCTTCGAGCGGGTCTACGAGATCAACCGCAACTTCCGCAACGAGGGGATCTCGACCCAGCACAACCCCGAGTTCACCATGCTGGAGTTCTACCAAGCGTACTCCGACTACCGCGACCTCATGGATCTCACCGAGGAGATGCTGACCGGCATCGCCGAGCGGGTGGCCGGTTCGCTGGCGCTGCCGTGGGGCGAGCGCTCGCTCGATCTGAGCCGGCCGTGGCGTCGCCAGACGATGCGCGAGGCGGTCCTCGCCCATTCCGACCTGACCGAGGGTGACCTCGACGATCGGCCGCGACTCGCGGCCGCCGCGCGGCGACTGGGCGTCGCAGAGGTGGACACGCTCTCGCCGGGGAAACTCCTCGCCGAGGTTTTCGAGGCGACAGCGGAGAGCAGCCTGCAGGACCCGACGTTCATCACCGACTTCCCCGCCGACATCTCGCCGCTGGCCAAGCGAAAGCCCGACGACCCGGAGCGTACCGAGCGTTTCGAGCTCTACGTCGGCGGCATGGAGCTGGCCAACGCGTTCTCCGAGCTGAACGACCCGGACGACCAGCGCGCGCGCTTCGAGGAGCAGGTGAGGCGCGGCGGCGGGGTGGTCGACGAGGACTACCTCCTCGCCCTCGAACACGGCATGCCCCCCACGGCGGGCGAGGGAGTCGGCATCGACCGTCTGGTCATGCTCCTCACCGGTTCGCGTTCGATCCGCGACGTGATCCTGTTCCCGCTGCTCCGGCCGAAGGAGTGAGTGTCGTGGGCCGCGGACGGTGGACCGTGGATCGCGAGGCTCGCGCCGGAGCCCCGCGGCGGCCGCAGCCGGTGCGATCCGTCCGGACCCCGGAACCCGTGCTGCGATGTCGGCGCTGAGCCTTCTCACCGGTCGCTACCTGCTCGGCCTGCGGCGGCGCACGCACGTCGCTGCGGTGAGCGCCATTTCCTTCACCGGAATGGCGCTCGGCACCGCCGCGCTGCTTCTCACGTTGTCGCTGCTCGAGGGGTTCCAGTCGGTCATCCGCCGCCAGCTCGCGGAGAGTGGCGTGCACGCCGTGCTGCGCCCGGCGAGGGGGAGCGAGTTGCCGGGAGGCGACTGGATCGATCGGCTGAGGGAGCGCCACCCCGATCTGCGCGTGCGGGCGACAGCCGGCGGCCCGGTGTGGTGCCAGGGCTTCGACAGCGTCCAGCCCGCGGAACTGGTCGGTGTCGAGGGACTGTCCCGCGTCGAGGTCAACCGTGTCCTCGCGGCGCGGCTCGCCGTCGGCGCCGGCTCTCCCCTGACGGTGACCAGCGGCCGCCAGATCCTGACTCCGCTCGGCCCGGTCCCCGTGCGCCGGAGGGTGGTTGTCGGGGCGGTCACCGAGACGCGCCACGGCGCGCAGACAGGCGTCGTCCGCGTCCCCGCGGACATGGCCTCCGCACTGACCGGCCAACGGCGGCCGCACCTGGTCGAACTCGAGGCGGGTAGCCCGGAAATGGCGTGGGACGTGGCATCGCGCGTGCAAGGGGACGTCCCGGAGGGGGTCGAGATCGTGTCCTTCCGCGAGCTGAATCGGCCGATGCTGGCGGCTCTGGCGCTGGAGCGGACGATGATCGGCTTCGGTGTGGCGCTGGTGATCGCCGTGGCGGCGCTCAACCTGTTGTGCAATCTGGCACTGGTCGCGGCGGAGAAGCGCGCCGATGTGGCACTTCTCGCCGCCATGGGTCTCGAGCCGGGCGCGATCCGCAAGTTGTTCCTCACCCTCGGCGTGGGCGTCGGGGCGCTCGGCGGGGCGCTCGGCGCGACGCTCGGCTGGCTCGCCGCCGTGATTCTCGATCGCACCGGGGCGCTGCCGCTCCCGCGCGGCGTGTTCATCGTCTCGCACGTCCCGTTCAGCGTGACGGTTCCCGACGTGGCGACGGTGCTTGGCGTGGCGCTGGCGGCCGCGGTGCTCGCCTCGCTCGCCCCGGCCCGTGCCGCGGCCCGGCGCGACATCCTCGAAGGGCTGCGCTATGAGTGACGCGGTGCTCGCGGTCGGGCTGGCCAAGGGGTACGGCGAGGGTCCGCGCCGCGTCGAGGTCCTGCGCGGACTCGACCTGCGCGTGGAGCGCGGGGAGATGCTCGCGGTGGTCGGCCCGTCCGGGGTGGGGAAGAGCACCCTGCTCCACCTCCTCGGCCTGCTCGATCGTCCCGACGCCGGGGAACTCGAGATCTTCGGCACGGACATCGGCGGGTTGAGCCAGTCGGAGCGGGCGACGTGGCGCAACCGCAAGGTCGGCTTCGTTTTCCAGTTCCACGCGCTGCTCCCCGAATTCACCCTGACGGAAAACGTGGCGATGCCGCTGCTGATCGGCGGCGAGGGCCGGCGGCCGGCGCTGCGCCGAGCGGAGGAGCTTCTCGTCACGGTCGGCCTCGAGCACCGGCGCGAGCACTTCCCGGACCAGCTGTCCGGCGGCGAGCAGCAGCGCGGCGCAGTGGCGCGCGCCCTCGTGGCGGGACCGGAACTGCTGCTCGCCGACGAGCCGACCGGCAACCTCGACGCGGCGAACGCCGAGACTGTGTTCGGGCTGCTCCGCGAGCTTCACGCCAGCCGGTCACTCACCAGCGTCGTCGTCACCCACAACGAGCACCTGGCGGGCCGCTGCGACCGCGTGCTGCGGCTGGCCGGATCGGGCGCCGACTGACATGCTCGAGAACCTCACCGAACGCGCCCGCCGCTCCCTGTTCTTCGCCCGCTACGAAGCGGCCCGGGCGGGGTGTCCCCGCATCGAGTCGGAGCACCTGCTCCTCGGCCTCCTGCGCGAGGGAGGGGAGCCGGTCGACACGTTGCTCGCCCGCTTGCGCGTCGATGCCGCCGCGCTGCGCGGCGAGCTGGCCGTGGCCCTCGGGGCTCCCGACGGGCCGGTTCCGGCGGAACTGCCGCTCAGCGAGGAGTGCCGGAGGATCCTCCTCTTCGCCAGCCAGGAGGCCGAGTCGCTGGGCCAGCCCGCGGTGGGGAACGAGCACGTGCTGCTCGGCATGATCAGGCTGGAGTCGAGCGGCGCCGGGCGCGCGCTGGGCCTGCGCGGCGTCACCCTCTCCATGGCGCGAGACGAGATGGCCGGGCTGGCCCGCGAGCGCGAGGATCGCAAGGGCAGA
This sequence comes from Acidobacteriota bacterium, assembly GCA_040754885.1. Taxonomy (GTDB): domain Bacteria; phylum Acidobacteriota; class Thermoanaerobaculia; order Thermoanaerobaculales; family Thermoanaerobaculaceae; genus JBFMCD01. Next base: position 48,550 of record JBFMCD010000076.1, read on the forward strand.
CGCGAGCCGTCGGCGCTCGCCGAGTTCGGCCGGGACCTGACCGACGCCGCGGCGGCGGCGGCGTTCGACCCCCTGGTCGGGCGCGACGAGGAGGTCGATCGGGTCGTGCAGATCCTGCTTCGCCGGACCAAGAACAATCCCGTGTTGCTCGGCGAGCCCGGCGTCGGCAAGACCGCGATCGTCGAAGGGCTGGCGCAGCGCATCGCCGAGGGCCGCGTGCCGGTGCAACTCGCCGAGCGGCGCATCGTCGCGCTCGACCTGTCTCTGGTCGTCGCCGGGACCAAGTACCGCGGGCAGTTCGAGGAGCGCCTCAAGTCGATCATGAAGGAGCTGCAGCAAAACCCGGAGATCATCGTCTTCATCGACGAACTGCACGTGCTCATCGGTGCCGGTTCCGCCGAGGGCTCGCTCGATGCCGCCAACATCCTGAAACCGGTGCTCTCGCGCGGCACCATCTCCTGCATCGGCGCGACGACGCTCAAGGAGTACCGCACGTACATCGAGAAGGACCGCTCCCTCTCGCGCCGCTTCCAGCCGGTGGTCGTCCAGCCTCCCGACGAGGCGGCGACGCTGCGCATCCTGCACGGCGTCCGGGAGCGCTACGAGCAGTTCCACAACGTTCGCTACCTCGACGACGCCCTGGCCGCGGCGGTCGAGCACGCCGGGCGGTACATCGCGGACCGGTTCTTCCCGGACAAGGCCATCGACGTCATCGACGAGGCCGGGGCGCGGGTCAAGTTGCAGCGGGCCGCCTCAACCGAGCATCTCCGGTCCGTTGAAGCCGAGGCTGCGAGAGTCGTGCGCGAGATGAAGCGCGCGGTATCGGCGAAGGACTTCGAGGGGGCGGTTCGCCTGCGCGAGCGCGAACTCGAGCTGCGCGCCGAGATCCGCGGGCTGACCCAGTCGTCGCCCGACGCGGAGCCGCCGGCCGAGGTCGACCGCGGACACGTCGAGGAGGTGGTGGCGTCCTGGACCGGCGTCCCGATCACGACGCTGCGCGAGGACGAGGCCGACAGACTGGCGCGCATGGAGGAGATCCTGCGCCGGCGGATCGTCGGCCAGGAAGAGTCGATCTCGGCGATCGCCCGCGCGATCCGCCGCTCGCGGCTCGGCGTCGCCCGGGGGTTGCGGCCGATCGGCTCGTTCCTCTTCCTCGGCCCCTCCGGCGTCGGCAAGACCGAGGTCGCTCGCCAGCTCGCTCGCTTCCTGTTCCAGTCCGAGCGCGCCCTGATCCGTTTCGACATGTCGGAGTACATGGAGAAGCACGCCGTGTCGAAGCTCATCGGGTCCCCGCCGGGATACGTCGGCTTCGAGGAGGGCGGCCAGCTCACCGAGCGCGTGCGCAGGGTCCCGTATTCGGTCATCCTGCTCGACGAGATCGAGAAGGCGCACCCGGACATCGCGAACCTGCTCCTCCAGGTCCTCGATGAAGGTATGCTCACGGATGCGTACGGGGATGCCGTGGACTTCAGGAACGCGCTTATCGTCATGACGTCGAACCTGGGAACTCGCGACGTGAGCGTCGCGCCCGGGACCGTCGGGTTCGGTCGAGGCGGGCCGAGGGGGTTCGCCGAGATCCGCGAGACGGTGCTGCGCGAGCTGCGCCGTCACTTTCCGCCCGAGTTCCTCAACCGGCTCGACGACGTGGTGGTCTTCGAACCCCTGTCGCCGGAGCAACTGCGTCGGGTCTGCGTGCTCCTGGTGACCGAGGTCGTCGATCACCTGGCGTCGCGCGGGATCCGTCTGAGCGTCCCCGACGGGGTGCACGACTGGCTGCTGGAAAGGGCGGGGGCCGACGCCGGCGCCCGGCCGCTACGCCGGGCCGTGCAGCGATTCCTCGAGGACGCGGTGTCCGATTACCTCATCCACCACCGCGAGGGCCGCGAGGCGCTGCTCGCCGCCGTCGAGGGCGAGCGGCTCGTGGTCACGGCCTGGGAGGGCGTGTGCAGCTGAGAACATGGTTGCTGGCAGTGTCGGTTCTGGGCGGCGCCCTCGCGGCGGGGGCGCAGGAAGCGTTGAAGGCGACCGTCGAGGAGGTGCAGGTGGTCGGCGGCACGACCGTCTCGACCGACACGGTGGAGTACTACCTGGGCATCTCGGCCGGCGACGAGTGGTCGCCGGAATCGGTGAAGAAGAACTTCCATCGTTTCTGGGACTCCGGCCTGGTCGAGGACCTCAAGGTCGAGGTCGAGGAGCTGGGTCCCGGCAGGGTGAGGGTCGTCGTCACGGTCAAGGAGCGTCCCAAGGTCAGCGAGTTCTCGTTCTCGGGCAACAAGAAGATGTCCAACACCTCGATACGCGAAAAGCTGGACACCGCCGGCGTCACGCTCAAGCGCAACGTGCCGCTCAAGTCGTCCGACCTGCAGCGGTTCAAGCGGGCGATCGAGGAGGAGTACGCCAAGGAGGGGTATCTGTCCGCCATCGTCAACCCGGTCGCCGAGGACGTCGGGCCGAACCTGAAGAAGGTGACGTTCAACATCGACGAGGGCGGCAAGGTGCGAATCGGCGAGATCACCTTCGAGGGCAACGAGGTGTTCTCGGACAGGAGGCTGCGCAGGGCGCTGAAGAAACTGAAGGAGCGCTCGTTGACCTACTGGTTCGGCAAGAAGCTGATCTGGAGCAAGGAGTCCTGGGGCGAAGACGCTGAGAACCTCAAGAAGCACTACATGAACCGCGGGTACAAGGACATCCTCGTCGGAGAACCGAAGGTCGACCTGGTGGCGCGCAATCCGGAAGGCGAGACGCAGAAGGACAAGAAGTTCCGGACGCACATCTCGATCCCCGTGCAGGAAGGCGGGGAGTTCGCGCTCGGCGAGCTGAAGATCGCCGGCGCCAGCGTGTTCGAGGCCGAGCGGCTGCGCAAGCTCTACGAGGAGGTCAAGTCCGGTCGGAGGTACAAGTACTCGAAGATCGAGGCCGGCAACGAGGCGGTGCGCGCGTTGTACAACTCGCGCGGCTACATCTACGCCTACACCAACCAGGTGCTCACCGACACGCCGGACAAGGAAGGCGTCACGGACGTCACCATCAACATCTACGAGGGCGACCGCTACAAGCTGGGCAGGCTCGAGTTCTCCGGGAACACCAAGACGCAGGAGAAGGTCCTCCGCCGCGAATTCCGCCTCGTCGAGGGCGAGTGGATGGACATGAACCTGTTCCGCAGGTCGGTGTTCAAGGTGAACCAGCTGGGCTATTTCAAACTCACCGAGGACCCGGTCGAGTTCAAGTTCGACGAAGCCAACCGCCTGGTCAACGTGACGGTCAAGGGCCAGGAGGTCGGTCGGACCGACATTCAGTTCGGAGCCGGCTACTCCGAGATCGAGCACCTCTTTCTGCAGTTCATGTTCAACACGCGCAACTTCCTCGGCCGCGGCGAGACTCTCGGCGCCGCGGTCACCAGCGGCAGACTCGCCGACAGCTACTCGATCAGCTTCTCCGAGCCGTACTTCCTCGACCGCAGGATGGTCATCGGCGGTTCCGTGTACAAGTCGAACTACGATCTGACCGAGTCGTTCAGCAGCCCGTACGAGCGCGAGTCGAAGGGCGGCTCGATCGTCTGGGGCGTGGGCGTCGGCATGTTCGGACAGTTCTCCACCGCTTACGGTTACGAGGACGTGTTCCAGCGCTACAGCGTGAGCCGTTACGGGGCCGCCGGGGATCCTCCGACCAACCCGCACCGGCGGCCGTTCGACCCGCCCTACAAGAACATGCCCGACCCAGAGCTGTACTACGCCGTCTACCGCGGCGTGACTTCGTCGTTCACCCCAGCGTTCGTCCTCGATAGCCGCGACGACCCCTTCGACCCGAACGAAGGCGCGACGTTGTTCGCTCGGGTGCGCTACGCCGGCGGCATCCTGGGCGGCGACTTCTACTACATCCGCCCGGAGATCGGTTTCTCGTACTTCCACCCGCTGACACGCCGCTACATCCTGGCCGCGAACTTCGAGGCCGGAATGATCGACCCGTTCAGCGACAAGACGATTCCGATCTACGACCGGTACCGACTGGGCGGTGAGCGGTCGCTGCGCGGCTTCGAGTACTACGGCGTGCTGCCGCGGACCGCGGAGGGCAGCTACTTCATCGACACGTTCGGGGTCCGGATCGGCGGCGACCGCTTCCTGCAACTCAACGTCGAGTATCAGATCAAGCTCGGCGGTCCGATCAAGCTGATCCTCTTCACCGACATCGGCAACACGTGGCACGAGAGCCAGGGGTGGGATTTCTCCCTGCTCCGCCAGAGCGCGGGCGCGGAGCTGCGCATCTTCCTGCCCATCTTCCAGGCGCCGTTGCGGTTCATCTACGGCGTGAACCTCGATCCGTTCGACGACGAGAAGGGCTCCGACTTCCAGTTCTCGATCGGGACGACGTTCTAGCCCGCACTATTCATCAGGGGCGCATCGGTCGCGAGGGGGTGGTTGAGACGGGCGATTCGGTGGCGGGTGAGTGAGTGCGGGCTGGAGTGGCAGAGGTTTGTGCTGTGGCGGGGCGGTCGCAAG
>JBFMCD010000077.1:0-19797 GCA_040754885.1 Acidobacteriota bacterium
GGCGCCCCGGCGCGGCGCCCCCGCCCCCCCGACCGCGAGACGCTCGATCTCCGGACGTCCGGCGACCTGGAGGCCGTTGAGGGCGACGTCCGAGACCTCGTCGGCGTCGAGCAGATCGTCGAGGTACGCGACGAGCTGGTTGCGGTCCATGGGGAAACTATAGCCCACGCGACTGCGCACGGACCCGGACCGGCCCGTCTCCGCGCCCGGCCGGCTGGCGCGACGGTTTCCCTATAATTCACGCATGGTTCCTCCACGTCGCGCCGCCTTCGTCGCCGTCGGCTCGGAATTGCTCCGGGCCGGCCGCATGGACACGAACTCGCTGCTCGTCGCGCGGCTGCTCGCGCGGTGCGGCTTCGCGCTGGTCGAGAAGCGCGTCATCGAGGACGACGCCGACGCGATCGCGTCGTGCGCGCGGGAGATGGCCGGGAGGGTCGAGCTGGTCGTCTTCTCCGGAGGCCTGGGTCCGACCGCCGACGACGTCACGCGCGAAGGGGTGGCGCGGGCGCTGGGGCTCGGCATCACCCGTTCGGAGGCCATGGAGAAGGCGCTCGAGGCGCGCTACAGGAAGTCCGGGCGCGTCATGCCGCCGATCGCCGGGCGGATGGCCGACATCCTCGACGGCGCCGAGGTGCTGCCCAACCCGAGAGGCACGGCCCCGGGCCAGCTGGTGGTCGGGAGTGGGACTTCGTATGTGCTCCTGCCCGGCGTGCCGGTCGAACTGGAGGAGATTTTCCGGGGCCACTTGCTGCGCCGCTGGGAGTGCGCGTCCCGGCTCGCCGTGCGGACGCTCCACCTCGGAGGCGTGTACGAGTCGGACGTGGAGGAGCGCGTCAGTCCGCTGTACGAGCGGTTCGGCCGGGAGAACGTGACGATCCTCGCCCAGCGCGGCCAGGTGGACCTGGTTCTGACGGCGAGCGGCGATGGAGCGTCGCAGAGGCTCGATGTGATGGACGCGGCGTTCTCCGCGGTCGCCGGCGCCGACCTCTTCGGCCGGGACGAGGCGACGCTCGCGGGAACCGTGCTCGGACTCGCGCGCCGGCGATCCTGGCGCCTGGCGGTCGCGGAGTCGTGCACGGGTGGAATGATCGGAGCGCGCCTGACGTCGGTGCCGGGCGCGAGCGACGTCTTCGTCGGTGGTGTCGTCGCCTACTCCAACGAGGTCAAGGAGTCCGTCCTCAACGTGTCGCCGGCGGTGATCGCCGAGCGCGGCGCGGTAAGTCGCGAGGCCGCCGAGGCAATGGCCTCGGGGGCGCGCCGGTTGGGAGCGGAGTGCGCGTTGGCGATCACCGGTGTCGCGGGGCCGACCGGGGGCACGGAGGAGAAGCCGGTGGGGACCGTTCACATGGCGGTCGTCTCGCCTGCCGGAGTCGTCCACCGGGTTCAGCGCTTCCCCGGCGACCGCGATCTCGTGCGCGCGCTGGCGACGACGTTCGCGCTCGACGTCCTGCGCCGTGCGCTCGAGGCCGCGCCGTGAGGTTGTTCGTCGCCGTCGAACTGCCCGACGCGGTGAGAACGGCGCTGCGCGAGGGGCTGGGGCGGCTCAAGCGCGACCTTCCGGCGGCGCGTTGGGTGCGCGTCGAAGGGATGCACCTCACGCTCAAGTTCCTCGGCGAACAGGATGCGGGCGTCTGCGAGGCGCTGGCGTCGGCGTCGGCGCCCGCGTTCTCGACGCTCGCCCCGGTCGAGGTCAGGCTGGGCGGCGGAGGGTTCTTCCCGAACGCCCACCGGGCGCGGGTCGCGTGGGTGGGAGGGCAGGCGCCGGGGCTCGACGGGTGGGCGCGGGCGCTCGAGGCCGCCGCCGAACGGCTCGGCATCGCGCGCGAGGAGCGGCCGTTCGCGGTCCACCTCACGCTCGCGCGGCTCGAGCGGCCGTGGGGCGAGCGCGCCATCGACACCTTCGTGCACCACGTCTCCCGCTGGAGCCTGCCTCCGTTCGTCGCCCGCGAGGCGGTGGTGTTCCGCAGCGAACTCAAGCCGTCCGGCGCCGACTACACTGCGGTGCTCCGGATCGCGGCGGGCGCGTGACGGTGCCGGCCTGGGCGGGGCTGGTCGTGGCGTACCTGCTCGGTTCCTTGCCCTCGGCCTACCTGCTGGTCAGAATCGCGGGTCGGGGCGACGTGCGGCGGATTGGTTCCGGCAACGTCGGCGCCACCAACGCGTTGCGCGCTGCGGGGTTGCCCGTGGCGCTGGCCGTGCTGCTTCTCGACCTGGGCAAGGGCGTCGCGGCCGTGCTCCTCATGCGCCTGGTCACCGGCAACCCGGCGTGGGCCGCGGCGGCGGCGTTCGCCGCGATCGTCGGGCACTGTTTCCCGGTGTGGCTCCGCTTCTCCGGCGGCAAGGGGGTGGCCACGCTGATCGGCGCGTACGCGCTCATCGCCCCGGGAGCGCTCGCCGCGGCCGCCGGAGTGTGGGTGGCGGTGTTCGCGGCGACGCGCACGGTGGCGGCGGGAAGCCTGGCCGCGGCGGCCGCGCTGCCGGTCGCGCTGCACGTGATCGGCGCCCCGCGGCCGGAGGTGCTCGGGTGCACCGCGGCGGCGGCGCTGGTGGTGATCTGGCGCCATCGCGAGAACCTCGCGCGCCTCGTGCGCGGGGAGGAACCCCGTATCGGGGGGAGGGACAGATGAAGATCGCCGTGATCGGCGCCGGGTCGTGGGGGACCGCCCTGGCCTCGCACCTGGCTCGCCAGAGTGTCCGCGTGGGTCTGTGGGCGTGGGAGCGCGAGGTCCCGGAGGGGATCGCTGCGACGGGGCGCAACCCGCTCTTCCTCCCGGACCTCGACCTGCCGTCCGGCATCGAGGCGTCGAATTCTCTCGCCGCGGTCGTGACCGACGCGGAAGCCGTCCTCTTCGTCGTCCCCGTGCAGGTATCCCGGCCGGTCCTGCGCGAGATCCGTCCGCTCCTGCCCCCGGGCGTCCCGCTCATCTCGGCGAGCAAGGGGATCGAGGTCGCGACGCTGCAGCGGATGGACGAGGTGGTGCTCGGCGAGACGGGGCTGCCGCACGAGCTGTTCGTCGTGCTCTCCGGCGCGTCCTTCGCCCGCGAGGTGGCGCTCGGCCTGCCGACCGCCGCGGTGCTGGCGGGCAGCGACGCGGAGTGCGTGCGCCGGTTGCAGCACGCCTTCTCCGGTCCGACTTTCCGCTTCTACCGTTCGAGCGACGTGGTCGGCGTCGAACTGGCCGGGGCGCTGAAGAACGTCATCGCCATCGCCGCCGGGATGGTCGCGGGGCTCGGACTCGGCCACAACACGACGGCCGCGCTGCTCACCCGCGGACTGCACGAGATCACCCGGCTGGGCGTGCGCCTGGGCGGAGACGCCGAGACGTTCCGCGGGCTGGCGGGCATGGGCGACCTGGTCGTCACCTGCACCGGCGCGCTGTCGCGCAACCGTCAGGTCGGCGAGAGGCTGGGTCGGGGCGAACCGCTCGCCGATGTCCTGAGGGGGCGGGAGGTGGCGGAAGGTGTGCCGACCGCCCGGGCGGCGTCCGAACTCGCGGCCCGGTACGGCGTGGAGATGCCGATCACCTCCGCCATCGACGCGATCCTCGCGGGGAAGATCTCGGCCCGAGCGGCGGTCGCGGCGCTGATGACCCGCGAACTCAAGGAGGAGTCGGCGCTCTAGCCCGCGGCGGAGCCGAGGCCGTGTTCGGCGAGGAACGCCGCCATGTCGGCCGGAACCGGCGCCTCGAGTTCGAGTCGGGATCCGTCCTCGGGGTGCGGGAGCGTCAGTTTCCAGGCGTGGAGGAACGCACGCGCGGCGGACGAACCGCCGCCGTACAACCCGTCGCCGGCGACCGGGACGCCCGCGTGGGCGAGGTGCACCCGCACCTGGTGGGTCCGTCCGGTCAGCGGTCTGGCCTCGACGAGCGCCAGTCCGCCGAGTTCCCGCAGGACGCGGACCTCGGTCCGCGACGGACGCCCGCGGCGGTCCACGCGAAAGCGCCCGGCCGCGAGGCGATCGGTCGCGATCGGTGCGTCGATCGTCCACCGTGTGCGATCGGGCGCGCCGACGACCACGGCCAGATAGCGTTTGTCGGCCCGTCCCGCCTCCCAGGTCGAGGCGAGCGCGGCGGCGGCCTGGTGGGAGCGCGCGAAGAGCATCACTCCCGAGGTGATGCGGTCGAGGCGGTGGAAGAGGAGGATGTCGACCCGCCGCCCGTGGCGGTGGGCGAGCAGGATCGACGTTCGTTCCTGTGCCGTCAGTTCACCCGGCGTGCGTGTGCGCGGCGGCTGCGAGGCCACGCCGGCGGGCTTGTCGATCGCCGCGAGCCAGGAGTCCTCGTGGAGCAGGGCCACTGCCGGGATCTCGCGAGGCGGCGCGAGCGGCAGATCTCCGGCCACCACGTCGAGGACGTCCCCGGTGCGCAGTTGCCGCGACAGAACGCGCGCCGCCTTGCCGTTCAGCCATAACCGGCCGGCCTCGGCGAGAGCGCGGCACCGTCTGCGGGGCAGACCGGTCATCGCCGAGACGCCCAGGTCGAGTCGTTCCCCGTCGAGTTCGGGGAACGCCACGAAGCGGACGACGCCCGGCGTCGGCTCAGCCAGCCTCGGCCTCCCTGGGCAGGACGACGGCGGCCGTCGTGCCTTCCGGCCCCGTCTCGATGCACAGTCGGCCGCCGTGCGCCTCCGCCAACTTGCGCGCGATGGCCAGGCCCAGCCCCGCCCTCCCCGCGCGCCGCACGGCCATCGGCCGGTCGAGGTTCGCCAGGGCGGCCGAGGGCACGCCCGGGCCGCGGTCGACGACGCCGATCCGCACCGTGCCGCCGGACTCGGTCAACGAGAGCTCGATGGGTGGGGGGGGCTGGGCGCTGCGCGCCGCGTTGTCGAGCAGTTCGGTTACGGCGGCCGATACCACGCCGGCGTCCCAGCGGACCCGGACCGATGGGGTTGCCGTGACGATCGAAACGGCAGGTGTCGCCCCGGCCGGGTCGAACCCTCCGCGGAATCGCTCGACCGTGTCGGAAAGGAACGCCACCGCGTCGAGTTCCGTGGGCCGGAGGGCGGGCGTCCGGCCGAAGAGCAGCAGGCGATCGAGGTACGCCTTGAGCGCGTCCACCTGGCGCAGCACGGTCGCGAATTGCGCGTGGAGGTCGCCGCCGGGCTCGGCCCGCCGCTGTCCGAGCTCGGCGCGCAGACCGATCCCGAAGGCGTGGTTGCGCAGGTCGTGAGCGATCTGGTTGACCAGGTGCTCGACCGTCCCGCCGTGCGCGGCACCGGCGTCCACCCCGACGGCCAGCCCGGGGCAGGAGGGCACCGCGACGACGGACAGCCGTACGGGCGGCCGGCCGGCCGCCGTCAGCGTCACCTCGGCCGGCGGCGGGCCGGCCAGCGCTTCGACGAGGGGAGGGTCGACCGAACACGGCGCCGGAGGACCGTCGCCGCCGAGTATCGTCGTGTCGTGGCCCTCGTACCGGATCCAGCTGAGCGAACCGAACGGGTCCGACGCCCTTCTGGCCATGACGACTATCCTAACAAAGGCGTGATCTTGACAAAGAGAATCGCTTCCACGATGCTGAATGACGGTTCAATCAGGAGGCGTATGACGCGCAGCCTCGATGGTGAAGGCAAGCAGCGGCGGCGTTCCGAAATCGTCCGCGCCGCGGTCGACGTGTTCGCCGAGCGCGGGTACTTCGCGGCCCGCATGCGCGAGGTGGCGGCGAAGGCGGGAGTCGCCGACGGCACCCTGTACCTGTACTTCAAGGGCAAGGAGGACCTGCTCGTCTCGGTGCTCGAGGAATACGCAGGCGAGTTCCTCCAGCGCGCCCGGCGCGATGTGTCCGCCGCCGCGGATCCGGTCGAGCAGCTGCGCGCGGTCGTCGAGAGGCACCTCGTCAGCTTCGAGAACGACCGGGCGCTCGCGCATGTCTTCCAGATCGAGCTGCGTCACACCCGCAAGTTCCTCCGCGAGATCGCCAAGGGCAAGGTCGCCGAGTACCTCCTGCTCCTCCAGCAGGTGATCGCGAACGGCGTCGCGAAGGGCGTGTTTCGCGACGACATCCCACCGGACATGGCGGCGCGGGCCGTTTTCGGCGCGCTCGACGAGCTGGTCACGTCCTGGGTGTTGGCGACCAGGCCGAAACGACTCGCACCGCAGGCGGCTCCGCTGGTTCGCCTCCTGCTCGAAGGGCTGCAGACGCAAGGAAGGAGAGGGTGACCATGGCCGAACCGAGGACGCTTCCCGACTTCTTCGCCACGTGGAGGTCGTTCCGACCGGCGCCGGCCCTGATCGACGCGCGCGCGGGAGCGGAGGACCGCATCGAGGCCGACGAGGCGGCCCGCCGCGTGGCCGGCCTCGCGCAGGGGCTCGCCGCACTGGGCGTGGGCAAGGGTGACCGTGTGGCGATCCTCTCGGGCAACCGGCCCGAATGGCACGTCATCGACTTCGCGGTCCAGCACCTCGGGGCGGTGGACGTGCCGATCTACCCGACGCTGCTCGCGAGCCAGGCGGGGCACATCCTCAAGGACTCGGGCGCGAAGGTCGCCGTCGCGGAGAACGCCGACCAGCTCGCCAAGGTCCTCGAAGTGCGCAGTTCGTGTCCCGACCTGCGCACGATCATCCTGATCGACGGCCGGCCTCCGGCCGGTGTCGTGTCGTTCGCGGATCAGATCGTGCCGCTCGACCTGGCCAGAGCCGACGAGTACCTGGAAGACCGTCGTTCCCAGGTCGCTCCGTCGGACCTCGCGACGCTGATCTACACCTCGGGGACGACCGGCGAGCCGAAAGGGGCGATGCTGACCCACGACAACTTCGTCTTCGACGCCGTCTCGTCCTCCTCGCTCATGCCCTGGCCGTCGGGCGGCGAGATCGGCCTCGCTTTCCTGCCGCTGTCGCACGTCCTCGAGCGCCTCGTCGACTACATCTACTTCTGCCGCGGCGTGACGGTCGCCTACTGCGGCGTGCTCGAGATCGCCGAGACGCTGCGCCGCATCCGCCCGCACCTGTTCACCGCCGTGCCGCGCGTGTACGAGAAGGTCTACGACAAGATCTTCCAGGAGGTCGGCCACGGGCCGGCGCTCAAGCAGAAGATCTTCAAGGCGGCCACGCGGGCCGCCGTCGAGTCGGTCCGCACCGGCAGGAAGGGACTGCTCCACGGCCTCTACGACCACCTGGTCTTCTCGAAGATCCGCGCCGGCTTCGGCGGTCGGATCCGGTTCACGATCTCCGGAGGCGCGCCGCTCCCGGTGTTCGTCGGCGAGTTCTTCCACGGCGTCGGCGTGATGGTCCTCGAAGGCTACGGGCTCACCGAAACCTCTCCCGTGATCAGCGTCAACACCCTCGACCGGCACAGGCTGGGGACGGTCGGCCCGGTGATCCCCGGCGTCGAGGTCAAGATCGCCGCCGACGGCGAGGTCCTCTCCCGCGGCCGGCACATCATGACCGGCTACTGGAACAAGCCCGAGGCGACCGCCGCCGTGATCGACAAGGACGGCTGGTTCGCGACGGGGGACATCGGCGAGTTGACGCCGGACGGCATGCTGCGAATCACCGACCGCAAGAAGGACCTGCTCGTCACGGCGGGCGGGAAGAACATCGCGCCGCAGCCGATCGAGAATCAGATCAAGGCCTCGATCTACGTGGAGAACGCCGTCCTGTTCGGCGACCGCAAACCGTACGTGGCGGCTCTGCTCGTGCCCAACTACGAGGAACTCGAACGGTGGGCGACCGCCAGGGGCGTTCCGACAACGGACCGCGAACGCCTCATCGCCCACCCCGACGTGGTCGCCCTCTACCAGGATGTCGTCGACCAGGCGAACGCATCGCTGGCGCGCTTCGAGGCGATCAAGAAGTTCCGCCTCCTGCCCCAGCCGTTCACGATGGACGGCGGCGAGCTGACGCCGACGCTCAAGGTCAAGCGTCGCGTCGTCGAGAAGCGGTACGCCGCCCACATCGAGTCGATGTACGCCGAGCCGGCGGCGAAGGATGCCTGAGCCGGGCGCGGCGATCCGGCGTCCCCCTCGGTGACCGCTCCGGGGCAGGGAACCGGGCGACGAGCGTGAGGCCGCGGAGGAACCGCCGGCCGTGTCGGGAGGGCGCCCTGCAGGCGGGGGTGATCCCGATCGTGGTGCCGACGCCGTATCCCGTCGGCCCGGTCACACTGTACCTCCTCGAAGGCGAACCGCTGACGCTGGTCGACACCGGGCCCGCCACGCGCCGTGCCTGGCGCCGCCTGCGCGCGAAGCTGGCGGAGCGGGGGTGGACGCCCGCCGACGTCCGCCGGGTGCTGATCACGCACGGGCACCACGACCACTTCGGCCTCGCGCGGCGTTTCGCCGAACTCGGCGCGGAGGTGTTGGCGCACCCCCACGACCGCCGCCACCTGAACCTCGACAGGAGCTACCGGCTGCGCTGGCGCCACCTGCGCAGAGCGGGTCTGTCGGCAGCGCGGCGGGCGGCGGTGATCCTGGCGCTGCGGCTGCTCGACCGCACCGCCCGGTCCCTGCGCCGGTTCCGGGCGTTCGAGGACGGAGAGCTGGTCCGGGCAGGGTCGCGCGAACTGCGCGTCCACCACCTCCCTGGACACTCGCCGGGCCACGTCGCGTTCGAGATCGACGGCGAGGGAACGCTGATCTCCGGCGACGTCCTCCTCGACGGCATCACTCCGAACGCCGTGGTCGACCTCGATCCGGTCGACGCGAACCGTCTGTATCTCTCGATCAACGCCTACGCGACGAGTCTGGACCGGCTCGAATCGCTCCGCCCTTCCTTGCTCCTCCCGGCGCACGGACGTTGCCTGCGGGACGTCCAGGCCCAGATCGCGTCGGTGCGCCTCCACCAGGAACGCCGCAGCCGCCAGGTCGCCGCCGCCCTGCGCGACGGACCCGCGACCACGGCCGCCATCGTGGAGAGCCTGTTCCCGAACGTGACGCTGCTCGGGACGTTCCTCGCGTACTCGGAGGTGCTCGGCCATCTGCTCGAGCTGGAGCGCCGCGGCGAGGCGGCCCGCGAGGATCGTCTCGGCGTGGACCTATGGCAGCCCGCGCGTGCCTGAGCGCTCCTCGCCGCCCTTTTCAATGGCCTGCAGCGCGGCGGCGAATTCGGCGGAGCCGGACAGGCGGATCAGCTCGGAGACCGGAACCGGGCGAAGCCCCCGCCGGTCGGTCTCGTCGAGGAGGATCGGCAGGGCCTCGAGCAGCGGATGGTCCGCGCGCGGGCTGCCGAGGTGCATCAGCACGATACCGCCGGCGAGCGGTACGCCGGTCCGCCGCTCGAACGAGAGCAGTCGTCGGGCCATCGCCTCGGCGCCGAGGTAGCGCCGCTGGCGGGGGTCCTCGACCCAGTCGAGGGCGTCGAGGGCGTCGCCGGGCGCGCGCGTCCAGTCGACGTGCAGGTATCCCAGCTCCGCCGCCCAGGCCCGGATCTGCGCGTTGTGCTCGCCGTAGGGGGCGCGCCACAGCGGGGCGGGACGGGAGCCGGTGGCGGAGGCGATCGCCTGGGCGGTGCGCTGGAGTTCGCCGTGCAGCGCCGACCGGTCGATCCCCGGCGCCGTGCGGTGCCGCCGCTCCGCGGCCCAGGTGGTCAGGTGGGGGTGGGAGTACGTGTGGTTCCCGATTTCGTGACCGTCGGCGGCCGCCTCGCGCAGGATGGCCGGGAACCGCTCGGCGAAGCGGCCGGTGACGAAGAGCGTCGCCGCGATGCGCCGCTCGCGCAGCAGCGCGAGCAGTTCGCGAGTGCCCGCCGACTCGGCGTGCGCGTCGAACGTGAGCGCGAAGCGCGGTCCCGCCTGCGGGAGCGCCTCGACGCTGGGCGCGACGGTGGCGGCGAGCAGCGGCACCACGGCCGCGGCGATCGGCATGCGCCGCATTGTGCCATCGCCGCGTCTCGTCGGCGCGGTCCCGCTCGGCTACAATCGCCCCCGGTGACCTGGAACCTCCCCAACTCCCTGACCGTCGCCCGCATCGGAATGGTGCCTCTGCTGGTCGTGGTCCTGCTCACGCGCTTCAACGGCAGCGAGTTCTGGGGCCTGGGGATCTTCCTGCTCGCGGCGCTCACCGACGCCGTCGACGGGGCGATCGCCCGCCGGACTCAGGCGGTCACGGTCGCCGGCACCCTGCTCGACCCGATCGCGGACAAGCTCCTGATGTCGGCGGCGTTCGTCTCGCTGGTCGAACTCGGGCTGGCGCCGGCGTGGATGGTCGTGGTGATCGTCGGCCGGGAGTTCGCGGTCTCGGGCCTCCGCCAGGTCGCGCACGAGCAGGGGATCGTGATCTCCGCCAACTGGTTCGGCAAGCTCAAGACGCTCTCGCAGATCGTCGCGGTCTCGCTGCTCATCGTCAGCTTCCAGCTCGGACGATGGGCGCTGCTCGGGAAGATCGCGCTGTGGGTGGCGGTGGTGATGGCGGTCGGCTCGCTGATCTCGTACTTCGGGTCGTTCTGGCGCCGCGTCGTCGGGGCGAAGCGGTGACGACGCGACTGCCGGCGGCGATCGCCCTGGCACTGGTTCGCCTGGGCCACCGCCGGCCTTGGCGGGTGCTGATCGGAGCCGCCGCCGTCGTCGCGCTCGGGATCTGGGGCGGAACGCGGCTGAAGTTCGACACCGACGTGCTCAACCTGATGCCGCGGAACGACCGCGTCGTCGTGGACTTCCGCAGCGTGCTCGAGCAGTTCGGCACCCTCGACACGCTCCTCGTTGCGGTCGACGTCGGGAGCGAGGAGCGGCTGGAGACGGCGCTGGTTCTCGTCGACGCGCTCGCCGAAGAGCTGCGCCGTAGCCCGCACCTGGCGCACGTCGAGTCCCAGCTCGAGGACCCGATCAAGCTCGCGGAGGCGGTGATCCGCAACGCGGTGCTGTTCCTCGACGAGGAGGGCTTGCGCCAGCTCGAGGCCCGGCTGAGCGACGAGGGGCTTGCGGCGCGCGCGTCCGACATCCGCGCCGCCGTCGACACGCCACTCGGGATGCTGGCCAAGGAGTTCTCGACCCGCGATCCGCTCGGCCTCCTTCCCATGCTCCTCGGCAGGGTGTCGAGCACGCCCTCGGCGCTCCGCCTCGACTACTCGAGCGGGTACCTCCTCTCCGAGGACCACACCCTCGTGCTCCTGCTCGCCAAGCCGGTCCGCCCGGCGCAGGACATCGCCTTCGACGAGCGCCTGTTCGAGGATCTCGGCGAGCGCATCGCCAGGACGCGCGCGGCGGTCGCCGGGGAGCTCGGGGTCGAACCCGCCGATGTCCCCACCGTCATGCTCGGCGGCGGCCACAGGATCGCGGTCGAGGACGCGACGCTGATCAAGCGCGACGTGATCCTCAACTCGGTGTCCTCCGTCGCCGGCGTGATGGTGCTCTTCTTCCTCGCCTACCGGCGCTTCGCCACCGCCCACTACGCGTTCCTGCCCCTGACGGTGGGACTGGCGCTGACGTTCGGATTCGCTTCGGTGACGCTCGGGGAGCTGTCGTCCGCCACCGCCGGATTCGCCGCGCTGCTCGTCGGGCTCGGCATCGACTTCACCATCGTGCTCTACGGTCGCTACATCGAGGCGCGCCGCGCCGGTCACGACATCGGCGGCGCCCTCGAGGAGATGGCGGCGCACTCCGGGCCGGCGGTGATGCTCGGGGCGGTCACCACGGTCGGGACCTTCTTCGCGTTCTTCCTGACCCGTTTTTCCGGGTTGCGCGAACTCGGCCTGCTCACCGGCACCGGCATCGTCCTCATGGGGGTGTCCGCCTTCGTTCTCCTCCCGGCTCTGGTGACGATCTTCGACCACGGCAAGGAGCCTCCGAGCCACTCCCGCTGGCTCGATCTCTCCCCGGCTATCGACTGGTCGATGCGCCACAGGCGGCTGGTTCTCGGCGTGCTCCTGGCCGGCACGGCGGCGTCGGTCGCTCTCCTCCCGCGCATCGAGTTCGTCGATGACGCGCGCAACCTGCGCGCCCCCGGCAACCAGGGCGTCGTGGTCCAGGAGCGGATCGCGGCCGCGTACGGGCTGTCGTTCAACGCGATGATGATCCGCGTCTCGGGGCCGACCGAGGACGAGGTGCTCCGCCGCCTGCGCCGGCTCGGAGACGGCCTCGACGAGCTGATCGGAGCGGGGACTCTCTCGTCGTATCAGTCCGTCGCCATGCTCGTGCCTCCGCCTGAGTCGCAGCGGAGCGCCATCGAGTGGGCGCGGTCGCACCGGGCGCTCACCGACCCGACGCGCGTGGAGGCGACGCTCTCCACTGCGCTCGCCGCGCAGGGACTGGTGCCCGGGGCGTTCGGAGACGGACTGCGCGCCCTCGGCGAGGCGCTCAACCCGACCGACCCGGTGACGCTCGACGTGTGGCGCGGCACCCCGGTCGCGACGTTCATCGAGCGCTCGTTCCGCCGCGACGGCGGCGAGGTGGCGACGGTAGTCAACGTCTTCCCGCCGCCCGGGAAGTGGCGGCGCGAGGCGCCGCCCGAGTTGATCGAACTGGTCGGGGGAATCCCCGGGGCGACGCTCACCGGCGTCAACATCGTCTCGGCGCGGTTGCGCGAGATCGTCTGGCGCGACGCGCTGATCGCCGGGCTGGTCGGTATCCTCGTCGTCGTGGCGATCCTGATGTGGGAGCTTCGCAGCGTGGGGTGGTCGGTGGCCTGCCTCATCCCGGTGGCGGTCGGTGTGCTGTGGACGCTCGGGGCGATGGCGGCGTTCGGGCTCGCGCTCAACCTGCTCAACGTCTTCGTCATCACCATGGTGATCGGGATCGGCTCCGACTACGGCATCCACATGCTCCACCGCCTTCGCGAGGGCGCCGGAGGGTCCGAGGTGGCCGAGACGGCGCGCGCCGTGGCGCTGGCGGCGTTGACCACCGTGGTCGGGTTCGGGTCGCTGGTCACGACCCATTACCCGGGGCTCCAGAGCATCGGTTGGATGACCTCGATGGGTGTCGTGCTCTCCTGCCTGACGGCGGTCCTCGTGCTGCCGATCGTGGTCCGCCCCCGGGGCGGGCCGTGATCCTCCGCCGGCTGGATCCGGCGCGGGTACTGGTCGTCTCGTTCGCCTTGCTCATCGTGTTGGGCACTGCGGCGCTCCGGCAGCCGTGGGCTGCCGCGCCCGGCAAGCAGCTGCGCTGGATCGAGGCGTTGTTCACCTCGACGAGCGCCGTGTGCGTCACCGGTCTCACCGTGCGTCCGCCCGCCGACCATTCGGTGGCCGGGCAGGTGGTGATCCTGGCGCTCATACAGCTCGGCGGCCTCGGGATCATGACCTTCGGGCTGTTCTTCGTGATCCTGCTCGGGGGCAGACTCTCGCTGTTCGGGCGCAACCTGCTCATGTCGTCGATCGCCCAGCGTCCGTGGGAGGACTTCTGGCCGCTGCTGCGCACGGTGATGCTGGCCGCGCTGTCGATCGAGGGGGTCGGCGCCGCCGTGCTCGCCCTGGCGTGGTGGGGGGAAATGGGGTGGCTCGCGCTGCCCTGGGGCGCATTTCACGCGGTGAGCGCCTTCTGCAACGCGGGTTTCGGGCTGCATCCTGCCTCGCTTTCGCCGTGGCGCGGCGACCCCTTCGTCATCGGTCCGATCGGCGCGCTCATCGTTCTCGGCGGGCTCGGCTTCGTGCCGATCGCCGAGCTCGCGGCCCGGTTGCGGGGGAGGGCGCGGCGGCCGCTGAGCCTCCACACGCGGACGGCGCTGATCGTCACAGGCTGGTTGCTGGCGGTCGGCCTGGCGGGCTTCGCCCTGCTCGAGTGGGACGTCACGCTCCGGGGGCTCTCCTGGGGCGAAAAGGCGCTGGCTGTGGTGTTCCAGGGCATCACGCCGCGGACCGCCGGGTTCGCCAGCCTCGACTACGGCGCCATGGCGCCGGCGACCCTGGCCTTCACGATGGTCCTGATGTTCATCGGCGCGTGCCCCGGCTCGACCGGCGGCGGAGTCAAGACCACCACGGTCGGCGTGCTCGTGGCGGTCCTCATCTCGAGGGTGCGCGCGCGACGTCAGGTGGCTCTGTTCAAGCGGCGGGTGGCGGACGCCACGGTGGCGTCCGCGGTGGTCGTCACGCTGCTGGCGCTGGTCGTCGTGGTTGCCGGGATGATCGCCGTCGCGGCGTGCGAGCACGGCGCTGCCGGCGGGACCCAGGCGCGCGCGGGTTTCCTCGCCGAGGCCTTCGACGTCGTCTCGGCCTTCGGCACGGTCGGCCTGTCGACCGGAATCACCCCGGCGTTCGGCGACGGCTCGCGGCTGACGCTGATCGTCCTGATGTTCGTCGGGCGGATCGGCCCCCTGACCCTCGGGCTGGCCCTGGCCGGCAGGCGTCCGCGACCGGAGCCGAGGTACGCTGACGAGGACGTGATGGTCGGGTGAGGCCCGCGCGGCCGTGGTCCCGAGTCCGGCGGAGGCCACGGGCGGGCGCCCGGCGACGCGCGCGGGAGGTGAACGGTGATCCGAGAACTCAGAGCCGACGAATTGCGCTGGGAGTGCCCGGCCGACTGGCTGACCGCCGAAAGCACCGCGCAGATCGAGCCTTCCACCGGGATCATCGGGCAGGACAGGGCGGTTCGGGCGCTGGGGTTCGGCCTCGAGGTCACGTCGCTCGGCTTCAACGTCTTCGTCACCGGGCTGACCGGCACGGGCAAGATGACCGCGGTCGAACTGCACCTGCGGCCGCTCGCCACGGCCGGAGCGCCGCCCGACGACATCCTCTACGTGCATAACTTCGCGCGCCCGGAGCAGCCGAGGGTCCTGCGACTGCGGGCGGGCAGCGGCGTCGCGCTCCGCGACGGGCTCGACCGGATGATCCGCGACCTGCGCGCGAGCCTGGCCGGGCTGTTCAACGGCGAGGAGTTCCAGCAGCGCCTGGCGATGGCGGTGGAGGACCTTCAGAGCAAACACCAGGAGACCCTCCAGGAGTTCGAGAAGCGGGTCCGCGCCGCCGGCTTCGCGCTGGTTCAGGTGCAGGTCGGTTCGGTGACCCGACCGGAGATCCTGCCCCTGGTCGGCGATCGGCCGGTGACGCTGGAGAAGGTGCAGGCGCTGGCCGGGGAGGGGAAGTTCGACCAGGAGCAACTGGCCGCCCTCGGGGCGCGCCACCAGGAGCTGACCGAGGAGCTGGGACGGGTCTTTCACGAGCTGATGACGCTGCGCGAGGCGATGAACGAGCGGGCCGCGGCGCTGCGCAAGGCGACGGTGGAGCCGGCCCTGGCCCGCACCATGACGGAGATCGCGCGCAACGTCTCCGACCCGCGCGTGGAGCCGTTCCTCGCCGAGGTCAGGCGGGACCTGGTCGAAAACCTCGAGCAGTTCGCCGAGCTGTCGCCGGAAGAGGCCGACGCGCTCGTCCGCTACCGCGTCAACGTCGTCGTCGACAACGGCGCGACCGTCGGCCGGCCCGTCGTCATCGAGACCGAGCCGAGCTTGTGGAACCTGTTCGGCACCGTCGAGGCGCGCGTCGGTCCGAACCTCCAGTCCACCTCGGACCACACCAGGATCCGCGCCGGGTCGTTGCTTCGCGCCGACGGCGGCTTCCTCGTGATCAACGCCTTCGACGCCGTCTCGGAGGCGGGCGTCTGGCCCGCGCTGAAGCGGGCGCTGCGCTACCGTCGCGCGGTGATCCGGCCGCGCGAGGCGCTGTTCGCGCTCACCGGCAACGCCCTCCAGCCCGAGCCGATCGACCTCGACGTCAAGGTCGTGATGGTCGGCGATCGCGCGCTCTACAACGCGCTCCACGAGCTCGACGAGGAGTTTCGCAAGATCTTCAAGGTTCTCGCCGACTTCGACAGCGAAATGGCCGGGGGCAGGGACGACGTCGCCGCGTTTCTCTCGCTGATGGCCAGGATCGTGCGCGACGAGGAGATGCCGCCCATCGACCGGAGCGGGATGGGAGCGCTGGTCGGGGAGGCGGTCCGGTTGGGCAGGCACAGGCGGCGGATCTCGGCGCGCTTTTCCGACGTCGCCGACGTGCTCCGCGAGGCCGCGTGGCGAGCGCGCTCCGCGGGGCGCGAGCGGATCTCCGCGGAGGAGATCCGCGAGGCCGTCACGAGCCGGCGCAGTCGCCACTCGCTGCCCGAGGAGAAGCTCGGTTCCTACATGCTCGACGGCGTGATCGTCATCGAGACCGCCGGCGCCGTGGTCGGCCAGGTCAACGGCCTGGCCGTGTACGACCTCGGCTACCACGCGTTCGGCGTGCCCGGGCGGGTGACCGCGCGCGTCTCGCTCGGACGGGAGGGCGTGATCAACATCGAGCGGGAGGCCGGGATGTCCGGACGCACGCACGACAAGGGCGTGCTCATCCTCGCTGGCTTCCTGCGCGGGACGTTCGCTCGAGAGCTGCCCCTGTCGATGTCCGCATCGGTGGCGTTCGAGCAGTCGTACTCGGGGGTCGACGGCGACAGCGCCTCCTCGACCGAGGTGTACGCGATCCTCTCGTCGCTCTCCGGGCTGCCGATCAGGCAGGGGATCGCCGTCACCGGTTCGGTGGACCAGTTCGGCCGTGTCCAGGCGATCGGCGGGGTCAACGAGAAGGTCGAGGGGTTCTTCGCCCTGTGCCGCGCGCGCGGGTTGGACGGCACCCAGGGCGTGATGATCCCGGTCGCCAACGTCGCCGACCTGCAGCTCGAGCCGGAGGTGGTCGAAGCGGTCGGAGCGGGCCGGTTCCACCTCTGGGCCGTCGACCGGATCGAGGACGGGGTCACGCTGCTCACCGGCGTGCCGGCGGGGGAGCGGGGCGAGGACGGAGCGTTCCCCGAGGAGTCGGTGTTCGGGCGTTGCGCCGCCCGGTTGAACGATATGGCGCGCCAGCTCAGGGAGTACAGGAACGTCTAGGCTGGAGCGCCGTTGACCGTCCTCCGTTGTCCGCAGTCCGTGAGGGAGGAAGAGCGTCGGGCTCGGGCGATTTTCTGCGTGCCCTGGCTCAGGCGGCCCGTTGCCGCCGGTCTTCTTGCCGGGGTCTCCGGGCGGGGAATCGAGTCCCGGCAGCCGCCCGAGACCGGTTCCCCTGGCGCGCGGCGAAACTCGCAGGGCTGTCGCGGATATATTCGACATGAGACATGCTCCGGTCGGAGGCTGACGTGAGGGCGAGCTCCGGTCCGACCGCGACCCACGATGGCGCCGGTGAGATCGGGCGATGACCGATTTCACCGCGCTCTACCGGCGGTACGCTCCGGACGTCTTCCGCTTCGCCTTTTACCTCGCCGGCAGCCGGGAGAAGGCCGAGGACATCACCTCGGAGACGTTCGTGCGCGCGTGGACGGCGCGCGAGCCGATCCGTTCGGCGACCGCCAAGGGCTTCCTCCTGACCATCGCTCGCAACGTGTTCCTCAAGCAGCACGCACGGGACACGCGGCACGTCGGGCTGCCCGAGGACGTGGAACTGCTTCTCGCGGACCCCGGACCGAGTCCGCACGCGCGGGCCGAGCAGCGGGCGGAACTGGGAGCGGTGATCGAGGGGCTCCACGAGCTCTCCGCGGTCGATCGCGCGGCGCTCCTGCTCCGGGCGTTCGAGGGCGTCGGCTACGAGGAGATCGCCCGAGTGCTGGGGATTCCGATCGGCACGGCCAAGGTCAGGGTCCACCGCGCCCGCCTCGCACTGGCGGCGCGGCGAAGCCAACGGGAGGACTGATGAGGGTAACGAGAGACGTGGTCAGGGACCTTCTGCCGGCGTACTTCTCCGGCGAGGCGAGCGCGGACACCCGAGCCGCGGTGGACGAGTTCTTCTCGGCGGAGCCCGAGTTGGCCGAGCTATGGCGGCGGGAGTGGAGCGCGCATCCCCGGGCGACCGTGCCGCTCCCGCCGCCGGACCTGGAGATCGCGACGTTGCGCAGGGCGCGGCGCGTGCTCGGACTGGAGCGCTGGTTGCTGGGCGCGGCGATCCTCTTCAGTTCCGTCGGCTTCACGGTGCGGTTCGACGTTCCCGCCTCCGGCGAAGTCGTGTCACGCTTCCTGTTCCTGGATCGCCCACTGGAGCTGATCTCGCTGCTGGGGGTCGCCGCCGCCCTGTGGGTCGCCTACTTCGCCGTTCGGCGGAGGACCCGTTCCACGGTGATCTGAGCGGGCGGCGAGGTCCGCTCCTGCACCGGACCCGGTTCATGGCGTCGGGCCGGGCGGTGTCCGGGGAGCGAGGGTGCGGTTCGGCTGGAACAGTGCGCGTTATAATTCGTACACCGGTTGGGTGCAGTGGTGCCTGGCGCGGGAGGTGGGTCGTGAGACACGTTCTGATTGCCGTCTCCGTGGCGGCTGCCCTGGGAATGAGCGCGTGTGGCGGCAAGAAGGCCGTGGTTGGGGTGGTGTTGCCCGAGACCGGCGAGGCGTCCGCGTACGGGACATCGATCAAGACCGGCGTCAAGCTCGCCTTCGACGAGGCGGTCAAGAACCGCACGGCCCCGGCCGGGCTCGAGGTCGTCTACCGCGACTCCGGCTCCGCGCCTCCTCGCGCACTGCAGGAGGCCGATGCGCTGTACAAGCGGGGTGCCACGGTCATCATCGGCGGGGCCACCTCGCCCGAGGCCAAGGGCATGATCCCCCTGGCCGAGAAGCACCAGCGCCTGGTGATCTCTCCCTCGGCGTCCGAGCCGGGGCTGGCGGCGTCCTCCAACCTGTTCTTCCGCACCTTCCCGTCCGACGACGTCGAGGGCGCGCGGGCGGCGGAGTTCCTGGTCAAGGAGAAGAACGTCACCTCCGTGCTCGTGCTCCAGGAGGACATCACCTACAGCCACGGGCTGCTCCCGGTGTTCCGCGCGGCGTACGAGAGCCTGGGCGGCAAGATCGTCGGCATGGTGTCGATCGGCGCGGACGGCTGGGAAAAGGCGTTCACCGAGAAGCTGGAGAAGGAGAAGCCGCAGGCGCTCTACCTGTGCGGTTACGGCGAGGCGATTCTCACCGCCGTGGTCGCCGTGCGCGACGCGAAGTTCGAGGGCGTGATCTGCACGACCTCGGCGATCGGCACCGTCGACCTCGTGTGGCGGGGTGGCAAGCTCGTCGAGGGCCTGTACTTCCCCATGGCCAGACTGGATCTGACCTCCAAGCAGGAGCCGCTGGCCTCGTTCGTCAAGGACTACCGGGCGGCGAACAACGACCTCGCCCCCGACATCTACGCCGCGTGCGGCTACGACGCGGCGCTGCTCACCCTGCTCATCCTCCAGAAGCCGATACCGGAGACGATGACCGACCTCCTCCAGCGGGCAATGGGGCAGGCAGAGGTGCGCGGCGTGACCGGCTTCCTGGCCTTCGACGCCGTCGGCAACATCCAGCAGCGGCTGCGCATCCACCAGATCCGCGAGGGCAAGGTCGTCGACGTCGACACCGCGCCGGTGAGCTGACCTCGGGCGGTCGCGGAGACGAGCGGATCTCGGCAGCGGCGACGAGCGCACCTATACTCGGTCCGTGCGTCCCCCCGGTGCGTCGCACCCGATCAGCCCCGCGGCACTCGGGGCGGTCCTGTTCGCCGGCGCGCTCCAGCTCGCCCTGGTCAACTTCTGGCCGGGGTTCCCCAGCCCCAACGAGTGGCCCAGGGCCTACCAGGCAATGGCGGTGGTCGGCCGCGCCTCGCTGGCGATCGACGCGGAGGTCGGAAGGTACGGCGGGTCCGAGGATCTCGCCGCCGGCCGCGGCGGTCTCTACCCAAACAAGGCGCCCGGGATGCTGCCGCTGCTCCTTCCCGCGGCGGCGCTGGCCCACGTCGCGTCGGGGGGGGACGACGCCAGAGAGTTGAGGCTCACGTTGTGGTTGGGGAGGCTGCTCGCGGCGTCGCTGCCGTTCCTGCTCACCGTGCTGCTGCTCGACGCGGCGACCTTCAGTTCGGGACCGGGGGGCGGGCGGGTCGTCGTCCTGACCTACGCGCTCGCCTCGCCCGCGCTCGCCGCCTCGCTCCTGCTCTTCTCCCACGCGCTCTCGGCGTGCCTGCTCCTGGCCGGC
>JBFMCD010000078.1:0-6474 GCA_040754885.1 Acidobacteriota bacterium
TCGCCTGCTCCACCTGCGTGGCCACCGCGGAGGTCGCCGACGCCGCAGTCACCAAGGCGAAACTCTCGGCCACTGGCGGCACCGACGGCCAGGTCCTCAAACTCGCCTCCGGCGCCCTCTCCTGGGCCAACGACACGGGACTGACACTGCCGTACTCGGGGAGCACCGCGGTGCCCGTTGCCGGCCCCGCCTTCGAGGTCGTCAACACCGGGGGAGGGCTGTACGGCGTCTCGGGTGCGGGCGCGGTTGGTGTGTATGGCAACGGTTCGGCCGGCGGCGTTCTCGGTTCGGCCACCTCCACATCGACCAGCTACGGCGTCAAGGGAACCAGCGTGATCGGCACCGGAGTGCTTGGCGAGACGACCTCGGGGACAGGGGTTCAAGGCACCACCGCGAGCACCTTCGCGGTGCTTGGGCGTCAAGGCACTGGAACCGGACTCCTCTTCATCACTCAGGCCGGAGTCTGGGGCGACGGAGCCTCCGCACCGGGGGTCGTCGGGGCCTCTCTCTCCGGCCACGGCGTCGAAGGCCACAGTTCCTACAGCGCAGGGGTCTTCGGCGGCTCCGGGAGCTACGCCGGCGTGTCCGGCTTGAGCCTGGCGAACGCCCCGGGTGTCGAGGGGACCAGTTATGGCGGAGGACCCGGAGTCAGGGGGACCGGTACCGGAACGTCGAGAGGTGTGGAAGGCCTCGGCGACTCCGGCCCCGGGGTGTACGGCTCGAGCACCTCCGGCTCGGGCCTGCACGGGACGAGCACGAACGCCTTCGGGGTGCTGGGCGAGAGTTCCAGCGTACACGGCGTCCACGGCAGCAGCGATTCCGGCGAGGGCATTCACGGCTTCAGCACGAACGGCTACGGCGTCCACGGCGTCAGCACCAACGGCGACGGGGTGTTCGGCGAGGCGAGCTCGGCGTCCAAGTCGGCGTTCTACGGCATCAACTCCAACCCATCCGGGTACGCGGCGTACCTGAGCGGGAACGTCCAGGTCAACGGCGACCTGAACGTCACCGGGACGAAGAACTTCCTCGTCGACCACCCGCTCGACCCGGAGAACCGCGCGCTCGTCCACGCCGCCGTCGAGTCCTCCGAAGTGCTGAACGTCTACTCCGGAAACGTCGTCACCGACGAGGACGGCCGAGCCGTGGTCGAGTTGCCCGAGTGGTTCGAGGCGGTCAACACGGACTTCCGCTACCAGCTCACCGTCATCGGAAGATTCGCCCAGGCCATCGTCGAGGAGGAGATCGCGGGCAACCGCTTCGCCATCCGCACCAACCTGGCCAGCGTGAAGGTGTCGTGGCAGGTCACGGCGCGGCGCAACGACTCCTGGATGCGGGCGCACCCGTTCGAGGCCGAACGCGCCAAGCCGGAGGCGGAGCGGGGGCTCTTCCTGGCTCCGGCCGAGCACGGCCAGCCGGAGGAAAAGGGCGTCGGGTGGGCGCGCAGGTCCGAGGCGGCGCGACGCGGCCGCGGGAACGCGCCGGATCGGCCGTAGCGCGGGAGTGGGCGAACCGCGATCGGAGTTGCGCTCGGCGCGGCCAGGCTCCACCTTGATCTCACCAAGCCCGGAGAGGTGACGGCATCGGCCGGGTCGCGCCCGAGGCGAACGGCGGACACCGGATGAGGAAGGGTGGTGGACGATGAGGCACCGAACCCTCGCGCTGGCGGCCTTCACCCCGGTCGCCGCGCTCGTGCTGGTGGCGGCGGCCACCCGTCCGGCGCCGCCCCGCGCCCGGGCGCTCACCGTGGACCCGACGCCTCCCGCCGCGCCGGTCAAGCTCGTCTTCGTTCACCACTCCTCTGGCGAGAACTGGCTGGCCGACGATCACGGAGGTCTGGGCCTCGCGCTGCGTGACTCGAACTACTTCGTCTCGGACACCAACTACGGCTGGGGCCCCCCGGACCTCGACTCGGGGGGCGGGACGATCGGCGACCACACCGACATCGGTCACTGGTACACCTGGTTCGCCGGGCCGAACCGCGCCACCTACACCGGCGCGCTGCTTACCGAGTACGACCAGCACTCGAGCTACGCGCGCATGGAGTCCGACCCCGGCGGGACCAACCGGGTGGTGATGTTCAAGTCGTGCTTCCCGAACTCGAACCTCGGCGGGAGTCCCGGCGACCCGCCGACCACCGGCGCGAACCCGCTGCGCGGCCAGGACTCGGGCTCCGAGCACATGACGGTGGCCAACGCCAAGGGGATCTACAACGACCTGCTCGCCGCCTTCGCGTCGCGCCAGGACGTGCTCTGGGTGGTGATCACCGCGCCGCCGGTCGGTTCGCCTGAGTACGCGGCCAACGCCCGCGGCTTCAACACCTGGCTGGCGCGCGACTGGCTGGCCGGCTACCCGTACGCGAACGTGGCGGTGTTCGATTTCTACACCGTGCTCACGTCCAACGGCGGGAGCTGGAACGTCAACGACCTGGGATGGGACACCGGCAACCACCACCGCGTCCGCTCGGGCGCCGTGCAGCACGTCACCGACCAGGGCGGCGACACCGCGGCCTACCCCGACGGGGGCAGCGACGACCATCCGTCGCCGGCGGGCAACCGGAAGGCGACCGGCGAGTTCGTGGAGTTGCTCAACGTGTTCCACAACCGCTGGCGCTCGGGACAGGTTCAGCCCACGCCGACACCGACCGCCACCCCGCCGGTCACGCCGACGCCGACTCCGACCGCATCCGCGACGCCGACCGCGACGCCGCCGGCGTCCGACCGGCGCGTGCGGCGGCGGCTTTCGTGTGTCCGGACCACCCCCACGCCCGCTTTGACCGGGTGCCAGGGACCCGAGCCGGCGCTGGTCACGGACTTCGCGGTCCTTCCGGCGCCGGCCGCGGCCGAACCGGCCGCCCGTTCCCCGTTCCGCGACCCGACGTTCGGGCGCTGCCTGACCCGGGTGACGGACCGGAGCGCCGACCCCGACGAGGACGACACCTCGGGCGGCCTGAAGAACGAGTACTCGCGGGTGCAGGCGTTCAACGCCGACGGCAGCCGACTGATCGTCAGGGGGACGGAGGCGACGTGGTACGTCTACGACGCCGTGACGCTCCGGCCCGAGCGGAGGCTGCAGCTCGACGCGGAGCCGCGCTGGGACGCGGTCGATCCTTCGGCGCTCTACCACGTCTCCGGCACGCGGATCCTCAGGACCGACGTCGCCAGCGGCAACACGCTGACGCTCCACGACTTCGCCACGGACTTCCCGGGCCAGACGCTGACCCTGGTGTGGACCCGCCACGAGGGCAGCCCGTCCGCCGACACGCGAACCTGGGGGTTGGTCGCGGAAGACGAAACCTACCGCCGGGTGGCGTTCCTCGTCTGGGACCGTGTCCTCGACCGGATCGCGGCGGTGCGCGACACGCGCGGGCTGCCCAACGTGGACGGGGTGGACAGCGTCACGATCAGCCCTTCGGGAAGCTATTTCGTCGCCCAGTTCGAGCCGTGCGAGGAAGCGACCCTGGGCACCGACGCCCTCCCCTGCGGGCTCATGGTCTACGACTCCAACCTGCGGAACGGCAGAGGTTTGCTGCGCATCGTCGGGCACTCGGACATCGCCCTCGACGCGTCCGGGCGCGAGGTGATGGTGTACCAGGGCATCGACACCGACGAGATCGCGATGGTCGACCTCGGTTCCGGCGCGGTCACGCCGCTGTGGCCGATCGACTTCTCGCACGCCCCCATCGGACTGCACTTCTCCGGCCAGGCCCACGACCGGCCGGGGTGGGCGGTGGTCTCGACGTACAGCGGCAGTCTCCCCGCGGCCACCTGGATGGACGACCAGGTCTTCCTGGTGGAACTGCGCGCCGGGGGGCGCGTCGTGCGGCTGGCGCACACCCACTCGGTGGTCGACCCGGAGCAGGAACACGACTACTGGGCGGAGCCGCAGGCGACGACCAACCGCGACCTCACGCGGGTCCTGTTCACCAGCAACTGGGGGCGCTCCGGCACGGACGGGGTGGAGACGTTCGAGATCCGGCTCCCGGCGGACTGGCCGGATCGGCTGCAGTAGCCGGCGGAAGGGCTGCTCCGGATCAACTTCACGGCCCTCTCGCGGGGCGGCCGAAAGGTGTCCGGCGGGCTTGCAATCGCCAGGGAACAGGCGTATAAGGAGGCGGTTGCTGCTTTCGAAAGAAAGCGGGACTTCGGTCCCGCTTTTTTTTCCGAGTGGCGGGAGAAGAATGGGGCGACTGGACGAGAATCTCACGGCACGGCTCGAGCGCCTGGCGGCGGGCGAAGGGCTCGAACTGCTCGCCGTCGAGGTGATGGGCACGGCCCGCAAGCCGATCGTGCGCCTGGTCCTCGACCGCCCCGAGCAGGGCGTGTCGCTCGAGGACTGCGAGCTGGTCTCCCGCCAGGCGTCGGTGCTGCTCGACGCCCACGATCCCTTCCCGGGATCCTACACGCTCGAGGTGACGTCCCCGGGTCTGGATCGCAAGCTCTATTCCGACAACGACTATGTCCGTTTCTCCGGACAGCCGGTGCGCGTCCGCATGCGCCCGACCTGGACCCGGACGAGCCGCCTTGTCGAGGGCGTGCTCGAGGGTCGAGGGGAGGGTGTGGTCCGGGTACGCGACCGCAAGGGCGCGCTGGTCGAGCTGCCCGTGGACGAGGTGTTCGAGACGAGGCTGGACCCGTTCGCGCCCGGCGCAACGGAGCCAGGAGGCAGGCGAGGTACGCGATGAAGATGGACCTGAGCCCACTGATCCGACAGGTGTCCCACGAGCGGGAGATCGAGCCCGAGCGGCTGGTCGCCGCTCTCGAGGAGGCGATCTCGCAGGCCGCCCGCAAGCACTACCGCGAGCGCGGCGTGCGCACCCAGATCGATCTCGAGCGCGGCGAGCTGATCTGCCTACGGGTACGCAAGGTGGTGGCCACGCCCGAGGAAGTGCTCGACCCGACCTCCGAGGTCCTCCTCGAGGAAGCGCGCACGCACGACCCGATGGTCGAGGTCGATGGCGAGATCGTGCTCGGCGAGTTGGACGCCACCCAGCTCGGACGGATCGCCGCGCAGGCCGCCCGCCAGATGCTCTTCCAGCGCGTCCGCGAGGCCGAGCGCGACAACATTTACAACGACTACATCGGCAAGGTGGGCGAGCTGATCAACGGCATCGTCAAGCGCTTCGAGCACGGCGGGATCGTCGTCGAACTGGGCCGCACCGAGGGGATGGTGCCCCGGCCCCACCAGGTCCGGCACGAGCGGTACAGCCAGGGAGACCGGATCCGTGCCGTGATCGTCGACGTCACCAAGGACGCGAACAAACCCCAGGTCGTCCTCTCCCGCACCTCGCCGCAGCTGCTCATGAAGCTGCTCGAGATGGAGGTGCCGGAAATCTACGACGGCACCGTCCTGATCAGAGGCTGCGTCAGAGAACCCGGCGAACGGGCCAAGGTCGCCGTCGCCTCTCGCGACCGCGACGTCGATCCGGTCGGCGCGTGCGTCGGCATGAAGGGATCGCGCGTGCAGGCGATCATGCGCGAGCTGAAGGGCGAGAAGGTCGACATCATCCCCTACGCCACCGACCTGGTGACGTTCGCGCAGTCGGCGCTCGCCCCGGCGAAGATCAACCGCGTCGCGCTGCGCGAGCAGAACAGCCAGGTCCCGATCACGGACAGCGAGGGGAACCCGGCGGTCGACGAGAACGGCGAGCCTCTGGTGTTCCAGAAGACCGAGACCGTCCTCGACGTGATCGTCTCCGAGGAGCAGCTCTCGCTGGCGATCGGCAAGAGAGGTCAGAACGTCCGTCTCGCCTCGAAGCTGCTCGCCTCGCGGATCGAGATCAAGAGCGAGGAGGCGGTCAAGGACGAGGTCGCCGCCGCCCTCGCGGCGATGCTCCGTCAGGTCGAGGGCATCACCGAGGAGATCGAGGTCGAGCCCGAGGCGGCGGTGCCGGTGGACTACGACAGCCACCTGCCGCTCGAGGACGTGCCCGGGATCGGCGACAAGATGCGCGAGCGCCTCCTCGAGCACGGCTACTCCCACGCCGGCGCGCTGGCCGTCGCCGACCCCGCGACGTTGATGGAGATCCCCGGCATCGGACCGCACTCCGCGGCCAAGCTGATCCAGGCGGCCACGTCGGCCCTTCAGTCGCAGAGCGCTGCGACCCGTGAGGAGTGAAGCATGGCGCAGACGTTCCGAGTTGGTGACCTGGCCCAGCAGATGGGCGTGACGGTCGAGGAGCTGATCTTCAAGCTCCGCTCGATCGGCGTGGACGTGAGTCGCGCCGATGACTCCCTGGACCTTCCAACGGTCAGGGCGATCATCACAGGCGAGTCGATCGCCAAGCGGCCCCGCGAGGTGATCATGAGGATGGACACGACAGCCGCGGAGGAGGCCAAGAAGGGCCCGGCCGCGGCCGCCGAGCGGGCCAAGCGGCGTCGGCCCACCCGCCGCGTGACCGACGAGGAGCTGCCGGACGCCGTGCCCGACCTGTCGGCGCTGGCGGTCCCGGCCTCTCCACGTCCCGTGGCCAGGCCC
>JBFMCD010000079.1:0-6906 GCA_040754885.1 Acidobacteriota bacterium
TCGCTCGCTCGCTCCTCACGTACAGGAAGTACGCTGCGTCGCGGCTTCGCTCGCGCGCCTTGCGATAGGCCCACTGGCGGCCGCGCCACGCCGCGATTCCTCTCCGACGGATGTCAAATCGGTATCACTCCCGCGCTCGTCCTTCCGGAAGTCACCGCCCGAGACCGGGCGTGGCGATGCTCGAGGTTCGGGAGGCTATCCTTAGGGAAATGCGCATACTCGTGAGCACCCCTGGAAGCCACGGTTCATCCGTGCGTGGTCGCGGGTGTCGAGCCTCCATGATCGGCCTCGGCGCGCTGGTTGCGACCGCGGCGGTGGTGTGGGGCGGCACCGTGGCCGGGCCACGCGCGGGCCGGTCGCTGGCCTCGCTGCTCGACGAACTGCGACAGGAAGGGCTGCAGATCGTCTACTCGACGGCACTGGTTCGCCCCGAGATGACCGTGCTCACCGAGCCGGAAGCGACGGAACCGCGACGGCTGCTGGACGAGATCCTGCGCCCGCACGGCCTCGCCGTCTTCGAGGCGTCTGGAGGTCAGCTCGTGGTGGTGGCTGCCCCCCGGACGTCCGCTCCGCCGACCGGCTCGATCCGGGGGATGATCGAAGCTCCGATCGATGGCCCGCTGCTCACGACGGTCAGCATCCGAGTCGAGGGAACGCCGCTGCAGGCGACGGTGTCGGAGGAGGGGCGTTTCGAGCTGGGTGGCGTTCCGTCCGGTGAGCAGGCACTGGCGATCGACTCTCCGTTCTTCGAGCCGCGACGCGTCGAGCGGCTCACGGTGCGTGCCGGAGAAGCGACCACCGTGACGGTGCGCCTCGAGCCTGCCGCGCTGTTCTTGAGCGAGATCGTGGTGACGCCGAGCCACCTGCGCATCCAGCGCGAGCAGCCCGAGGTCAGGATGTTCCTGAGCCGCGAGGAGGTCGACCGCACGCCGCACGCCGGCGACGACCTGCTTCGCGCCCTCAGGCGGTTGCCGGGCGCGACCGGAGGCGACTTCTCGTCCAAGCTGAGCATCCGGGGCGGCGAGGACGGCGAGGTACTCCTCCTCGTGGACGGGCTCGAGCTCTACGAGCCGTTCCACCTCAAGGACTTCCAGAGCATGTTCTCGACCGTGGATTCGGAGGCCGTGGGCGGGGTGGATTTTCTGACCGGTGGCTACCCGGTGGAGTACGGCGACCGCATGAGCGGTGTAATCGACGTCTCGGTGGACACCCCACCGGGCGAGACGACCACGGCGGTCAGCGTGAGCACGATCCAGGCGCGCGCCTTCTCTCAGGGTTCGTTCAACGGCGACCGAAGTCAGTGGCTGGTGTCGGCCCGCGCCTGGTACCCGTCGGCGCTGCTCGACCTCACCGGAGCGACCAAGGAGAAGCTGACCACCGACTATCAGGACGTGCTGGCGAAGGTCCAGCACCGCCTCGGCGCTCGCTCGCTGCTCGCGGTGGACCTGCTGTGGGCGAACGACGACCTCCGCTTCTTCGCTGCCGACGAGGAGGAGACCGAGGAGGTCGAGGCCCGCTACCGCAGTCACCACCTGTGGGCGAACCTGCGCACGGACTGGAGCGCCTCGCTGTTCTCCGAGACGGTGCTCGCGGGTGGCCGCATCGAGCGCGAGCGCACGGGCGGAGTGGACGACGTCGTCGAGGGCACGCTCGCCGTCGAGGACCGGCGTACCCTGGAATTCCTCACGCTGCGCCAGGACTGGCGGTACCAGGCCGGCGATCGCCACCTTCTGAAGTGGGGGATCGACCTCAGGACCCAGGAGGCGAACTACCACTACGCGAGAAGAACCGTGGAGTTCGGCGACGACGAGGCCGCCGTCACCACTGTCGGCGTCGATCTCGAGCCGGAGGGCGAGTCGTTCGGCCTCTACGCCGCCGATCGTTTCCGGCCGCTCGATTCGCTCGTGGTCGAACTGGGGTTGCGCTGGGACCGCCAGACGTGGGTCGGCGACCACCAGCTCAGCCCGCGCGTGAACGCGCTCTTCGCGCTCTCGCCACACACCACGCTACGCGCCGCCTGGGGACGGTTCTGGCAGTCGCAGCGCCTCAACGAACTGCAGGTCGAGGACGGCGTCACGACCTTCTTCCCGGCGCAGCTCGCCGAGCACATCGTGGTGAGTGTCGAGCACCGCCCGCGCCCGGGCCTGGTGCTGCGTCTCGAGGCGTACGACAAGAGGCTCGACCGCCTGCGTCCCCGCTGGGAGAATCTGTTCAATCCGTTCGAGCTGTTTCCCGAGGCTCGCTCCGACCGTGTCCTGGTGGCGCCCGACAGTGGGCGCGCTCGCGGCGTCGAGCTGACCGTTCGCGGCACTGGTCGCGGCCGGCTCGCTTGGTGGGGGAGCTACGCCTTCTCGAGCGCCGAGGACATGGTTGGCGGCGATGCCGAGCCGCGGAACTGGGACCAGCGCCATGCGGCGTCGCTCGGTGTCGATCTCCGCCTGCCCCGCGGCTGGGGCCTCAACGCGGCGGCCACCTACCACACCGGGTGGCCGACGACCGACGTGTCGGGAACGGTGGTCGGAGAGGGGGAGGGCGAGCCGGAGGTCGAGCTGGTCCCCGGCCCGCGCAACCATGCACGCTACGCGGACTACCTGCGCCTCGACCTCCGGGCGGAGAAGAGCTTCACCACGAAGGGGGGCGAGCTCACTGTGATCGTCGAGGTGCTCAACCTGACCGATCGCGCCAACGTGTGCTGCGTGGAGGACTTCGCGACCGAGGTCGGTGAGGACGGCATCGTCACCGTGACGCCAGAGTACGGCCTGTGGGCGCCGATCGTCCCGTCGCTCGGCGTTCGTTGGAGGTTTTAGCGGAGGATTTCGGAGCTACCCGGACACTTACCTGGTGTGAAAGGTCCGGATTCATCATGAACGCGCCGATCGCCACCCTGCTCAACGACCGCCAGCTCGTCACCCGCATGCTGGCCGCCGACGAGCGGGCGTTCGATGTCTTCGTGGAGGAGTACCATCCGCGGCTGTACCGGTTCGCGTCCCGGCGTCTGGCCGGTGACCCCGAGGCGGCCGCCGACGTCGTCCAGGCCACGTTCGAGAAGGTGCTGCCACGGCTGGGGACGTATCGCGGCGAGGCGGCGCTGTTCACCTGGATGTGCACGTTCTGCCGCTTCGAGATCGCCGCCTACTGGCGAGCCGCGGGTCGCCGCCGGCCCGAGGTGGAACTGGCCGAGGACACCCCCGACGTGCGGGCGGCGCTGGAGTCGCTCGCCGCTGCGGTGGAGCGGCAGGACATGACGCTGGAGCGGCGGGAGCTGGCGCGTCTGGTGCGCGTAGTGCTCGATCACCTGCCGCTCCCCTACGCCCGAGCCCTCGAGCTGAAGTACCTCGAGGAGATTTCCGTGCGCGAGCTCGCGGGGCGGATCGGGGTGACGCCGAAGGCGGCGGAGTCGCTGCTTACGCGGGCGCGGGGCGCCTTCCGCGACGCCTTCGCCGAGGTGTACGGGGGGTCGACGACATGACCGAGAATCACGGCATTCCGCCAGGCCGTACGCCGGGAGGTGGCACGCCGGAAGACGAGGCGCTTGTCGAGCGACTGGTGCGGCTCGCCGACCGCGGACCCTCCCCCTCCCGCGCCGAGACGGAGGCACTCAAGGCGAGGCTGCGTCCGCTGTGGCTGCGTGAGGTGAGGGCCCGGTCGCGGCGCCGCCTCGCGTGGACCGGTGGGGTACTGGCTGCGGCCGCGGCGGTGGTGATCGCCGTCTCGCTCGCTCCGCGGTTGCGTGGACCGGAGGGCGCGGTTTCGGCGCCGGTGGCGACGGTGACGACGGTCGTGGGCCGCGCCGGCGTGACGCCGCCGTCCGCCGTGCGCCGTGAGGTCGGCGCGGACGCGGTCGGCCGTTCGTTCTCCGCGGGGACCGTCGTCGAAACGAAGGCGGCGGGGGGCATGGCACTCCTGCTCACCGGTGGGTCGTCGTTGCGGCTCGACGCCTCGACGCGGTTGCAGCTCGACGGCGCGGCGGCGGTGACGCTCGATCAGGGGGCGCTGTACGTCGATTCTGGCACGAGCGCCGGCGGCCTGGTGGTGCGTACCGCCTTCGGGGAGGCGCGTGACGTGGGCACGCAGTTCGAGACGCGGCTGGAGGGTGCCGCGCTGACCGTGAGCGTGCGAGAGGGCGCGGTGGAGCTCACGCGGGGCGGGGAGCGTGTCACCGTCGACTCCGGCTTCGCGGTCACGGTAGCGCCGGGGCGTGCCGCCGAGCGGCGGCCGATCGCCGCCTGGGCGGAGGAATGGAGCTGGACGCAGCGGCTGGCGCCGCATTTCGAGGTCGAAGGCCGCTCGGCCGGCGAGCTGGTCGCCTGGGTGGAGCGCGAGTGCGGGAAGGTAGCGGTGTACGCCGACGCTCCCGCGGCTGCGAGGGCGCGCGAGGCGGTACTGCACGGCGACCTGGTCGGCTCGACGCCGCTCGAGACGCTGGCCACGGTGCTTCCCGGCTGTGGCCTGCAAATGGCGGTCGAGGAAGGCCGGTTCGTGGTCTCGCTCGTCGGCGCTCGGCCTGCCGGACCGAGGGCGCCGGACGCGGAAGGGAGGTGAGGCCGACACTCTGAGGTCACAGGCGACGCCGCGACGGCCGGCGCGGCGTGGGCACGGCGAGGTCCCCTCCGGAACGACAACCGAGTTGTTCATGCGCGGTGCACTCGATGCGCCGGTGGCCGGAGGCCCGCGCGAGACGACTCGAGGCGAGAAGCGCGAGGAAAGAAGGGAGTCCGCGATGACGAAGAAGGCGATCGCAGCATGTGTCCTGGCGACGGTGGCCGCGATCCCGGCGGCGCTGGCGCTCCATCCCGACGACGAGATGTGGATCCCCGCCGCCGCGCGCGGCCAGGGCAAGGCGGGCTCGTTCTGGATGACCGACCTGGTCGTGATGAACCTCGGCGAGGAGGCGGTGACGGTGGAGGTTTCCTGGCTCGAACGCGACGCCGACAACAGAGAGGCCGAGGGAGTCGAGTTCGTCATCGGGGGTGGCGCGACGCTCACCCTCGAGGACGTGGTGTTGAGCGTTTTCGGCCTGGAGGAGGCGTATGGTGCCCTCCACGTCGAGGTGGTCGAAGAGGAAGAGGAAGAGGGATCGCCCGGCGCCACCGCCGCCGAGGCCGGCGACGATGACGAGATCATCGCCCACGCTCGTGTCTACAGCCGGAACGGCAGCCTCACGGTCGGCCAGGGTCTCGAGGGGTTCACCTCGGCGGCGATCATCAGCGCCGATCGCGAGGCCACGACGCACGTGATCGGCGCCAGCGACGACGGGAGTTACCGCTCGAACTGGTACGGCCAGAACACCTCCGAGGAGGCGACCGAGGTCATCGTCGAGCTGCTCGACGCCGGCGGGGAGGTGATCGCCGCCGGAACGTTCACGCTAGCGCCGCTGGCGCCGGTGATGTCCCCGTTGTCCGACCTCGGCGAGGGGCTCGGCGACTTCGCGGTGCGGTTCACAGTCACCTCCGGCGAGGGGATCTTCGGCGTGTCCAAGGTCGACCGGCTGACCAACGACCCGACCACGCTCGAGCCGCACTGGGAGTGCGACGAGGGCGACGAGGGCGAGTTCACCGACGAGTTCTCCATCGACGCCTGCACGTTCGCAACCACGGGAAGCAACCCGTTCTTCATCCTGCAGCCCGGCTACCGTCTGATCCTCGAGGGCGAGGAAGACGGCGAGGAGGTCGAGGTCATCATCACGGTGCTCGCCGAGACCGAAGCGGTCGACGGCGTCGAGACGCGGGTGCTCGAGGAGCGCGAGAGCGTCGACGGCGAGCTCGTCGAGGTATCCCGCAACTTCATGGCGGTCTGCGTCGAAACCGGGGACGTGTTCTACTTCGGCGAGGACGTCGACATCTACGACGGCGGCGAGATCGTCGGCCACGACGGCGCTTGGCGCGCCGGCGAGGGCGGCGCCAAGCCGGGGATCGTCATGCCCGGCAGGTTCCTGCTCGGCGCCCGCTACTACCAGGAGATTGCCCCTGGCGTCGCCCTCGACCGCGCGGAAAACGTGGCGATGGGCCTGGAGGTGACGACCGCGGCCGGAACGTTCGAGGACTGCGTGCGGGTCGACGAGACATCACCGCTGGAGCCCGGTGACGTCTCCGTCAAGATCTACGCGCCCGGCGCCGGCCTCATCTTCGACGACGGCGTCGAGCTGGCGGAGGTGGTCAACCCGGCAGCGCCGTGAACTATTCGGGACCGCGGTGGGAGTTACGGCTCCGGCGCCTCGTGCGCCGGAGCCGGTGTCATGCCGATTCGCCGTGGTATCTGTTGTTGTCGTGCGGGACATCACGCTGTGTCGTTGTCCTGGTAATCCATGCCTTCCCTGTCTCGGGTTCGGCCTGCGCTGTCCGCGACGAGCGCCAGGTGTCATCACGAACCGCCGCGGGAGCGGCGGTGACGCGATCGCATTCAAGGCGGCAAGGCGCCGAGAGGAGCGCTGCACGGACAGGGGCGATCGCCTCGTCGCCCTCCCCGCCTCCGGCGGCCCGGGCGCCCCGCAGGTGCTTCCCTTCGCGGTGGTGTTCCGCTCCCTCGTCTTCGCTCTCAACCCTGTTCGCGCCCCAACGAAAAGACCAGCACCACTCGCCACTGCGACACGCGCGCCCCGATGGACGAGGTGCCGCTCTCCCTGCTCAGCCGGGCGCCCGGTCCGCTGGTGCACGGGCTGACGCTCGGCGAGTTGGCCCGCTTCGGCAATCGGGGCCTGTCGCCCCGGGTGAAGCTGACCGTCGTGACCATGCGCGGCTGGCGGCGCGGGAGGACGTGGCGCGACACCGGGCGGATCTGGGTCCCTCCGTCGCCAAACCTGCGCAGCGCCGATGCGGCGCTCGCCTATCCCGGCACCTGTCTGATCGAGGCGACCAACGTCTCGGAGGGGCGCGGCACCGACACACCGTTCCTGCTCTTCGGGGCGCC
>JBFMCD010000080.1:0-50809 GCA_040754885.1 Acidobacteriota bacterium
GGCGCCAGGTCGTCCTGTCCGCCAATCTCGACGGGCTGCCGCTCGGCACCGCCGCGGAGAAGGCGCTGGCCGCCGCCCAGCGGGTCAAGCTGGATCCCGGCTACTCGGCGGTGATGGCCGGCGACACCGAGATGATGGCGGAGTCGTTCGGCTACCTCGGCGAGGCGCTGATCCTCGCCGTGATCTTCGTCTACCTGATCCTGGCCGCGCAGTTCGAGTCGTTCATCGATCCCCTGGCGATCATGCTCTCGCTGCCGCTGTCGGTCGTCGGCATGGCCGGCATGCTGGTGCTCACCGGCGACACGCTCAACATCATGTCGCAGATCGGGCTGATCCTGCTCATGGGCCTGGTGACCAAGAACGCGATCCTGCTCGTCGACTTCACCAAGGTGCTGCGCTCCCGCGGCATGGACCGGCGGACCGCGCTGATCACGGCCGGACGCACCCGACTCCGGCCGATCCTGATGACCACGGCGGCGATGATCTTCGGCATGTTGCCGCTCGCCCTGGCGATCGGCCAGGGTGCCGAGATGCGCGCCCCGATGGCGCGCGCGGTCGTCGGCGGCCTGATCACCTCGACGCTCCTGACCCTGATCGTCGTGCCGGTCGTCTATACCCTCCTCGACGACTTCGGAGCGTGGCTGCACAGGCGCATGGTGGGGGCGCAGTTCGAGGCGCACGAGGCGGCGAAGGGCGCCGCCGCGGCACTCGCCCTCGCGGTGGCGGCATCGGTCGCGGTCCCGGCCACGGCGCAGTCCCCGGACCCCGAACCCCGGAATCCGGTGCCCGCGACGTCCACGTCGACACCCGTGACTCCGGACCCCGGACCCCGGGTCCTGACCCTCGACCAGGCGTTGGAGATCGCGGCGGCGAAGAACCTCGACGTTCGCAAGGCCGAGGAGTACCGCCGCTGGCTGGAGGCGAGGTACGTGGAGGAGCGCGCCGCGGCGTTCCCGCGGCTCGGCCTGTCCGCCAGCGTCCTGCGCAACCACGACGAGAGCCAGAAGGACTTCTTCGAGGACGTTCCCGAGGAGTTCCAGGCGTTGATCGCCTTCGAACAGGACGTCACCTCCGCGCAGCTCACGCTCAACCAGGCGCTGTTCACCTGGGGGCAGGTCGGCGCGGCGATCCGCGGTGCCAAGTGGGCGCTGGCCACCGGAGACGACCAGCTCCGCCGCTTCCGGCAGGCGGTGCGGCGCGACGTCACGTCCGCCTTCTACGACGTCCTCCTGGCCAGGGAGATCGAGGCGATCGCCGCGCAGACGCTCGAGCAGCGGCAGCGCAACCTCGACGAGGCGCACAAGCGCCTCCTGCTCGGTACCGCCACCGACTACGACGTGCTGTCCGCGGAGGTGGCGCTGGCCAACGCCCGTCCGGCGGCGATCTCGGCGCGCAACTCCGTGCGCACGGCGCGGGAGCGGCTGCGCTTCCTGCTCGCCGAGGACGGCGAGGTCGACGCCTCCGGAACGCTCGATGTCGCGGTCGGGGCGGCCCCGGCGTACGCGGACGTCCTCGACGAGGCGCTGGCCGGGAGACCGGAACTCGCCGAGATCGGGAACCTGCGCCGGGTCGGACTCGAGCTGGTCAAGATCTACGGCGCCGGCGACCGCCCGCGGCTCGACCTCTCGGCGTCGTACGGCCGGACGCGCCTCGACATCCTCGACCAGACCTCGACGGGACGGACGTGGAGCGCGGGCGTGTTCATGAGCTTCCCCTTCTTCGACGGGCTCAAGACGCGCGCGAAGGTCGCCCAGGCGAAGAGCGACCTCGAGACGACGCGGCTCAACGAGCAGCAGTTGCGCAACGCCGTCGCGCTCGAGGCTCGCGTCGCCGTGGACGCCCTGCGCGAGGCGGCCGAGATCGTCGCCGCCCTCGAGGGCACCGTCGAGCAGGCCGAGCGCCTGCTCTTCCTCTCCGAGAAGGGGTACGAACTGGGCGTGAAGACGCAGATCGAGGTCCGTGACGCGCAGCTCAACCTCGCGGCGGCGCGCGGCAACCTGGCGAAGGCGCGGCGCGACTACCGTGTTGCGCTGGTCAACCTCGACTGGGTGCGCGGCACGCTCGGCGAGAACGGTCCCTGACCGGCCCGCCTGGAGGCTCCTGGATTCACTCGGCGGTGAGTCTGTAGCCGACGCCGGGCTCGGTGCGCAGATAGCGCGGCCTGGACGGATCGACCTCGATCTTGCGGCGGAGTTGCGCCATGTAGACGCGGACGTAGTGGTTCTCGTCGCGGTATTGGGATCCCCACACCGCGTGCAGAATCTGGCGGTGCGTGGCGACCCTGCCGGCGTGCTTGACCAGGAACGCGAGCAACTGGAATTCGATCGGCGTCAGATGGACGTCCGCCCCGGCAACGATGACGCGTCGCCCGACGAGATCCACCCTGAGGTCACCTACTGCGAAGACCGGAGCCGTGGCCGCGCCGCCGGAGA
Source organism: Acidobacteriota bacterium (assembly GCA_040754885.1). Classification (GTDB taxonomy): domain Bacteria; phylum Acidobacteriota; class Thermoanaerobaculia; order Thermoanaerobaculales; family Thermoanaerobaculaceae; genus JBFMCD01. The sequence goes on from JBFMCD010000080.1 coordinate 2,433, forward strand.
GCGCCGCGTGACGGAGCGCAACGCGGATCCGCGCGAGGAGCTCACCGACTCCGAACGGCTTGACCAGATAGTCGTCGGCGCCCGCGTCCAGGGCGTGGATCTTGTCGCCTTCCCGGTCCCGCGCCGACAGTACGACCACCGGCACGCGCGACCACTCGCGCAGTTCGCGAATCAGGCCGAGACCGTCGCGGTCGGGTAGTCCAAGGTCGAGAACCACCAGATCCGGCCGGTGCCGTTCGATCGCTTCAAGCCCCTCGGCCGCGGTGCCCGCCTCGAGGACGCGAAAGCCCTCGACGAACAGGTTGGCGCGTACGAACCTGCGGATCGCCACGTCGTCTTCGATGACGAGCAGTGTGGCCGAAGTTCCCTCGGGCATTGAATCAGTATCACACGGTTGGGACGGCGGGCGGTGCGAGCTTCCTGGCCTTCAGGGGTCCAAGCGGCAACCGGATCGTGACCTCGCAACCGCCCTCCTCGCGGTTGCGAGCGCGGATGTCGCCGCCGTGCGCCTCGACGATCGCCCGGCAGATGGCGAGGCCGAGACCGGCGCCCGGGTGTTTCGCCACCTCGGACCGGCGGTAGAACTCGTCGAAGATCCGCTCTTCGTCGCCGCGCGGCACGCCCGGACCGCGGTCGGCCACGCTCACTTCGAGCGACTCGTCGCGCCTGACGACGGATATCTCGATGGAAGTCGCCGACGGGGCGTGCACCGAGGCGTTCTCGAGCAGATTGACGAGGACCTGGGTCAGGAGCGCTGCGTCTCCCTCGGGCATGGGGAGGCCGTCTGGGATGGACACCGCGACGCGGACATCACCAAGAGCCGAGCCCAACTGGTCGAGGGCGGCTCCGACAAGTTCCTCCACCGCCTGCGGTTCACGGCGGATGACGATCTTCCCCGATGTCAGGCGCGTGAAGTCGAGCAGGTCGCTGACGAATCGTGTCAGGCGGCGGGCGCTCGCGTGGATCGTGTGGGCGAGTTCGCTGCGCACTTCGGGATCGAGGTGCTCGCCCCTCAGTTCGAGGGTCTCGGCAGCGCCGGAAATCGCCGTGAGCGGCGTGCGCAGGTCGTGCGAGACGGAGGAGAGGATAAGGCTGCGAGTCTTCTCTGCCTGGGCCAGCAGTTCGGCTGCCTGCGCCTCTGCGGCGAGCTTGGCGCGCTCGACGGCAAGCGCGATCTGGCTTGCGAAAGCCTCGAGCAGGTGCAACTGGTCCGTGGTGAAGCTCTCGATCTCGCCCGCGGGCCGCACCGCGAGGACGCCAACGACGCCACGAGAGGTGACGAGCGGAAGGTGAAGCGCTCGAGCCGCGGGAAGCGTCGAGGTGCCGAGCCCCGCGGGCTCGCCGTTCGCGTGAACCCAGGCCGCCACCGCGCGCTCGCGTTCATCGGGGACGAAGCCGCTGGTCGGGTCGCGGACAACTCCCAGCCGGCCGTCGCTGTGTGGCAGGAAGGTGATGACCGAGGCGTCGAGGGCTTCGGCGATGTGGCGCGCCGAAAGCCGCGCCAGCTCGTAGCTCTCGGCCCCGAGCGAGGCCCTGCTCACCGCGTAGAGCGCGGCGGTTCGCCGCTCGCGCGCCCGGGAAAGATCGATTTGCGCGCGAAGCCGCGCGGTCAGGTCAGAGATGACCAGCGCCACCGCCAGCATCACGGCGAAGGTGACAAGGTACTGCGAATCGGCGACCGCGAAGGTCAGGCTCGGCGGCACGAAGAAAAAGTCAAAGGCCGCGACACTAAGTACGGAAGCGAGCACGCCGGGCCCACGGCCGCCTCGCAGGGCCACGAGGGCGACAATCAGCAGGTAGACGGCGATCAAGTTCGGGGGGGCGAGCCAAGGCGACATGAGACGCGCCGCTACGGTGATCGCGGCGGTCGCCGCAACGGCGAGGAAGTAGGCGGCGGCGTCCGCGCGCGCGGTCGAAGGGCGGGTGGAGGCACCCCCGGGGTGCGCGGCCACGCCGCTGACGACGACCACGTCGATGCCGCCGGCGCTGCGGATCAGTCGTTCGACCAACGAACGGCGGAAGATGCCCGAGTTGGCCCCCCCCAGCGGCTGGCCAACGACGATTCGCGTCACGTTGCGGCGCCGGGCATAGGCGACGATCTCCTCGGCGGGGTCGGTCCCGACCAGGGTAACGGCCTCGCCGCCGAGCTGCTCGGCCAACCGCAGTGCGCGCTCGAGCTGATCGCGGTCGGCCGGAGCGATTTTGGAGGAGTCCAGCGTCTCCACCGACACCGCGATCCACTCGGAGTGAGTGGCGGTCGCCATCCGCTTGGTCGTGCGAACCAGGCGGGCTGCGTAGGGGCTCGGCGCGACGCACACGAGCAGCCGCTCGGCCGCGGGCCAGGTCGAGGAGACCGCTTGGCTGGCCCGATAGCGGAGCATCTGCGCGTCCACCCTTTCGGCCGCGCGTCGGAGGGCGAGTTGGCGGAGGGCGATGAGGTTGCCCTCGCGGAAGAAGTGATCGGCGGCGCGCGTGGCCTCGGAGGGGATGTAGACTCTGCCCTCCGCGAGCCGTCTGAGCAGATCCTCGGCGGGGAGGTCGACGAGTTCGATTTCATCGGCCTCGTCGAAAATCGCGTCCGGGACCGTCTCGCGGACGGCCACACCGGTGATCTGAGCGACCACGTCGTTGAGACTCTCGAGGTGCTGGACGTTGAGCGTAGTGTAGACGTCGACGCCGCGGGCAAGCAGCTCCTGCACGTCGCTGTGCCGCTTCTCGTGCCGCGAGCCCGGGGCGTTGGTGTGCGCCAACTCGTCGACAACGATGAGGCGCGGGCGCCGATCGATCGCGCCGTCGAGGTCGAACTCCGCGAGACGCCTCCCGCGGTACGAGAGTTCTCGGCGCGGCAGGACCTCGAGTCCGATGAGGAGCGCCTCGGTTTCGGCCCGACCGTGGGTCTCGACAACACCGACGGACACGTCCACACCCTCGGCACGCCGCGCGCGAGCGGCCTCGAGCATGGCGTAGGTCTTGCCCACTCCGGGAGCGGCCCCGAAGAAGATCTTGAGTCTTCCCTGTGCCTGTCGTGTCTCGTCCACGCGCACCCGCGCGAGGAGTTCGTCGGGGTTGGGACGTCGACGCTCGCTCACCTGGTGTCCTTCCACTCGATTCTAGTCGCCACGTGCGTGCGCGGGGCCTCGTCGGGCACACGCGCGGGCGGAGGGACTTGGTGGGGGCCCGAGAGGGCGCGTGGGCGGGAGCCAACACGCCTGCGACCCAACGAGCCGGTTCACTGTCTCCCGCTCACGTGACTGGCGCGGTCGAGGGCGAGATTGAGCAACAGGACGTTCACCCGCGGCTCTCCGAAGAGGCCGAGGGTGCGTCCCTCCTGGTGGCTTTCGACGAGCCGGCGCAGACTCTCTCGGGGCATGCCACGGGCAGCCGCGACTCTGTCGACCTGGATCAGCGCCGACGCCACGCTGATATGCGGATCGAGCCCGCTGGCAGAGGCCGTAACGAGATCGGACGGGATCGGTCCCTCCATGCCGGGGTCGGAGCGGCGCAGCGCGGCGACGCGGCCACGCACGGCCTCGAGTAGCTGCGGATTGGTGGGGCCAAGATTCGAGCCAGACGAGGCGGAGGCGTCGTACGGCACCGGCGAGGTCGCCGACGGCCGGCCCCAGAAGTAGCCGGGGGCGGAGAACGGCTGGCCGATCAGCGCCGAGCCGCGGTCCCGGCCATCGACGCGGACGAGCGAGCCATGCGCCTTCTCCGGCCAGACCAGGTGCGCGATGCCGGTCACGAGTAGGGGGTACACGATGCCCGTCAGGACATGGAGCGCGCCGAGCAGGACGATGGCAGGACGGAGCTGGGTGGTCATGAGTGCGCTCCTCAAGTGAGTCGGAGCAGCTCGAGCAGCAGGTCGATGGCCTTGATACCGGCGAACGGCGCGATCAGGCCGCCGAGCCCGTACACGAGCAGGTTCCTGCGCAGCAGCGCGGCCGCCCCGACCGGCCGGTACGGGACGCCCCGCAGAGCCAGCGGGATCAGCGCGACGATGATCAGTGCGTTGAAGATCACCGCCGATATTACGGCGCTCGCGGGGGTGGCGAGGTCCATGACGTTCAGCGCACCGAGTGGCGGGTAGGTGGCGACGAAGATCGCCGGAATGATCGCGAAGTACTTGGCGACGTCGTTGGCGATCGAGAACGTCGTCAGCGACCCGCGGGTCATGAGCACCTGCTTGCCGATCTCCACCACTTCGATCAGCTTGGTCGGGTTGGAGTCGAGGTCGACCATGTTGCCGGCCTCCTTCGCGGCCTGCGTTCCGCTGTTCATCGCCAACGCGACGTCGGCCTGGGCGAGCGCCGGGGCGTCGTTGGTGCCGTCGCCGGTCATCGCGACCAGCCGGCCGCCCTCCTGCAGTTCGCGGATCAGCCGCAGCTTGGTCTCCGGTGTTGCCTCGGCCAGGAAGTCATCGACGCCGGCCTCCGCGGCGATGGCGGCGGCGGTGAGCGGGTTGTCGCCGGTGACCATCACCGTCGTGATTCCCATCGAGCGCAGTTCGGCGAAGCGCGAACGGATTCCACCCTTGACGACGTCCTTGAGGCGAACGACCCCCAGAACCCGCGGGCCATCCGCAACCACCAGCGGCGTTGCGCCCTCGCGCGCGACACGATCGGCCACGCTCCTCACGTCCTCGGGGAAAGAGCCGCCCTGCTCTCGCACCCATCGATCCACGGCGTCGACTGCGCCCTTGCGGATCCTGCGACCATCAAGATCGAGACCACTCATTCGAGACTGCGCGGTGAACGGAACGAGCGTTGCGCCGAGCGCCTGCATGTTGCGCCCGCGGATGCCGAAGCGTTCCTTGGCCAGAACGACGATCGAACGGCCCTCCGGCGTCTCGTCCGCGAGGGAGGCGAGCTGTGCAGTGGCCGCCAGATCTTCCTCACGCACGCCAGCCCCGGCGTGGAACGCGGTCGCCTGGCGGTTCCCGAGGGTAATCGTGCCGGTCTTGTCGAGCAGCAACACGTCGACGTCGCCGGCGGCCTCGACGGCGCGCCCCGAGGTGGCGATGACGTTGGCCTGGATCATGCGGTCCATGCCGGCGATGCCGATCGCCGAGAGCAGGCCCGCGATCGTGGTCGGGATCAGGCAGACGAGCAGCGCGACCAGAACCGTGACCGGGACCGGCGACCCCGTGCCGGCCGCGTGCACGGAGTAGTGCGAGAACGGCAGCAATGTCGCCACGCCGAGCAAAAAGGCGATGGTCAGGGCGGCGAGCAGTATCGAGAGGGCGATCTCGTTGGGCGTGCGCTGCCGCCTCGCGCCCTCGACCATGGCGATCATGCGGTCGAGGAACGTCTGTCCCGGCTCGGCGGTCACCCTGACCACCAGCCAGTCGGACAACACCCTGGTTCCGCCGGTCACCGCGCTGCGGTCGCCGCCGGACTCGCGGATGACCGGCGCACTCTCCCCCGTCATCACGCTCTCGTCGACGGAGGCGATACCCTCGACCACCTCGCCATCGCAGGGGATGACGTCGCCCGCTTCTACGAGGAACGCGTCGCCAACGTGCATGCTGCTCGCCGGCATCAGCGAGCCCTGCGATCCGCGACTCGGCTCGAAGAGGTACTTCGCGAACAACTGTTGGCGCGATCGGCGCAGGGCATCGGCCTGCGCCTTGCCGCGGCCCTCGGCCATTGCTTCGGCGAGGTTGGCGAACAGCACGGTAAACCACAGCCATGCCGACACCGCGAGAATGAAGCCGGCGGGCGCCTCGCCCTGGCCGCTGACCGCCTGGACGAACAGCCCGGTCGAGAAGGCGGCGCACACCTCGGCTACGAACATCACCGGGTTCCGCACCTGGTGGCGAGGATCGAGCTTGCGGAAGGCGTCGCCCACGGCGCGGCGCACGATGGCGGGCTCGAGGAGTTTGACCGGCTGGACTCGACTCGGCATCGCGGGCCTCCCTAGTGCGCCGCCGCGAGCATCTGCAGCTGTTCGGCGATCGGGCCGAGCGCGAGCGCGGGCAGGAAGGTGAGCGCCGCCACCAGCAGTACGGTGCCGATCAGGAGAACGACGAACAGGGGGGTGTGAGTGGGCAGCGTTCCGGCGCTCAGTGGAGTCTGCCTCTTCGCGACCAAGGAACCCGCGATCGCCAGGATCGGTACCATGGTCCAGAAGCGACCGACGACCATGGCGATGCCCAGGCCGAGGTTGTAGAAGGGCGTGTTGCCACTCAGCCCGGCGAACGCCGATCCGTTGTTGTTGGCGGCCGACGAGAACGCGTAGAGGATCTCCGAGAAGCCGTGAGCGCCGGGGTTGAGCACCCCGGAACGGCCGGCCGTCGTGGCCACGGCGACGGCCGTGCCGAGCAGAACGCACGCCGGCGGTGCGAGGATCACCAGCGAGGCCATCTTCATCTCGAAGGACTGAATCTTCTTGCCCAGGTACTCCGGGGTCCGCCCGACCATCAGGCCGGCGATGAAGACCGCGACGATGACGAAGGACAGCATTCCGTAGAGGCCGGAACCGACCCCGCCGAAGATCACTTCGCCGAACTGGATCAGGACCATGGGGACGAGCCCGCCAAGGGGCGTGAGCGAGTCGTGCATCGCGTTGACCGAGCCGTTCGACGCCGCGGTCGTCGCCGTGGCCCACAGCGCCGAGGCGACCGGGCCGAAGCGCACCTCCTTTCCCTCCATGTTCCCACCGGCATGGTCGAGGGTGGCGGCCGGGTCGGCGGCGAGTTGCCGCAGCAGCGGGTTGCCGCGTTGCTCGCACGTCAGCGCGACGACCGCGAAGCCGATGAAGATCACCACCATCGCGGCGAGGAGCGGCCACCCCTGTCGGCGATCGCCGACCATCTCGCCGAAGGTCAGACAGAGCGCGGCCGGGATCAGCAGGATCGCGATCATCTCGAGGAAGCCGGAGAGCGGCGTCGGGTTCTCGAACGGGTGGGCCGAGTTGACGCTGAAGAAGCCGCCGCCGTTGGTGCCGAGTTGCTTGATCGCGACCTGCGAGGCGACCGGTCCGACGGCCAGCGTCTGCCCGGTGACGGTGACCCTCGCGGTGACCGGGTTGCCCCGCGTGTCGTGGATTGTGCCGCCCGAGGCGTCGGTCCTCGGAGGCTCGATTTCCAGTGGTTGCACGAGCGTGATCCGCTTGGGGGCCGAGTAGGTCTGCACCACGCCTTGCGAGACCAGCGCGAGCGCCACGAGGAGGGAGAGTGGCAGGAGCACATAGAGCGTTCCGCGCACCGTGTCCGCCCAGAAGTTGCCGATCGTGGCGGCCGTCCGTCGCGCGAAGCCGCGGATGAGCGCTACCAGCACCGCCATCCCCGTGGCGGCGGAGAGGAAGTTCTGCACCGTGAGACCGAGCGTCTGGGTGAGATGACTCATCGCTGTCTCGCCCGAGTAGTTCTGCCAGTTGGTATTGGTCACGAACGAGATCGCGGTGTTGAAGGAGAGCGCGGGGCCGACCGCGGGGAGGTGAGATGGGTTGCCGGGCAAAGCGCACTGCAGCCTCTGCAGGGCGTAGAGCGCGACGAAACCGGCGAAATTGAAGGCGAGCACGACGGCGGCGTAACGTCTCCAGGTCATCTCGGCGGAGGGATCGACACCGGCAAGGCGGTAGAGCAGACGCTCGGCCGGTCCGAACACCCGGGCGAGGCCGCAGGGCCGGCCCTCGTAGACGCGGGCTATGTACACGCCGAGCGGCCTGGCGAGAGCCAGGAGCGTGATCGTGTAGACGACGAGGTAGGCAGTGCCGTGCGCGGTCATCCGATGTCCTCCGCCTGGAGCATGGCGACCACCAGGTACGCGAGCAGACCCAGGGCGACGAGTCCTGCAGCCACGTTCAGCGCGCTCACGTCTTCCCTCCGCGGTTCAGGCGTCCGAAGCCCGGGATCATCACGAGCGGGACCGCGAACAGGATCACGGCGACCAGGATCGCGAGCGCGTCCATCGACCACCTCCACGTCCGCCGAGATTTCAACGCTGAGGTGGTCAACAGCGCATCAATGTCGTCGCGAATGGCGTCAAGGGGATGTCAAGGGCCGAACGGGCAGAGGAGCCGGTTTGCCCCGGCGGTAGGGGGTGCGTCGACGCTTCCCTCGCGATCGCCTCGACGCTGCTGGCATGAGGCTCGGAAGACTGGAGTGCCACGCGTGACGCGCCTGGCCGGCGGCCAGCCAGCGTAGCTTCTCAACGACGTGCGGCTCGGGTGTGTACGGCGCCAGCCCGAGCGTCGCGCACGCGACGACGGGCAGGAACCAGCGTCCGGCGCTCTTCGCCAGGGTCAGCGCCGGCCGCGGCCGGCGGGGGTGGGGAAGAGGCTCGACGAGGGGCGCCTCGGCTCCCACGGCGAGATGAAGCGGGAGCGGGGGTCGCGGTCTTCGGCGGCGGTCTGCTCGCGGGCCTCCTCGGGCGTCCACGGTTCGACCTTGCGCCGCGTCTTCGCCTCGATCGCGTCGAGTTCGCGGTGGGCGAGTTCGCGGATGTCCTTGCGCAGTCCCTGCGCGGCGATCTCCTCGGTGAACTTCCGCCGCCCGTCGACGAGGTCGGCGACGTACGCCTCGATCTGCGGCTCGGAGTAGAAGCCGGCCGCGACGTAGGCGGACAGGTCGGCGCCCTCGCACTTCACCACGTACTCGGTGCCGAGCCGGCCGCGCTGGTACTCGTTGGTGCCGCGCAGGTCGCCGCGCTGCAGCGCCGCCATCACGTCGATGGGCACGCGCTGCGTCTTGCGCACGAGCTTCTTCTTGCCGCTGTCCCTGTCGATGTCGATGATCTCGCCCATGCCGCCGGTGTTGTACTGGAAGAAGTGCACCTTGCTCGGGTGGCGGGCCACGAGGTCCATGACGATGTCGTGGAACGCGTTCACCTTGCGCCCCTGCGCCCCGATGATGAAGTCGTCCATGCCGACGATGCGCACGCTCTCGCCGGCCTTCGCCGGCACGGTGGCGAAGGAGTGCGTCGACTCGCCCCACAGGTAGGCCATCACGCCCTGCGTCGGGGTGAGCCGCTGGGCGAACGGCATGATGGTGTTGCGCCGGGTGATGAACGCGAAGACGATGCCGTCCACCTCCTCGAGGTTCGGCGTGTTGATCGAGTCGGCGCAGATCGACACCATCCTGCCGCCGCGCTTGACCTTGAGCTGGGTGCGGTCGAGCACGCCGCGGCCGTTCTCACCGAGCCGCTCGTCGGTGAAGTCGATCCGCCCGCGACCGTCGATCATCACGTTCTCGAGCAGTGCCGACTTGTGCGCCAGGGCGCGGTACATCGCCTCCTGCATCTCGAGCGTCACGTCGGTCTTGACGTAGTAGTTCTGCTCGGTGCCGTACGACGAACCGTCGCGGCGCAGCCAGACGATGTCGTCCTGGCTCACCCAGGTGCCCTCGCCGGCGTTCGGGTCGAGGCCGAGCTGGTGGCACGACCACGTCGACTTGCCCGTCGCCGTCAGCCCGAACATGAACACCGCGTAAGACTTCAGCGTGCCCGTTGCGCGGTCGCGGGCGCGCACGATCTTGGTCCCCGCGTGCAGCCCGAGCATGCCGCGCTGGTCGGCGCGGAACATCCCCTGGCGGAGGAACCCCTTCTTGCACTCGCCGGTGTAGTCGGAGCCGAGCGCGATGTTGATGTCGTGCTCGGGGAGCACCAGCACCTGCATGCGGAGCTGGTGCTCCTGCGGGATGTCGATCATGGTGAACTCGGGCCCGGGGCGCTTCCTCCTCACGTCGCCCATCGTGCACGCCCACTCGTAGGCGAGGCGGTAGTTCTTGTAGTCGGCGACGCACACGTAGATGTTGCAGATCGGGTTGAACTCGCCGTTGTCGCCCATCTGGCGGCGGATGTGGACGAACGGCATGGTGCGCATGAGCTGCAGCACCTTGTGGAGCTGCTCGGGCGCCTTCTCGACGATCGCGAGCTGTTCGGGCGACGCCTTGGGCAGGACGATCTCCGGCCCGCCCCCGAGGTAGACGGTCTTGGCCGCGATGCGCGACGACACCGCCGAGTACCACAGCGGCGAACCGCTGGCGGTGATGACGGCGGTCTTGGTCGCCTTGCGCTTGAGCGTCCGCATCGAGGCGTGCTCGATGTTGGGGCCGTCGAGCGCGCCGCGCAGGTTCTCGGCGAAACGCCGGTAGACGTCGGGATCGTACGGGTGAGCCATGGACACCTCGGGGCGCTCGCGGCACCCGGGCCGAGAATAGGGCTTGTACCTGGGACGTGCAAGCTCCGTGGACGCGGGGTGTCGCCTGACGAGGACGTGTTCGAATCCGAAGGCGGCGACGGACGCGGCTCTCGCGTTGGCGAAGCGGGCACGAGGATTGCGTCGGCCCGGGACAGGCGCTCGCGACGCACACGAGGGGCGCCGGGGAGGCAGCCATGGGTCACGCGACGGCAGCGAGGATCTGGCGGGGAGTGGTGGCGGTGGCGGTGGTGGCGGGCGCGATGGTGGTGGCTCCGGCGGCGTCCGCGCACGATCGCAACGATCAGTGGCGTCGCGACGATCGCGACCGCCACGAGCGGCGTGCGCCGTACCGACATGACCACAGGTGGAGCAAGGCGCCTCACGGCCACGGCCTCGTGGCGGTCCGGGTGCCGGCGCGCATCGCGCGGCACGAGCGCCACCTGTGGGCGCCGTATCGGGTCAGCCGCGTGTACGATGCTCGGCACCGCAACGTGCACGAGGTGTACAGCTTCCCGGTGTGGGTCGGCGGCAGGGTCGTGCTCCAGCCATACCACTACCGCGACGGTCACCTGGTCGTCAGGGGCGGCCACGGTGGGGTGCGGCTCAACCTCCACCTCGGCTTCTGAAGGCCGCCCGTGACGCCGCTCACCCGATCGGGCGTCAGCCTGCGCCGCCTCGGAGGATGATGGCGCGAGCAGAGTGACACGGTGAGCATCCACCCCGACGACGAAGGTCCCGAGACCGAACCGTCCGCCCGCCGCCTCCGGCGGCGAGCGGCGCTGGTCGGGGCCTGGGCCGGCGCGGGCGCGATGCTCGTGAGCGGCGCCGCGCTGCTCAGAGTGGTCGCGTCGCCGCTCGAGGGCCGGCTCCCGGCGGCGACGTCGTGGCTGTACGCGCGTCCGCTGGAGTTGCGCGTCGGTGCGCCGCTCAGCCGGGCGCGGCTGCGCGAGGAGGCGGTCGCCGCGGGATACGCCGAGGCGCCGCGCGGACACGCCCTCGAGCCGGGGCGCTTCCGCGTCACCCCCGCCGGGGTGGAGATCCACGTGCGCCGACACCCCACGGCGCGAGGCGTCGACTTGGGGGGGCGCGTCGAAGTGCGGGTGTCCTCCGGACAGATCGTCGGACTGCGCCGTGACGGCGAGCGGGTGCGGCGGCTCGACCTCGAACCGGTGTTGCTGGCGGCGTACCTGGACGAGCACGGGACGGTGGCCCGCCCGTTGCGCGGCAAGAGGGTCCCGGAGCACCTGATCCACGCGGTTCTGGCCGCCGAGGACGAGCGGTTCTTCCGCCACGCCGGCCTGTCCGCGGCGGCGATCGCCCGCGCGGCGTGGGCCAACCTGCGCGCAGGCGGGGTGGAGCAGGGCGGAAGCACGATCACGCAGCAACTGGTCAAGAACCTCTACCTGGACGACCGCCGTACGGCCTGGCGCAAGGCGCGCGAGGCGCTCCTCGCGGTGGCGGTCGAGGTGCGCCACGGCAAGCGGGAGATCCTCGAGGCCTACCTGGACGTCGTCTACCTGGGCACGCGCGAGCGGGCCAACATCGTCGGCGTGGGCGCCGCCGCGCGCGCCTTCTTCGGCAAGGACGCCGCCGACCTCACGCTCGGCGAGGCCGCCACGCTGGCCGGGATGATCGCGTCGCCGGGTCGGACCTCGCCGGTCGACCACCCCGGGCGCGCGCGGCAGCGGCGCGACTGGGTCCTGGCCAGGATGGCGGCGCTTGGCTGGGTCGGCGAGGAGGAGGCGCGGGCGGCCTCGGCGGCGCCGCTTCACGCCGCGCCGGAGCCGATCAACCCGCGTCGGGCGCGGTACTTCGCGGAGGCGGTCCGGGTCGAGGCGCGTCACAGGTACGGCGTGGAGCGGCTGGAGGGGGCGGGGCTCGCGCTGTTCTCGACGCTCGACTGGCGGGACCAGCGGGAAGCCGAGAGCGCGGTGACCTACGGACTCGACCGGCTCGAACGTGCGGCGGCGCGGGCGCGAGGTTCGCTTCAGGCGGCGCTGGTCTCGATCGACCCGCACTCCGGTTCGATCCTGGCATGGGTCGGAGGACGCGACTTTCAGGCGAGCCAGTTCGACCGCGCGGGACGGGCGCGCCGGCAACCCGGCAGCGCGTTCAAACCCGTGGTGCTGGCGGCGGCCTTCGAGCGCGGCGTCGCCGCGCCGGCGACGATCGTCGCCGACGAGCCGCTCTCCGTCTCGCTGCGTGCCGGTCGCTGGTCTCCGCGCAACGACGACGGCGACTTCCTCGGGATGATTCCACTGCGCGCCGTCGTCGAGGCGAGCCGGAACGTGCCGATCGCCGCGCTGGCGCTCGACACCGGCCTCGACCACGTGGTCGCGACCGCGCGCGCGCTCGGACTGACCGGGAACCTGCCGGCGATCCCCGCCCTGGCGCTCGGCGCGGTCGAGGTGACCCCGGCGGAACTCGCCGGCGTCTACGCCGCACTCGCGGCGGGGGGCCTCCGCGCCGAGGTGCACGGGCTCGGCGCGATCGTGGACGCCGCCGGCGCACCGCTCGTCGGCACGCCTCTCCCTCCCTCTCAACGGGTGCTCGGCGCCGGGGTCGCGTTCCTGGTCAACGACGTCCTCGTCGGTGTCGTGGAGCGCGGCACCGGCCGGGGGGCACGCGCCTGGGGACTGGACGACCCCGTCGCCGGCAAGACCGGCACGAGCAACGAGCGGCGCGACGCGTGGTTCTGCGGCGCGTCACCCGAACGCGCCACGGTCGTGTGGGTCGGCCGCGACGACGACCAGCCGGCGGAAGTGTCCGGCGCGCGCGCCGCGCTGCCGGTCTGGGCCCGCTTCTCGGCCGCCGTGCGCCCGCCGGGCGGCTACTCGCCGTTCCCCATCCCGGACGACATCGTCGAGGCGGTGATCGACCCGCGAAACGGGAAGCTGGCCACCGACCGTTGCCCCGAGGTCGCCGTCGAGAAGTTCATCGCCGGGACCGAGCCACGGGAGCTGTGCCCCGAGCACGGCGGCTGGCTGGCGATGCCGGTGGCTCAGCCCGACGGCGTCGAGGTGGAACGGCCGGGTCGCTTGCGCCGCTGGCTGGCCAGGGTGTTCGGCCGCAGCGCCGGGATCTAGTCACTCCCTCCCCGGTGCCCGGTGGATCGCGGCGATGCGCCGGTTTGCCCAGTCGAGGACGGTGACGCTGCCGGTCGGGGGGAAACGGTCCTCGCCGGCCGCGCGCGTGAGGAGCCGGATCACGCCGCCGTGAGTGAAGAGCAGGTGTCGCCCCGGCGGCAGTCCGGCGAGGAAGTCGTGCACGCGCGCGGCGAGGTCTTCGAGCGACTCCCCGCCGGGGGCGTGGAACCCCTGAAACGCGAGCAGCGACGTCCTCTGGCCGTCGTCGAGGGTTGCCCAGCGCTCGCGTTCGAGGCGGCCGAAGTCGATTTCCCGCAGCCTCCGGTCGGGCACGGCGCGCCCCCACGCCAGGCGAGCGGAGGCCCGGGCACGAGCGAGGTCCGAGCTCCACACGCCGTCGAACCTGCAACCGGCGAGCAGCGGCCCGACCGACCGCGCCTCTTCCCGCCCGTGCGCCGTGAGTCTGACGTCGGCCCAACCGGCGAGCCGTCCGTCGCGACTGCGCGTGGTCTCGCCGTGGCGGACGAGCCAGAGTTCGAGCGCGGCGTCTTCCATCGCCCGCGAGTATAGGGAAGCGGGCGGCCGGCGAACCGTCGCGCCGCTCTCGGCGAAGGCCCGGTGCCCGCACGCCGCGTTGTCGTCCCCGGGGGTCGCCGATCGACCGCTCCGGGTCACGCTGACAAGCGACAACGGACATCCGGCCACCGACTTTCAGTGCTTGTACCGCGGTGGAACTTGTCGTAACGTAGCGCATCCGCCCGGCGGCCGGGCCGTTGCCGGTGGTCCGCCAACCGGGCCGGGCGGCGGAGGGTGCCATGTCGTTGCTCCCGGGGATCGTGATCGCGGTCGTCGCCGCGGCGGCGCTTCTGTTCGTCGGCCTGTGGCTGTTCAACTACCGCAAGGTCGGCCCGAACCAGGTGCTGGTCATCTCGGGCCGAACCTCGACGGTGGTCGAGGCGGACGGCACGCGCCGGCAGGTCGGGTACCGGCTGCAGGTCGGCGGAGGCACCTTCGTCATGCCGTTCGTCGAGACGGTGGACGTGCTCCCGCTCGAGGTGTTCTCCCTGGCGGTCCGTTGCCCCGAGGTGCTGACCGCCCAGGGCGTCATCATCTCCGCCGAGGCGTACGGCCAGGTCAAGGCGGCGTCGACCGAGCGGCTGCTCCACCGCGCGGTGGAGAACTTCCTGTCCCGCGGTTCGTCCGGGATCACGTCGGCGGCGCAGGAGGTCCTCGAGGGGCACATGCGCGCCGCGCTCGGGCGGATGGCGGTCGAGGAGGTGTACACCGAGCGCGACCGCTTCGCCGACCAGGTGCGCGAGGCCGCGGCGCGCGACTTCGATCGGCTCGGACTGGAACTGCTGGCGTTCTCGCTCAAGGACATCTCCGACGCTCAAGGGTACCTGCAGGCGCTCGGCGCCCGACGCATCGCCGAGGTCCGCCGCGACGCCGCTCTGGCCCAGGCCGAGGCCGACCGCGACGCGGCGATTCGCGCGTCCGAGTATCGCAAGGAGGGGGACGTGGCGCGGTTGGCCGCCGAGGCCGAGCTGGCCACCGCCACGCGCGACTTCGAGATCCAGCGCGCCGAGCACCAGGCCGCGGTCAACGTCAAGCGCGCCAACGCCGACATCGCCTACGAGCTGGAGCGGGCGCGTCTGGCCGAGGAGCTCAAGCGCCAGGAGGCGCAGGTCCGGCTGGTCGAGAAGGAGCTGGCGGCGAAGATCGAGGAGCAGGAGATCGCCAGGCGCGAGAAGGAACTCGAGGCGACGGTCAAGCGCCCGGCGGAGGCGATGCAGTACCAGGCCCGCCTCGAGGCCGAGGCGGACGCCTACCGCAAGGAGCTGGACGCCAAGGGCAAGGCGGCCGGCATCAGACTGCTCGGCGCCTCCGAAGCCGAGGCCGAGGCGGCGCGCGGCAAGGCCGAGGCCGAGGCGATGCGCCAGAAGGCCTCGGCGTGGAAGGAGTACACCGACGCGGCGCTCGCCGAGATGGTCATCCGCCAGCTGCCCGAGCTGGCCCGGGCCGTGTCGGAACCGCTCGCCAAGGTCGACAAGATCGTCATGGTCGGCGACGACAAGGGCGCGAGCAAGATCACCGGCCAGGTCGCGCAGGTGGTCGCCCAACTGCCCACCGTCGTCGAGTCGCTCACCGGGCTGAAGCTCGAGGACCTGCTGCGGCGCAAGGAGAAGAAGGATGCCTAGGGTCCGGCCCGGCTTCGCGTGCGCCGCGTTCGCGCTCGCGTCCGGCCTGCTCGTGCCGACGGTGGCCGGCGCCTGGGAGCGGCCGCAGACGCTCATGACGCTCCTGCCCAAGCTGATGGCCAACCCAACCGAGAAGCACGACGGCAAGGAGAACCGCGTCGACTACATCCTCAAGCTCGGCGTCATGAAGGTTCCCAGCCAGCCCGGCGTCCCCCTCGACCCCACCGACCCCAACACGTTCAGCGAGCAGAACGTCTCGGTCGCCCTGCTCGACACCTTCCCGCACGCGCTGCGCGCCGAGCAGCTCGGCGAGGAGGACGTGCTGCTCGTCCGCGCCCTGAACCCGAGGTCCGGCCACCTCACCTGGGAGATGCGCGACGTCGGCGTCAAGGGCCCCGATCCGGAGGCGCAGGCCGGGCCCGTGGCCTTTTTCGGTCAGGACAACCAGGCCGTGTACCGCGACTACCTGGAGAGGATCGTGGCGGCGCTCGAAGCCGCGGCGAAGGAGACCGAGCGATGAGCCGTCCGGACGCGCGGCGCGCGAGGTAAGCCGACCATGCTCTCGGAACGCGTCAACCGCATCTCGTTGTCCCCGACGCTGCGCATCTCGGCCAAGGCCCTCGCGATGCGCGCGGCGGGCATCGACGTCGTCGACTTCTCCGCCGGGGAGCCCGACTTCCCGACGCCGGACGCGGTCAAGCGGGCGGCCAAGGCGGCGATCGACGCCAACTTCACCAAGTACGTGGCCAACGACGGCATCCCCGAGCTGAAGAAGGCGATCTGCGCCAAGCTCGAGCGCGAGAACGGCGTGCGCTTCTCGCCCGAGGAGGTGATCGTCTCCTGCGGGGCGAAGAACTCGCTGTTCAACATCGCGCAGTCGCTCTACGAGCCGGGCGACGACGTCCTCGTCCCGGCGCCGTACTGGGTGTCGTACCCCGACCAGGTGCGGATCTGCGGCGCGAACCCGGTGTTCGTCCCGACCCGGGAGGAGGACGGCTTCAAGTTGCGCGCCCGCGACCTGGCCGCCGCCATCACGCCGAACACCAAGGCGCTGATCCTCGGCTACCCGTGCAACCCCACCGGCGCCACCTACACTCGTGACGAGCTGGCCGAGATCGCCGAGGTGTGCGTCCGCGAGCAGATCTGGGTGATCTCCGACGAGATCTACGAGAAGCTGATCTACGACGGCCAGCGCTTCGTCTCGATCGCCTCGCTCGACGAGCGGATCAAGAAGCTGACCATCGTGGTCAACGGGTTCTCCAAGGCGTTCTCCATGACCGGCTGGCGGCTCGGCTACGCGGCCGGCCCGCGCGAGATCGTCGCCGCGTGCTCCAAGGTGCAGTCACACAACACCTCGAACGCCACCTCGTTCGTGCAGAAGGCGGCGGTGACGGCGCTGTCCGACTGCGCGATGGAGATCGAGCGGATGCGCCAGGAGTTCGAGCGGCGGCGCAACTTCGTCGTCTACAAGCTGCGCGCGCTGCCGCGTGTGTCGTGCGCGCAGCCCGCCGGCGCGTTCTACGTGATGCCCAACGTCGGCGCGTACCTCGACCGCGAGTTCCAGGGAGCGCCGATCCGCAACACCTACGGGCTGTCGTACTACCTGCTCAAGGAGGCCCACGTCGCGGTCGTTCCGGGCGAGGCGTTCGGCACGGACGCGCACGTGCGCATCTCCTTCGCCACCTCCATGGAGCGGCTCGAGGAGGGGGCGCGGCGGATCGCGGCGGCGCTTGCCCGCCTGGAGGAACCGCGGCGGGTGAGGCCACGGGCGCTCAACAACGTCCTCACCAAGGTGTCGGCGTACGCGGAGTCGCGGCCGGTCGGCGGCCTGGCGACGCGCAACGACCTGCTCGCCGAGGCGCAGGCGCACCTGCCCGCGGACACCTACTTCGAGTGGAACGCGGCGATCGCCGGGATCGTCGTGCAACTGCGCACCTCCTCTCCGCACCTCGCGGATTTCTACCAGGAGAACTTCTACCCGGCTCCGCTCGAGGGCGACCTCGAACCGCACGCGGTGGTGTACGCGGTCAAGGACGTGCCCGGACGCGAGGCCTCGGCGTTGATCTCGACGGAGACCTCGACCGGATTCGTGTTCAACACTGCCTTCTACGGGCAGGTCCGCTCGCTCGCGCTGCAGCTCGCGGCCGAGGCCGCGGCGCGCTCCTCGGGAGCGTTGCTCGCACACTGCGCCGCGCTCGATGCCGGAGGCGCCGGCGCGCTGGTGTGGGGCGGGCCGGGGAGCGGGCGCACCGGCCTGATCGCGGCGCTGCTCGCGGACGACCGGGTCCGCCTCGTCTCGTCCGACGCCGTGCTCGTGCGGTTGGCCGCGGAGCCGGTCGCGGACCTCGTCGAGCGCAAGTTCTACCTCAAGGCTAAGTGGGCGCGTTCCCTCCCCGAGATCGAGAAGCTGCTCGACCGGGCGAAACTCGAGAACATCGTCACCGACCGGGCCGCCTGCCACGTCGACCATGCGGACGACACATGTCCGCTCGACCGCGGCGCCCCGGCGTGCCTCGAAGCCTCGCGCGACGGCCGGATCGTGCTCGACCCGTACTGGCTCGGCGGGGGACGCAAACACGTCCGGCGCACCTCACCGCGGCTCGCGGTACTGCTCGCCGACGACCCGGTGCGGCCGTTGGTCCAGGAATTGGATGCGCGCGAGGCGGCGCGCCTGGTCACGAGCGGCCAAATGCCGGGAAGGACGGGCAAGGCTTTCCCGTTCCTCAACCCGCACCTCGCGGGGCTGGACGGCGCGCGCTCGGACGCCATGCGCGAGCAGCACGAGCGGCTGTTCGCCGCCACCCGCGTGGTCGTCCTGAACACCGCCATCGGTTCGATCGAGGCGGCGGCCAGGCGTCTGCTCGAGCTGCTGCGCTGAGTCCGCTGCGCCTCTAGCGACCCATGCGCGCGTGGGCGTGGACCCACTCGCCGACGCGGCGCACGCGCGCGGCCTCCTCGGCGGACAACGGGCCGTCGGTCAGCGCGGCGAGCGCCTCGGTCATCTCCGCGTCGTCCTTCGGGCCGCACATGCACACGTCGAGGTCGGGGTTGGAGAGTACGAAGCGATAGCAGTCCCGCCCACGCAGCGGCGCCTCGCCGGGAGGCATGCGCCGCGCCTTCAACAGCGAGCCCCAGCGCGTCGCGGTGTAGGCGACCGTTCCCGGGCGTCCTTCGGGGGGCAGGAGGGGGAAGACGTCCCGCTCGGCTCCGGTGTGCGCCGCGTTGTAGCGGATGTGCAGGATGTCGATGCGCGAGTCGGCGGCGAAACCGACGAACGCCGGCCGGTCGTGACCCGAGATCGCCAGGTGACGGACGGCACCCCGCTCGCGCAGGCGCTCTGCGCGCTCCATCACGCGCTCGGGAGGCGGGCCGTTGAACCAGCCGAGCAGCAGGACGTCGGCGTGATCGAGACCGAGCGTGCGCAGGCCCCGTACGAGCGAACGCTCGAGCATCACGCCGAGACGCGCGTAGCTCTGCAGCTCGACGACGAGCTCGTCGCGGTGTCCGCCGGCGACCAGGTCGCGGATCGCCGCCGTCATGCCGGCGCTACGACGCGAACCGTGGTAGAAGACGTTGACGCCGCGGTCGAACGCGCCGAGCAGCGCGCGCACCCCCACTCCGTACCCTCCGGCGACCGCGAGCGGCCCGACCTGCAGCCCCGAGCGACCGAGAACGACGCGACGTGGGAATCCCGGCATGAGCCCCCCTTCACGGCGCCCGATCCCGGCCTCGTCGGCCTGCGCCGTGACTTCGATCATGGTACCGTGCGCGGTCGGGAGGCCGGGGTGACGAACAGACGTGCGGTCGTGATGGCGATCGGGGTCGTGGTTGGCCTGATGGTGCTGGGTGTCGCGGCGATCATCGTGGCCGGCCGGAGCGTGGTCAACCGCGTCGGCGCCGGCGGGCGGGTGCGTCGTGTCGGTCAGGTCATGCCCGCGTTCGAGGCCAGTGACCTCCAGGGGAGAATCTGGCGCCTGGACGACTTGCGCGGGAAGGTGGCGTACGTCAACGTCTGGGCGACGTGGTGTGCTCCGTGCCGCGAGGAACTGCCCCACGTCCAGGAGCTGTTCGAGAGGACGCGCGGCCGAGACGACATCGTGTTCCTGACCATGAACGTGGACGAGCACGAGGAGAAGGTCGCGCCGTTCGTCGCGCAGGGCGGCTACAGCTTCCCCGTGCTGTTCGCCCGCGAGTATGTGCGGGGCGCCCTCGCGACGCAGGGGATACCGCGCAACTGGGTGATCGACCGCAACGGCGTGTGGCATGTCGACGAGATCGGCTTCCTCCCGGGCGGCGACTGGGTCGCCGGGGCGGAAGAGTGGATCTCGGCCGCCCTCGCCGTCCCCGCCGTACCAGCGACGGCGGGTGGCTCCTCGGGAGCGGTCCCGGCCGCCCCCTGAGCGACGAGCCCTACCCCTTCGCCACTTCCCTGAGGCTGCCGGCGAGCAACGCCGTGGCGCTGTCTCCGGACTCCTGCCCGCTGGTTCTGAATCCGCCGATCAGCGCGCCGCCGGAGACGTCGACGAAGATCGAGATCGACTCGCGGGAGATCCCCTCGCTCGCGACGATCGGCCCGGTCATCGTGGCCCGCACCACGTAACGCGTCGGCGCACCCATGCGTTTCGCCGGCGGGGACGTGTTGCGAGCCAGTCGGCCTCCCGCCAGCGTCGCGTCGCCGATCCGGCCGGTGACCGTGCCGTCCGCGCCGATCGTCAGCGTGACCGCGAGTTCGCGGGTCGTGCACCAGCTGCACGCCACCTCCGCCGTGCCCTTCCACGCACCGACCATCTCCGACGGGGGGGCGATCGCGCCGCCGCACGACGTCAACGCGGACACGGCGACCGCGACCAGTAGGAGGACCGGCCTCGAGGGGGACATCGCCTGACTCCTTTCGTCTGCGCGGGATGGTGATCCCCGCCTGGGAAGCCGCGTGGCGGATCGAGCCCGCCACTTGTGAATATCGGCTCAAGGTGCCCGTTTGGCAATCGGGACGTGGTACGGTGAGGCGTGGTCTCCAGCAGTCCGGGGGCGGCGGCGTGGCGGGTCACCGAGGCCGGCGACCGCGCGCTCCTGGTCCGCGCGGCACCCGGGGCGGATCCGGCCGGCCGCGTTCTCGGAGCGCTCGCCGCGCTCGAGGCCTCCCGGCCGCCCGAGGTCGTCGACCTGGTCCCCTCGCGGGCCGCATTGCTGGTCGTCTACGAACCACGATCGACCACGTGCGCGGCCGTGCGCAGGTGGCTCGCGGCGCGCCTGCGGGGAGCCATTCCCGTCGCCGCGGCCGCGCGCGAACTGGAGGTCCCCGTGCTCTACGACACCCGGGCGGGGCTCGATCTCGAGACGGTGGCGGCGGAGATCGGCACCGACGTGGCCGGGGTCGTGTCGCTGCACACGGGCCGCCCGTACCGTGTCGAGATGCTCGGCTTCAAGCCGGGGTTCCCGTACATGGCGGAGGTGGACCCGCGCCTGCGCGTGCCCAGGCTGCCCGCGCCGCGCCCCCGAGTGCCGGCCGGATCGGTGGCGATCGCCGGCGAGCAGACCGGGATCTACCCGGTCGCCTGCCCGGGAGGGTGGCGGGTGCTGGGGCGGACGCCGTGGCGCATCTTCGACCCGAGCGCGGCCGAGCCGTTCCGTTTCCGCCCGGGTGACCGGGTGCGATTCGTCCCCATCGGGAGGAGCGAGTTCGAGCGAGTGTCCGGCGACGCGGAGGTGCCGAAGTGACGTTCTCGGTGGATCTGAACAGCGACCTCGGCGAGGGCGTCGCCGCGACGCTCGAGGACGCGATTCTCGCCTGCGTCACCTCGGCGAACGTGGCGTGCGGCGTTCACGCCGGTTCGCTCGAGACCATGCGCGCCACCGTTCGGCGGGCCGTGCGCCGCGGCGTGGCGGTAGGCGCGCACCCGGGCCTCGCCGACCCCGCCGGCATGGGCCGGCACGAGCAGGCGCTGGCGCCGGGCACTGCGCGGGAGCTGGTGCTCGATCAAGTCCGCGCTCTTGCGCGGATCGCTGCTGAGGAAGGCGCCCGACTCGCCCACGTCAAGCCGCACGGCGCGCTGTACACCATGGTCGCGCGCGACCGCACGCCGGCGGACGAGGTCGCCTCCGCCGTACACGAGGTGAGCCCCGCCCTGATCCTCGTCGGTCCGGCCGGCTCGGCGCTGGAGGCCGCGGCGGCCGACGCCGGTGTGCCGTTCGCCGCCGAGGTGTTCGCCGATCGGGGGGTGCGCCGCGACGGGTCGCTCGTGCCCCGTTCGGAGCCCGGCGCGTTCGTGACCGACGCCGCGGTCGCCGCGGCGCGAGTCGTCGAGATGGTGGTCGGCGGCCGGGTGCGGGCGGTCACGGGCGAGTGGCTGGCGGTGCGCGCCGACACCGTGTGCGTGCACGGCGACACGCCCCACGCGCTGGCACTGACGGCCGCGGTTCGCGCGGCGCTCGCCGGAGCGGGTGCCGAGGTGATGGCGATGGCCGGAGTGCTCCACCGATGATTCGTCTGATCGTCCGGCGGCCCGGCCTGCTCACAACGGTCCAGGACCTGGGCCGCCGCGGACTCGGGCGCTTCGGCGTCTCGCGCTCCGGGGCGCTCGACGCGCTGGCGCTGCGCGTCGCCAACCGGCTGGTCGGAAACGTGGACGGGGCGCCCGCTCTGGAGATCACCGTGCGCGGTCCGGAGGTCGAGTTTCCCGACGGCGGCGTGGTCGCCCTGGCCGGCGCCGATCTCTCGCCGACGGTCGACGGCAGGCCGGTCCCGGTGTGGTGTTCCCTGCCGGTGGGCGCCGGCGCCGTGCTCGCGTTCGGCCCGCGGCGGCGCGGGGCGCGCGCCGTGCTTGCGGTGGCGGGAGGGCTGGACGTGCCGGCACTGTTGGGCAGTGCCGCCACCGACATCGAGGCCGGGCTCGGATCCTCGCTGCGGGCGAACCAGGAACTGAGAACGCGCGGGTCGGCGCGAAGCCCGGCGCGCGCGGCGGGTGTCTCGGTGCTCCGTGCCTGGGCCGAGCCGTTCGTGCTCCGCTTCGTGCCCGCCCCCGAGCCCGCCGCCGCCGCAGCCACGGACGCGCTCGCGCGGGCGGTGTTCCGCGTCAGCCGCGACTCGAACCGCATGGGTATCAGGTTGGACGGTCCGAGCCTCCCCGCGATCGGCGCCGGAACCGAGATCTCCGAGCCGGTGCCGCCGGGCACCATCCAGGTCCCGTCCGACGGCCGGCCCACGCTCCTGCTCGCCGACGGTCCGACGGTCGGCGGCTATCCCCGTATCGGGTACGTGATCGAAGCCGACGCGCCCAAGGTGGCGCAGTTGTGGATCGGCCACGAGGTCCGCTTCCGACCGGTCGGAATCGACGAGGCGCACGCCGCCCTGCGCGAGCAGGAGGAGTGGCTGGAGAGGTCGGTGCCGGCGTGCTGAGCTGGCTGGCGGCAGCCACCTCCGCGCAGCGCCGCTCGTTGCTCGCCGCCGGGCTCGGCTGGATGCTCGACGCCTTCGACGTGATGCTCTACGCCATGGTGCTCGCGCACCTCATGCGCGAACTGCCGATGAGCGCCGCGTCCGCCGGCCTGCTCGGATCCCTGACGCTCGCTGCATCGGCGGTCGGGGGCGTGGCGTTCGGCGTCCTCGCCGACCGCGTCGGCCGGACCCGCGCGTTGATGGCGTCCATCCTCGTCTACTCGGTGTTCACCGCCGCCTGCGGTGTGGCGCAGAACGTGGCCCAACTCGCCGTGTTCCGTGTCTTCCTCGGTCTGGGGATGGGCGGGGAGTGGGCGACCGGCGCCGCGCTGGTCGCCGAGACGTGGCCGGCCGAGCACCGCGGCAAGGCGCTCGGGCTGATGCAGAGCGCCTGGGCGGTGGGGTACGCGCTGGCGGCGGCGGTCACCGCGCTCGTCCTGCCTCGCTTCGGTTGGCGGGCGGTGTTCCTCGTCGGCGTCGCGCCGGCGCTGGTGACGCTGTGGATCCGCCGCCGGGTCGAGGAGCCGGCGGTGTGGACGGCGAGCAGTTCGTCGGGCGCCGTGCCCCGCGGGTCGCTGCGTGAACTGGCCGCGCCGCCGCTGCGCCGGCATGTGCTGGTCGCGACCGCGGTCTCCGCGGCGACGATGTTCGGTTGGTGGGGGCTGTTCACCTGGATCCCGAGCTACCTGGGCCTGCCTCCGGAGCAAGGCGGCGCCGGCCTCGATGTCGTCCGGACCTCCACCTGGGTGGCGCTGATGCAGGTGGGGATGTGGCTCGGCTACGTCACCTTCGGGGCGATCGCCGACCGCCTCGGCCGCAAGCCCGCCTACGTCTCCTACCTTGCCGTGGCGGCGTGTCTCGTGCCGATCTACGGTTCGGTGCGCGACCCGGGTGCACTGCTGCTTCTCGGTCCGGCCGTGGCGTTCTTCGGTACCGGGTACTTCGTCGGTTTCGGCGTCATCACCGCCGAACTGTTCCCGACCCGGTTGCGCGCGACGGCCCAGGGGCTGACGTACAACGCCGGGCGGGGCGTCTCGGCGATCGCGCCGTACGTCGTCGGGTCCCTGGCCGACAGCCACGGTCTGGGCGCGGCGTTTCGCGTCGTCGCGGCCGCGTTCGCGATTGCCGCGGTCCTGGGCTTGTTGCTCCCGGAGACCAGGAACACCCGCATCGTGGCGGACTGAGCGCGCCGGTCGTCCGCCCTGGCCGGAGAAGGCGCCGTCCGGTTGCAGGCCGGAAGGAACGGCGGTCGGCCGACGTTGCAGGCGCCTGATGGACGGGCTGCTGACCTCCGAGTTGGTGTTGCCGCGCCCGCGGGAGGAGGTGTTCCCGTTCTTCGCCGACGCGCGCAACCTGGAGCGGATCACCCCTCCGTGGTTGCGCTTCCGTATCCTCACGCCGGGGCCGATCGGGATGCGCGAGGGCGCGCTGATCGACTACCGGCTGCGCATCCACGGCGTCCCGGTGCGTTGGAGGACGCGGATCGCAGCCTGGGAACCGCCGTTCCGCTTCGTCGACGAGCAGGTCCGCGGCCCGTACCGGAGCTGGGTTCACGAGCACCTCTTCGACGCGGTGGACGGCGGCACGCTGTGCCGAGACCGCGTCGAGTACGCCGTGCCCGGCGGCGCAGTGGTCGCGCGGCTGCTGGTGCGCCCCGACACGGAGAGGATCTTCGCCTATCGCCGCGAGGTGTTGACCGCGCTCTTCCCACCCGTCCGCGAGTGACGCGTCCGACAGCCGACAGTAGCGGCGTTGCGCCCCCTGGGTGGGTGGGGGCCAGGGAACGGACAACGGGCAGCGGACAACGGTCCGGCAACTGCTACCATCGCCGCGTGGCGTCTCGGCGCCGCCCGGAGGTCCGATGCGCTCCCACCGCCGCCCCGTCCCCGCCGCTCTCGCCGTGCTGCTCCTCGCGTCTCCCGCGGCCCTTGTCCGCGCCGCCGATCCGGTCGAGAGCCACCCGGAGTGGGATGCCGCGTACACTGCGGCGATCCGCGCCGCGACGACGGCGCCCGTGTTCCTCACCGACCTGGTCGATCACCTGCCGTCGTCGGCGACGGTTCCATCCCCGCTCGCGCACCACGGCTACGTCGCCGGTGCGCCGGATCGCCTGACGTACGCCGCCGACATCCACGCCTACATGCGCGCGCTCGACGCCGCCTCGCCGCGCGTCGCCGTGTTCGGGATCGGGACCACCGAGGAAGGGCGGGAGATGATCGCGGTGGCGGTCGCCGACGAGGCGACCATCGCGGCGCTGGACGAGTACAAGGCGCTCCTTCGCGAACTGGCCGACCCGCGCCGCGTGTCCGAGGAGAGGGCCCGGGAGCTGATCCGTCGCGGCAAGCCGGTCTACTACCTGACCGGCGGGCTGCACTCGCCCGAGACGGGCAGCCCGGAGATGCTGATGGAGCTCGCGTTCCGGCTGGCGGTCGAGGAGACGCCGTCGATCCGTTCGATCCGCGAGAACGTCATCACGCTGATCACGCCGGTGCTCGAGGTCGACGGCAGGGAGCGGATGGTCGACCTGTGGAACTGGCGCCAGGCCGAGCCCGGCCGCCCGTTTCCACGGCTGACGTACTGGGGGAAGTACGTCGCCCACGACAACAACCGCGACGCGATCGGTCTCTCCCTCGCGCTGACCCGCAACCTCCTCGCCGCCTACCTCGAGTGGCGCCCGCAGGTGCTCCATGACCTGCACGAGTCGGTGCCGTTCCTCTACATCTCGTCGGGCACCGGTCCGTACAACGCGTGGCTCGACCCGCTGACGATCGGGGAGTGGCAGCGCATGGCGTTCTCCGAGGTGCAGGCGCTCACGGCCAAGGGCCTGCCCGGAGTGTGGACGCACGGCTTCTACGACGGTTGGGCGCCCAACTACCTGTTCTGGATCGGCATGGGCCGCAACAGCGTGGGTCGCTTCTACGAGACGTTCGGCAACCTGGTCCCCTCGACCGAGGACCGGGTCGTGCGCGGCCAGAGCGATCGGGCCTGGTACCGGCCCAACCCGCCGCTGCCGCAGGTGCGCTGGTCGCTGCGCAACAACGTCAACTTCCAGCAGAGCGGCGTCCTCCTCGCCTTGGCCGATATGGCTTCAAGGCGCCAGGGGGCGCTCGAGCTGTTCTGGCGGCTGGGCACGAGGTCGGTGGCGAAGGCGCGGACCGAGGGCCCGGCCGCGTACGTGTTTCCGGCCGGCCAGCCGCGCCGGGGCCAGCTCCACGACCTGATGGCGCTGCTGCGCCGCCACGGGATCGAGGTGCACGTGGCCACGAAGGCCTTCTCGGTGCGCGCGAACTGGCCTCCGGCGACCGAGAACCCCGAGGGCGCGAGGGCGCCGAGCACGGCGCCGTCCGCCGGGACGCGGGAGTTCCCGGCCGGGTCGGTGATCGTGCGCATGGACCAGCCGTTCTCGCGGCTGGCCGACGCGCTCCTCGACACCCAGTACGTGCGCGGCGAGGAGAAGGTGTACGACGACACCGGCTGGACGCTCGGTCACGCCCGCAACCTGGAGTGGAATCGGGTCGCGGACACCGCGGTGCTCGACGTGCCGATGCTCGAATGGACGGGATCCGAGCCGGCAGGATCGGCCATGGGCGGCGCCGCACTGGCCATCGCCAACAGCGCGGACACCGACCTGGCGCGGCTGCGCGCGGCGCTCCCCGGCGTCAGGATGACGGTCGCAAGCGGGCCGTTCGACTCCGGCCGGGCGTGGCCCGCCGACACCGTGATCGTGCCGCTCGAGGACGCGACCCGGGCCGACGTGCTGGCGGCGGTCGGGCGGCTCCACCTCGACCACGCGTGGCTCTCCGCTCTTCCCGTGGTGGAGACGCACGAACTGCGCGTGCCGCGTGTGGCCCTCCTGCACACCTGGCTCTCGACCCAGGACGAGGGGTGGTTCCGCCTCGCCCTCGAGGACCTCGGCATCCCCTACGAGTACCTGTCCACGCAGGACGTCGCCGGGCTCGGCGACCTGCGCCGGCGGTACGACGTGATCCTCTTCCCGCCGGCCGGCGGCAGCCCGCAGGACATCGTCGAGGGGCTGCCCGACGGCCCCGCGCTGCCGTGGCGGCGCACCCTCCTCACTCCGAACCTGGGCGTGGACGAGACCGACGACATGCGCCCGGGGCTCGGCCTCGACGGCGTGCGCGCCCTGGCGCGCTTCGTCGAGGAGGGCGGCCTGCTGATCGCGGTGCGCGACGCCGCGCGTTTCGCGGTCACCTACGGCTTGGCGCGGCACGTGTCGGTGGTCGAGCCCGAGAATCTCAAGGCCCGCGGAGCGCTCGTGCGCGCCTCGGTGACCGACCCCGGATCGCCGGTGACGGCCGGCTACGGCGAGACCGTGCCGGTCCACTTCCCCGGGGGGTTTGCGTTCCGGCTCGGATCGCCGGACCGAGAGGACCGCGACGCGCGCAGGCCGAGTGGCCGCGGGGGAACGAGCGACCTGGACGTGCCGCAGGGCCGGCCGTACGTCGCCGTGCCGGAGCGGCCGAAACCGGCGCCCGGCGAGGAGGGCTTCCAGCCTCCGGAGAACCTGCCGTTCTTCTACGGTAGCCGCATCCCACGCCCCGCGGATCGGCCCCGTCCGTTGCTGTCGTTGCCCGGCGATGCGCGACAGGCGCTGCTGTCCGGGATGCTCGAAGGCGCCGACGAAATCGCCGGCAGGGCGCTGGTGGTCGACGCCCCGCGCGGCACGGGGCATGTCCTGCTCTTCGCCTGCAACCCGATGTGGCGTGGAGGAACGCAGGGCAGCTATGCCCTGGTGACCAACGCCCTGTTCGCGTGGGACCGCCTGCACCTCGGTCGCCCTGCCTCGCCCTGAGTCCGCCGTTGCGACGGTCCGCGGCCGCGCAGCATCTTCACCTTGAGACGGGCGTGGTCCCGAAGGAGGAACGATGCGTGTCGCGTCCCGCGTGTCCGTGGTCTTCGTGGTCGTCCTGTTGGCGGCGACACTGGTGGCGGCTCAGGAAGTCGGATTGCCCGACTCGGAGGCCGGCAGGCGGATCGCCGAGTGGTTCCGGGCGTTCGGCACCGCCACGGAGGCGGAGCTGGTCGCCTTCTTCACCGCCAACCTGGCGCCCGGAGAGCTGGAGCGCAGGACCGCGCAGGAGCGCGCCGCGCGCACGCTCGGTCTGCGCCGGGAGACCGGGGAGCTGCGCCTGGTCAAGGTGCTGCGGGTGGCGCCCGACGCGATCGCGGTAACGGCGGCGAACGCGCGCGGCGAGTGGTTCGAGGTGGGGTTCACCCTCGAACCGACCGCGCCGCACCGGATCGTCGGCGTGCGCATCGAGCAGGGCGAGGCGCCCTCCGAGGGCGACGATCAGCCGCTCTCGCTCGAGGCGGCGCTCGCGGCCCTCGACGCCTTCGCCTCCGAGCGCGCGGCGAAGGACGAATTCGCCGGCGCGGTGCTGGTCGCCCGCGGCGACCGCATGCTGCTCGAGAAGGCGTGGGGCCACGCCGACCGCGCCTTCGCCGTCCCGAACCGGACCGACACGCGCTTCTGCCTGGGGTCGATCAACAAGCTGTTCACCAAGGTCGCCGTGGCGCAACTGGCGGCGGCCGGGAAGTTGTCGCTCGACGACCGGCTCGGGAAGTGGCTGCCCGACTACCCGAACGCGACCGCCGCGGAGAAGGTCACGGTGCGCCAGCTCGTCCAGATGTCCTCGGGAATCGGCGACTTCTTCAACGAGCGCTTCGAAGCGCTGCCCAAGGACCGACTGCGAGGCAACGCCGACTACCTGCCGCTGTTCGCTTCCGATCCGCTGCTCTTCGAACCGGGCGCCGGCAACCGCTACTCCAACGGCGGCTACGCTGTGCTCGGCGAGGTGGTCGCCCGCGCCGCCGGCAAGGACTACTACGAGGTGATTCGCGAAGGGATCTACGCGCCGGCCGGAATGACGGCGAGCGACAGCTTCGAACTGGACGCGGTCGTGCCCAATCTCGCCGAAGGGTACACGCGCAACGCCGGCCCCGGCCTGCGCCGCAACGTCTACACCAAGCCGGCGCGGGGCAGCGCGGCGGGCGGCGGTTACTCCACCGTGCGCGACATGCTGGCGTTCTCCAGGGCCTTGCAGGCCAACCGGCTCGCGAGCCAGGAGTGGACGGCGTGGGTGATGGGGGGACCTGAGCCGGGCTCGGCCGGCGCCGCGCAGCGGGCACCCGGGATCGGCGTCGCGGGAGGCGCCCCGGGGATGAACGCCATGCTCGAGATCGAAGTAGCCACCGGCACCACGATCGTCGTGCTCGCCAACCTCGACCCGCCGGCGGCCGGCGCGATCGCGCGACAGGCGCGCGCGCTGCTGCGTCGGGTCAAGGAGTGAAGCGGCGACGCTCTCAGGACTGAGCGGTCTCGCCGTCCGCCATGGCGAGTCGTGCGCCGAGGTCGACGCCGGGGAAGACGAGACAGTTACGGCCGACGGTCGCCCCGGCCGGAACGCGCGCCTGCTTGCCGAGCACCGTGATGCCGGTGTCGAGGTGGGTCGGGAACTTCCGGTTGGCCACCGACCCGTCGCCGGTCCCGATCGTCGCCCGTTCGCCGACCGAGACCTCCTTGTCGAGGATGGCCGAGTCGACCCGCGCGCCGGCGCCGACCACCGCGTCGTGCATGACGATCGAGCCGGTGACCACCGCGCCCGGCGCCACGCGCGCGCCGGGGAATACGACGCTGTCGCGCACCTCGCCCTCGACGACGCACCCGCGTGCGAGCAGTGCGTTGCCGATCGCGGCGCGCGGCCCGAGGCGGACCGGCGGGCGGTCGCCTCGACCGCCTTCCTCGGGGTTGGTGCAGACTCCCCATGAGCGCAGGTCGAGGCCCGACGCGGGGCTCAGGCAATCGAGGTTGGCCTCCAGGTACGAGGTGATCGTGCCGACGTCGCGCCAGTAGCCGGAAAACGGGTAGGCGAGCAGGCGCCTTCGGCCGAGCATGCCGGGGATGAGGTTCTGGCCGAAGTCGAAGCCCTTCCTGGCCCCGACCACCGCGCGCAGCTCCTCGACCAGCGCCTGGTAGCGGAAGACGTAGATCCCCATCGAGGCCAGGTTGGACCGGGCGTTCCTAACCTTCTCCTGGAACTCGGTGATCCAGCCGTCGCCGTCGGCGACCATCACGCCGAAGCGGTGCACGTCCTCCCACGGGACCTGCATCGCCGCGATCGTCAGGTCGGCTCCGGACGCCTCGTGAGCGGCGATCATCGGCTCGTAGTCCATCCGGTAGATGTGGTCGCCGGAGAGGACCAGCACCTTGTCGGGCCGGTAGTCCTCCATGAACCACAGGTTTTGCCAGATCGCGTCGGCCGTACCCTTGTACCAGTCCGAATCGGACTCTCCCTGGTACGGCGGCAGCACCTTGATGCCGCGCTCGCGGCCGACCAGGTCCCAGGCCGCCCCGGACCCGACGTGGTCCATGAGCGAGAACGGCTTGTACTGGGTGAGCACGCCGACGCGCTCGAGCCCCGAGTGCATGACGTTGGAGAGGGTGAAGTCGATGATCCGATAGGCGCCGCCGAACGGCACCGCGGGCTTCGCGCGCCGCGACGCCAGGATGTTCAATCGGCTGCCGACGCCGCCGGCGAGGAGCATGACGAGGGTGTCGCGGGCCGGTCTCACGGCGCCACCGTCGTCCCCGCCGGAACTCGGGCGGGGAGGGTGCCGGAGCCCACCTCGGGGTGGACGACGCAGCCGCGGCCGATCTCGATTCCCTCCGGCAGCGCGGCGCCCTTGCCGATGACCGTGGCGCCGCACGCCAGGCTGGCGGGGATGGCGGCGTTGGCCGTGGCCTCGCCGACGCCGACGCGCGCCCCGGCGCCGACCGTCACGCTCTTGTCCAGGATGGCGCGGTCGAGCAGCGCGCCGCGTTCGATCCGGCAGTTGTTCATGACGATCGAGTCGCGCACCACCGCCCCCCGTTCGACGATCACGCCGGGGGACAGCACGCTGCGTTCGACCATCCCCTCGACCGTCGCGCCCGGCCCGACGAGGGAGCCGGCCACCGAGGCCTCCTTGCGGAAGAGCGCCGGCGGCAGGTCGCCGACGTCGCCCGCGTGCAGGTTGGTGCGTACCTGCCAGGCGTCGAGCGGCGGGGCCTCGTCGCCGAGGATGTCCATGTTGGCGGCGTAGTAGTCGTCGAGCGTGCGCGCGTACTGCCAGTAGCCCGAGAAGCGGTAGCCGTACACCGCGTCGCCCTCGCGAACCATGCGCGGGATGACCTCGTCGTAGATCTGCCTGGTGCGTCCTTCGACGGCGTTCTCGCGCAGGCGCTCGGCGAGGGTCGGGAAGTCGAAGACGTAGGCGGTCAAGGAGGCGAGGTCGCTCGTCGGCCGCTTCGCCTTCTCCTGGTAGTCGAGCACGCGGTTCGCCTCGTCGAGAATCGCCGTGCCGAAACGGTGCGCCTGATTCGTGGGCACCCTGCGAAACGCGATGGTCAGCGCGGCCCTGGTGGCGAGATGCTGGCGGATCATCTCCCGGTAGTCGAGACGCAGGATGTGGTCGCCCGACGCGATGAGCACGAGCTCCGGTTCGAACCTCCTGGCGAAGTTGAGGTTCTGCCACACGGCGTCGGCGGTGCCCTTGTACCAGTCCGAGTCGGCGGCGCCGCGGAACGGGGAGAGGATGCGTAGTTCCCGCGTCCGTCCGACGAAATCCCAGTGCGAACCGTCGCCGAGGTGACCGTTGAGAGAGTACGGCCGGTACTGCGAGAGCACCCCGGCGACGTCGATCCCCGAGTGCATCAGGTTGGAGAGCGTGAAGTCGATGAACCTGTACATCCCCCAGACGGGGACCGCGCTCTTCGGACGGCTGGCGGTCAGCACCGACAGCTCGTTCACCCGTCCGCCGGCGAGGATCATCGCGACGACCTGCTTCTTCATCTCCTTCGATGGTAGCGGCCGGCCGAAGAGGGTGTCAAACCGCGACGCGCTGCGCGTCGGCGGATTCATGCCGTCTTCACCGAGAGGCGGCCGGGTCGTCACCGGGAGCGCGGAGCATCGTCACAACGGGAGGCCCGCATGCAGCCGTCGCCGTCCGCCGACCCCATCTTCGCGTTGCCCAGGCCCGAACGGGGAGCGATCCGCCGCGCCGTCCACGCGCTGGTCTCGCCGGCCGTCGAGAGGTGGCTGGCGCTCGACCGGCTGCAGCACGCCTACGACCGGCTCGAGGGCGCGCGCGACACGCGTTCCTTCATTCGCGCGGTGCTCGACGGTCTCTCCGTCGAGGTCCGTGTCTCGCCGGCCGCGGAGGAACGGGTGCCCCGCACCGGCCCGCTCGTGATCGTCGCCAACCACCCGTTCGGCGCGATCGAGGGGCTGGCGCTGGCCGATGCGGTGCTCGCGGTGCGCCCGGATGTCCTGGTCATGGCCAACCTCGTGCTCGGCAGGATTCCGGAATTGCGCCCGCTCTTCGGCCTCGTCGATCCGTTCGGCACTCGCCGTTCGGCGCGTGCCAGCGCGGCGGGCCTGCGAGCGTCGCTCGCGCATCTCGAGTCCGGCGGCGCCCTCGTCGTCTTCCCGGCAGGCGAGGTCTCGCACCTCGACCTCGCGCGGCGGGCGGTCACCGACCCGGCGTGGAGCACCACCGCGGTGCGCCTGGCCCGGCGCACCGGCGCGCGCGTCCTTCCGGCGCACGTGGCGGGGGCCAACGGTCCGCTGTTCCAGGTCGCCGGCCTGGTTCACCCGGCGCTGCGCACCGCGCTTCTGCCGCGCGAACTCCTGCAGTCGCAGGGCAGGGTCCTGCAGATCCGCCTCGGCCGGCCCCTTCCTCCCGAACGGCTGGCGATGATCCCCGGCGACGGCGAGGCGACGGCGTACCTTCGCCAGCGCGCCTACGCGCTGGCCGGGCCGAGAGCGCACCCGCGTCAGGGGCGCCCGCGGCTGATCCCGGCGCGCCGCGGCGCAGCGCTGCCGCGCGTGATCGACGCCGTCCCGCCCGAACTCATGCGCGGGGAGGTCGCAGCGCTCCCGTCCGCGCAGTTGATGGCGAGCTGCGGCGAGCTCCAGGCCTGGGTCGCCGGCGCGCGGCAGATCCCGGCGACAGTGCGCGAAATCGGCCGGCTGCGCGAGCTGACGTTCCGTGCCGTCGGGGAGGGCAGCGGCAACCCCGTCGACCTCGATCGCTTCGACGATCACTACCTGCACCTGTTCGTCTGGCACCCCGGCCGCGACGAGGTGGTCGGCGCCTATCGCCTCGGTCCGGTCGATGTCATCGCCGGCATCCTGGGGCCGCGGGGCCTCTATACGTCCACCCTCTTCCGCATGACGCCGGCGCTGATCAAGAGCCTCGGCAACGCGATCGAACTCGGCCGCTCCTTCGTGCGGCCCGAGTACCAGCGAGGCCACCAGCCGCTCCTGCTCCTCTGGCGCGGGATCGGCGCGTTCGTCGCGGAGCGCCCCCGCTACCGGCACCTGTTCGGACCGGTCAGCATCAGCCAGTCGTACAGTCGAGCGTCGCAGGACCTGATGGTAGCTTTCCTGCGCGAGTGCGCCGCGGCCGACGTGCCGCGCGGCGCCGTCCGCCCGCGCAGGCCGTTCCGCTCGGCGGCGCGTCGCGACATCGATGTCGGTTCGATCGTGCCCCACCTGCACGGTGTGGACGACCTCTCCGAGTTGGTGGCGGAGATCGAAGCCGACGGTAAGGGTGTCCCCGTGCTGCTGCGCCAGTACCTCAACCTCGGCGGGCGGATCCTCGAGTTCAACGTCGATCCGGAGTTCTCGGGCGTCGTCGACGGCCTGATCCTGGTCGACCTCGCGCGCGCCGAGCGCAGGCTGCTCGACCGATACCTGGGGCGCGAGAGAGCCGAGGTCTTTCTCTCTCATCACGTTACGCCCCCGGCGCTCTCCGTGGCGTGAGCGCCGTCGGGGCGAGGGCTTTGACAGGAGCGGGCCGGGACGCTACGCTCATGACGTTTGATCCTGAGTCGCGACTGCAGTGACCGGTCGCGGGCATGGAGCGGCATGGCGGCGCAGCCGGTCGAGATCGAGTTGACACTCACTCCGAGGGCACGCGTCGACGCGATCGACGTCGCGGGCAAGGTGCGCGCCGAACACGGCGACGCGCTGGCCGGTTTCCCCCGGGCCGCCTGGTGTTCGTTCCACACCACCGCGGGGTACCTCGACCAGGGCCTGGCCGCCCGCCTGGCCGCCAGCGGCGGCCCGGGTTCGTTCCTGCGCACCGTGCACGGGTTGTTCCCCGCCGACGGCGACTACCGGCATGACCGGCTGGCCGAGAGACGCGAGCTGTCCGACGCGCAGCGCCGCGTCGAGCCGCGCAACGCCGACTCCCACCTGGCCTTCATCGTCTCGGGCATGAAGTCCTGCGCGCTGTACCGCAACCGCCCCGCCGAGCCGGTGTTCCTGCTCGAGCTGGACGGCATGAACGGCGCCGCGGCGCGCACGCGCAGGACGCGCGTGGTCGGCTACCACCGCGAGGAGGAGGTCGAGCGGGTGACGATCGACGTGCCGGTGAGTCGGCACCCGATCGACTCGGTGAACCTCGCCGATCCGAGGGTCGGCGTCCTCGACGCGGCCGAGCGGATGCGCGAGCGACACGACGTGGAGAAGGGTGTGGTCTCCATCGCCCTCACCGGCGGCGAGCGCGACGCCGGCGTGACCGTCAACGAGTTCGAGACGTTGCTCATGCGTCACGACCTGCGCGAGGTGCTCGAGGACCCGCTGCGCTTTCTCGCCCGGCAGGGACGGCGCATGCTTGCCGAGCCGCGCGCGATCGCGGCCAAGAGCTGGGGCTACGCGAAGTACGACGCCGTCCAGCTCCTCAACGAGGTGATCGACGCCCTCGGGCTCTCGGAGTCCGCGGTCGAGCGGCTCATCGCCCGGTTGATGGCGGTGCCGGCGGCGCGCGCCCTGCGCCTCAAGCGCGCCGTCCGGCTGCTCGTCGCGGGCGCCGAGCCCGCGGTGGTGCGCGGCACGTACCAGAGCCCGATCCTGATCCAGTGGCAGCCGGCCCGGCGGCGCGCGCGCACCCTGGAGATTTCGCTGACCCGGTTCCGCTAGAACAGCTCGAGGGCGTCCACGTCGCCCTTACCGGCGCGGACCAGCTGCGGCGCGTCGCCGGTGAGGTCGACGACGGTCGAGGGTTCGTTGGCCAGGACGCCGCCGCCCACCACCACGTCGACCTGGGCGCCGAACTCGTCGTCGATCTGCGCCGGGTCGAGCGTCCACTCGTCGCGCGTGTTGCGCACCGACGTGGAGAGGAGCGGTTCGCTGAGTTCCTCGAGCAGCGCCAGCGCGATCGGGCTGGCCGGAATGCGGATGCCGACCGTCCTCCGCTTGTGCAGCATGACGCGCGGGACCTCCCCCGAGGCATGGAAGATGAAGGTGTACGGACCGGGCAGGACGCGGCGCATGGCGCGGAAAACCGGGTTGGGGATGCCGCGCGTGTAGCGGCTCGCGCTGGCGATGTCGGGCACCAGGATCGACAGGCGTTTGGCGGCGGTGATCCCCTTGATCCCGTACAGGCGTACGACGGCGTTCGGATCGTGGAGGCGACAGGCGAAGGCGTACACCGTGTCGGTGGGGACCACCGCGACCCCGCCCTTGCGCACGAGCTGCGCGGCGCGTGCGACCAGCCAGCTCTCGGGCTCGGCGGGGTCGATCGTCAGGAGCACCGCAGAACGATAGCAGAAGACCGTAGGCCGTCGCCGTTCCCCGCTTGCCGCGACGGGGTGTCCGTTGCAGGCCGTTGCGGAATCAGCCTCATGCTCCGCCAGCACTGCTCACGGTCCACGCTACTCGTCCGACTCAGTTCCAGTGCTTGACCCGTGGCCACAGCTCTGCAGGCGGAGGCTCGAGGCCGCGGCACACCCAGATCGGCTGATTCTCCTCGGCCATGCCCCAGGGGTGCGCGTGCGTGCCGGCCTGCTCGACGGACGCGCACACCTCCTCGAGGTCCTCGCGGTCGCTCTGGGTGACGATGAGCACCTCGCCCGAACACCCTTTCGGGCCCCAGAAGAAGTGGTTCTGGTGGCCGGAGATGACCGTCGGCAGACCGAGGCCTGGGCCGAACAGGCTGAGTGCGCCGGCCTCGCCGTAGTTGTTGGCGAAGATGCATGCCCTCGCCTTCTCCTCCGCAGGGAGCGCCCGATACACCCGCGCCACGTCGGCGGCGAACTCGGGCCAACCGAACTGGTCGCCGAAGATCTGCGGCAACGGCCCCTCGTGGGCGACCTCGGTCTTCT
Organism: Acidobacteriota bacterium; assembly: GCA_040754885.1. Taxonomy (GTDB): domain Bacteria; phylum Acidobacteriota; class Thermoanaerobaculia; order Thermoanaerobaculales; family Thermoanaerobaculaceae; genus JBFMCD01. The sequence goes on from JBFMCD010000080.1 coordinate 38,463, forward strand.
GCGCCTCGACGCCCAGCGCGCGCTGATAGGCGACGTAGCGCTCGGGCGGGAGCAGGGGCGTGACGAGCGGAAGCGTCGCCGCGCCGGCGGTCGCGATCCAGCCGACGGCCGCCACCCGCGGCCACGTGCTCCGTCGCGGCGACGACACGCGGTCGAGCCAGGCCTCGACGGCGACGGCTCCCGCGGCGAACAGCATCGGGTAGGCGGGCGCCACGTAGTAGTCCTTGCCGTGCATGACCATGAACACGGCGAGTACGAACAGGTAGGTCAGCCCGAGTGGGCGCCACGCCCGCAACCTGCCCGCGAGCAGGGCGAGGAGGCCACCGACCCACAGCGGCGCGAGGAGCGGGTGCACCATCATCGCCTGCTGGCCGAGGAACGCCGGCGGCGCGAGGACGACGTTCTTGCCCGATTCGCGAACGTTGCGCAGGTCCTCGAGCGTCGGGAAGTCGTTGGCGACCTGCCACAGCACGTTGGGCAGGAACAGGAGCAGTGCGACGCCGAGCCCGAGCCAGATCCAGCGGCGCGCCAGCTCGCGGCGCAGGCCGGTCAGCGGCAGGGCGAGTGCGACGGCCGCGCCGAAGACGAGCATCGAATGCTTGTTCTGCAGCCCGAGCCCGGCGAGGAGCCCGAACGCCAGCCACAACCGCGAGTCGCCGGTCCGGACGAGGCGTGCGATCACCCAGGCGCACCCCAGCCAGAACAGCGGCTCGAAGCCGTTCATGGTCATGATCGAACTGGTCGCGAGGAAGATCGGCGTCGCGATCACCGCGAGACCGGCGAGGAACTGCGCGAACCGCCCGCCGCCGAGTTCGCGCGCGAGCAACACCGCCATCGCCACCACACCCGCGCCGGCCAGCGCCGCGATCACGCGCAGCACCTCCAGGGAGCCGCCGAGGAGCAACGCCAGCCTGGCCAGGAGACCGATCAGCGGCGCGCAGTCCACGTACCCCCAGTCGAGGTTCCGGCCCAGGTCGAGGAAGTACAGTTCGTCGCGGAAGTACCCGTAGCGGGAGACGAGCGGCAGGTGGATCGCCAGCTTCAGCGTGACCGCGGCGGCGAGCGCCGTGAGGGAAATCGGCCGCAGCGTCGCCGCTTCGTCCGCCCTCCTTCGGGGGTCGTGATCGCGGGCCGGCGTCATGGCCGTTCTACGCTCGCCGAGCCGGCCGGTTCGGTGCCGCCGCGGGACGTACGCCGCGTCGCGGCTTCGCTCGCGCCCCTTGCGGATGGCCCACTGAAGGCTGCGCCACGTCGCGATGCCTCTCCGACGGAGGTCGAAACGGCATCAGAAGGCCTGACCGATCAGCAAGTAGGTGCGATGGCGCCCTCCGTCGGCCACGCCGTAGGCGAGCAGTATCGGGCCGATCGGTGTCTCCGCGCCGACGAACACGGAGCCGGCCGGCGTCAGCGCCGTGGCCGTCACCGATTCGCTCACGTCGAACGTCTCCCCGGCTTCCAGGGACAGACCGGCGTAGGCGCGGACGCGCAGGCTGGCAAGGTCCAGCCGCGCGAGCCGCCAGCGGGTCACCAGCCGCGCGAGGATCAGTCTGTCGCCGTAGAACTCGTTGCGCGCGGTTCCCGACAGCCTGCCGTACCCCCCGAGCGGGAACTGCGCGGCGAACACATCGGCGCTCTCCTCACTCCAACCGACCTCCAGGTACGGCACCAGCGTCAGCCCGCCCCAGCTCACGGCGTGGAGGGCGGAAACGAAGGAACGGCGATACTCGGCATCTGCGCCCAGCCCCTCGGCGCTCTGCTCGTGCCAGGCCAGAATCCGCGTCCCCTCGCGTGGGAAGATCGGCGCGTCGAGGGTCTCGACGCGGAACGCCGCGCGCACGCCCCCGAACTCGTCCTTGAGGTCGGGCAGGAAGGGGATGCCGATACGCAGCCTCAGGTCGTCCCTTCCCGTCGCGGCCTCGAGTCGCACCTCTCCCCAGTTCCCGAGCACCCGGCCGAGCGCGAGACTGGCCCTGTCGGTCCCGAGACGGTACTCGGCGATCTGCGTCCCTCCCAGGTACAACGGCTGGTTCGTGCGCCTGACCTCCACCGCCGGTGCGACGAACCAGCGCTGACCCCTGTCGAGGGGCTGATAGAACTCGCTGAACAGGACCTGGACCTCGCCTCCCTGCAGGATGTTCTGCCACTCGCCCCCGCGGCGATTGGCCGCCATCAGCAGGTGGCGAACCGCGAGCGTGTACCCGGTGTCGCCGCTGAAGTCGTCCGCGAAGCCGACGCCGAACTGAAGGCTCGAGTGGCCGTACGGCTTGGCCGGTGTCGTGACGGCCAGCTCGTTGCCGGTCGGCGTCCGATCGAGTCTGAGGTCGATGACGCCGAAGGTGTCGAGGGCGAAGAGGTCCATCACCTGCTGCCGCAAGGCGGCCTCGTCGAGCGGCTGACCGATCGGAATATCGAGGCCGTCGTGGACGATGCGGTCGTCCACCCAGCTCGAGTTCGCAATCCGGACGCGATCGACTCTCAGGGCGTCCGGGCCGTGCCTTCGGTGACGCGCCTGGAACGAGGCCCACGCCTCCTCTGAAGCGGCGAAATCGCGGAGTCGCTCCACCTCGAGACGCACCGCGTCCTCACCGAGCGCAACGGCTTCATGAGACCTGTCGAAGGCCAGGAACGAAATGTCCCCCAGTTCCGGGCGGATGTAGACGTCGGCAGGCCCGAGGTTCTTGGCGTCTTCGACCACGTTGCCCTGCGTGAGCATGCTCTCCATGTGCCTGAACACCGACACGAACCCCTGGCCAGGTGCGCCCAGCGGACTGGAGATGTCGACCGCGATGATCGACGTGGCGCCGAGGTCGCGGGCCACGGAGACGGGGAGGTTGGCGACGGCACCGCCGTCGGCCAGCCGCTTCCCGTCCAGTTCCACCGGCGCGAACAGCCCTGGAATGGACATGCTGGCCCGCATCGCCACGCTCAGCCGCCCGCGTCCGATGACCACCGGCCGGGCGGTGGCGAGATCGACCGCGACGGCCCGGTAGGGGATCGGCAGGTCGTCGAAATCCTCGGCGGTGGTCGATCGCATCTCGATGGTGTCGAGCAGCGACTCGAGGCGCTGTCCGACCACCGCACCCGGCGGCGCGTAGGTCCTCCAGCCATCGAAGCGGAGGCGACCCTGGATGAGCAGCGTGACGTCGTCCTGCTTGCGCCGGAACGAACGCTCCGCGCGGACGACGCGGTCGGAGAACATCTCGGCCCAGTCGACCGAGAGCAGCAACTGCTCGATCTCGTCGGGAGACCACCCCGAGGCGTACAGCCCGCCGACGATCGAGCCCATGCTCGTACCGACCACGAGGTCGGGCACGACGTGGAGTTCCTCCAGCACCCGGAGCGCTCCGATGTGCGCGGCGCCGCGCGCGCCGCCTCCCGAGAGCACCAGCGCCAGCTTGGCGTGTGCCGGCGCGCCGACGGGATCGGCGCCTTGTCCGGACGACGCCGTGGCGGCCGACAACGCGGCGAGGCAGGTGACGAGGCGGACGACGACGCGAACCGATCGGCGCATGACGAACTCCACGATTCGCACCGATTCTAGCTTGATCTCTTCGCGCCGGTTGTCCCACCAACCCCGTTCGCCGCGGTGTCCTGGAGCGAGCCACGTTGGGCGAGAACGCGCGGGCCAGGTGGCAGACGCGACCTCGCTCAGCGCACGGGCAGGATGGAGACGTCGCCGCTGCCGGTGTTCACGCTGACGGAGACGCGCCGGTCGCCGCGCGTGTAGTCCACCACCAACCGCTCGTGCACGACCGGCCGGGCGTCCCCGAAGCCGCATGCGAGATCGCCGGAACCCTGGTCGGCGTCCAGTTCGAACCCCGTATCGGGGGGGACGCGCACCTCGATGTCGCCGCTGCCGGTGTCGGCCCTGACGCGGCGCAGGCGGCTCCCCGTCACCTCCAGGGAGATCCTCCCGGACCCGGTGTCCCCCCAGAACTCCTCGAGGTCCGCCCCCTCGACGCGGATCGCGCCTGATCCGGTGTCGGCCTCGAGCGTGTGCGCCGCGACCTGCCGAACGGTGATCGCTCCCGAGCCGGTGTCGCAGCCGACCTGCTCGCCGTGGAAGCCGGTGAGCAGACAGGCGCCGCTTCCCGTGTCGCACTCGAAGCTCCCGTCGATCTTCTCGGCGCGGATGTCCCCCGAACCGGTGTCCGCCGAGATGTCGCCGGAGAGATCGGTCGCCGCGATGTCGCCGCTGGCGCTGTCGAGCCGGACGCGGCCCCGCACACCCTGCGCGGAGACCGGGCCCACGAGGTTCCTGAACGCGGCGTGCACCGCGGCGCGGGGCACGCGCACCTCGACCTCGGCCCACAGTTCGGGACCGCCGTGTCCGCTGACTTCGACCCTCCGGCCAACGTATTCGACGGTCGTGCTGCCGTGTCCGGGGTAGCGGAACTGCCGCTCGTTCCGCGGGTAGATCAGGCGCAAGACCGGCCGCCCGTCGTCCCCCTTGACCTGCTCGAAACGGACCGCGTCCGCGAGCGCGGCGCTTTCCGCGTGGACGGTGGCGATCGCCTCGGCCCGGTTGCCGTCTGTCGGAGTCACGGTCATCGTGCCCGCCAGGTTCTCCACCGCCCACGCCTGCGCCGGGTCGCCGTCGAGCCGGACACTCAGCGACCTCGTCTCGATGGCGGACGCCGACACGGCCAGCGCGATCGCCGCGGCACCGGTCAACACCTTCGCTGTCATGGTCACCCTCCGCGTACACCGACACCTACGCAGACGCGGGCGCCCTGGTTCGCGGGCCGCCGCGACGTCGGGTCAGCAGGGGGCGATGACGCGGTCGGCCGTGGCGAACATCTCGACCGTCTGTTGCATGCCGCCGACGGAGCCTATCGCCAGCCGGTCGCGCCGACCGTGGTGGTCGAGGCACGTGCCGCACGAGGCGATGCGCGCCCCGCGCGCCTCGAGGGCGCGCAGGGTGTCCAGGACCGGACTCCCCTCGGTGGTCAGGAAGATCCCGCCGTTGACGCACCCGACGAAGTCAACCGGCACGTCGGAGCGGGCGAGCGTGGCCAGGAAACTCGCCAGCAGCCTCCGGCCGAGGTCGTCGTCTCCCTTTCCCATACGGTCGGAATCGAGGTAGAGGAACGTCATTGCCTGGCCTCCCGTCAGGGGTCAGGGTGTACCCGACCCTCACCGGGAGGTCAAGCCGCCGCGGGCCTACCCCTGGGTGCCGGCGTCGCGGCCGCGCAACCGGGCGAGGAGGAGCGTCGCGCCGACGATGATCGCCGCGCCGAGCGCGGTCGCGGCCGTCGGCCGGTCGCCGAACACAACAGCGCCCCACACGGTGGCGAACACGATCTGCAGGTACCCGACGGTTGTGGCGCGGCCGGCCTCCTCGCGCTGCAGGCCGAGGGTGAGGAACACCTGGCCGAAGAAGGTGGACAGCCCGACGCCGAGCAGCACCAGCCACTCCACCCCGCGCGGCCAGACGAAGCCGGGGAGCATGAGCGGCAGCGCGGCGAGCGAGGTGACGCCCGCGAAGGAGAACACGACCAGCATCGCGTCGTGCCGGCGCAGGTGGCGGACCAGCACATAGGCTACGCCGGCGAGTACCGCCGCGGTCAGCGAGCTGGCCACCGGCAGGGCGGGGAGCGGCGCCCCGCCGAGGGCGCCTCCGGGCCGCACGATCACGATCACCCCGAGCAGCCCGAGGAGCGCGAGGGCGAACTCCCTGGCGCGCAGGCGCTCGCCGAGGAACGCCGCCGCCATCAGCGCGGTGAACACCGGGTTGGTGAAGTGAATCACCGTCGCCTCGGCCAGCGGCAGGTGGATCACCGAGTAGTAGAAGCAGGCGAGGGCGACGAAGCCGACCAGGCCGCGGGCGAGGAGGATGCGCGTGTCGGCCCCGTACAGGGGGACACGGCGGCGGCGCAGGTCGCTCCCGGCGAGTAGCGACACGACCACCGCGCGGGCGAACACCAGCTCCATCGCCGGGAGGCGCTGGCCGGCGACCTTGACCGTAAGGCTCATCAGCGAAAAGAAGAACGCGGACAACGCCATGCACTGCAGGCCGGTGAGGCGGGGCCGGAGCGCGGAGGCGGAAGGTGGCTCGTCCATCGGATACTCCCCCGGGGCGCGGCCCGGGGGCGGCCCATCCTACGCCGACCGGCGGGCGACTACCCGGTGAAGGCGGCGAGCACCGACAGCACCCCGTCGATGTCGGTCTCGGTGTGCGCGGCGTTGACCTGGAAGCGGAGCGTCTCGCTGCCGCGCGGCACCACCGGGAACGTCAGGCCCACGACCAGCACGCCGTGGTCGAAGAAGTGCCTGACCAGGGCGCGCGCCCGCGCGGTGTCGCGCACCATCAGCGGCACCACCGGGTGGGGGCCGGGGATGGACTCCCAGCCGAGGCGGTCGAGCCCGCCGCGGAACTGGGCGATGCGCTGGTGCAGGCGGACCAGCCGCTCACGACCCTCCGGGCCCTCGACCACGTCGAGGGCGGCGAGGGCGGCGGCGCAGTCGGCGACGCCGAGCGGGTTGGTGTAGATGTAGGTGTCGGACTTCTGGCGGATCGCCTCGATCACCTCGGGGCTGGAGGCGACGAAACCGCCGTTGACGCCGAACGCCTTGCCGAACGTGCCGATGATGACGTCGGCGCGCGCGCCGGTGTGTTCCTCGGTTCCCCGCCCGGTCGATCCGTAGGCGCCGATCCCGTGGCTGTCGTCGATCACCGTCACCAGCCCACCCGGGAAGCGGTCGCGGTGCGGCGCCAGGCGGCGGGTGATCTCACCCACCGGAGCGCAGTCGCCGCGCATCGAGAAGATGCCGTCGAAGATCACCACCACCCGCTCGACGCCGTCGGGAATCTCGTCCAGTCGCGCCGCCAGCTCGTCCATGTCGTTGTGCCGGTAGATCGAGCGCATCTCTTTGGGCACGCCCGAGATGCGCATGGCGCGGATGATCGAGTTGTGGTTCAGTTCGTCGCCGATCCAGAAGGTGCGCGGGTTTCCGATCGCCAGCGCCTGGCCGAGGTTGGCGGTGTACGCCGAGTTGAAGATCTTCGCCGCCGGCCGGCCGACGAACGCCGCGATGCGCTCCTCGAGTTCGGCGTGATGGGCGAACGTCCCGTCGATGAAGCGCACCGCGCCCGGGCCGACCCCGAAGTCGTGCGTCGCCTTGTCCGCCGCCGCCATCAGCTTGGGGTGGTTCGACAGCGACAGGTAGGAGTTGGAGTTCATGCGGATGAACGCCTTCTCCGAGCCGCGCAGGCGGTAGCGCGGCCCGTGCGCCCCTTCCGGCGGCACGTACCCCTCGATGATCCTCTCGGACGCCTTCGCCCGCCCCTCGGCCTCCAGGGCCCGGACCTCGTCCACCAGCGCGGCGTTCAGTCTCTCCAGTGACACGCGGCACCTCCGCGATGCGGCCGTCGCGAAGGGTAGCACCTCCCGGTGCCTGGAGAGGGCCCCCCGCCGCGGGGAAGCTCGAGCAGGCTGCGAGAGTTGACAGAGGTCATGGACGGGCACACACGGCCGGCCCACTCTCGAGACATGCGAAGCGAGACCGCCCGGCTGCGCCGTGAGCGGAAGACGGTCGACGCCATGGTTCGCATGTACTGCCGGGCCCACCACGGCGGGCCGACGCCGTGCCGGGAGTGCGCCGACCTGGCGACATACGCCGGTCACCGCCTCGACCGCTGCCCGTACGGGGCGGACAAGCCCACCTGCGTGAACTGCCCGATCCACTGCTATCGCCCAGAGCCGCGCGAGCGCATGCGCGAGGTGATGCGCTGGGCCGGGCCGCGGATGCTCTGGCGGCACCCGTTCCTCGCCGTCATGCACCTCATCGACGGCAGACGCCCTGCACCCCCGGCTCCGGCGCGGGGGTGACAACGGTGCGACGAGGACCTAGGTTGATGCGGGGGCGGACCCCCGGGAGGTGGACCGTGCGCAGCCGGATCCTGGTGCTCGTGGCGGCCGTGGTGGCGATGGCAGGCGCCGGAATTCCCGCCGCCGACGATCTTCGCGGCGTGCGGCCGGTGATCGGCCAGAATTCGCCTTTCCCGCTGGCCCCGGGCAACCGCTGGGAGTACGTGAGGCGGAACGAGACCTGGATCGCCGAGGTGGTTCAGGCCCCGGAATCCTCGATGCTCCGGCGCGTTCACGAACTGCTCGGCTATCACGGGCCTGGCTCCACGGCGCTGCTCGCAGAGGGACCGTTCGGCACCGTGGTCGAGGTCGGGCCGCAGGCCGGACGTGACCGACTGTGGTATCTGTTCGGCGCTCCGATAGGGTTGCGGTGGACGTTCGAGGGAAGCGCCGGGTGCGTCGAGGGCAGCCGGGTCGCGGTCGCGGCGCGCCGCGAGAGGGTCGTGGTGCCGGCCGGCGTGTTCGAGGACGCGATCCGACTGGAGTTCGATTCGTCGTGCGCCGATGCGGGGATCCTCGCCGAGTGGTTCGCCCCCGGCGTCGGCCTGATCCGCCGCGAGGAGAACTCGATCGCCGGCCCGGTGGTCAGCGAACTGGTGCGCGCCACGGTCGGCACGGCCTCGTGGCCGCGCGGCCTGTACACGACGACGCTGCTCCTCGACGCGCCGACCTACACCCACAACCTGATGCCGCCGGTGAGGCCCGAGGCGCTGGCGGAGGCGCGCGGCGCGCTGCTCGTCCACGCCGCCGGTCCCGTGCCGGTCGAGATGCGTTTCTCGGGGTGCATGAGCGTGGCGGTGGTCGTGAGCGACGCCTCCGGACGCGAGCTGGCGCGCGGGCGGGGCGACGACGGCGGCTGCTGTGCCTGCGACAGCGTCCTCACCGTGGACCTGCGGCGTGGCCCTCACGCCGTGCCGTTCGCGGTCAGGCTCTCCACGGCGGACGGACGGCCGCTCCCCGACGGCTTCTACGCCGTGACCGCGACGTGGGAGACGCTCGATCCGCCGCCGCTGCGCCCCACGGCCACCGCGCGCGCCGAGGTGCGCTCGGTGCACTGACCGGACACTGGGGCGAACCCCGGGGCGTCAGCGAGCCGGCGGGGTCCGGCCCGCTGTTCCGGCCGCCGCCTCCGCCTGCTGGATGGCGTGGCGCAGGAAGGCGCGCTCGAAGTAGTTTCGGCTCGCGGCGAGCAGCGCGCGTAGCGCCGCGAGGCGGACTTCGAGGGCGCCGGCGTGCCCGGGCTCCGCGGCCAGCGCGGCCTCGGTGAGGACCAGCGCGCGGGCGGCGTCGCCGCCGGCGAGCAGCGCGCGGGCCCGCTCGGCGACGGGCCCCGCGCCGGCGAGAGCGGCTAGTTCGGCCGCGGCGGCCGTGGGGGAGAGCGCGTACAGGCTCTCGGGCCTGCCGTCGAACCAACCGGCGCTCGCCTCGTACAGGCCGCGCACCGACCACGACACGCGGCCGAACCGCTCGGGCATGGCGAGGCGCTCGGGAAGCGTGATCTCGGCCATCAGCGTGTGGACGTCCTTGCCCGCGCGGATGCCGCGCAACACCGCCTCGTCGACCCACAGCACCGCGTCGCGGTACGTCTCCAGGCGGCGGCGCACCGCGTCGCGCCCGAAGACGGGCTCCTCGTGGCCGGGAAGCAGCAGGTCGGGCTGGAGTCCGAGCGCGACATCGAGCGCCCGGGCGTACTCGATCGCCGAGCGCGTCCGGCCGCCGCGCGGCGTGGACAGGTTGGGAAACGAGGAGAAGAACATGTCGGCGACGAACGCGGCGCGCAGCGACGGCAACCAGACGATCGCGGTGTCGGGGGTCTCGCTCGGCGCGTGGATCATCTCGACGCGCGTACCGCCCGGATCCATGACGTGGCGTTCGTCGAACAGCACGGTCGCCTCGACGGGTGTGCGGGACGGCTCGGCGGAGGGGGAGGGAATCGGCCTCCCCGCAAAGATCGCGGTCCGCCGCGCGAGCAGCGGCGCGATGCCATCCTGTTCGGCGAGGAAATCCGCGTGGCGGCGCTGCGCGACGACCGGTACGTCGCGACCCCCCGTCCAGTTCGCGATCCCCTCGCGGTGGTCGGCGTGGCCGTGGGTGAGCAGGACCGCGAGCAGCGGTCGGTCGCCGTGCAGGCGGCGCAGGGCGCCGTCCTTCTCCGGGGAGCCGCCCGGGTCGATCACCACGTCGCCGGCACCGGTGCGCAGCAGATACGCGTTGCTCTGCCCCTCCTGGCGGAGCAGGCCGGGGACGACCTCGTAGGTCCGCGCCCACGACCGCTCGAGGAACGCGCGAACGGGATCGCTTGCGGCGACCGGCGGCGTCCAGTCGCCGCGTTGGAGCCAGAAGGTGTCGACGATCAGGCAGGAAATGCCGTCGAGGCTGCGCGCGCGCCGCGGCTCGGGGATGCGCTCGTGGAGATTGAGCGGGTAGCCGTGGTCGAGCGGCAGCCAGCGCCGCTCCGACTCTCTCGTGGCGGCGAGGAGCACGCCGCTGAGCACGGCCTGGTGGAGGAAGAAGCGCCGCAGCGGCACGGCGGCGTGGTCGTCGAGGTAGGCGCGGTCGCGGGCCAGCGCGGACACCGCCCTTGCCCAGCGCGGGCCGATGTCCCGCCCGAGGCGCCACGCGATCACCTGGCAGTTGACGTAGAAGCGCACGCGCGCGCCGTCCACCGACGTCTCGACCGCGGGCACCGCCGACGGGTCCGCGCCGGTGGCGCGGAAGATCCCCTGCCAGTAGACGTCCACGGGTGCGTCGGGCGGCTGTCCGACCGCGTTGACGAGCTGCACCGGACGCAGCGCCGCCGCGAGCCGGTCTTCCAGCTCGAGCAGCCGCGGAGGCGCGAGCACGACCACCTCGGGGTCGAGCCAGGCGAGCGTGCCGGTCCGTCCCGCGAGCAGGCGCTCGACCTGGGCCGCGGCGTACGCCTTGCCGGCGAAGGGCAGGATGCGCGCCGCCTCGTCCATCTCCAGCGCCAGCACGGTGACGCCCGGTCCGCGCAGGTCGGCGGTCGGGACGTGGTCGGAGTTGTCGACGAGCACGTAGATCGGCGCGTCCCGGTACGGCCCGGCGAATGCGCGGATGCTCGCGATCAGCGCCTCCGCCTGACGGGCCTGGTCGAAACCCTGGACCAGCGTCACGAAGGTGATCGGCGAGTCCGCGCCGGCGGCCGGAGTGAAGGCGAGCGAGGCGGCCAGAAACGCGGCGGAGAGAGCAGGGGAAGGGCGCATGGGGGGCGAACTCCTCCACCCCCTCATACGCGCGTCGGTGAGTCGTGTTCTTGGCACTGCTGGACACGCATGCAGCCGTCGGGAGCGACGACGTGGGCCGTGAGCCGTGGACCGTGGGCCGCGACGAAAGGGAAGAGACCACGGACCGGGCTGCCGCGGGCTGCGCATCCGCGCGCTAGCGCGCGGCGAGCAGTTCGAGCGCCGCCAGAGCCAGGGCGGTCGCGCCGCCGGTGAACGTCGCCTCGGCGTCGGGGGCGAACTGCGGCGAGTGCAGCGGCGGCACCGGCGGACCGCCGGCGCGGGCGCGCTCGAGGCGCTTGGGCGCCGTGGCGCCGAGCCACATCATCACCGCGGGGACGCCCGCGCGCCCGTACAGACTGAAGTCCTCGGCGGCCATGATCGGCCGCTGCGCCACGACGCGCCCCTCGCCGAGATCGCGGCGCAGCGCGGCGCCGATCCGCGCGGCGAGCGCCTCATCGTTGCGTGTCGGCGGCGTGCCCTGCGCGACCGTCACCTCCGGGGGTTGCGGGGCGCCCGCCGCCTCGGCCTCGGCGCGGGCGACGCGGCGGATGCCGTCGAGCAGGCGCCGGCGCACCTCCTCGCGGTAGGCCCGCACGGTCAGTTGCAGATGGGCCTCCGCCGGGATGATGTTGTGCTTGCTCCCGGCGTGGAACGCGCCCACCGTGACCACCGCCGGGTCGAACGGGTCGTTCTCGCGCGAGACCAGCGTCTGCACGGCGACGACGAAGCGCGACGCGACGACGATCGGGTCCACCGTCGTGTGCGGCTGGGCGCCGTGCCCGCCGCGGCCGAAGAAGCGGACGTCGACGGAGTCGGCGGAGGCCGCCACCGGCCCCGGCGCTATCGCCACGACGCCGGACGGCAGGTCCGGCATGTCGTGGAGGGCGAGGGCGAAGTCGGGGCGTGGGAAGCGGGTGAACAGGCCGTCGGCCAGCATCGCCTCGGCGCCCTCGCCGATCTCCTCGGCGGGCTGGCCGATCATCACCACGGTGCCGCGCCAGCGGTCCCTGAGCGCCGCGAGCGCCGTGGCGGCTCCCAGCCACGAGGTCATGTGCACGTCGTGGCCGCAGGCGTGCATCGCCGGGACCGGCTCGCCGGAAGGGCCCGCGCCGGTTGCCGCGCTGGCGTACGGCAGCCCCGACGCCTCCAGGATCGGCAGCGCGTCGAGGTCGGTGCGCAGCAGCACCACCGGCCCGTCCCCGTTGCGCAGCACCGCGACGAGGCCGGTGCG
>JBFMCD010000081.1:0-42500 GCA_040754885.1 Acidobacteriota bacterium
GCATTCGCCGGGCGCGCGGTGGGGAACTCGGGGGTGTCTTCAGCTCTTTGGCGGCGTGGCGGATTCCTTGGACGCCGCGTCCGGCCGCTTGCGCTTCTTCTCCTTCTTCGTCTCGGCTGCCGCTTCCTTCGCCTTCGACTCGGGGAGCTTGAAGTCGACGAACTCCAGGATCGCCAACTCCGCGCCATCGCCCCGGCGAGGTCCAAGCTTGACGATCCGCGTGTAGCCGCCAGGACGGCTGGCGAAACGCGGCCCGATCTCGGTGAAGAGCCGCTTGATCAGGTCGCGGTCGGAGATGAATCGTCCGACCAGGCGGCGGTTGTGGACGGACTCCGCGGCGCGGGCGAGAGTGACGATCTTCTCCGCGATCGGCCTCAGCTCCTTGGCCTTGGGCAGTGTTGTGATGATCCGCTCGTGGCTGATCAAGGATCGCAACTGGTTGCGGAACAGCGCCTTCCGGTGCTCGCTGACCCTCCCCAGTTTCCTTCCGGACATGTTGTGTCGCATGAAGCCCCCTCCCTAGCGCGGCAGGTCAAAGCGCATGCCGAGCGAGAGACCTTGCGCCTCGAGCCGTTCCCGGACCTCGGTAAGCGCCTTCTTGCCGAAACCCGACACCTTGAGCAGCTCGTCCTCGCTGTGCCCGACGAGGTCACGAACCGACATGATCCCGTCGTTGCGCAGCAGGTTCTGCGTCCGGCCCGTCAAGCCGAGATCCTCGATCATCGCGTCCAGAAGTCCGTCCGGGCGAGCCGGGCCGGTCTCCTGTTCATCGCCCTCGAGACTGCCGAAGATCGGCAAATGGTTGGCGAGCAGGCGGGCCGCCTCGGCCACTGCGGCCGCCGGCGAAACCGCCCCGTTGGTCCACACCTCGAGGATCAACTTCTCGTAGTCGGTCGCCTGACCGACGCGAGCCGGTTCGATCCTGAAGTTGGCCTTGCGCACGGGCGAGAACGCCGCGTCCAGGTAGATGTAACCGACGCCCAGGTCGCGGGCGGTGTGCTCGTCGGCCGGCACGTAGCCGCGACCGCGCTGGATGACCAGTTCGGCCTCGAGCTCGCCTTCCTCGGCCAGGGTCGCGAGGTAGACGTCGGGATCCACGATCTCCAGGTCCGGACCACCCTCGATGACGCCCGCAGCTACCGTGCCCGGATTCGACCGGCGCAGCGTCGCCGTCACCGACTCCACACCCGACAGGCGCATCGGCACCCGCTTCAGGTTGAGGATCAGGTCCGTGACGTCCTCCATCACCCCGGGGATCGAGTCGTACTCGTGGTCCACACCGGCGAAACGCACCGCAGTGATCGCGCTCCCCTCGATCGAGGAAAGCAGGATCCTGCGCAACGCGTTGCCGATGGTCACGCCCCACCCGCGCTCGAAGGGCTGCGCGGTGAACACGCCGAAGTTCTCGGCCGACCGCTCGGTGTCTGGCAGCACCGCCTGCGGACGGTGCAGTTCGAGTCCTCTCATTCCGACCTCCTCACCGCGAGTACAGCTCGACGATCAGCTGCTCCTGAATCGGCAAGCGGATGTCGTCGCGGTTCGGCAGCGCCACGACCTTGCCGCGGAAGTGCTCAGCATCCAGCTCCAGCCACGGCGGGACACCACGCCCCTGCGCGGTGTCGAGCGCCTCGTTGACGAACGCGTTGGCCCGCATCTTCTCGCACAGCACCACGTCCATTCCCGGCTTGACCGCGAACGACGGCACGTCCACCTTCCGGCCGTTCACCTGCACGTGACCGTGCCGCACGAGCTGGCGCGCCTGGCCGCGCGACGAGGCGAAGCCGAGCGAGTAGACGACGTTGTCCAGCCGCGTCTCGAGCAGGCGGAGCAGGTTCTCGCCGGTGACGCCCTTCTGGCGCGACGCCTCGGCGAAATAGCGGCGGAACTGCGCTTCCAGCACGCCGTAGACGCGGCGCACCTTCTGCTTCTCGCGCAACTGCAGCCCGTACGGCTGCATCTTGTTGCGACGCTTGCCGTGCTGGCCGGGGGCGTACGAACGCCTCTCGACCGCGCACTTCTCCTTGAAACAGCGCTCGCCCTTGAGGAAGAGCTTCATCCCCTCCCGGCGGCAGAGCCTACACACTGGACCGGCGTATCGAGCCACGGCTACCTCCTCCTACACCCTGCGCCGCTTCGGCGGCCGGCACCCGTTGTGGGGAATCGGGGTGACATCCTTGATGCTCTTGATCTCCAGGCCGGACGCGGCGAGCGCGCGGATCGCCGACTCCCGCCCGGCGCCCGGTCCCTTGACCTCGACGTCCACGGTGCGGACGCCGTGCTCCTGCGCCTGCTCGGCCGCGTTCCGTGCGGCGAGCTGCGCCGCATACGGCGTGCCCTTGCGCGAGCCCTTGTAGCCGATCCTTCCGGCCGAGCTCCAGCAGATCGCACCGCCGGTCAGGTCGGTGAACGTCACGATCGTGTTGTTGAACGACGCCTGGATATGCGCAACGGCGTGCGGCACGCTCTTGCGCTCGCGGCGGCGCGTACCCTTCTTCGCGGTCTTGGTCGCCTTTGCCATTGTGTCCCCTTACTTCTTCGTGGCCTTCTTCTTCTTGGCCACAGTGGCCCGCCGAGGGCCCTTGCGGGTGCGGGCGTTGGTGTGGGTCCGCTGGCCGCGCACCGGCAGGCCCCTGCGGTGGCGAACGCCGCGATAGCAGCCGATTTCCATCAGCCGCTTGATGTTCATCGCGATGTCCTTGCGCAGGTCGCCCTCGACGTGAACCTCCGCGTCCTGCAGCACGCGGGTGATCCGCCGGACCTCGTCCTCGGACAGGTCCTTGACGCGGGTCTGGCCGTCGACCTTGGCCCGCTCCAGGAGCCGGCCCGCCAACGACCGCCCGATGCCGTAGATGTACGTCAAGCCGATCTCGACGTGCTTGTTCGGGGGAAGATCAACTCCGACGATGCGTGCCACGACCCAGCCTCCTCGTCAGCCCTGCCGCTGCTTGTGCTTGGGGTTCTCGCAGATGATGCGAACCACGCCCTTGCGCACGATCACCTTGCACTTGCTGCAGATCTTGCGGACCGAAGAACGAACCTTCATCTCGACCTCACTTGTACCGGTACACGATTCGCCCGCGGGTCAGGTCGTACGGCGAAAGCTCGACCAGGACCTTGTCCCCGGGCAGGATGCGAATGAAGTGCTTGCGCATCTTCCCGGAAATGTGCGCGAGCACCTCGTGCCCGTTCTCCAGCTCGACGCGGAACACCGCGTTCGGCAGAGCCTCGACTACGGTGGCCATGACTTCGATGGCCTCCTCTTTCGCCATGCTTACCTCGCCCCCACACCCAGCACCCGGGGGCCGTCTGCGGTGACGGCCACCGAATACTCAAAATGGGCAGAAATTCTACCGTCCTCGGTGCGCGCTGTCCAGCCGTCGTCGTCGATGTGAACGCCCGCCCCGCCCGCGTTGATCATCGGCTCTATGGCCAGGACCAGGCCCGGACGCAACTCGGGCCCCCTGCCGGCAGGACCGAAATTGTACACCTGCGGATCCTCGTGCAGGGTCCTGCCGATGCCGTGGCCGACGAACTCCCGAACCACGGAGAAGCCCTGAGCCTCGGCGTGGCCTTGAATCGCCCCGCCGATATCCGAGAGCCGGCGGCCTGGCCGCATCAGCTCGACCGCCCGATCGAGGCACTCGCGCGTGACCTGGAGGAGGCGTCGCGCTTCCTCGGAAACCTGGCCGACGGGGATCGTCACGGCGGCATCGCCGTAGTAGCCGTCGAGCACCGTGCCGCAGTCGATCGAGAGGATGTCGCCCTCGTGCAGGCGCCGCGTGGCCGAGGGGATACCGTGGACGATCTCGTCGTTGACCGAGGTGCAAAGGGTCCCCGGGTAGCCGCGATACCCCTTGAACGCCGGGACGGCGCCACGAGCGCGGATGTGCTGCTCGGCCAACCGGTCCAGCTCCGCGGTCGACACGCCCGGGCGGGCGGCCCCCGCAACGAGGCGCAGCACCTCGTGGACCACCGCGTTGGCGCGGTCCATGGTGTTCAGCTCCGCCTCGGTCTTCAACACGATCACCGCTTCACGCTCCGGATCGCCTCGCGCAGCCGCCGATACACCTCGTCCTGGGTACCGACACCGTTGACCTGGCGCAGGATGCCGCGCGCCTTGTACAAAGCGAGCAACGCGTCGGCGTTCTCGCGGTAGGCGCGCAACCTCTCCCGGACGACGTCCTCTCGATCGTCGTCGCGCTGCGCCAGCTCGCCGCCGCACGCGTCGCACACGCCTTCCTTCGCTGGCGGGTGGTTGGCGACGTGGTAGACCACGCCGCACGCCTGGCAGGCGCGACGGCCCGAGTTCCGCGCCACCAGTTCGTCGTCCGGGACGTTCAGGAAGAGCACCACGTCGAGCCGGCGGTTGAGCTCAGCGAGCAAGCCGTCCAGCAGATGCGCCTGTTGCGTGGTGCGCGGATACCCGTCGTACGCGCAACCCAGGTAGCCCTGCTGGGAGTGCAGCCAGCGCAGCACCATCTTGGCGATCAGCTCGTCCGGCACGAGCTCGCCCCGCTCCATGAACGCCTGGGCTTCGCCGCCCAGGAACGTCGCGCGCGCCACTTCGTCCCGCAGCAGGTCGCCCGTCGACAGGTGCAGGAGGTCGAACGCCGAGGCCAGACGGGCCGCCTGCGTTCCCTTTCCCGCTCCCGGCGGGCCCAGGACCGAGACGTCGAAGGCGCGCGTGACCATCATGGGCTCAGCCCCTCCGACCGCGCATCCGGCGGCCCTTGACGAACCCGTCGTAGTGGCGCATCACCATCTGCGCCTCGATCTGCTGCACCGTGTCCATCGCCACGCCGACCACGATGAGCAGCGAGGTGCCGCCGAAGTAGAACTTGACGCCCAGGCCTTCGGTGATGAACCGGGGAATCGCCGCGTCCAGCCACCCGCCGATGAAGGGGATCGTCGCGACCTTGAAACCGGTGATCAGGACCTCCGGCAGGATCGCGACCAACGACAGGTAGATCGCGCCGACCAGGGTGATCCGGGTGAGGATCGTGTCGATGTAGTCGGCGGTGCGCTGTCCGGGGCGGATTCCGGGGATGAAACCACCGTACTTACGCATGTTCTCCGCGGTGTCTTGCGGGTTGAAGATGATCGAAGTGTAGAAGTAGCAGAAGAAGACGATCGACACGAAGTAGATCAGGTTGTACAGCGGCTCGCCCCACGACAGCGCGCGCGTGATCTTGGCCACGGTGTCGGACTGCACCATCTGGCCGATCGTCTGCGGGAACGACAGGATCGACGCCGCGAAGATCACGGGGATCACGCCGCCGGTGTTCAGGCGCAGCGGCAGGTACGTGGACTGGCCGCCGTAGATCCGCCGGCCCACGACCCTCTTCGCGTACTGCACCGGGATCCTGCGCTGCGCGCGTTCCATGAGCACGATCGCGCCGACCACTGCGACCGCGAAGACGATGAACAGAACCGCCACGATGATCGACATTGCGCCCGTGCGGAGGTCTTCGATGGTGTTGAAAATCGCGGCCGGCAGGCCGACCACGATGCCGGCGAAGATGATCAGCGAGATTCCGTTGCCCACGCCGCGCTCGGTGATCTGCTCGCCCAGCCACATCACGAACGCGGTGCCGGTGGTGAGGGTCAGCACGGTGAGCAACCGGAACCCCCAACCCGGGCCGGGCACCAGCGGCGCCCCGCCGGGGGCCGTCGTCCGTTCGAGGAAGACCGCGATGCCCGACGCCTGGATGATCGACAGCACCACCGTGCCGTAGCGGGTGTACTGCGTGATCTTCTTGCGCCCGAGGTCCCCTTCCTTGGAGAGCTTCTCCAGGTAGGGCCAGACCACGGTGAGGAGCTGGAGGATGATCGACGCCGAGATGTACGGCATGATGCCGAGGGCGAAGATCGTCATCCGGCCGAGCGCGCCCCCGGAGAAGAGGTTGAGAAAACCGAGGATCGTGCCCTGCGCCGCCTTGGTGAACTCCTCGATCGCGAACGGGTCGATGCCCGGGACCGGGATGAACGACCCGAACCGGTACACGGCGAGCAGACCGAAGGTGAACAGCACCCGCTTGCGCAGGTCCGGTATCGCGAAGATGTTCCGCAGGCTCTCGATCATTGCCCGATCACCTCGCCCGTGCCCCCGGCCGCCTGGATCACCTCGAGCGCCTTCTTGGAGAACTTGTGCGCCCGAACGGTCAGCTTGCGGGTCAGGCTGCCTTCACCCAGCACCTTCACACCGCCGGCCAGCTTGCGGATCACACCCTCGGCGAGCAGGAGTTCGGGAGTGATCTCGGATCCCTCGGGGAAACGCTCGAGCTGTCCGACGTTCACGATCGCGAACTCGACGCGGAAAATATTGGTAAAGCCGCGCTTCGGGATGCGCCTGACGAGGGGCATCTGCCCGCCCTCGAAGTTGCGCTTGTTCTTGTGACCCGAGCGGGAACCGGCCCCCTTGTGACCGCGCCCCGCGGTCTTGCCGTTCCCCGACCCCGGCCCGCGTCCGACCCGCTTGCGGTCCTTCGTCGAGCCCGGCCTGGGCGTCATGTCATGGAGTTCCATGGCTCACTCCTCGGCGGGCTCGACCCGCACCATGTGGGCGACCTTCGCGATCATCCCGCGCGTGTAGGGGTTGTCGGGGAGTACGACCGACGAGCCGATCCGCCCCAGGCCGAGCCCGTCCGTGAGCACGTTGCGGACCCGGTCCTGATTGCAGATCTTGCTCGCGACTTGAACGATGCGGACGCGGCCGGGGGCCGCCTTCTTGCGTGTCATACCTGCACCTCCGGCAGCGGACCGGCCGGTTGCTCGGAGTCGTCCACCACCTCGACATCGGCGGCCGCCCGGCGCATCTGCGTGACCTCCTCGGCGGTGGTCAACTGCTCGAGCGCTTCGAACGTCGCGCGGACGAGGTTGTGCGGATTGGTTGTCCCGAGCGACTTGGTCAGGATGTCGCCGATTCCGGCCGCCTCGGCGATCGCGCGCACCGCGCCGCCGGCGATGACGCCGGTGCCCGGAGAGGCTGGCCGCAACATGACCCGCCCGGCCCCGAACCGACCGACGACCTCGTGGGGGATCGTCGAACCCTTGCGGTGAATCGAGATCATCGCGCGCCGGGCCGCCTCGGTCGCCTTGCGGATCGCCTGAGGTACCTCTCGCGCCTTGCCGGTGCCGAAGCCGACCTTGCCGGCCCCGTCCCCGACCACGACCAGCGCGGAGAAGGAGAAGTTCTTTCCGCCCTTGACGACCTTCGTGACGCGGTTGATGTTCACCACGTGGTCGATGAACTGGGTGTCGCGCTCTGCCATCTTTAGCCCCTAGAACTCGAGACCCGCTTCACGGGCCGCGTCGGCCAGCTCCTTCACCACACCGTGGTAGCGGAAGCCGGCCCGGTCGAACACCACCGCTGAGATCCCCTTCTCCTTTGCCCGCTTCGCGATGCTCGCGCCGATCGCGCGCCCCGCCGCCTTGTTGCCGCCGTGGGACAGGCCTTCGCGAAGCTCCTTCTCGCGCGTCGACGCGGCAACCATGGTGACGCCGCTGGAATCGTCGACGAGCTGGGCGTAGACGTGGTTGAGTGACCGGAAGACGACCAGCCGCGGACGCTCCGCGGTGCCCTTCACGGCCTTCCGGATGCGCAGATGAATGCGGCTCCTGCGCTGCCTGCGATCCATCGACTTGGCCATGGCGTCACGCTCCCGACTTACCGGCCTTGAGCTTCA
The DNA here is from genome assembly GCA_040754885.1 of Acidobacteriota bacterium. GTDB lineage: Bacteria > Acidobacteriota > Thermoanaerobaculia > Thermoanaerobaculales > Thermoanaerobaculaceae > JBFMCD01. Next base: position 7,686 of record JBFMCD010000081.1, read on the forward strand.
AGACCTCGTCCGAGTACCGCACGCCCTTCCCCTTGTACGGGTCCGGCGGGCGGATGCCCCGCAGTTCGGCCGCGACCTGACCGACCTTCTGACGGTCGATCCCCTCGATCGTGAGCCGGTTGGCCTTGGCGTCGTAGCTCACGTTGATCCCCTCCGGCACGTCGTACAGCACCGGGTGGGAGAAGCCGAGCAGCAGCGAGATCTGCCGCGGACTCTTGATCTCCGCTTTGTAGCCGACACCGACGATGTCGAGCTCCCTCTTGAACCCGTGCGTCACCCCGGTCACCGCGTTGGCGAGCAGGGCGCGGGTCAGACCGTGCAGAGCCCTGACCGGCCCCTCGTCCCCGGAGCGACGGACGACGACCGAGCCCTCCTCGATCACCACCGAGATGCCGTCGGGGACCGGCTGGAGCATGGACCCCTTCGGTCCCTTTACCTGCACCACTCCGTTCCCGACGTGCACCTGCACGCCAGACGGGACGGAGATCGGCGCCTTTCCGATGCGCGACATTTCTACCTCCCTACCAGACCCGGCACATGACCTCGCCGCCGAGGTGCTGCTCGCGCGCCCTGGCGTCGGTCATGAGCCCCTTGGGAGTCGAGACCACCGCGACGCCGATCCCGCCCCTCACCTGCGGCAGGTCCTTGACGCCGCGGTAGACGCGACGACCCGGGCGCGACACCCGCTCCAGGCCGTGAATGACCGGTTCGCCGTCGGCCGAGTACCGCAGGTACATACGGATCGTCGGCTGCGGGCCTTCCTCGATGACCTTGAAGGTCCGAATGAAACCCTCTTCCTGGAAGATCTTGGCCAGCTCGAGCCGCAGGCGGGACGCAGGCACGTCGCAGCGGTCCTTGCTGGCCTGAACCGCGTTGCGCACACGGGTCAGGAAGTCGGCGATGGGATCAGTCATCGTCATGGCGACCTCCTCACCAGCTCGCCTTGGTGACTCCCGGCAGGTAGCCCTCGAGGGCCAGCTTCCGGAAGCACAGACGGCACAGCTCGAACTTGCGCATGTAGGCGCGAGGGCGGCCGCACTGCTTGCAGCGATGGCGCGAGCGCACCCTGAATTTCGGGGTCCGGCGACTCTTGGCAACGTGACACAGTCGAGCCACAGCGTCCTCCTAGCCCTTCGCGAAGGGGAAGCCCATCTCCTGCAACAGGAAGCGGGCCTGGTCGTCGGTGGGCGCGGTGGTCACCACCGTGATGTTCATTCCCTTGGGGAACTCCACCTTGGTGTAGTCGATCTCGGGGAAGATCAGGTGGTCCTTGATCCCCATCGTGTAGTTCCCCCGCCCGTCGAAGCCCTTGGCGGACAGGCCGCGAAAGTCACGTACGCGCGGCAGGGCGATGTTGATGAGGCGATCGAGAAACTCGTACATCCGGTCGCGGCGCAAGGTGACCGCGCAGCCGATCTGCATCCCGGCGCGCAACTTGAACTGCGCGATGGATTTCCGCGCCTTGCGCACGGCCGGGCGCTGCCCCGCGATGGCCATCAGTTCGTCGACGGCCTGGTCGAGGATCTTCGCGTTGCGCGGCGCCTCTCCGGTGCCGATGTTGCACACCACCTTGGTGATCCTCGGCACCGCCATGGGATTGGCGATCCCGAACTCCTTCTTGATCCTGGGAACCACTTCCTCCGTATACCTCTGCTGCAAGCGCGCCACCGTACCCTCCTTTCACCTACTGGTCGAGAATCGCGCCGTCGACCTTCGAGAACCGGACCGTGCGGCCGTCTTCGAGCACCTTGACGCCGACCCGTGTCTGCCGCCCGCTGTCCGGAGAAACCACCATCACGTTGGAGATCTGGATCGTCCCCTCGCGCTGCACGATGCCGCCGGTCACCCCGGCCCTGGGGTTGGGCTTGGTGTGGCGCTTGACCATGTTGACGTGTTCGACCACTACCCGGCCCTTGTCGCGATCGACGCGCAGGACCTTGCCCTTCTTCCCCTTGTCCTTGCCGGCGATGACCACCACCTGGTCGCCCTTCTTCACCTTCACGCGTGCCATCGCCGCCTCCTAAAGCACTTCCGGCGCGAGCGAGACGATCTTCATGAATCGCCGCTCGCGCAGCTCGCGGGCCACCGGACCGAAGACGCGGGTTCCGATCGGCTCCTTCTGCGCATTGATCAGCACCGCAGCGTTGTCGTCGAAGCGGATGTAGGAGCCGTCCTTGCGCCGGTAGCTCCGGCGGGTCCGGACGATCACCGCCTTGACCACGGTGCCCTTCTTGACCTGCGACTCGGGAACCGCTTCCTTGACCGCGCACACCACCACGTCGCCGAGACGGGCGTACCGTCCCGCGGTCGAACCGCCCAGCTGCCGGATCGCCATGACCTTCTTGGCGCCGGAGTTGTCGGCGACCGTCAGCATTGTTCGCATCTGGATCATGGCCGCCTCCCTACGAAGCCCGCTCGATCACCCGCACGACACGCCAGCGCTTGTGACGCGACAGAGGCCGGCACTCCATGATCTGAACCTTGTCGCCGGTCTTGCAACTGTTCTGCTCGTCGTGAGCCATGAACTTCCTCGAGCGCTGCACGAAGCGGTGGTAGAGCTTGTGCATGACCACGTTATCGACCTTGACCACCACGGACTTGTCCATCGCGTCCGACACGACCGTGCCGACCTTGGTCGTCTTGCGTCCCTTCGGCTTACTCTCCATGGCTCACTCCGCTTCCCGCAGGCGCAGGGCGAGGATCGTCTGCACTCGAGCGATGTCCTTGCGCACCATGCGGATCTTGACCGGGTTCTCGATCTGCCCGGTGGCCTTCTGGAAGCGCAGCTTGAACAGCTGCTCGCGGAGCTCGCCCTCGGTGCGGCGCAACTCCTCGATCGACTTGTCCCTCAGTTCCCGCGCTTTCATCTCACCTGCCCCCGGATCACGAACCGAGTCTTGAGCGGCAACTTGTGGGCCGCCAGGCGCATCGCCTCACGGGCCACCTCTTCCGGCACGCCCTCCATCTCGTAGAGGATGCGGGCCGGCTTGATCACGCACACCCACTCCTCCGGAGCGCCCTTGCCCTTGCCCATGCGGGTTTCCGCCGGCTTCTTCGTGATCGGCTTGTCGGGGAAGATCCTGATCCAGATCTTCCCGCCGCGCTTCACGTGACGGGTCATGGCGATACGGGCGGCCTCGATCTGGCGGGCCGTGATCCATCCCGGCTCGGTCGCCTGAAGCCCGAAATCGCCAAAGGACAGCTCGCCGCCGCCAGTCGCGAAGCCGCGCCGGCGACCTCGCTGCTGCTTGCGGAACTTGACCTTCTTAGGCATCAACATGGCAGCACCTCATCCTCAGAGCGAACGCCGGTGGGCCTTGGAGCGATGCAGCTCACCCTTGTAGATCCACACCTTCACGCCGATCGCGCCGTAGGTCGTGAACGCCTCGGCGAAGCCGTACTCGATGTCCGCCTTGAGGGTGTGGAGGGGCAACCTGCCCTCCTGATACCACTCGGAACGGGCGATTTCCGCGCCGTTCAGGCGGCCCGAGCAGCGGATCTTCACCCCCTGCGCGCCGAAGCGCAGGGCGTTCTCCATCGCTCGCCGCATCGCGCGCCGAAAGGTGACACGTCGCACGAGCTGCCCGGCGATCGACTCCGCGATCAACTGGGCCTCGATCTCCGGCCGCTGGATCTCCTGGATGTTGATGTGGATATCCTGGCCGTACACCGAGCGCAGCTCGGCGCCGAGCTTGTCCACTTCGGCGCCCTTTCGGCCGATGATGATCCCGGGCCGGGCGGAGAAGATGTTGACGCGGATCTTGTTGGCCGTGCGCTCGATGTCGATCTCCGCCACGCCGGCGTGGGACAGCCGCGCCTTGAGGGCCTTGCGCAGGCGCAGGTCCTCGTGGAGCAGCTTCGCGTAGTCCTTCTCCGCGTACCAGCGCGAGCGCCAGGTCTTGTTGTACCCGAGGCGGAATCCGTAGGGATGCGTCTTTTGACCCACTTCGGCCTCCTACCTTTCCTTCTCCGCCACCCGCACCGTCACGTGGCAGTACTTGTGCAGCCGTGGAAACACGCGCCCCATCGAGGCGGCGCGGAAACGCTTCAGGCTCGGGCCCTGATCGACCTGGATCGAGTTGACGACCAACCGGCCGCTGTCGACGCCGGGCGACTTCTGCTCGAGGTTGGCGACCGCCGAGCGGACCAGCTTCTCGAGGTCGCGGGCGCAGCGCCGGTGGGTCAGGCGAAGGATCGCCAGCGCCCGGACCACACCTTCGCCGCGCACCGTGTCGGCGACCAGGCGCACCTTCTGAGCCGAGCCCTTGTAGTAGCGGAGTTGTGCTTGCGCGTCCATCGTCCCTCCTAGTGGGCGGCGCCCTTCTCCTTCTTGGTTCCCGAGTGCCCCCTGAAGGTGCGGGTGAGCGCGAACTCCCCCAGCTTGTGGCCGACCATGTTCTCGCTGATGAACACCGGCACGAACTTCTGGCCGTTGTGGACCGCGATCGTGTGCCCGACCATCTCGGGGACGATCGTCGAACGCCGCGACCAGGTCTTGACCACCTTGCGGTCACGGCTGTCGTTGAGCAGTTGGACCTTCTTGAGCAGGTGGTCGTCGGTGAACGGACCCTTGCGAATCGAACGAGACATCCCGACCTCCCCTTACTTCCGCCGCTTCACGATGAAGCGGTCCGTGCGCTTGGCCTTGCGCGTCTTGTAGCCCTTGGTCGGCTGGCCCCAGGGGCTGACCGGGTTGCGCCCGCCCTTGGTCTTGCCCTCGCCGCCGCCGTGGGGGTGGTCGATGGGGTTCATCGCCGTACCGCGAACGTGAGGCCGCTTGCCCATCCAGCGGGTCCGACCCGCCTTGCCGATCGCGACGTTGGCGTGCTCGACGTTGCCCACCTGACCGACCGTCGCCCAGCACGTCGCCAGCACATAGCGCATCTCGCCCGAGGGCAGCCGGAGGGTGACGTACTTCCCCTCCTTGGCCATGAGCTGGGCGCCGACGCCGGCCGAGCGGGCCATTTGTCCGCCGGCCCCCGGCTTCAGCTCGATGTTGTGGACCAGGGCGCCGAGGGGGATGCTCTTCAGCGGCAGCGAGTTGCCCGGGACGATCTCGGCCTTCTCGGCGGCGATCACCGTCGCGCCGATCTCCAGCCCGACCGGCGCCAGAATATAGCGCTTCTCGCCGTCGACGTAGTGGAGCAGGGCGATCCGCGCCGAGCGGTTCGGGTCGTACTCGATCGCCGCCACCTTCGCGGGAATGCCCCGCTTGTCGCGGCGGAAATCGATGGCGCGGTAGCGGCGCTTGTGGCCACCCCCCCTGAACCGACTGGTCTCGTGCCCCTCGTTGTTCCGGCCGCCGCTCTTGGTCAGCCCCTTGGTGAGGCCCTTTTCGGGACCCTTCTTGCTGAGCTCGGCGTAGTCCAACCGGGTCATGAACCGCACACCCGGCGAGGTCGGCCGATAGGTCTTGATAGGCATGGCGCGCTCCCTACACCTGGTCGAAGAACTCGATCGTCTTTTCGCCGGCTTCGAGGCGCACATACGCCTTGCGCCAGTCGGGCCGTTGTCCGGTGTAACGACCGAAACGGCGCTGCTTGCCGGTCATGTTCACCACGCGGACGTCCACGACCTTGACCCCGAACAGGCTCTCGACCGCCCGCCGGATCTCGATCTTGTTGGCGCCGGTGGCGACCTGGAAGCACACGGTGTTCGTCATCTCCTTGGCGTCGGCCGTCTTCTCCGTCACGACCGGGCGGAGGATGATCTCGCGCGGGTCTTTCATGATGCCAACACCTCCACCAGCGCCTTGAGCGCGCGGCGCGAGAACACCACCTGCCGGGCGTCGAGGACCTGGTACACGTGCATGTGGAGCGCGTCGGCCGCCGACAGCTCGGGCCTGTTGCGCGAGGCGAGGAAGAGGTTGAGGTTGTCGTACGAATCGACGAACAGCACCTTCTCGCCCGCGAGGCCCTGGACGGCGAGCCGCCCCACGAGGTCCTTGGTCTTGCAGGTGTCGACCTCGAGCGTGTCGAGCACGCGCAGCCGCCCGTCCGCCAGCCGCTCGGAGAGCACCGACCGCAGCGCGTTCTTCTTCGCCTTGACGTTGACCTTCGCCTCGTAGCTGCGCGGCTGCGGACCGAACACCGTCCCGCCGTGCCGCCACAGCGGCGAGCGGATCGAGCCGTGGCGTGACCTGCCGGTGCCCTTCTGCTTCCACGGCTTCTTGCCGCCGCCGGAAACCAGCGCCCGGTTCTTGGTCGCGTGCGTCCCGCGGCGCAGGCCGGCGAGGTACGCCTTGACCACCTCGTACACCAGGTGTGGGCGCGCCGGGTAGGCGAAGACGTCCTTCGGCAGTTCGACCTGCCCGACCACCTCGTTTTCCCAGTTGCGAACGTCCAGCTTCATGGTCGCCCCCCTCAGCCCTTCAGCAAGTGCACGAGGGCATGGCGCCCCCCGGGGACAGCGCCCCTGAGGAACACGAGGTTCCGCTCGACGTCGACCTTGACCACCTTGACGTGCTTGAGCGTCGTGCGGTCGCCGCCCATCCGACCCGCCATCCGCGTGCCGGGAAAGACGCGCGACGGATAGGCCGACGGGCCGATCGAGCCGGGCGCGCGATGGAACATCGAGCCGTGCGCCGCACCGCCGCCCCGGAAGTTGTGCCGCTTCATCGCCCCCTGGAAGCCCTTGCCCTTCGAGGTGCCGACGACGCGGATCACCTCGTCGGCGGCGAAGATGTCGCACAGCACCGTGTCTCCGGCCTTGACCTCGACCGCGCCGTCGACGGGCACCTCGGCGAGCACGCGAGTCGGCGGCACCCCCGCCTTCGCGTAGTGGCCGGCCAGCGGCTTGCTCACACCCCGCGGCGGCTTCCCCTCGACCAGACCGAGCTGCGCGGCTTCGTAGCCGTCGTGCTCGGCGGTCCGCCGCTGCACGATCACGCATGGCCCCGCCTGCACGACCGTCACCGGAATCAGCTCGCCCCGGGCGTCGAACACCTGGGTCATGCCGATCTTCCTGCCAAGAAGTCCCTGGACCATACGGCCTCCCCTCACTTCTTCGCGCCGTAGGCCTTGATCTCCACGTCGACGCCCGCGGGCAGCTCGAGCTTCATGAGCGCGTCCACGGTCTGCTGCGTGGGATCGAGGATGTCAAGGAGCCGCTTGTGCGTACGAATCTCGAACTGCTCTCGCGACTTCTTGTCCACGTGCGGCGAGCGGAGCACGGTGAAACGCTGCACCTGCGTGGGCAGCGGGATCGGCCCGGAGACGTGGGCCCCCGTCCGCTTGGCCGTGTCTACGATCTCGGCCGTGGACTGGTCGAGCAGCCTGAAGTCGTACGCCTTGAGCCGGATCCGGATCTTGTCCTTGACCATGGCCTCTCCTACTCGAGGATGTCGGTGATGGTGCCGGCGCCGACGGTGCGGCCGCCCTCGCGGATGGCGAAGCGCAAGCCCTTCTCCATCGCGATCGGCGTGATCAGCTCCACCTCGACCGACACGTTGTCCCCGGGCATCACCATCTCAACGCCCGCGGGCAGCTTCACCGACCCCGTCACGTCCGTCGTCCGGAAGTAAAACTGCGGCCGGTACCCCTGGAAAAACGGCGTGTGCCGACCACCTTCTTCCTTCGACAGGACGTACACCTCTCCCTTGAACTTCACGTGCGGCGTGATCGTCCCGGGCTTCGCAATCACCTGCCCGCGCTCCACGTCGCTCTTCTCCGTCCCGCGCAGCAGCAACCCGACGTTGTCCCCCGCCTGCCCCTGGTCCAGCAGCTTGCGGAACATCTCCACGCCCGTCACCACCCGCTTGACCGTGTCCCGAAATCCCACGATCTCCATCTCGTCCGAAACCTTCACCACCCCCCGCTCAATCCGCCCCGTCACCACCGTCCCCCGCCCGGAAATCGAAAACACGTCCTCAATCGGCATCAAAAACGGCTTGTCAATGTCCCGCACCGGCTCCGGCACGTACTTGTCCAACGCCGCCATCAACTCCAAAATACTCTTCGCTTCCGCCGCGTCCGCGCTCGGCGCCAACCCCGCCTTCAACGCACTCCCCCGGATCACCGGCACCTCGTCCCCGGGAAAGTCGTACTGACTCAACAACTCCCGAACCTCCAACTCGACCAAATCCAACAACTCCGGATCCTCAACCTTGTCCACCTTGTTCAAAAACACCACAATGTACGGGACCCCCACCTGACGCGCCAGCAAAATATGCTCCCGCGTCTGCGGCATCGGCCCGTCCTCCGCCGACACCACCAAGATCGCCCCGTCCATCTGCGCCGCCCCCGTGATCATGTTCTTCACATAGTCCGCATGACCCGGACAGTCCACGTGCGCGTAGTGCCTGTTGTCCGACTGGTACTCCACATGCGACGTCGCAATCGTCAAAATCTTCATCTCGTTGCGACGCCCCTGCGATATCGACGCCTTCGCCACCTCGTCGTACGACTTGAACTCCGCCAAACCCCTCAACGACATCACCTTCGTGATCGCCGCCGTCAACGTCGTCTTCCCGTGGTCCACATGCCCAATCGTCCCCACGTTGACGTGCGGCTTCGTCCGATCAAACTTCTGCTTGGCCATACCGATCCCCCTTCTACGCCCCGCCCTTCGCGCGAGTGACGATCTCCTCGGCGATGTTCCTGGGCACCTCGTCGTAGTGGTCGAACTGCATCGTGTACGTCGCGCGCCCCTGGGTCATCGACCGCAGGGACGTCGCGTAGCCGAACATCTCCGCCAGCGGCACGTAGGCCCCGATCACCTGGGCCCCGGCGCGTGGCTCCAACCTCGTGATCTTCCCGCGCCGCGAGTTGAGATCGCCGATGACGTCGCCCATCTGCTCCTCGGGGGTCACCACCTCGACCTCCATGACCGGCTCGAGGATCACCGCACGGGCACGCTTCGCCGCGTCCTGGAACGCCAGCGAGCCCGCGATCTTGAACGCCATCTCCGACGAGTCCACGTCGTGGAACGAGCCGTCGTACAGACTCACGCCGACGCCGATCACCGGGAACCCGGCCAGTATGCCGCGCGTCAACGCCTCACGGATGCCTTGATCGACGGGCTTGATGTACTCCTTCGGGATGGTGCCGCCGACGATGTCGTTCTCGAAGACGTACTCCTGGCCGCGATCGAGCGGCCAGATCCGCACCTTCGCGTGCCCGTACTGGCCGCGCCCGCCGGTCTGCCGGACGAACCGCCCCTCGCCCTGCGCCTCGGCCCTGATCGTCTCGCGGTACGACACTTGAGGGCGCCCGACCGTCGCGCCGACCTTGAACTCGCGGACCAGGCGATCGACGATGATCTCCAGGTGCAACTCGCCCATCCCCGAGATGATCGTCTGGCCGGTCTCCTGGTCGGTGTGCACGCGGAAGGTCGGATCCTCCTGCGTCAGCTTCTGCAGCGCCACGCCCAACTTGTCCTGATCGGCCTTGGTCTTGGGCTCGATCGCCACGTCGATGACCGGCTCGGGGAACTGCATCGCCTCGAGGATGATCGGCGCCTTCGGGGTGCAGATCGTGTCGCCGGTGGCGACGTTGCGCAGCCCGACGACCGCGCAGATGTCTCCGGCGTACACTTCCTTGATCTCCTCGCGTTTGTTCGCGTGCATCTTGAGCAGCCGGCCGATGCGCTCCGTGTTGCCGCGCGAGGCGTTGAGCACCTGGTCTCCGCTGCTCAGTCGGCCGGAGTAGATGCGCAGGTAGGTCAACTGGCCGACATAGGGGTCGGTCATGATCTTGAAGGCCAACGCGGCGAAGGGCGCCGAGTCCTCCGCCTGCCGGCGCTCGAGGTCACCGGGAGGGGTATGCCCCTCGATCGGCGGAATGTCGATCGGCGAGGGCAGGAGGTCGACCACGGCGTCGAGCAATTGCTGCACGCCCTTGTTCTTGAACGCCGAACCGCACACCACCGGCGTGATCCGACTGGCCACGGTCTGCGCGCGCAGCGATGAGCGAATCTCCGCCGCTTCGAGCGGCTCGCCGGCGAGGTACTTCTCGAGCAGAGCCTCGTCGTGCTCGGCGGCGGCCTCGAGCAGCTTCTCGCGCCACTCCGCGACCAACCCCTTCATCTCGTCCGGCACCTCGACGGCCTCGAAGTCCGCGCCCAGAGACTCCTGCGAGAAACGGTACGCGCGGTCCTCGATCAAATCGACGACACCGATGAACGACTCCTCGATTCCGAGCGGAAGCTGGATCGGAATCGGGTTGGCCTTGAGCTTGCGGCGCATCTGCTCGACCACCGCGAAGAAGTCGGCGCCAACGCGGTCCATCTTGTTGACGAACGCCAGGCGGGGCACGCGGTAGCGATCGGCCTGCCGCCACACCGTCTCCGACTGCGGCTCGACCCCCCCGACCGCGCAGAACACGGCCACGGCGCCGTCGAGGACGCGCAGCGAGCGCTCGACCTCGGCGGTGAAGTCGACGTGTCCGGGGGTGTCGATGATGTTGACGCGATGGTCGCGCCAGGTACAGGTGGTGGCGGCGGAGGTGATTGTGATGCCACGCTCCTGCTCCTGCTCCATCCAGTCCATGACCGCCGTCCCCTCGTGGACCTCGCCCATCTTGTAGGAGACTCCGGTGTAGAACAGGATCCGCTCGGTAGTCGTCGTCTTACCGGCATCGATGTGGGCCATGATGCCGATATTCCGAGTTCTATCCAAGGGCGCTATGCGTGGCATCTTTTCAAAGAACCTTTCGAAGCGTACGCTTCAGTCGCAGCCGGTCAGAACGTCGACCAACTCCTCCCTACCATCTGTAGTGGCTGAAGGCCTTGTTGGCCTCCGCCATCCGGTGAGTGTCCTCGCGCTTCTTGATCGCTCCGCCGCGGTTGTTGGCCGCATCGAGCAGCTCGCCCGCGAGCTTCTCCATCATCGACTTCTCGCCGCGCGAGCGGGAGAAGTCGATCAACCAGCGGATCGACAGCGACAGCTGCCGGCCGGGGGGAACCTCCACAGGCACCTGGTAGGTCGAGCCGCCGACGCGGCGCGACTTCACCTCGAGCTGCGGCTTGACGTTGTCGACGGCCCGCTTGAACACCTTCACCGGGTCGTCCTGCGTGCGCTTCTGGATCAGGTCCAGCGCGCCGTAGAAAATCTGCTCGGCGGTGGTCTTCTTGCCAGCCTTGAGCACAGAGTTGATGAACCGTGTGACCAACTGGGAGTTGTACACGGGATCCGGCAGAATCTCGCGCTTGGTCGGGTAGCGGCGACGCGGCATGGCTACTTACCCCCCGCCTTCGCGGCCTGCTTCTGCCGCTTCGCGCCGTACTTCGAGCGGCTCTGGTTGCGCCCCGCCACCCCCTGCGCGTCGATGACGCCGCGGATCACGTGGTAGCGGACGCCCGGCAGGTCCTTGACGCGGCCGCCGCGGATCAGCACCACCGAGTGCTCCTGGAGGTTGTGCCCCTCCCCCGGGATGTAGGTCGTCACCTCGATGCCGTTGGTCAGCCGGACGCGGGCCACCTTGCGCAGTGCGGAATTGGGCTTCTTCGGCGTGGTCGTGTAGACACGGGTGCACACCCCGCGCTTCTGCGGGCACGACTTGAGGGCCGGGCTCTTGGTCTTGAGCTCCAGCACCTCTCGTCCATGGCGGACCAACTGCGCGATCGTCGGCATCGTTCCCTCTCACTCCGTGACTGCAGGCCGAGCGGGGCGACACTTTGCCTTCGCTCGAACCCTCGCGTTTTCGCCAACCGGCCTCGGTGACCGGAAAAGCCCGAGGAGTCTATACAAGAAGACCCCGGGTGTCAACTCTCGGAATCCCTGGGCGGAAGCAACTGGGCGAGCTCGTCCTGATAGTCGGTCGCGCCCTCCTCGCTCTCCTCCGGTTGCGGCATCTCCTCGGAAGGAACCGGCTCCACCGAGAAGTAGTGATAGGGCTTGGAGCCGGTGCCCGCCGGGATCAACCGGCCGACAATGACGTTCTCCTTGAGACCGTAGAGGTGGTCGACGCGTCCGGAGACCGCGGCCTCTGTGAGCACGCGGGTCGTCTCCTGGAAGGACGCCGCCGAGATGAAAGACTCCGTCGCCAGCGCGGCCTTGGTGATCCCGAGCAGGACCGGCGCGAAGCGCGCGGGCTGCCCGCCGAGCTTCTCGATCCGGTCGTTCTCTTCCTGCACGCGATAGCGGGGCACCTGCTCCTCGAGCAGGAATTCGGTGTCTCCCGGGTCCGTGATCTTGACGAACCGGCACATCTGCCTGACGATCACTTCGATGTGCTTGTCGTTGATTGTAACGCCTTGCGTTCTATAGACTTCCTGGATCTTGTCGACGAGGTAGCGCTGCAACTCGGTCTCGCCCGACACGGCCAGGACATCGTGCGGGTCGACGGGCCCGTCGGTGATCGGCTCGCCGCTCGCCACCCACTCGCCGTCCTGCACGACCAGGTGCGAGTACTTCGGGATCGCGTACTCCCGGGTCGTGCCCTCCCGGCCCTCGACCATGACCTTGCGCACGCCGCGGCTCGGTTCGCCGATGTGGACGATGCCCGCGATCTCGCTGACCACCGCGGCGTCCTTCGGCCTCCTCGCCTCGAACAACTCGACCACGCGAGGGAGACCTCCGGTGATGTCCTTGGTCTTGGTCGTCTCGCGCGGGATCTTGGCCAGCACGTCGCCGGGGTTGACCTCCTTGCCGTCGGCGACCATGAGGTGAGACCCGATCGCGAGCTGGTACTTTCTCACCTCCCCGTCCTTGGTCCGGACGACGATGGTCGGGATACGCCGGTCGGCGCCGATCGGCTCGATGACGATCTTGTGCGAGTGCCCGGTCAGCTTGTCGATTTCCTCGCGGACGTTCTCGCCCTCGATCAGATCCACGTACTCGACCGTGCCGGCGACGGCGGTCAGAACCGCCGAGGTGAACGGGTCCCACTCGGCGAGCACAGCGCCCGGCTCGACCTCGTCGCCCTCCTTGACGTGGAGCACCGAGCCGTACACCAGGTCGTACCGCTCGCGCTCTCGGCCACGCTCGTCGGCGACCGCGATCTTCGCGTTGCGCGAAACGACGATGGTCTGGCCGAGAGTGTTGGTGACGACCAGCGGGTTGGCGAGTCGGATCGTGCCCGAGCGCGTCGCGGTGTGGCGCGACTGCTCGGTCGCCCTGGTCGCCGTGCCGCCGTAGTGGAACGTACGCATCGTCAGCTGCGTGCCCGGCTCGCCGATCGACTGGGCGGCGATGATGCCGACCGCCTCGCCCATCTCGGCCAGCCGACCGGTGGCGAGCATGCGGCCGTAGCACAACCGGCACACCCCGCGCCGCGTCTCACAGGTCAACACCGAGCGGATCTTCACCCTCTCGTAGCCTGCGTCCTCGATGCGCGCCGCGATCTCCTCGGTGACCTCCTCCGCCGCATGACAGATGACGTCACCCTCGAGCGGATCGACAACCTCTTCCGCGGCGACCCGGCCGACGAGCCGGTCGCGGAGCTTCTCGAGGACCTCGCCGCCTTCCGTGATTGCCGTGACGAAGATGCCGTGATCGGTGCCGCAGTCGTCCTCGGTGATGATGACGTCCTGCGAAACGTCGACCAGCCGGCGGGTGAGGTAGCCGGAGTCGGCGGTCTTGAGCGCGGTGTCGGCCAGGCCCTTGCGCGCGCCGTGCGTGGAGATGAAGTACTGCAACACCGAGAGACCCTCGCGGAAATTGGCGGTGATCGGCGTCTCGATGATTTCGCCGGAGGGCTTCGACATCAGGCCGCGCATGCCGGCGATCTGGCGCACCTGCTCCTTCGAGCCTCGCGCGCCGGAGTCGGCCATGATGAAGATCGGGTTCGGCTCGCCTGCCGCGTCCGCCCGCCTGCGCATCTCGCGGAACATCTCGTCGGAGACCTTCTCGGTCACGCGGTGCCAGATGTCGACGATCTTGTTGTGACGTTCGCCCGCGGTGATGATGCCGGCCGCGCGCTGCTTCTCCACCTCGTCGACTTCCCTGAGCGCCTTGTCGATCGCCTCCTGCTTGGAGGTGGGGACGATCATGTCGCCGGCGCCGATCGAGATGCCGGCGTGCGTGGCCCAGGTGAACCCGAGGTTCTTGAGCGCGTCGAGCAGCCGCACGGTCGCCTCGTGGCCGTAGCGCAGGTACGCGAACCAGACCAGGTTCTGCAACCCGCTCTTCTTCAGCTGTCCGTTGACGAACGGAACCTGGGCGGGCAGCGCCGTGTTGAACAGTACGCGACCTACGGTGGTCTCAAGGTGGAAGTTGTCGACCCACTGCGGCTCGGCGTGGAGGATGTCCTGCTGGTCCGCCTCGACGGTCATGTCGATGAGCTGACCGGTGAAGTACACCTCGATCGGCTGCAGCGTGCCGACGCGGCCGTTGGCGTGGGCGAGGATCACCTCCTCGGTGGAGGCGAACAACGCGCGCTTCTCGCCCTTCCTGAGCGGGCGCTCGGAGGTCAGGTAGTAGATCCCGAGCACCATGTCCTGCGAGGGCACGGCGAGCGGCTTGCCCGAAGCCGGCGACAGGATGTTGCGCGGCGCGAGCATGAGGACGCGTGCCTCGAGCTGCGCGACAGGCGAGAGCGGTACGTGCACCGCCATCTGATCGCCGTCGAAGTCCGCGTTGTAGGCGGCGCACACCAGCGGGTGGATCCTGATCGCCTTGCCCTCGACGAGCACCGGCTCGAACGCCTGGATGCCCAGGCGGTGCAGGGTGGGAGCGCGGTTGAGCATCACCGGATGCTCGCGGATCACCGTCTCAAGCGAGTCCCACACCTCGGGGGTCCGCTGTTCGACCAGCTCGCGCGCCATCTTGATCGTCGTGACCAGACCCTTCTTCTCCAGGTCGTTGTAGATGAAGGGCTTGAACAACTCAAGCGCCATCTCCTTGGGCAGGCCGCACTGGTGCAGCTGGAGCTCCGGCCCGACCACGATGACGGTGCGCCCGGAGTAGTCGACGCGCTTGCCGAGGAGGTTCTGGCGGAAGCGGCCCTGCTTACCCTTGAGCGCGTCGGACAGCGACTTCAACGGGCGACCGTTGGAACCCTTGATCACGCGACCGCGCCGGCCGTTGTCGAACAGGGCGTCGACCGCCTCCTGGAGCATGCGCTTCTCGTTGCGCACGATCACTTCCGGAGCGCGCAGCTCGAGCAGCTTCTTGAGCCGGTTGTTGCGGTTGATCACCCGCCGGTAGAGGTCGTTGAGGTCGGAGGTGGCGAATCGGCCGCCGTCGAGCGGTACGAGGGGTCGCAGCTCCGGCGGGATCACCGGGATGACCTCGAGGATCATCCATTCGGGGCGGTTGCCCGACTTGCGGAACGACTCGACGACGCGCAGGCGCTTGGCCGCCTTCTGCCGCTTGACCACCGACGGCTCGGTGCGCATGAGCAGGCGCAGCTCGCCCGCCATCTCGTCGAGGTCGATACGGCACAGCAGTTCCTGGATCGCCTCGGCGCCCATCTTGGCGACGAAGCTCTCGCCGTACTCCGCGCGCAGTTCCCGGTACTGCTCTTCGCCGAGGACCTGCTTGTCCTCGAGCGGCGCGTCTCCCGGGTCGACGACGACGAACGCCTCGAAGTAGAGGACCCGCTCGAGGTCGCGCATCGTCATGTCGAGCAGCTGGCCGATGCGGGACGGCAGCCCCTTGAAGAACCAGACGTGGGAGACCGGCGCGGCGAGCTCGATGTGCCCCATGCGCTCGCGGCGCACCTTGGATCGCGTCACCTCGACGCCGCACTTGTCGCAGACGACGCCGCGGTGCTTCATCCGCTTGTACTTACCGCACAGGCACTCCCAGTCCGTGACCGGCCCGAAGATGCGCGCGCAGAACAGGCCGTCGCGCTCCGGCTTGAAGGTGCGGTAGTTGATCGTCTCCGGCTTGGTCACCTCGCCGTGCGACCACGAGCGGATCTTCTCCGGCGAGGCCAGAGACACCCGAATCGCGTCGAAGTCATTGATCGCCTTTGGCTTGGTGAAGAAGGCACGAGCTTCGCTCGGAATGCTGCTCATCGCCGCACCTCACTCTCCCTCGTGCTTGACCAGCTCGACGTCGAGCCCCAGGCTCTGGAGCTCCCGCACGAGCACGTTGAACGACTCCGGCAGCCCCGGCTGTTCCGGGACCCGCCCCTTGACAATCGCCTCGTACACCCTCGAGCGACCCTCGACATCGTCGGACTTGACGGTCAGAAGTTCCTGGAGGGTGTATGCGGCGCCGTAGGCCTCGAGGGCCCACACCTCCATCTCGCCCAGGCGCTGGCCGCCGAACTGCGCCTTGCCGCCGAGCGGCTGCTGGGTGATCAGCGAGTAGGGCCCGATCGAACGCGCGTGAATCTTGTCGTCGACCAGGTGCGAGAGCTTGAGCATGTAGATGTAGCCGATGGTGATCTTCTGCTCGAACGGGTCACCCGTCACACCGTCGCGCAACACGGCCTTGCCGTCGGCGGCGAAGTTCGCCTTCTCGAGGAGCTGCCTGATTTCCTCCTCGGAGGATCCGTCGAAAACGGGTGTCGCGAAGCGCATTCCGAGCGCCTTGCCCGCCCAGCCGAGGTGGGTCTCGAGAATCTGGCCGACGTTCATGCGGCTCGGCACGCCGAGCGGGTTGAGGACGATCTCGACCGGCGCCCCATCGTCGAGGAACGGCATGTCCTCGTCGGGCAGGACCACCGAGATCACGCCCTTGTTGCCGTGGCGGCCGGCCATCTTGTCGCCGACCTGCAGCTTGCGCTTCATCGCCACGTACACCTTGACCTGCTTGATCACGCCGGGCGGCAGCTCGTCGCCGGCGGTGAGCAGCTTGATCCTCTCGTCGTTCAGCTTCTCCAGCACCTCGATCTGCGACTCCGCCTGATTGACGAGCAGGCGGACGCGTTCGCGCACCGAGGCGTCGGCGAGCGGCAGAGCCAGCATTTCCGCCCGGG
Source organism: Acidobacteriota bacterium (assembly GCA_040754885.1). Classification (GTDB taxonomy): domain Bacteria; phylum Acidobacteriota; class Thermoanaerobaculia; order Thermoanaerobaculales; family Thermoanaerobaculaceae; genus JBFMCD01. Next base: position 24,494 of record JBFMCD010000081.1, read on the forward strand.
TCAGTTCCTGGACGACCGCGCGCGTCAGCTTGCCGCCCTTCTTGGCCAGCGTGACGCCGCTCCGCGCCGAACTCACGTCGGCCGCCACCTTGGTGCCGTCGAGCAACTCGCCCAGCTTCTTGTTGCGCTCCTCGAGGATGATCCGGCGCTCGTCGTCGGAGTTCTTGCGGATCCGGCCGATCTCCTCTTCCTGGATCGACTGCGCCCGCGAATCGGGCTCGGCGCCGCGCCTGGCGAAGATCTTCACGTCGACCACCACGCCGGAGATGCCCGGCGGGCACTTGAGCGAAGCGTCGCGCACGTCGCCGGCCTTCTCGCCGAAGATCGCGCGCAGGAGCTTCTCCTCCGGGGTCAGCTGCGTCTCGCCCTTCGGCGTGACCTTGCCGACCAGGATCGACCCGGGGTGGACATGGGCGCCGACGCGGATGATGCCCGCGTCGTCGAGGTCGCGCAGGGCGGCCTCCGAGACGTTCGGGATGTCGCGGGTGATCTCCTCTGGCCCGAGCTTGGTATCGCGGGCCGAGATCTCCAGCTCCTCGATGTGCACGGAGGTGAAGTAGTCGTCCTTGACCAGCCGCTCGGAGACCACGATGGCGTCCTCGTAGTTGTAACCGCGCCATGGCATGAAGGCGACCAGCACGTTCCGACCCAGGGCTAGCTCGCCGCGATCCGTGTTCGGCCCGTCGGCCAGGACCTGGCCCTTGACCACCCGCTGCCCGGGCCGAACGATCGGCTTCTGGTTCATGCACGTGTTCTGGTTGGATCGACGGAACTTGGTCAACTGGTAGATGTCCGCGCCGAAGTCCCTGGGCAGGCCCGTCTCCGGATCCTCGGCCTCGACACGGACGATGATCCGCCGAGCGTCGACGGTATCGACAACCCCGGAACGCCGGCAGACGATGACCGAGCCGGAGTCGCGCGCCACCACTTCCTCGAGCCCCGTTCCCACGATCGGCGCCTCGGAACGAAGCAGCGGTACGGCCTGACGCTGCATGTTCGAGCCCATCAGCGCCCGGTTGGCGTCGTCGTGCTCGAGGAACGGGATCAGGGCTGCGGCCACCGAGACCACCTGCTTGGGCGAGACGTCGATGAAGTCGACCTTCTCCCGGTCGATGAGCACGAACTCACCGCCCGATCGCGCGATCACCTTCTCGTTGACCAGCCGGCCGTCCTTGTCGACGATCGCGTTGGCCTGGGCGATGTTGAGTGTCTCCTCGTCCCACGCCGACAGGTAGAACGCGTGCGGCTCCCAACGGGCATTTCGCCTGCCCGCCCGCGCGAGCTTCCTGTTCGCCGCCTCGGCGTCCTCGAGCAGCACCACCTGGTCGAGCTCGAACGGCGAGTCGCCGCGCTCGGTGATGCGCACATGGTCGAGCACGCGACCTTGCTCCACCTTCTTGTACGGCGATTCGATGAAGCCGTAGTCGTTGATCCGGGCGTAGCACGACAGCGACGAGATGAGCCCGATGTTCGGACCTTCCGGCGTCTCGATCGGGCAGATCCGGCCGTAGTGCGTCGAATGCACGTCGCGCACCTCGAACCCGGCCCGCTCGCGCGACAGACCTCCCGGGCCGAGAGCGGACAACCGCCGCTTGTGCGTCACCTCGGCGAGCGGGTTGGTCTGGTCCATGAACTGGGACAGTTGCGAGGAACCGAAGAACTCCTTGACCGCCGCGATCACCGGCTTGGCGTTGATCAGGTCGCGCGGCATGGCGTTCTCGATGTCCTGGTGGATGGTCATCCTCTCCTTGATCGCGCGTTCCATCCGCACCAGCCCGACCCGGAACTGGTTCTCGAGCAACTCACCGACCGCGCGCACCCGCCGGTTGGCCAGGGAGTCGATGTCGTCGAGTCGCCCGATCCCGCGCGACAGCTTGAGCAGGTACCGGACCACGGCGATGAAGTCCTCCTGGTCCATCACCCGCTGCCTGAGGTCCTTCTTCAACCCCAGCTTGACGTTGAACTTGAAGCGGCCGACTTCGGACAGGTCGTACTTGCGCGCGTCGAAGAAGAGACCCTCGAAGAGGGTTCGCGCCGAATCCTCGGTCGGCGGATCGCCCGGGCGCAGGCGGCGGTACACCTCCATCACCGCCTCGAGGCGCGAGCGGATCGCGTCCTTTTCGATGGTCTTGGTCAGGATCTCGCCGGTGAGGTCCCAGCCGGGGAAGGCGAGGGCGAGCGACGCCTGACCCAGTTCGGCGGCGCGCGACAGAAGCTCCGGTGACACCTGGGTGCCGGCTTCGGCGACCACTTCGCCCTTTTCCACGTCGATCAAGTCGCGAGCGATGATCGCGTCCACCAGCGCGTCGTGCGCGACCGAGACTTCGACCGTTCCCTTCTTCTCGAGCGCGGCGCGCAGCTTGGCGTCGAGCTTGAGCCCGGCGAAGAGTTCCGGCGCGACGGTGCGGCGGCCGACCTGCGACGAGGCGCGCTCCTCCTCGATCGCCAGGATCCTCTCGTCCAGCGCCAGCGTCGCGCCCTCGGCGGTGACCGTCGCCGGGATCAGGTGGTAGAAGACCTCGAGGAGCTGGGCGTTGGACTCCAGACCGAGCGCGCGCAGGAACACCGTGCCGGGGAAGCGACGCTTGCGGTCGATGCGCACGTACAGGACCTGCTTCTTGTCGAACTCGAACTCGATCCACGAGCCCCGGTACGGAACGACTTTGGCCAGCAGGGAGGTCGCCGTCTCGCGCGTGAAACTCACTCCGGGGGAGCGGTGGAGTTGGGAGACGATAACCCGCTCGGTGCCGTTGATGATGAACGTCCCGGTGTCGGTCATCAGGGGGAGTTCGCCGAAGTACAGCTCCTCCTCCTTGACATCCCGGATCCGCCTCTCCTTGTTCTCGCCTTCCTCGAATATGACCAGGCGGAAGGTGACCTTCAGCGGCACGGCGTACGTCAGCCCGCGCTCCCGGCAGTCGGTCTCGTAATAGGTGAGCCGGAGCGCGACGGGATTGGCGCAGGTGGGGCAGTGCGGCACCGCGTTCGCCGTCGCCTGTCCGCACGCCGGACACACCACCGTCGTCTCGCGCGCCTCGGCCGCCCGGATCCGCGCGCCGCAGTGCTGGCAGCTGATCCTCAAGTTCTCCAGGCCCTTGAGCCGACCGCACTTGCACTCCCAGGCGCCGAGCTCGTAGCGGACGAAGTGCAGTTCGCACGCCGAGCGGAAGTCGGCAAACGGAAAGACGCTGGTGAACACCGCCTGCAGCCCGGTCCCCTGCCGCTCTTCCGGCAGCAGGTCCATCTGCAGGAACTGCTCGTAGCTCGACCGCTGGACCGCAATAAGATTGGGAAGCGGCACGGTCGCGCGGATCTTCGAGAAGTTGACCCGCTCACCCGTCTCGACCTTCTGGGTCAGACTCATAGGTGTCTACTCCTTACGCCCTGTCGTTCACAACACGCCGCGCCGGGTTGGCCGCGACCCGATACGCTCGAGACGCCAGCCCGGGGGGATCAACCCCGGCAAACGGGACACGGGGGGCACACACCCCCCGAGAACCGGGCCAAGCCCGGGGATCTCTTGCCGCCGCCCCGGAGTCGCGCTCCGGGACGCAGCCACGGTTCCCCAAGCCACCAGGCGTCGAAGAGACTCCTAGGCGATCTTGACCTTCGCGCCGACTTCTTCGAACTTCTTCTTGATGTCCTCGGCCTCCTGCTTGGAGACGCCCTCCTTGACCTTCGCGGGGGCTGCCTCGACGAGGTCCTTCGCCTCCTTGAGTCCGAGCGACGTGACTTCGCGCACGACCTTGATGACGTTGATCTTCTTCTCGCCGGCGTCCTCGAGGACGACGTCGAACTCGGTCTTTTCCTCGACCTCGGCCGCGCCGGCTCCGGCCGCAGCGACGGCCGCGACCGGCATCGCCGCCGCGGCGGCCGACACACCGAACTCCGTCTCGAGGGCCTTCACGAGCTCGTTCAGCTCGAGGACCGTCATTCCCTTGATCTGCTCGACAAACTCCTGGATCTGCGCCATGTTCGTTCTCCTTTGCTCCGCACTCTCGAGGTCGCGTGCTACGCGTCCTTCTGTTTGTTGTCAGCGATCTGTTTGACCGTCACCGCCAGGCCCCTGGCCGGCCACGACAACGCCACGACCAGCCGCCGCATCGGCGACTGGAGCATGAACAGCAGCCTGGCCACCAGTTCGGTCTTCGACGGCAGCGACGCGATCGAATGCGCCTGCCCCGCGTCGAGCAACTGGCCCTCGACCAGCCCGCCGCGAAACTGCAGCTTGTCGTGACCCTTGGCGAACTCGGCGAGCACCTTCGCCAGGACGACCGCGTCGGCGGTGGTGAACGCCACCGCGGAGGGCCCGTCGAGGAGCTGCTGGAGCGCCTCGTTCTTCGACCCGGCGACCGCGATCTTGGCCAGCGTGTTCTTGACCACCACGTACTTGGCGTCGGCGGCCCGCACCTTCTGCCGCAGCTCGGTGACCTCGCCGACCGTCAGGCCGGTGAAGTCGACCACGAACAGCCCCTCCGCCGGAGCCAGGTCCCGCTTGAGGGAGTCGATCTGATCCTGCTTCTGCTCGCGCGTCAACATGTCGGCCCCCTCACTTCGTTTCCAGCGCCGCGATGTCCAGGGCGATGCCCGGACCCATCGTCGAGGAGATGAACGCCGATTGCACGTACTTGCCCTTGGCGGCCGCGGGCCGGGCGCGCAGGATCGCCGTGATCAGCGACTTGGCGTTCTCCTCCAGGGCGTCGGCCGAGAACGAGATCTTCCCGACCGGGGCGTGGATGATCGCCGTCTTGTCAACGCGGAACTCGACCTTGCCCGCCTTGATCTCGCGCACCGCCTTCGCCACCTCGACGGTGACGGTGCCGGTCTTCGGATTGGGCATCAGGCCGCGCGGACCGAGGACCTTACCCAGCCGGGTCAGGTGCTTCATCATGTCGGGCGTCGCCACGAGGGCGTCGAAGTCGAGCCATCCGCCCTGGATCTTCTCGACGACTTCCTCGCCCAGCACGTGATCGGCCCCGGCATCGTGCGCCTCGCGGGCGGCGTCGCCGGTGGCAACGACCACCACGCGCTTGCTCTTCCCCGTGCCGTGGGGGAGCACCACCGTGCCGCGCACCATCTGGTCCGCGTGCCGCGGGTCGACCCCGAGCCGGAGCGCGATCTCGACCGTTTCGTCGAACTTCGCGTAGCGGATGTCCCGCGCCAGTTCGATCGCTTCACGAAGCGCGTATCGCCGCGCCTCGACCCTGGACTTCGCCTGCAGGAACTTCTTGGAATGCGCCATCCCTCACCTCCCTCAGCCCACCACCTCGATGCCCATGCTCCGGGCAGTGCCCTCGATCGTCCGAATCGCCGAGTCGAGAGACGTGGTGTTGAGGTCCGGCAACTTCGTTTTCGCGATCTCCTCGACCTGGGACCGCGTGACCTTGCCGACCTTGTTGCGGTTCGGCTCGCCAGAACCCTTCTCCAGCCCCGCCGCCTTGATGAGCAGGAACGACGCCGGCGGAGTCTTGGTGATGAACGTGTAGGTTCTGTCCGAGTAGACCGTGATGACAACCGGAATGATCGTCCCCTGCACCTTCTGCGTCTTGGCGTTGAACGCCTTGCAGAAGTCCATGATGTTCAACCCGTGCTGGCCGAGAGCCGGGCCAACCGGGGGCGCCGGGGTCGCTTGACCGGCGGGAATCTGAAGCTTCACGTAGCCGACGATCTTCTTCGCCATGAGTTCCTCACACCGCCTTTTGAACCTGACTGAACTCGAGCTCGACCGGGGTCGACCGCCCGAAGATGGTCACCATCACCTTGAGGGTCGAACGGTCGAGATTGACCTCCTCGACCACCCCCTGGAAGTTGGAGAACGGCCCGTCGGTGATCCGGACCTGCTCCCCCTTCTCGAACATGTGCTTGGGCCTCGGCTTCTCCTTCGCCACGGTCACCTGGTGGAGGATCTGGTTCACCTCGTCCTCGGTGAGCGGGGTCGGCTTCTTGCCGGAACCCACGAAGCCGGTCACCTTCGGCGTGTTGCGCACCAGGTGCCACGCCTCGTCGGTCATCTCCATCTGCACCAGCACGTAGCCCGGGAAGAACTTGCGCTGCACCTCGCGGCGCTTGCCGTTGCGCATCTCGACGACCGTCTCGGTGGGAATGCGGATATCCCCGAAGAACTCCCGCATCCCCAACGCTTCCACACGCTGATCGAGCGTCTTCTTGACGCGCTCCTCGAAACCCGAGTAGGTGTGGACGATGTACCACTGTTTCGCCATGCGCCGCGTCTCCGCCCTACGAAAGAGCCTTGATCAGCCAGTCGACCGCCTTGAAGAACAGCAGGTCGCACAGGTACAGGAAGATGCCGAACACGAACGACGCCGCGATCACGACCACGGTAGTGGCCACGACCTCTTCTTTCGATGGCCAGCTGACCTTGCGGGTCTCGACCACCACCTCGTGGAGGAACGTCTTCAACCTGGTCCACCAGTTCATCTCTCGCGCCTCCCTGGCGCTTCGAGCTGGCAGGCCAGGAGGGACTCGAACCCCCAACCACCGGTTTTGGAGACCGGCACTCTGCCAATTGAGCTACTGGCCTGCGCCATGACCATCTACTTCACTTCCTTGTGCGCCGTGTGGCGGCGGCAGAACTTGCAGTACTTCCGCACCTCGAGACGCTCGGTCTGCTTCCTCTTGTTGCGCGTCGAGGTGTAGTTCCGACGCTTGCACTCGCCGCACGCCAGTTGGATGTTGTCGCGCATTGGAACCTCACTCGAGGATGTCGGTGATGGTGCCGGCGCCGACGGTGCGGCCGCCCTCGCGGATGGCGAAGCGCAAGCCCTTCTCCATCGCGATCGGCGTGATCAGCTCCACCTCGACCGACACGTTGTCCCCGGGCATCACCATCTCAACGCCCGCGGGCAGCTTCACCGACCCCGTCACGTCCGTCGTCCGGAAGTAAAACTGCGGCCGGTACCCCTGGAAAAACGGCGTGTGCCGACCACCTTCTTCCTTCGACAGGACGTACACCTCTCCCTTGAACTTCACGTGCGGCGTGATCGTCCCGGGCTTCGCAATCACCTGCCCGCGCTCCACGTCGCTCTTCTCCGTCCCGCGCAGCAGCAACCCGACGTTGTCCCCCGCCTGCCCCTGGTCCAGCAGCTTGCGGAACATCTCCACGCCCGTCACCACCCGCTTGACCGTGTCCCGAAATCCCACGATCTCCATCTCGTCCGAAACCTTCACCACCCCCCGCTCAATCCGCCCCGTCACCACCGTCCCCCGCCCGGAAATCGAAAACACGTCCTCAATCGGCATCAAAAACGGCTTGTCAATGTCCCGCACCGGCTCCGGCACGTACTTGTCCAACGCCGCCATCAACTCCAAAATACTCTTCGCTTCCGCCGCGTCCGCGCTCGGCGCCAACCCCGCCTTCAACGCACTCCCCCGGATCACCGGCACCTCGTCCCCGGGAAAGTCGTACTGACTCAACAACTCCCGAACCTCCAACTCGACCAAATCCAACAACTCCGGATCCTCAACCTTGTCCACCTTGTTCAAAAACACCACAATGTACGGGACCCCCACCTGACGCGCCAGCAAAATATGCTCCCGCGTCTGCGGCATCGGCCCGTCCTCCGCCGACACCACCAAGATCGCCCCGTCCATCTGCGCCGCCCCCGTGATCATGTTCTTCACATAGTCCGCATGACCCGGACAGTCCACGTGCGCGTAGTGCCTGTTGTCCGACTGGTACTCCACATGCGACGTCGCAATCGTCAAAATCTTCATCTCGTTGCGACGCCCCTGCGATATCGACGCCTTCGCCACCTCGTCGTACGACTTGAACTCCGCCAAACCCCTCAACGACATCACCTTCGTGATCGCCGCCGTCAACGTCGTCTTCCCGTGGTCCACATGCCCAATCGTCCCCACGTTGACGTGCGGCTTCGTCCGATCAAACTTCTGCTTGGCCATGTTCTCTTCGCCTCCCTCTTCCTGGTTAGTTTCGCGCGACCGCTGCGGCGGCCGGCCCCTCGCCCCCGCGAGGTAACGGGGACACCCGAAATTCACTGCGACTGGAGCCCACGACCAGATTTGAACTGGTGACCCCGTCCTTACCAAGGACGTGCTCTACCGCCTGAGCTACGTGGGCCCTGACTGTTCGGCGCTCGTGCTTGGAGCGGGAGACGGGATTCGAACCCGCGACCAACAGCTTGGAAGGCTGTGACTCTACCCCTGAGTTACTCCCGCGAGAAGACACAGATGGTGCGGGCGGATGGATTTGAACCACCGTAGGCGTTACGCCGGCAGATTTACAGTCTGCTGCCATTGACCGCTCGGCCACACCCGCACGCGACGTCCCAGCTCGGTCCCCGGTGCACACCTCACGCGCTGGCGAAATGGAGCTGGCGAGGGGACTCGAACCCTTAACCTGCGGATTACAAATCCGCTGCTCTGCCAGTTGAGCTACGCCAGCGGGCGTGGAATGACGCACCCGTCGTCCCTCTCTGCCAAAGATCTCCCGCGGCACACGTCCAGCGGCGGGGACGGAGAGGCTACCACCGTCGTGTGAGAAAAGCAAGAACCCCCCTCCGGAGCCACGGCCCGCGTCGCGCCCGCCCTCAGTCGCGTGCAAAGCGCTTCCGCCACTCCCAGGCCAGGATGCCGGTCGCGACGGCGAGATTGAGGGATTCGACGCCGTCCGCGATCGGGATACCTATCACCCCGTCGAGCGCGCGCTCGGTCTTGCTCCGCAAGCCGCCCGCCTCCGCTCCGAGACACAGGAGGAGACGGTCCGGGAGATCCACGCGCGATACCGAGTCTCCACCGGTCGCGGCGCCGAATGCCCAGAACCCGGCCTGCTTGGCCCGGGTGGCGAAATCGCCGAGCGCCCCGACGTGCCCGACCGGCACCCTCGGAAGGCTCCCGGCCGCGACCTTGGCAGCGGCGCCGCCCAGCGGCGGCGGATGAGGCCCGCCCACGATCACGCCGCCGAGCCCGAATGCCGCCGCCACCCTGATCACCGCGCCGAGGTTCCGGCCGTCCTCGATCCCGTCCAGTCCCAGCAGGCAGACAGGCGCGGGCAGCTCCAGCATCTCGTCCGCGTCGACGAACGGCACGGGCGCCACCCGCGCCGCGAAACCGTTATGCGCCAGGCTCCCGGCTACCTCGTCGAGGTGGCGCCTGGGAGCGCTCTGGTACCGCACCCCGGCGGCGCGGGAGAGATCGAGGACGCGCCGCGCCTTGCCGCCGGCCGTTCCTTCCGCGATCAGCACCCGCTCGACCCGCGCCGGCTGGTGCTCCAGCGCCGCGACGACGGCGTGAAAGCCGACCACCCACTCAGCGCCAGTCAAGCGTCACCACCGCCGTCGCCATCAGCCCCTCGGCGCGACCGACGAAGCCGAGCCCCTCGCAAGTCGTCGCCTTGACGCCGACGCCGCCGCGCCCGAGCGAGAGCAGCTCCGCCAGGTTGGCGGCGATCGCCTCACGATGTGGACCGATCCTCGGGCGCTCCGCGAGCACCGTCACGTCGCAGTGGACCACCCGCAGCCCGCGCTCCGCGGCCAGTTTCACGGCGTGCGCGACGAACAACGCCGAGGGCGCGTCCCGCCAGCGCTCGTCCGAAGGTGGGAAGTGCTCGCCGATGTCGCCCGCCGCACACCCGCCGAGGATCGCGTCGGTCACGGCGTGCAGGACGGCGTCCGCGTCGGAGTGGCCGGCCAGACCGAGGTCCGAGGGAATCTCGACTCCGCCCAGCCACAAGCGCCGCCCGGCCGCGAACGGGTGGACATCGACTCCGTACCCGACCCGGACGCCGCCGCCCAGCACTGCGCCGAGGAGCGACAGGTCGCCCGGAGTCGTCACCTTGAGATTGCGGGGGTCGCCGCCGACCACGCGGATCGGCAGGCCGGCGGCCTCGACCATCGCCGCCTCGTCGGTCCACTCCCCTGCCTGGCCGACCGCCGACCACGTGGAGCGCAGTACCGCGAGCGTGAACGCCTGCGGCGTCAGGGCGCGAGCCAGGTCCGCCCGCGGCACGGTGCGGACGACCCTGCCCTCGGCGGACACCTCCTTGATCGTGTCCACGACCGGTGCGACCAGCAGCGCGGCGCCCTCGGCGGCCGCGGCCTCGGCCACGGCCCGGACGTCCGCCGCAGGGACGAAGGGGCGGGCCGCATCGTGGATGACGACCACCGAGGCGTCGTCCAGATCCAGCGCCTCGCACCCCAGGCGCACCGAGTCCTGGCGGCGGGGCCCGCCGGCGGCGACCACGATTCCCGCTCCCGCCCAGCGGGCACGCGCACCTGCGACGGCATCCGGGCGAACGACCAGACACACCGGTGCGCCGGGTAACGCGTCCCGCATCGCGTTGATCGCGTGCTCGAGCACCGTCCGCCCGCCGATCCGGGACTCGAGCTTGTCCCGCCCGAAACGGCTGCTCGAACCGGCGGCGACCACGACGATGCCGGCCGTCGGTGCCGTACCGTGCAGGGATGTGTCGGGCCGTCGTGTCACCGGATCCTCGCCTCGCTCGCGCTCAACGGCCGGCACGATGTCCGGCGCGCGCGTCACACCTCGAGGATTTCCTTCTCCTTGGCGGTCAGGACGTGGGTAACCTGCTCGATGTGCTCGTCGGTCAGTTTCTGCACCTCGTCCAGCCCGCGGTGCAGGTCGTCCTCGGAGATCTCCTTGTCCTTCTCGAGCTTGCGCAGCTCGTCGTTGGCGTCGCGGCGGACGTTGCGGATCGCCGTGCGCGCCCGTTCGGCGAACTCGTGCGCGATCTTGACCAGTTCCTTGCGCCGCTCCTGAGTCGGCGGAGGAACAGGCAGCTTGATCACCTTGCCGTCGTTCATCGGGTTCAGGCCGAGGTTGGCCTTCTGGATCGCGTGCTCGATGGCCCCGATCAGCGAGGGATCCCACGGCGCGACGACGATCAGGTTCGGGTCGGGAACGCTGAGATTCCCCACCTGGTTGAGCGGCGTCGGGACGCCGTAGTAGTCGATTCGAATCGGATCGAGGATGGCCAGCGACGCGCGCCCGGTCCTGAGCGTCTTCAACTCGTCCCGGAAAACCTCGATGGCCTTGTCCATGTGTTGTTTGGCCTTCTTGACGCTCTCACGCATGCCCGCTCTCCCGGCCGTGGGGCGTTCGCCACGGCTCGACTATTGTGCATTGTATCTCCCGCGCGCGCCGGAGTAGCGAACAGCGGCGGCGCCTCGGACGCCCGAGTCCGGCCCTCGAGGCAGAGAGCGCTTTCGAGAACACGACCGGCCGAATGCCCGTATAGTCCGATGTGGACGAGGTGCACTTGACTATCGACGTTCGCGGGGTGACCAAGGAGTTCCGCTCGCGGGCCAGGCGTATCCGGGCCCTCGACTCGGTTGACCTCACCGTCCGTCAGGGCGAGGTGTTCGGTCTGCTGGGCGCGAACGGTGCGGGTAAGACGACTCTGGTGAAGGTGTTGCTCGGGCTGTCGTCCCCCACCTCCGGCGGCGTGACCCTGCGCGGGCGCGACCCCCGACAGGCCGGCGCGCGTTCCCGCGTCGGCTACCTTCCCGAGGGCCATCGCTTCCCCGACTACCTGCCGGGCGGCGAAGCGCTTCGACTCTTCGGCCGGCTGTCCGGCCTCGACGAGGCCGGCCTGTCCAAGCGGATCCCGGAACTGCTCGAGCTGGTCGGGCTGTCGGAGCGGGGGGGAGATCGCGTCGGCCGGTATTCCAAGGGAATGACCCAGCGGCTCGGCCTCGCCGCCGCCCTGATCGACGACCCCGAGGTCCTCTTCCTCGACGAGCCGACCGACGGCGTGGATCCCGTCGGCCGGCGCCACATCAGGGACGTCCTCCTCGCCTGCAAGGAGGGTGGGACGACCATTTTCATCAACTCGCATCTGCTCTCCGAAGTCGAGCGGACCTGTGACCGGGTAGCCATCCTGCACAAGGGCAGGATCGTCCGCGAGGGAAGCGTCGAGGAATTGACCCGGCCGACGCTGCGCTTCCGGCTCGGCCTCGACGAGGCGCCGGGATCTCCGCTGCCGCAGGTCGAGGGCGTGGCCGTCGCGGCGAGCAACGGACACCTGGAGGTCTCCGCCACCGATCTGGGCGCCCTGAACCGGCTGATCGACCGACTGCGCGGGGAAGACCGCACGATCGCGGAGTTGACTCCGATGCGCTCCGACCTCGAGGACGTCTTCGTCGAAACGGTCCAGAGGGAGACCTGATGACATCGGATATCCGACTGGAGCCCGTCTCTGGCGGGGGGACGGCGGTGGACCGGTGAAGACCTGGGCGCTGATCGTGGACACCTGGCGCGAGGCGCTGGCGCGCTTCACGCTGCTCGGGTTCCTCGCCGCTTCGGTGCTCTTCCTCCTGATTCTCACGTTCGCCGTGAACCTCGACATCGTCGACGGCACCCTCGCCGCCGGAACGCTGTTCGGACAGGCCCTCGAGCTGCACGGCGGCAAGCCGGCGATCGATCAGGTGGTCACGACCGGCCTCTCGGTCTTCGCCGGCATGCTCTACGCCCTGGGCGTCTTCCTCGCCGTCTTCGCGACCGGGTCCCAGGTTCCCCACCTGGTCCGGCGCGGCACGGTGGACCTCTATCTTGCCCGCCCGGTGACGCGCACTCACGTGCTGCTCGGACGGTTCGTGGGAGCGATGACGCTGGTGGCGGCGAACCTCGCCTTCCTGTGCGGCGGAGTGTTCGTGATCATCTCGATCAAGACGGGGGTGTGGAACCTGCGCTTTCTCGCCGCCGCCGGGTTGATCTACCTGGTGTTTCTCTCGTTCCTCGGCTTCATGTACCTGATCGGAGTCCTGTCGGGCTCGACCCCGCTGTCGATCATGCTGCCCTACGCCCTCTACCTGCTGTCGATGCCCCTCGCGGCCCACGACAAGATCGAGGCGGCGATGGACTCGCGTTTCTGGGCCGGGGTCGTGCGTGCCCTGTACTGGATCCTGCCCAAGACTGCGGAGATCGGAAGGGACATGGTCCGGCTCGTGATGGGCCAGGGAGGACCCTCGGCGACGCTGCTGCTGACGACCGCGGCGTTCGGCCTCGGATGCCTGGTTCTCGCAACCGTCGTCTTCCAGCGAAAGAACTTCTGAGGAGGAACCCATGCGCGCCGTACTTTCCCTCGTCCTCGCCACCACAGCCGTCGCGGCGACCGCCGCTCCGCCTACCGTCACCGACCTCACTTCTCGCCTCCCGGAGGATGCGGACGTTGTCCTCGGGTCCGACGCCGGCGTGCTCCGGGCGCACCCCCTGGCCCAGGACTGGCTCCGCCAGCACCGCACGGAGTGGGCCGGCGCCGACACCGAGGCGAGCGCCTTCCTCCGCGAGGCGGGCCTCGACCCGACGCGGGACGTCGATGCGATGGTCGTCGCGGCCGTCACCGAGCACCCGCAACCGCGTTGGCTGGCGCTCTTCGCCGGGCGCTACGACGCCGCTTCCCTGGGCGCCGCGCTGCAGAGGCGCGGTGTCGCACGCGTTCAACTGGGGCATCGGTCCGCCTTCCGTCTGCGCAACGAGGGCACCGAGCGAACGGCGCTCATTCACGTGTCCGATGACCTGGTGACTCTCGGCGACGAGGCGTCCGTGGCCGAGTCGCTCGCCGGCGCGTATCGCGGTTCCGCGCTCCTGACCCGCGAGGTTGCCGCGCGGCACGTGGACACGACGGCCCACTTCTGGATCGTGGCCAACGTGCCCGAGAAGGCCCGGCCCGACGCGAGCGCCGAGGTTCGCCCCGAACAGAGCGGACCCGTCCACGACGCGCTGCTCACGTCCGGAGCGGTTCAGCACGTTGCGGTGCAGGTGAACATGAGCGACGCTCTCCGCGTTCAGGGGTGGGCGGTGGCGGACAGCGTTGACAACGCCGAGCTGCTCAGGGATGCACTGAAGGGCGCGGTCGCCGCCATGCGGCTGCAGGCCCAGAGCCGTGTCCCGGAACTCGTCCAGGTGCTTCGAGAGGTCGAGATCCGCCAGACCGGCGTCGACGTGTCGGGGACCGCCTCCATCCCCGTGACGCTGCTCGAACGCCTGCTCTCCAAGAGACAGGCCGAGTCGATCTGACTTCGACCGAAATCGTTGCTCGTGGCGGCGCCCCGGTGTAACATCGCCGGGGTGTCGTCTGTCAAATTGGAGTGCACATTGAGTCCCGGGTCGGGTGCGAGTTCACGAAGGACGCAAGGGCGATGCTGAGCGGTACCGGCGCCCCCTGCAGGTCGCGGACCAGGTCCGGTCCGGTACCCCACCGGCGCGCGCCGGGCTGCGCGCCGCCGGCCGGCCGTGCAGCACCGGGACCCACGGGGACACTCGCCCACGGCCGGCGGCTCGGCGATCGGCGCGCATCCGCCTGTCCGAGGTGCTGTCCGTGACCGCGCACCGTCGCCTCGTTCTCACCACCTTGGTCTTCGCGCCGGCCAACGACCTTCGGAGCGCCGTCGAGGGGGCTCTGACCACGCGCGGCCACGCCGTGACGAGTGCGAACACCCTGAAGAAGGCGCTGCGCCTGCTCGAGCGCAAGCCGCCCCAATTGGTCGTTCTGCTCTGGGGCGACGGTGCGAGCGACGCTCCTGAGTTGTGCAGGCAGATCCGCTCGCGACCGGGCGCCAGGAAGACGGTCATCATCGCGTTGGCGGAGGGCGAGCGCATCGAGTTCGCCTCCGAGGCTTTGGACGCCGGCGCCGACGATTTTGTCCGCCTGCCGCTCGATGGCCGCGTTTTCGATCTCCGGTTGAAGATCGCCGAGCGGCGGATCGTGACGATTGTCGAGCGTCTCGACGCCGAGGAGGCGCTGCGCGAGAGCGAGGAGCGCTACGCGCTCGCCGCCCACGGCGCCAATGACGGGCTCTGGGACTGGAACCTGAAGAGCAACGACATCTATTACTCGGCGCGCTGGAAGTCGATGATCGGCTGGGAGGAGCACGAGATCGGAAACGACCCCGACGAGTGGTTCCGGCGGATCCACCCCGACGACGTCGTCGAAGTGCGCACGGCGGTCAACAACCACCTCTCCGGAGACGTCCCGGCGCTCGAAGTGCAGTACCGGATGCACCACAGGGACGGTACGTACCGCTGGATGCTGACGCGAGGCCTCGCGGTCCGTTCCAAGGACCGCAAGCCCTACCGAATCGCCGGCTCGCAGACCGACGTTACGCAGCGGAAGCTGGCGGAGGAGCGGCTGCTCCACGACGCCTTTCACGATTCGCTCACCGGGCTGCCCAACCGGGCGTTGTTCATGGACCGTCTCACGCAGCTCGTCAACCGTTCCAAGCGGAACGAGGAGAGGTACTTCGCGGTCCTTTTCCTCGACATCGACCGGTTCAAGCTGATCAACGACGGCCTTGGTCACGTCCTCGGCGATCAGCTCCTGGTCGCCATCGCGCGCCGCCTCGAAACGTCGTTGCGCCCCGGCGACACGGTCGCGCGCTTCGGAGGCGACGAGTTCTCCATCCTGCTCGATGAGATCCGCGACGGCAAGGAAGCCAGCCTGGTCGCGGAGCGGATCCAGCGCGAACTGAAGCGGCCGTTCGAACTCGGGAGCCAGGAGGTGTTCGCGACGGCCAGTATCGGCATCGCCCTCGGAGGGCTCTCCGACCAACCACCCGAAGAATTCCTGCGCGACGCCGACACGGCCATGTACCGGGCCAAGGCGCTCGGTCGCGATCGCCACGTCGTCTTCGACAGCGGCATGCACGACCGGGCGGTCGCGGCGTTGCAACTGGAGAACGACCTGCGGCGCGCGGTGGAGCGGCAGGAGTTCATCGTCTACTACCAGCCGATTGTCCACCTGGAGTCGGGCCGCATCGCCGGCGTCGAAGCCCTCGTACGCTGGCAGCATCCGCAGCGCGGCCTGATCCTGCCCTCGGAGTTCATCCCGCTCGCCGAGGAGACCGGGTTGATCGTGCCGATCGACCGCTGGGTGATCCACGAGGCGTGCCGGCAGGCGCGAGCTTGGCAGGTCGCGGTCAAGCGGACCCCTCCGCTCACGATGGCCGTCAACGTTTCCGGAATCGAGTTCATGCAGGCCGACCTGATCATGCAGATCGACCACTTCCTTCGCAAGTACGGTCTGTACGGCGACATCCTCAAGCTGGAGATCACCGAGAGCGTGATCATGGAGAACGCCAAGTGGGCCGCGGCCATGCTCGAGCACCTCCGCGGCCTGTCGATCAGGCTGTCGATCGACGATTTCGGCACCGGCTACTCGTCGCTCGCCTACCTCCGGCGCTTCGAGATCGACACGCTCAAGATCGACGGGTCGTTCGTGTCGAAGATGGCCACCGACGAGGACAGCTCCGAGATCGTGCGCACCATCGTGAAACTCGCCCACAACCTCGGCAAGGACACGGTCGCCGAAGGAGTGGAGACGGCCTCGCAGTTGGCGAGTCTGCGCGAGCTGAAGTGCCGGTTCGCCCAGGGCTTCTTCTTCTCGCGCCCGCTCGACGCCGAGGCCTGCACGAAGCTGATCGCCTCCGACCCTCGCTGGTAACCCGCCTACACGGCACACGCAGGCGCGGACGCCCCGCGCCCCATCGGCCACCACCAGGGCGCTGACCCGCTTCACACGTGCGCCCGTCCCGCACCCGAAGTGAGGAGATTCGGAGGCCGGCCCGAGGACCGCGGCCCTTGTCCGTCGCGAGGCCGCACCTGAGTGTGTTTGACAGACCCAAGACGTCGAATACCGACATGTGCGATCCGAACCACGACGAGGGCTACGTCGCGCGTCCCGACGGGCGGTCAGTCGCAGCCACCGGCTCCGGTTCGACTGCAGCTCCCGGCGCGACCCGCGGCGAAGCAGGCAGTCCGGAGTCCGCGCCGCCACCGAGCACAAACAACGCTCACCGGTGCCGCGAGCCGCCCGGCGACGGCCCATCGTCATCCAGCCAAGCCCAAGAGTGCCCGGTGAGTGGCGAGACAGTCGAAAGGAGAAGACCATGAAAGCAACGAAGGGGGCCATGCTGGTGCTTGCAGCGGTGCTGGCGGGCAGCGGCCTCACGCAGGCGGAGCACAACGGGCGCACGGAACATCTCACGCTCGGGCCGGTCGAGTACTGGGCAGCGCCCACGATCGACTGCGGCGACTTCTGGGTGTTGAACGACTGGTTGGAGACGTATGCGCTGGCCATCCGCTACGACAAGGAGGGAAACCCGGTTCAGTGGATTCTCCACGCGTCGGTCGGCGCGTCGGTCTACTACAACGAGTTCAGGCCGGACATCAAGATCGCAGGTCTCCGGGAACACGTCCTGAACAGGGTTGACCTCGAGGACAACATCGTCTACGGCTCGGGGCCCGGCTATCGCGTGGTGGTCCCCGGCGAAGGTGTCGTGCTGCTCAACACCGGGCACTGGACCTACAACCAGGAAACAGGCGAATTCCATCACAGCGGACCCAGCCAGGTGGCCGAGCAAAACGCTCCCTTGCTGTGCACCCTGCTGCGGCAGTAGTGGGTCCCGGCGTCGCGCTGACGGCCGAGACGAGAAAAGCGAGAGCCCTGCGGTTGCCCGCAGGGCTCTCATACTTTCCGGCGGCGACCTACTCTCCCACGCCGTTTCCAGCGCAGTACCATCGGCCCAGAGGGGCTTAACTTCCGTGTTCGGAATGGGAACGGGTGTGGCCCCCTCGGTATGACCACCGGAAAAACTGCGAAAAATTACCAACTCGATCGGGTTGTGCGCAAGAACGGGGTTGTGTGGTCAAGCCTCACGGCCGATTAGTACGGGTCAGCTCAATCCCTTTCAGGACTTACACCTCCCGCCTATCAAACTGGTCATCTACCAGAGGCCTTCAGGGGCTTGCGCCCGGGACACCTCATCTTGGAGTTGGCTTCCCGCTTAGATGCGTTCAGCGGTTATCCGATCCGGACACAGCTACCCGGCGCTGCCGCTGGCGCGACAACCGGTATACCGGAGGTCCGTCCATCCTGGTCCTCTCGTACTAAGGATAGCTCTCCTCAAGTGTCCTTCGCCCACACCAGATAGGGACCGAACTGTCTCGCGACGTTCTAAACCCAGCTCACGTACCGCTTTAATCGGCGAACAGCCGAACCCTTGGGACCTGCTTC
>JBFMCD010000081.1:47500-88730 GCA_040754885.1 Acidobacteriota bacterium
CGCAGCCAGCGTGTCTGAGGTGTCGGCGTCGAGCACCGGGACGGTCCGCTGCAGAACGATCGGCCCGGTGTCGCACCCCGCGTCGACCAGATGCACCGTGCACCCCGACACCTTGACGCCGTACTCCAGCGCCTGGTGCTGGGCGTCGATGCCCGGAAACGAAGGGAGCAGCGCCGGGTGGATGTTCACGATGCGCGCTGGGAAGCGGCCGACAAGCTCCGGAGAGAGGAGCCGCATGTAGCCTGCGAGGCACACCCACTCGACGCGCTCGGCCTCGAGCGCGGCGATCACCTCGCGCTCGTGTTGCTCGCGGGCCTTGCCCTTCGACGCCACCACGACGGCGGAGATGCCGCGCTCGCGCGCCCGCTCGAGTCCCTGCGCGTCGGGCTTGTTGGATATGACGACGACGATCTCGGCCGGAACCTCGCCGCGCGCGCAGGCGTCGGCGAGAGCGACGAAGTTGGAGCCGCGCCCCGAGAGGAGCACAGCGACTCGCGCCTTCACCGGCCACCCACCGCGGCGAGAGTAGAGCGGGACGAGGCGAGAGAGGCAGGAATGCGACGACCCGTCAGAGAGCAGCGCGCGCAGAAGCACAGGGGCGTGGGCCGCGCGCGCCATAAGTCGGAGTGGCTCTCCCCTCCCGCTCGTTCAGTCACGCCGATCTCCGACGAACCGGACTCCCGGGTCGACGACGACGCGGCCGATCGACCAGCCCGGTCCGTGTGCCGCCAACTGCTCGAGCACGTCTCCGAGATGCTCCTGCGCGACGACCAGAACCAGTCCGACGCCGAGGTTGAACGTCCGCCGCATGTCCTCCTCGGGGACCCTGCCGGCGTGTCGCAGGAGCCGGAAGAGATCCGGTTCCGCCCAGGAGTCGAGCGCGATCTCGGCGCCAAGCCCGTCCGGCAGCGCCCGCGGCAGATTGTCGGGCAAACCGCCGCCCGTGATGTGGGCGGCGGCCTTAACCACCCCGCGGTCGAGCAGCGGCGCGAGCGCGGCGAGGTACGAGCGGTGTACGGCGAGAAGCGCCTCGGCCGCCGTGCATCCCAACTCCGGGACACGGTCGGACACTTCCAGCCCGAGGACGTCGAAGAAGACTTTCCGCGCCAGCGAGTAGCCGTTGGTGTGCAGCCCGCTGGACGGCAGCGCCACCAGGGCGTCGCCCGCGACCACGCGTTCGCGGCGCAGCAGCGTCGACCGCCGGCACGCACCGACGATGAAGCCTGCGACGTCGTACTCCCCGGGCCGGTAAAAACCCGGCATCTCCGCCGTCTCGCCGCCGAGCAGGGCGCACCCGTTGGCCCGGCAACCGCGCGCCAGCCCCTCGACGACGGTCGCCGCAACGTCGGGATCGAGGGAGCCGCAGGCGAAGTAGTCGAGGAAGAACAGCGGGCGTGCACCGCAGACGAGAATGTCGTTGACGCAGTGATTGACCAGGTCCTCGCCGACGGTACCGTGCACTCCCGCGGCCTGTGCAACCTTGAGCTTCGTCCCCACGCCGTCCGCCGACGCGACGAGGACCGTCCCGTCGGGGTCGTCCGGCTCGAGGGAGTACAGACCGCCGAACAGCCCGATCTCCGAGAGGACGCCGGGTGTGAACGTCGAACGGGCAAGGAGCTTGACGCGCTCGAGAGCCCGGTCCTGGGCGTCGATGTCGACGCCGGACGCGGCGTAGGTGATGGGCTGGGGCGACCGGCCGTCGTGCATTCGCGGGCATGATAGCGAAAACGGAGCCCGCTCCGGCGCCGACCTCGGAACCAGGCCGCCCTCAACGCTCCTTGGCGATGACGCCCGCGGCGACCGCGCCGTCGAGCACCCGGTACGTCCCAGAGAAGCACGCCGTGCAGAAGTTTTGCGGCGGCGTGGTCAGGCACGCCAGCATGCCGGCCTCGGAGAGGTACCCGAGGGAGTCGGCTCCGACCGAGCGCCGGACCTCGTCGACGCTCATCGTCGCCGCGATCAGCTCGCGTCGCTCGGGCGTGTCGATCCCATAGAAGCAGGGAAAACCTGTGGGGGGCGAACTGACGCGCAGGTGTACCTCGCGGGCGCCGACCGCCGTGAGCATCGCGACGATCTTCCGCGAGGTCGTGCCGCGCACGATCGAGTCGTCGACCAGCACGACTCGGCGACCCTCGACGACCGAGCGCACCGGGTTCAACTTCACCTTGACCCCGAAATGCCGGATCGACTGGCGCGGCTCGATGAACGTCCTGCCGACGTAGTGGTTGCGGACCAGGCCGAGGGCGAACGGCAACCCCGACCGTCGGGCGAAGCCGAGCGCCGCCGGCACGCCCGAGTCGGGCACCGCCACCACGACGTCCGCCGCGGCCGGGTGCTCGCACGCCAGCCGTTCCCCCATCCTCTCGCGCACCGCGCCGACCGGCTCGCCGAAGACGAGGGAGTCCGGGCGGGCAAAGTAGACATGCTCGAACACGCAGTGGGCGAAAGGCCCGCTCGCGCCGGAGCGGAGCACCCGGGGTGCGTCGCCCACGAGTTCGACGACCTCGCCGGGGGCCACTTCGCGGACGGGCGCGGCCTCGACGAGGTCGAACGCGCATGACTCGGACGCGACCACCCACGCGGCGCCCAACCGGCCGAGGACCAGGGGCCGGAAGCCGAAACGGTCGCGGGCGGCGAACAGGCGCCCGTCGGCGAGGAGGACGAGCGAGTACGCGCCCTCCGCGGCGGCGAGCGACTCCAGGATGGCTTCCTCGAGTGTCGCGGCGCCGCTACGCGCGATCAGGTGCAGAAACACCTCGGAGTCCGAGGTGGACTGGAAGATCGCACCTTCCCGCTCGAGTCGGGAGCGCAGCCGCAGCGCGTTGACCAGGTTGCCGTTATGGGCGAGCGCCAGGCGCCCGCGGTGGGTCGTCGCCACAACGGGTTGGGCGTTGGCGAGGCTGGAGTTGCCGGCCGTGGAGTAGCGCACGTGGCCGATCGCCGCCGGACCCGGCAGACCGCCGAGGACGTCGCGGTCGAAGACGTCGGCGACCAGACCCATGGCCCTGTGCGCCCGGAGTTCGGCGCCGTCGTTGGCCGCGATCCCCGCCGACTCCTGACCTCGGTGCTGCAGGGCGTACAACCCGAGGTAGACGAGGTTCGCCGCGTCCGCGTGTCCGACGACCGCGCACACGCCACACTCCTCGCGGAAGGCGTCGCCGTCCAGCTTCACTCGTCACCCAGCCAGTTCAGGGGCTCCTCCCTCAGCCGTTCGAGCGACGCGACCGGCTCGTCGCACAGCGTCTCCGCGCCGCGCCGAACGGCGAGCGTGCCTCCGCCGGCGACGCCGAGCCTGTTCATCGGCTCGCCCGCGCACGCGGTCAGGACGGCCGCCTCGAACGCGGGGGGCAGGGCGAGGAGGTAGCGTGCCCCCCACTCCCCGAACAGCGCCAGCGCGGCGTCGGCGCCGACCGGGAGGCTCAACGCGGCGCCGACCCCGTCGCCGGTCATCTCGGCCGCGGCGGCGACCATGCCGCCGTCGGAGACGTCCTTGGCGGCGACCAAGCCCATGCGCACGAGTTCGCGGACCAGCGCGGCGCGCCTCCGCTCCGCCTCGTAGTCAACCTCCGGAACCGGACCGACCTCGTAGTCGAGCACCGCCTGGAGGTAGCGACTGGCGCCGAGCGAGCCCTCGACCTCCCCGAGCAGGTACACCACCTCGCCGGCGGTCCACCTCGTCCGGGGACGGTGCCGGACGTGCGGTACCACGCCGACCATGCCCACCGTGGGCGTGGGCAGGATGGCCACACCCGAGGTCTCGTTGTAGAACGACACGTTGCCCGAGACGACCGGCACCTCGAAACGCCTGCAGGCCTCCGCCATCCCCCGCACCGCCGCGACGAACTGACCCATGACGCGCGCGTTCTCCGGCGACCCGAAGTTGAGGCAGTCGGTGACCCCGACCGGCTCGGCGCCCACGCAGGCCAGGTTGCGCGCCGCCTCGGCGACGGCCTGCGCGGCGCCGCGGAACGGGTCGATGGCACAGGCCAGGGCGTTGCAGTCGGTGGTCGCGGCGAGCCCGATCAGCGATCCGGGAACGAGAACGAGCGCGGCGTCGGCGCCAGGTCCGGTCACCGTGCCCGCGCCGACCGACTGGTCGTACTGCTGCCACACCCTTCGCGCGCTCGCCAGGGCCGGGGAGGCGAGCAGGGTCCGCACGTCCGCCGCCCAGTTGCGCCCGCTCAAACCCGGCGGAGTGGCCATCGGCGCGCATTGCGGGAGAACATACGGCCGTTCGTAGCGTGGGGCGTCGTCGACCAGCGGCCCGACCGGGAGCCGGAACGCCTCGCGCCCGGCGAAAGTGGCGCGCACGTCGGAGCCTTCGACGACACTGCCGATCTCGCACGCGTCGAGCCCCCAACGCCGGCAGACGGCGAAGACGGCGTCGAGCTTGGCGGGCTCGACGACCAGCAGCATGCGTTCCTGCGACTCGGAGAGCATCAACTCGTAGGGCGTCATCCCCTTGGCGCGGACCGGGACCTTCGAGAGGTCGAGATCGAGCCCCCGACATCCCCTGGCCGCCATCTCGAACGCCGACGAGGACAGCCCCGCCGCGCCCATGTCCTGAATGCCGACCACGAGGGCGGAACCCATCAGCTCCAGACAGCACTCGATGAGCAGCTTCTCCGTGAACGGGTCGCCGACCTGCACCGTCGGGCGCATCTCCGCCGCGGTCTCGTCGAAGGTGTCCGACGCCATCGTCGCGCCGTGGATGCCGTCCCGCCCGGTCTTCGATCCCAGGTAGACGACGCGGTTGCCGACGCCGGTGGCGCGCGCGTAGAACACCGCGTCGCGCCGCGCCACACCGACGCACATGGCGTTGACCAGCACGTTGCCGTTGTACGACGAGTGGAAGTCGATCTCGCCCCCGACCGTCGGCACGCCCACGCAGTTGCCGTAGTCGCCGATGCCGCGCACCACGCCGTCGACGAGGTGTTTCATGCGCGGCGCGTCGAGCTCGCCGAAGCGGAGGGAGTCGAGCAGCATGATCGGTCGCGCGCCCATGGTGAAGACGTCGCGCAGGATCCCGCCCACGCCGGTGGCCGCGCCCTGGTACGGCTCGATGAACGACGGGTGATTGTGCGATTCCATCTTGAAGATCGCGACCCAGCCGTCGCCCACGTCGACCACGCCGGCGTTCTCGCCCGGCCCCTGGATCACCCTCGGCCCCGAGGTCGGGAACGTCCCGAGGTGGGCGCGAGACGACTTGTACGAGCAGTGTTCGGACCACAGGGCTGCGAAGACTCCGAGCTCGGTCAGGTTCGGCGTCCGTCCGAGCGCGGCGCGGATGCGCGCGAACTCCTCCTCGGTGACGCCGTGTTCGCGTGCCTGTTCGACGGTGGCGGGCGAATCCCAGCTCATGCGGCCTCCACCAGTGCCCGGATGATCGGCATACCGTCCGTCCCGCCGAGCAGAGCATCGACCCGGCGCTCGGGGTGCGGCATCATGCCGAGGACGTTGCCCTCGGTGTTGACCAGGCCGGCGATGTTGTCCACCGCCCCGTTGGGGTTCGCTCCCGTGGAGAGCGCGCCGTCCGCCGCGCAGTAGCGCAGGGCGATCGCTCCCTGCGAGCGCAGCCATTCCACGGCCGCGGGCTCGGCGAACCAGTTGCCCTCCTTGTGCGCAATCGGCAAGGTAATGACCTGGCCGGCCGTGAGGCCGCGCAGCAGCCGCAGGCCGTCGCGCTCGACGCGCAGGTGGACGTCGCGGCAGATGAAGCGCAGCGTGCGGTTCATCAGCATCGCCCCCGGCAGGAGGCCGACCTCGAGCAGTATCTGGAAGCCGTTGCAAATGCCGAGGACGGCCCCACCGTCCGCGGCGTGCCGCTGCACCGCGCGCATCACCGGGGAGTGCGACGCCATCGCCCCGGCGCGCAGGTAGTCGCCGTAGGAGAACCCGCCGGGCAGGATCACCGCGCCGCACCCCTGCAGGTCCTCGCTTTCGTGCCACACCGGCACCGCGATGCCGCCGGCGACCTCGACCGCGGCCAGGGCGTCGCGGTCGCAGTTCGAGCCCGGAAAGACGACCACCGCGACCCTCTTGCCGCTCGCCGCCTGCGGGCTCGACGGCCGCGGGACGGGGCCACCGCTCATCGCCTGTCCCCTATCCCCTGTCCCCTGTCCCCTCATGGCATCCTGACCTCGAAGTCCTCGATCACGGGGTTGGAGAGCACCTCGCGCGCCGCCGCTTCGACGCGCGACCGGACCACAGCGGGGTCTCCGTCCTCGACCTCGATCAGCATGAGCTTGCCGACCCGCACCCGCTCGACCTCGCGGTAGCCGAGGCCTGCCAGCACCCGCCGTATCGCCTCGCCCTGAGGGTCGAGCACTTCCTTCTTCGCCTGCACGCGCACCTCGATGAGCATCACGCCCTCCTCGTCTCCCTCGCCGTCACGGAATCCTCGTCGAACAGCCTACCCTGCCCGGGCCGCCCGCGCCGCTCGCCGACCTCGATGACCAGGGGTTCGAACTGGGAGGCGACGGCGACACGCACCGCTGAACCGGCGAGCGGTCGCTCGATCTCGCGCCGCGCCAGCTCCGGGCGGTTGTTCTCCTGCGACAGGTGCATCGCCACCACGATCTCGAGGCCCTCGTGGCACAGCGCCTCGATCGCTCCCCGCGCCTGCACGTTCGAGAGGTGGCCCGTGGCCGACGCGATCCGCTGCTTGAGCGGCCACGGGTACCGTCCATAACGGAGCAGGTCGGGGTCGTGATTGGTTTCGAGAAGCAACGCGCGGCAGCCGGCCAGGGTCCGGGTGAGTTCGCCCGGGAGTTCGCCGGTGTCGGTCACCAGCGCCACCCGCCCCGCCGCGGACTCGATGACGAAGCCGACCGGCTCACGCGCGTCGTGGGAGGTGGCGACGGGCACGAAGTGCAGCGACCCGACGCGCAGTGACCGGCCCGCGACGAGGCCGGGCTCGACGCCGCCGAGGCCGGCGAGCGCCTCCGCCGTGCCCGGGGTCGCGATGACCGGAGCGGCGACGTGCCTGCGCAGCACCGCCACGCCCTGGACATGATCGGTGTGCTCGTGGGTGAGCAGCACCGCGGCCAACCCCTCGAGCGTCGCGCCGACGGCGTGGACACGCCGCTGCAACTGGCGGAGCGACACGCCGCAGTCGATCAGCACCTTCGTGTCGCGCTCCTCGACGAGGACGGCGTTGCCCCCCGAGCCCGACGCGAGGACGGAGATGCGCACCTCAGGCCCCCGTCGAACCGAACCCGCCGTCGCCGCGCGCGGTGGCCCCGACATCGGCGCTCTCGGCGAACCTGGCGCGGGTGACCGGCGCCACGACGAGCTGTGCGATCCGCTCGCCGCGCCGGATCGTGTACGTCTCGGCGCCGAGGTTGACCACGACGACCAGGACCTCGCCGCGGTAGTCCGCGTCGATCGTGCCGGGCGGATTGGCCACGGTGACCCCGTGCCGCAGGGCGAGCCCGGAGCGCGGCCGCACCTGTCCCTCGAAGCCGGCGGGGATGGCGAGCACCAGGCCGGTCGGCACCGCCGCCCTGCCGCCGGGCTCGAGGACGAGATCGCGGGCCACCGCAGCGCGGAGGTCGGCGCCCGCCGCGAGGGCGCTGGCGTAGTCCGGGAGCGGAAGGCCCTCCCCGTGCGCGAGACGCAGGACCTTGACCTCGACGGGAGTCGGAGCAGCAACGCGCTGGAGCCGCCGGGCGTCGCCGACCGGACCCCGCGCCGGCGAGCGCGCGAGGGCGCCGGCCGACCGGGTCCGCCGGCCGTCGCTCACGCCACTCTCCGCGCCAGCGAGGCGGGCAGGACCATCCCTTCGCGCGGCCCGCACACCGCGCCCGCGAGGAGATCGAGTCGGACCAGTTCTCGAGACAGGGCGCGGACCCTGCCGGCGGTCACCGCTTCCAGCTCCGCGAGCAGCGCGCCGGTGTCGAACCTGCGTTTCCTCGCCAGGTATTCTCCCGCGTGCGCCTCCATCACCGCGTCGACGCCCTCGGTGCTGAGCACCAACCCGGCGGCGAGCGCCTGCTTGGCCAGCGAGACCTCCCTGTCGGTGATCCCGCCCGCCGCGATCTCCCCGAGCACGCGCAGGACGGCGTCCCAGCACGGCAGCGCCTGACGCAGCGGGCAGGAGAACACGACCTCGAGCAGGCCGGCGTTCTCGGTGCTGAACAGCGAGGACTCGACCTCGTACACCAGGCCGAGCCGGTCCCGCAATTCGCGGAACAGGCGCGACGAGTTGCCCGCGCCGAGCAGCTGGTGCAGGACGCCGAGCGTCATGCCATCCGGGTGGTCGGATGGCAGTCCGGGCAGGACCAGGTTGGCGTAGATCTGCTCCAGTCCGTCGCGACGCTCGACCAGCATCCCGGTCCGCCACGGCGGCGGGACCAGCGCGACCTCCCGCTCGGCCGTCGAGGGATACCGCGAGAGCGACTCGCGCAGTCGCGACTCGTCGAAGGCGCCGACCGCCACGAGCAGAAGGCGGTCGCGGGTGAAGCGCTCGGCGTGGAACCTCTTCAACTCCGGGAGGGCCAGCCGCTTGACGACAGGGAGCGCACCGAGCACGGGCCTGGCCAGGGGGTGTTCCCCCCAGCACGCCTCGAGGGCCCGCTCCGCAGCCACCTCGGCCGGCGAGTCCTGCACGAGGTCGAACTCGGCTTCGATGACGTGCTGTTCGAGTTCGACGTCGGAGGCGGTGAAACGGGGATCGAACAGGGCGCCGAGGACCAGGTCGAGCGCCTCGGCGGCGCGCTGCGCCGGCACGTGCGCGGTGATCGCGCACGTCTCCCGCGTCGTGAAGGCGTCGATCGCACCCCCCAGGGAGTCGATCAGCTCGGCGATCTCCTCCGGGCCACGACCGCCGCTGCGCCTGAGGAGCAGGTGCTCGAGGAGGTGGGTCACGCCGGCAAGTTCGCGCGGCTCGTGCGCCGAGCCGGTCCTCATCCAGGCGCCGAGCGCCGCCGCCGGCCCCGGCGACGGGTCGACAATCAGGATCGGGCCCATCTCCATGGACCGGGGAGTGTACCTCAGACCGGCGCCCGATACCTCACGGTTTGGGCGTCGGGCCGGGCGCCGCGCCGCCCTTGGCTCCGCCCTGCTCATCGAAGATGAACTTCCAGTCACAGTAGCGGTTACGCCCTTCCCAGACGCGAATGGACTGCTCGCAGGACCTCGACCTGACGCCGACGATCGGGCCGCGAGCGGCCGACGGGTCGGTGCCGCCGAGGAGCGGCGCCGGCGTGGGCGTGGGGGGTGCGCTCGAACCCCCCGCCAACCCGCCCGGACCTCCGGCCCCCGCAGACGCCTCGGAGCCCTCCCCCCCCGCCAGCGCCTGCCCCTCCTGGCCGAGGAACACCGGAATCCAGTCGGGCTTCCCCGTCATGGGGTCGGCCCAGGTCTTGCGCAGCACCCGCGGCTTCGCCTTGGTCAGCTCCTCGAGCGTGATCGGGAAGCGGCCGTTGCGCGCACGGAACAGCCTCACCGCCTCGACGATCTGCTGGCCGCGGAAGATCAACTCCTCCTCGTTCTCGCGCCGCTTCTGGAACGTCGCGGTCTGCGCCGCGACGGTTCCCAGGATGGCCAGAACCGCCATGATGACCAGGACGCCGGCGAGCGTGAACCCGCGCGCCCCGCGTGGGCCGTGGGCCGTGGGCCGCGGGCCGGCCGGGGCGTGAGGTGAGGGCGGCGCGGCGGGCAGGCGCGGCATCGCTACCACTCGGAGTAGCGGGTCACCTCGTCGAGCGCGAGGTCCTCCGAACCGGAGCGGATGTCGATGATCCCCTGCCCGGCTTCCTGCTGGCGCTCGTCATCCTCTTCGCTCGACTCGGCGAAGATCGGGACCCAGGACTCCGTGGATCGCGTCATCGGGTCGACCGGGATGCTGCGCAGGTACCCCATCGACTTGAGTTCGTCCAGCGAGGCGGGAAACCGGCCGCGGTCGGCGTGGAACTGGTCGATGCACGAGCGCATCGTGAACAGGTTCTCGCGCAGCGCCGCCTCGCGGGCGCGCTGCGGGGCGGTGCGCATGGCCGGCAGGGCGATCGTGGCGAGGATGCCGATGATCGCGACCACGACGATCAACTCGATGAGCGTGAAACCTCTGCGACCGCGCGGCTCGCGGAGAATGCAATTCCGCGTGAGTGGCCCGTTCGAGCGTGGCATGGCTACCAGTCCCCGTATTTCGTGCCGTCGAGCGCCGTGGCGCCGGATAGCGAGTACACGTCGTAGACGTTCTGCCCGCCCCAGGAGCCCGAGTCGGCCTCATCCTGGTACGAGCGCAGGCCCCACTCGGTCTTGCCGGTCATGGGATCGACCGGGATGCGACGCAGGAACTTGCGTTTGACCGGCTGGCCGACGATCGTAACGCCCTCGACCAGGACCTCGAGCTCCTCGGGATACCCTTCCGTTCCCAGGTCCACCTTGATCATCCCCTGGTCGGCGAGCCGCTTGTGCTCGTCGATGGCGTTCCTCATCAGGCGCAGCGCGAGGCGCAGCTCGGTCTCGCGTTCGCGCTTGACCACGAAGCGCGTCGTCGGATACACCACGGCCGCCAGGATCCCGAGCAGGGCGCAGACCATCACGAGCTCGGAGAGCGTGAAGCCGCGCGCGCGTCCCATCCTCACGGCACCTCGACCGAGATCGTGGTCGCGGGCAGGGCGACAACGGTGGCCTGACCGCCGACGACCGCGCCGACCGGCCCCGCGAACACGAGCGGGATCTCTCCCGCCACGCGAGGGCGCACCCTGAGGTTGAGCAGCGTGCCGCTGCCGATCGCTTCTCCCGCCCACGACGCCTGGATCCACCCCACGGGGGCGGTGTGCGTCACCTGGACGCGCGCGCTGCCCGTCCGGGTCGGAAGGTCCCCGGCGACGACCTCGGTCACCTCCAGCCGCGCGGGGTCGTAGGCCAGATGGACGGGCGCGCCGGCGCCCGCGATGCCCGGATCGAGCACGACCGTGACGTCGGCCTCCGAACCGACGACCGCGGGCACCCTGGCCGGATAGAACGACACCTTGGCCAGCCCTTCGGAGGTCGTCGCCGGCGGTGCGACCCCGATCGGCTCCACGTCCATCGGGTTGATGCCGGGGCTCTCGGCCTTCTGCGGCGACCTCTCCTCGGTCGCCTTCGGCGCGAGGAGGTCGCGCCCCGGCTCCGGCGCCGGCGGCGCTTCCTCTTCCTGCTTCACGGCCTCGCCCCCCGCCGGGGACTCGCCGAACGGCGTGCCCGCGGCGGGCGAGTGCACCCGCGGCGAATTGCCCGCGACCGAGACCTTGTTCTCGGTTCCCACCCACACCGGCGCCAGGTCCTCTTCGGTGATGTTCGGGTTGCGGATGATGTGCGGCGTCAAGGTGAGGATGAGGTCGGTCTTCTTCATGTCGTCGACGTTGCTGCGAAACAGGGCGCCGAGCACGGGGATGTCCTGCAGCCACGGCAATCCGCCGCGGCTGGTGCGCTTCGCGTACTTGAACAGCCCGGCCAGCAGCGACGTCTCGCCGTCCTTCAGGCGGATCACCGAGTCGATCGTCCGCGTGCCGATCTTCGGCTGCTTCTGGTTCGCCGCGACCTCCACGTCCTCGCCGAGTTCGGACACCTCAACCTTGAGCTTGAGCGTGATCTCGTTGTTGTGGTGGACGCGGGGCTCGATCTCGATCTTGATCCCGACGTCCTGGTAGTTGAACGCCGTGATCGGCACGATGTTACCGCCGATGGTGTTGCTCGTGTTGAAGGTCGTGGTCGGGATCGGGACCCGGTCGCCGATCACCAGGTTGCCCTTCTCGCCCTCGGTCATGCGCAGCTGGGGCTGGGCGAGCGTCTCCGCCTCGCCGGCGGACTTGAAAAGGTTGACCGCGACGTTCGGCACGACCATGCTCCACATCGACCGGGTGATGTCGCCGAGCCGCTCGAGCGGGATGGCGGTCGAGGACGACGACCCGGTGATCGCCGACGCGTCGAAACCCACCGTGTAGCGGTAATTCGTCAGGGACACGCCGATGTCCTGCAGCTTCGAGGAGTCGACCTGGATCAGCTCGACGTCGACCAGCAGTTCGGCCTTCGACTTGTCGTTGGCGTTGATCAGCCGCTCGGCGATCGCCACCTTGTCGGCGGTGTCGCGGATGACGATGGAGTTGAGCTGCTCGTTGACCGCGATCCTCCGCGCCTCGATCAGCGCCCGCAACATGTTGTTCACGTCCTTGACGTCGGCGTTGGAGAGGAAGAAGGTCTTGACGACCAGGTCTTCGTAGTCGCGGCGGTTCTGCGGCGTGTCCTCGATGACCATGATGCTCTTCTCGTCGAGGACCTTGTAGAAGTGGCCGGCGGCCTGCATGACCGTCTCGAGCGCTTTGCGCGCCGTCACGTCGCGCAACTCGATCGAGATCTTGTTGTCCTTGAGCTTCGGCTCGAACAGCACGTTGATGCCGAACGCCTGGCCGATCGCCCGGTAGATCTCGCGGACGTTGGTCGGGTTCGGGAAGCTGAGCGTGATCGGCTCCGGCGACGCAGGGTTGAGCGCCGGCGGCCGAACACGCATCTCCGAGGCGCGACGCTTCATCTCCTCGAGCTTGGCCGCGCCTCCCTCCTGCGCAGCGATCTCCAGGTCCTTCCTCACCTTGCTCAGCTCGACCTCGGCGTACTGGTGAGTGGGGTCGAGCTGCACCGCCAGTTCGAGTTCGGTGCGCGCGCGCTGCAGCTCTCCGACCTGCTTGAAGCGCATCCCCAGGCGGAAGTGGATGTCAGCCGCCTTGATCCGCGCCCGCTGCAACGCCATCTTGACCCGGACGTTCGCAGGATCGCTGGCCAGCGCCTCGAGATAGTAGTAGACGGCGGCGTCCCAGTTTTCCGCCCGTACCGCCTCGCCGGCGCGTTGCGTGTTCCGATACGTCGCGCAGGAACTCAACGCCAGAGCAGCCACGGCCGCGCACAGAATCCGGACTCGGAGTGTCTTCTTCACCGTCACCTCGCCAGCGGTACGAACGTCGTCACCTCGTCCGGGTAGCCGGTGTGTCCGATCCGCACCCCGGTCGGCGTGATCTCTCGAAGGATGAACCGGTCGCGCACCTTCTCTCCGACCGGGACGACCACCATCTCGGCGCCGTCGCGAAACACCGCGACCTTCAACCTGTCCGGTCCCAGCCAGCCCACGTACGGCAGCGGGAACGCCGGGGGATCGGGCATCCGCCGGCCATCGGCGAGCAGGATGCCGCGCGGAGTCGGCGTCGCGAACGGCCGGGGCGGCAACGTCGGGGCCGGGGTCGGAGTCGGCTGGAGGTCGGGCGTCGGCGTCGGCGGGGCGCCGTAGGTGAACAGGTTTCGCCGTGCCTGCGGCGTGCCCACCTGCCGATCCGAGTCGGGGGACCAGCCGAGCGTCGGGACGTTCACTCGGGAGATCGGGGGCAGCCCCCCGACGTCGCTGGTCCCCGCCTGCGGCGCGACCGAGGGGACCACGCGCAGGAGCACCACGACGATGAGCGCCACGACGAGGGTCGCCAGAATGGCGAGCTGACGCGGGTCGGTCTTAACGGTCACCGGACGCCTCCGTCCTGCCGACCGCGGCGAGCAGCGCGCCGTCCGCGTCGGAGAAGTACGTGGCGATGGTCATCTGCACTTCCACCGCCAGCGACGTCGCCTGCGTCTCGCCGCGCAGACCCACGCTCTCGATGGTGACGAATTGCGGAGACGTCTCGAGCTGGTAGATCGCCCGCCGGATCTGATCGTAGGTGCCGGCCACCGAGTACGAGGCGCTGAAGCGGGTCAGCCCGGTCTTCTCGTCGAGCGACGCGCCGTAGCTGATCCGCTCGGGGCGCAGGCCGGCCTCGCCCATCCGCGCGAGCATGTCGATCAGGAACGGAACGAGTCGTTCCTTCATCGGTCCGAGATCCCGCCCGCGGAGCTGTTCCAGGCTCGCCTGCAGCTGGGCGAGCGCCTGGTCGTCGCGCGTCACCTGGCGGTGCTGCGCCTCGAGCTGTTTCAGCTGCTCCTCCAGCTGCTCGACCTGGCGGGCGAGCACGGCGTCGCGCCCGAGCAGGCCACCGCGCAGACCGGTCAGCCAGACCATGTTCAGGGCCACCACCGCGGCCGGCAGCAGCCACGCCGGCCACAGCCTCCACCACGCGCCGCGCCGGCTCATCGACCGCCTCCCGGCGTGTACTTCACGGAGAGCACGAACTGATATCCCTGACTGCCGCTCGCGATCGGGGCCTCCTCGCTGGAGGGCCGCGGATCGGAGAAGCCTTCGTCCGCGAAGCAGCGCGCGATCAGCTGCAGCCACGAGTCCCGATCGGCCGCGACGCCGGTCAGCGAGAGGGTGACCACGCCCTTGTCGTCGATTCCCGGGTTGATGCTCGTCAGCCTGACGTTCCAGGGAACGACGCGTTCGAGGTCGGCGAGCATCCGGCTCCAGGAGAGACTTCGCTTGGCCGCGACCGACCCCAGCGAGCTGGCTTCGCTCTCGAGCTGTTTCCAGCCCACCGCGGCGAGCCGGCGCGACGCGGCCTCGACCTCGGCGCGCAGCCCCTGGTGCTCCTGGCGCAGCGCTTCGAGCCGGTCGGACTGCTCCCGCTCTCTCCCCCTGGCGCCGAGGAAATCGGCCACGCTCGCGGCCGTGAGCACGAGCGCGACGAACGCCAGGACCAGCGACACCGCGACCACCGGACGCGTGTCGAGCAGCGGCTCGCGAGCCAGGTTGGGGCGGAGCATCACGCCTGCCCCTGCCAGCCCGAGGCGAACAGCGCCCAGGCCGGGACCGTTTCCGCGCCCGCGAGGCCCGGCGGCACCATTTCCGGACCGACCGTGAGGCGCCGAAGCGCAACCCCCTGCTCGCCGACGCTCCACTCGGCGGCCGCGTCGAGTGCGGCCGGGTCGGAGGCGGCCAGCCATACTTCCAGTCGCGCCAGTCCCTCCTGTTCGCGGGCGTGTACGACGGTTCGCGTCAGTTCGTTGAGGAGGAAGCTTGCGCCGCGCCGATCGCCGTCCGGCAGGGTCTTGTGCCTGACCATCCGGACCCGCCCATCCCCGGCGAGCAGGAGATCGAGGTTGTGATCGCCGGCGATCGCCAGCAGCACCGCCGCGCCGTTCGCCGGCAGCAGCGGAGTCAACGCCTGTGTGACCGGTTCGATGACGCCGACATGGGTTCCCGCCTGGAGGAAGACCTCCTCGACCACGGCGAGCGGTTTGTCGAGCGCCAGCGTCACGAGCAGTCGCCCCTCCGTGCCGGTCGGCGCAAAGTCGAGACGCACCTCCTCGGGCCGGCACGGCAGAATCCGCTTCAGCCGCCAGCGGACGACCTCCTCGGCCTCCTCGCGGCGCCGCGGCACGTTCTCGAGGTCGAGCACCAGCGAGCGCACCCAGGCATCTGGCACCACCAGTCCGGCCCGCGGCGGCGCGCCGCCGAGTCGTTCGGTCACGGCCGCGAGCGCGTCGGCCAGCTGCTGCCGGTCCACCTGCAGGACGCCGACCGGCCCCAGCTCGTACCAACCGGGGGCCAGGGCGGAGCGCTGCACGGACTCCAGGCGATCGCGCCTCCGCGAGCGCCTGGCGGCGAGAAGCAGGTCCGGGCAGAGCGCGAACGCGTGCTGAGGCGGAGGGGTGCGGAGGACGGCGCGGAGAAGGGCGAGGAGGTTCATTCGACGAACGTCACCTTGTTGATCTCGCGCAGCGTCGTGACGCCCGAGAACACCCTCTCGAGCGCGGACTCGCGCAGGAAGCGCATGCCCTCGTCGCGGGCGGCCCGCTTGATCTCGGCGGCCGGCCGCTTCTCCAGGATCAGGGCGCGGATGTGGTCGGACAGGTCGAGCAGCTCGGAGATGGCCGAGCGGCCGAGGAACCCCGTGCCGTTGCACTCCAGGCACCCGGCACCCTCGTAGAAGGTCACGCCCCGCACGGCGTCCGGAGTCAGGCCGGACTCCTCGAGCAACTGCGCCGTCACGGTGGTGGGTCGCCGGCAGTGCGGGCAGATCCTCCGCACGAGGCGCTGGGCGAGCACGCAGTTGAGGGCCGAGACGAAGTTGTACAGGTCCACGTTCATGTTGAGGAACCGGCCGAGCACGTCGACGACGTTGTTGGCGTGCACGGTCGTGAACACCAGGTGGCCGGTGAGCGCGGACTGGACCGCGATCTGCGCGGTCTCCTCGTCGCGGATCTCGCCGACCATGATCTTGTCCGGGTCGTGGCGCAGGATCGAGCGCAACCCGCGCGCGAAGGTCAGTCCCTTCTTCTCGTTGACCGGGATCTGCGTTACCCCGGGCAGCTGGTACTCGACCGGATCCTCGATGGTGATGATCTTGTCCTCGACCGTGACGATTTCCGAGAGGCACGCGTACAGCGTCGTGGTCTTGCCGGAGCCGGTCGGCCCGGTGACCAGCACCATGCCGTACGGCTCGCGGATGAACTTGCGCAGCTTGCGCTTGGACTCCTCGTCGAACCCCAGGATGTCGAGGTTGAGGGTGCGGAACTCCTTGTTCGCTGACTCCTTGTCGAGGATGCGGATGACCACGTCCTCGCCGTGCACGGTCGGCATCACGGAGACGCGGAAGTCGATCGTCCGACCCTTCAGGCGCAGCTTGAAGCGCCCGTCCTGGGGGATTCGCTTCTCGGCGATGTCCAGTTCCGACATGACCTTGATGCGCGAGATCACGGTCGCGTGGTGGCGCTTGTCGATCGCCTCCATCGCCTGGTACAGCACGCCGTCGATGCGGTACTTGACGATCACCTCGACGTCGCGCGTCTCGATGTGGATGTCCGACGCGCGGCGTTGGATGGCGTTGTAGACGATCGTGTCGACCAGCTTGATGATCGGCGACGTGTCGGCCGCGATGCGGTCGATGGTCAGCGTCTCCTCGCCGTTCTCCTTCTCCTGGACGAGCTGGATGCGGAAGTCCTCCGTGGCCTCGTCGAGTACCCGCTGTGTGGACTCCGACTTCTCGAGGATCTCGGCGATCTTCGACGCCGGGCCGACGCGCACGATCGCCGGCGCGCCGATCGACAGTTCGACCTCGTCGACCGCGAGCAGGTTCGACGGGTCGGCCATGATCACCACGACGGCGTTGCCCTCCCGCCGCAGGGGGACGAACTGGTAGCGCAGCATCACGTCCACGGGGATCTGCCGGAACAGCTCGGGCTCGACCCGGTACTCGGTGAGGTCGTCGAACTCGAGGCCCAACCGCCTGGCGAGCTCGCGCCCTCGCTCCGCGTCCTGGAGTTCCAGGCGCCCGAGCGACTTCAGCAGACCGGCGGTTCCCATCGACTCGTCCACCCGCTCACCTCGCGTGCTGCAGCAAACTGAACATGGGAAGATACACGGAGAGGAGCAACGCTGCGATCACTCCGCCCATGAGCACGAGCACGGCCGGCTCGATCAGCGACACCACCCGCCCCAGTCTGACCTCGATGCTCTCGTCGTAGAACTGGCCGACGTTGAAGAGCATCTCCTCGAGCGCCCCGGT
This sequence comes from Acidobacteriota bacterium, assembly GCA_040754885.1. GTDB lineage: Bacteria > Acidobacteriota > Thermoanaerobaculia > Thermoanaerobaculales > Thermoanaerobaculaceae > JBFMCD01. The sequence continues at coordinate 64,906 of JBFMCD010000081.1, forward strand.
CGCCTCGCCGACCTTGACCATGGCCACCGACAGTTCGGGGAACAGCCCCGTGGCCTCCAGCGACGCCCACAACGCCTGGCCCTCCCGCACCCGGGGAGCGACGCGCGCCATCGGCCCGGAAATCGCCCGGTTGGTGATGGTCGACGTGGCGACCTCGAGGGCGTTGACCAGCGGCGTTCCTCCGGCGACCAGCGTGGCCAGGGAGCGGACGAACTGCGAGAGCCCGAACAAGTGGAAGATCTCCCCGACGAAGGGGACCTTCATCTTGGCGCCGTCCCACGCCAGGCGACCGTTCTCGCTGCGCAGCCACCGCCTGACCAGCCAGAACGCCGCCACGGCGACCCCCGCGACGAACAGGATGTTGCTCTGGAACCAGTTCGCCGTGGCGATCACGATCAGCGTCGGCAACGGCAGCTGGGCGGCGAAACCGATGAAGAACCCCGCGAAGCGCGGGATCACGTACGTGACGAGGAGCACGATCAGGCCGAACGCCAGGCCGACGAGGACCAGTGGGTAGGTCAGCGCGGACGACACCTTGCGCCGCACGGACTCGAGCATCTGCTGGTGGTGGATGTAACGGGTGAGCACCGACTCGAGTTCGCCCGAGCGCTCGCCGGCCATCAGCGTCGCGCCGTACAGCCTCGGGAACATCGAGCCCTGCGCGAGGAACGCTTCCGAGAGCGCCACGCCCGACTTGACCTCCTCGAGGACGCGCGAGAGGACGGAACGGAAGAACGGCGAGGACTGCGCGCCCTGCAGCAGCTCGAGCGACTGCAGCACCGGAATCCCCGCGCGCAGCAGCGTCGCCAACTGCTGGTTGAAGACGAGGAACTCCATCGGCGAGATCCGCTCGCGGGCGCCGAGGAAGGGCAGCCGCGCGCGCCGGCCGACCGGTCTGAGCCGGAACACGTGCAGGCCCTTGGCCTCCAGTTCCCGGCGCAGCGCCTCGGCCGAGACGGCGCGGTGCTTCTGTTCGAAGACCTCGCCCTCGGGCGTGCCGAGCCGGGCCAGGTAGTCGGTCACGGTCCGACCTCCCGTGCCGCCGAGATCACGACGAGCAGCGCCTGATCGGCCCGCTCCGAGCGCGCGGCGGCGACCACCGAGGTCTGGCCGACGCGCAGGCTGACGGTGCTGCGCAGCAGCGGGCGCAGCGTGTCGAGACTGCTCGAGGCCGCGCGCGTGTCGCCGCGGAAGAGTTCCAGGGGAGCCAACTGGACGCGGTCGGGCGCCTCGGCGCTCGAGCGCAGCCGGAACCGCACGGTGTATCGCCCGCCCGCGGGCGTCTCCACGGAGGAACCGTCCTTCGCCACCAGGCTCAGGGAGTCGATCTCCTCGAACGAGGTGAAGTGGAAGAGTTCTCGGAGGTCGACGCCGAGTTCCTCGACCGCCTTCGGCTGCGGCCCCGCCCCGGTCGCGGTGGACGCCAGCAGCACGAGCAGCCGGACCCTGTAGCTCGCCGGGGGCCGGTCCCACGCCGCCAGCGCCCGTTCGATCCGATCGATGACCTCGTCCCGATCCCGGACCGTCACCGCGTTGGTCTTCGGCTCGACCAGCACTGTACCGTCGGACGACAACAGGGGCACGACCACGCCCGCGGCCGCGCCTGCCTGGCGGTGGCGCAGGTGGAACGTCCGCTCCGCCGCGAGGGCCGAAGCGGCGACGCACAGGGCCACGGCGACGAGCGCCGGGACGCGCCGCACTAGAGCTCCAGCTCCGGATCGACGATCAGCGCGACCCGCGCGGCACCCGCCTCCGCCGAGACCAGTTGGTAGACACGGACCGCGTCGCCCTCGACCTCGACGAACGCCGGCTCGACATTCGAGGTGACGGCGACCGCCGACTCGGCCTCCGAAGTCGGCGCCAGCCAGGGACGCGCGGACCGCCACAGCGGGAGCACCGCGATCGCGAGGAGCGCCGCCGCCGCCGCCGAGCCCCACAGCCTCCTGCGCGAACCCACGACCCGCTCCGCCCGGCGCTGGTGGATCCCCGCCAGCACCGCCTGGACGAACTCCTCGCCGCCGCCCTCCTCGGACGAGGCGCCGAACGCCACGGCGAGGGCGGCGCCGGGATCCCTCGACTCGAGCTCCGCCAGGCACGCCGGGCACGACGCCAGGTGCGCACGAACGGCCTGCTCATCGGCCGCCGGCAGCTCGAACGCGAGGTAGCGCTCGAGCACCCGCCGTGTCTCCCGACAACTCGTCATCGCGCCCCTCCCCGGGGGAGATACTCCGGGTAGCGAGCCGCCAGCTCGCGGCGGAGCACCGCCCGTGCCTGGAATACGTGATTGCGGACGGTGGCGTCACTGCAGCCGAGGATCGCCGCCACCTCGCCGGTGTCCAGGCCCTCGACTTCCCGGAGCACGAACGCCGCGCGCTGCGTCGGCGGCAGTTCCGCCGCGAGGTCGGCGAAGATCCTCTTCACTTCGCCCTCGGCGAGGTCCCGCGGCGCCGAGGGCGGCACGGCGTCGCCGACCAGGCGGAGGTGGGCGACGTGGGTGCGGTCGCGGGTCCCGCGCGAGCGCAGGACGTCGATCGCCAGGTTGGTCGCGATCCGATACAACCACGTCGTGAACGACCAGGTGGGGTCGTACTTGGCCAGGTTCTCCCACGCCCTGATGAACGCCAGCTGGGCGATGTCCCGGGCCTCCTCGGCGTCGCCGAGGACACGGGCCGCGCAGCGCCGGACGCCCGCCTGGTGGCGGCGGACGAGATCCGCGAACGCGGACTCGTCACCCGCCCGCGCAGCGGCCGCGAGATCACGATCGGTCCTCTCTGCGGTCACGTTCTCCCTGGCCAACAGGCGAAACACAGCGATCCCCACTGCCAACCTCCGCGCGGTATACGGGGGCGGGCGCCCAGTCGTTGGGTGCAGCCGGATTATAGACGGCGGCTCCGCCGTCCCCCGTCCCCTGTCCCCTCTTCCCTCTTCCCTGTCCTTCTTCTCCGGTCCCCGGACCCCAGACCCCAGACCCCGGACCCCGTCGTCGTCTCCCCTCTTCGCTGTCTCCCGTCCACTGCCTCGACGCAGCTTCGTCTACACTGCGACGCATGGCGCACCCGGCCTTGTGGGCCTACCGCTTCCTGCTCGCAAGCTCGTTGCCGGTGGCCGCGCCTCTGCTCCTCCTTCAGGCTCGCCGGCGAGGTCGCCACTGGCCGCCGATCGCTCAGCGGCTGGGTTACCGCCTGCCGGAAGTGGCGCCGGGCGGAGTGTGGGTCCAGGCTGTCTCGGTCGGGGAGGTGGCGGTCGCCCGCCCACTCCTGGCGGAACTCCGCCGGCGCTTTCCTGGCGTGCCGACGATGCTCTCGTCGACGACCTCAACCGGTCTTCAGGTCGCGACCGGTCAGCACCTCGCCGACGCTGTCGTGCCCTTTCCCATCGACCTCCCAGGGCCCGTCCGGCGGGCTCTCGATCGGGCCCGCCCGCGACTGGTCGTCCTGGTCGAAACGGAGCTGTGGCCGGAACTGCTCGCCGCGTGCCGGCTCCGTTCGACCCCGGTCGTCCTCGCCAACGCGCGCGTCTCGGACCGGTCGTTCGAGGGCTACCGGGCCATCCGGCGCCTCCTCCGCCCCTTGCTCGACCCGGTGACGCTGGTGCTCGCCCAGAGCGAGCGCGACGCCGAGCGCCTCGCCATCATGGGAGTCGTCGCCGAGCGGATCCGCGTCGTCGGCAACGTCAAGTTCGACGCCGCTCCGGCAGGCCCCGAGCCGGCGGTGTTGGCGCAGATACGCGCGCTCTCTCAGGACCGTCCCGTCTGGGTCGCCGGATCGACCGCCGAGGGCGAGGAGGCGGCCGTCATCGCGGCGGCCCGCGCGCTCGAATCCCGGCCGGCGCCGTTCCTGGTCCTCGCGCCGCGGCACCCGGAGCGAGCCGGAGCGGTGCTCGACCTGACGTCGGCCCACGACCTGCGCGCGATTCGCCGATCCCGGCTCGGGGAGCCCACCGGCCCCCTCGACGCCGTCGTGCTGGACACGATCGGGGAACTCGCCGCCATCTACCAGCTCGGCGCGCTGGCGTTCGTCGGCGGTTCGCTGGTGCCGGTCGGCGGCCACAATCCGATCGAACCGGCGCGCTTCGGGGTGCCCGTGCTCACCGGCCCGCATGTCCGGAACTTCTCCGCGGTCTACGAGGAGTTCGTCGCGGCGGGCGCGGCGCGAGTGGTGCGAGACGGCGCCGAACTCGAGGCGGCGGCCGCCGCGTGGCTGGCCGACCCGCCGGGCGCGCGGGTCGCCGGAGAAGCCGGCCGGGCCCTGCTCGCCCGGCACGCCGGCGCCACCGCCCGGACGATCGACGCGCTGGAGCCATTCCTCGTCGGAGTCACGCGAGCGTGAGCGTCTGGTGGCGCGTCGCCAGCTGGCCGCTCGAGCGGGTCAACGCCGCAGCGTACCGGCTCTTCGCCGCCGGCATCAGGGAGCCGGAACGCGCCGGCGCGCCGGTGATCTCGGTCGGCAACATCGCGGTCGGGGGCACCGGCAAGACCCCGATGGTGGCCGCGATCGCCCGCGCCCTGTGCGCGGCCGGCCACCGGCCGGCGATCCTCTCGAGGGGATACCGCCGGGCCGAGAAGCGCCCCGTCACCTCCCCCCCGGGGCAGCGGCCCGACTGGAGGGAGGTCGGCGACGAGCCGGCGCTGCTCGCTCGCCTGGTGCCCGGCGCGGCGCTCTCGATCGACCCCGACCGCACGGCCGGCGCGCGGCGGGCGGTGAGCGAACTCGGCGCCACGGTGCTCGTGCTCGACGACGGGTTCCAGCACTGGCGCCTCGCGCGCGATCTGGACGTCGTGGTCGTCGACGGCCGGGACCCGTTGTGCCTGAACGGACCGCGCCGGGAGCACCCCGCGGCCCTGGCCAGGGTCGGAGCCGTGGTGGTCATGGGCGGCGCGTTCGAGCAGGCGTCCGCGACGCTCCGGCGCTGGACCCCGAACGCGCCACTCCTCGGCGCGGCGGTCGTCCCGACCGCGGTGCACGTCTCGGGGCAATCCGAGCCGGTGTCGGCGCTGGCCGGGCGGCGCGTGCTCGCGGCGGCGGGGATCGCCGCGCCAGGGCGCTTCTTCCGCACGCTGGAAACGCTCGGCGCCGAGGTCGTCGGCACGAGGAAATACCCCGACCACCACCGCCTCGACGCCGCGGAGGTCGCCGTCCTGGTGCGCGCCGCCGAGTCGCGCGGCGCCCTGCCGGTGGTGACCGCCAAGGACGCGATCAAGCTCCCGCCCGAGTCGCTCCAGGCTGTGGCGTGGCTCGAGGTCGAGGCGCGGATCGTCACCGGAGACCTCGGGCACCTGATCGGGCAGGCGTCCGGACGCCCCGGCGCCGCGATCCCTTAGAATCGCGTCGATGGCCACGCGCGCGCGCATCCACGATCTGGTCGAACGCTTCGCCGGCCGGCGGATCGTCGTCTACGGCGACCTCGTGCTCGACCGGTTCATCCTCGGGTCCCCGAAGCGGATCTCGCGGGAGGCTCCGGTCGTCATCCTGCGCTTCGAGGAACAGCGCGACGTGCCTGGCGGCGGCGCCAACGCCCTGGCCAACATCGCCGCGCTGGGCGGGGCGCCGCTCGCGGTGGGGCTGGTCGGCGACGACGAGCCGGGCGGCAGTCTGGCCGCGGCGCTCCGCTCCCAGGGCATCGACACCGCCGGGATCGAGGTCGTCGCCGGGATGAAGACCACGACCAAGGTTCGGGTCCTCGCCGGCGGCCCGTCGTCGCTGCGCTTCCAGGTCGCGCGTTACGACGTCGAGGACCACGTGCCGGACGACGCGGGTCTGCGCGAGCGGCTCTTCGCCCGCCTCGAGCGCGCCGCCGCCGCGGCGGCGGGGGCCGCGATCTCCGACTACGGCTACGGCACGGTGAACGCGGCCGGCGTCGCCCGGTTGCGCGCCGCCCTGCCGCCGGGATCGCTCGCGACCGCCGACTCGCGCTACGGTCTCGGCGACCTCGGACCGGTCGACGGCGCGACACCCAACCTCGAGGAACTGGCCGAGGTCGCAGGCGGAGATGTGCGCGGCGATCGCGCGGTCGCCGACGCCGCCGAGGCGCTGCGTCGCCGGCTGGGCGCCTCGTTCCTCGCCGCGACGCGCGGCAGCCAGGGGATGACGCTGGTGCAGGACGGTCGGGCGCCCTTGCACCTGCCCGTGTACGGCACAGACCAGGTCGCGGACGTCACCGGCGCCGGCGATACCGTGCTCGCCGTACTCGTGCTCTCGCTCGCCTCCGGAGCCACGCCCCGCGAGGCCGCGGCACTGGCGAACATCGCCGGCGGCATCGTCGTCACCAAGCTGGGCACGGCGACCGTGACCCGGCCCGAGTTGCACAGGGCCATCGACCTGGCGGAGTTTCTCGATGACTGACGCCGCGGCCAAGGTCGTCGCGCTCGGCGAGGCCCGGTCGGCGTGCGAGAGGGCGCGCGCCGCCGGCCGCACCGTGGTGCTCGCCAACGGCGCCTTCGACCTGCTGCACGTGGGCCACGCGCGCTACCTGGCGGGCGCCCGCGCGCACGGCGACCTGCTCGTCGTGGCCGTCAATTCGGACAGCTCGGTGCGGGAGATCAAGGGGCCGGACCGGCCGCTGATCCCGGGTGTCGAGCGCGCGGAACTGGTCGCTCACCTCGCCTGCGTGGACCTCGTCGTGGTGTTCGACGAGCCGACGGTCACCGAGGTGCTGCGCGCCCTGCGCCCGGACGTCCACGCCAAGGGCACCGACTACACGCCCGAGACCGTCCCCGAGCGCGCCGTCGTCGCGGAGTGGGGCGGGCGGGTCGCGATCTGCGGCGACGCCAAGGACCACGCGACCACCGACCTGATCGCCGAGATCACCCGCCGCTTCCAGCCGGCGCGCTGATCTCGGTTCCGCAGCAGGCGCGGAGAGCGGGGCGCCGGCGGCCGTCCGGCGAGTCCGGGCCGGCCACTACAATCCGCGCGTGCGCGTCCTCATCTGCCGCCTCTCCGCGTTCGGCGACATCGTCCACGCGTGGCCGGTCGCCGCGTCGCTCGCCGCGGCCGGACATGAAGTCGGGTGGGTCGTCGAGGCGCCGCTGGCGCCGCTCGTCAGAACGCACCCGGCGGTCGGAACGGTGATCGAGGTGGCCACGTCGCGGTGGCGGCGCCGGCCCTTCGACCCCGATACCCGCGCCGATTTCGGCGCTTCGGTCTCCGCCCTGCGCCGTTTCCGAGCCGAGGTCGCGATCGATCTCCAGGGCCTGCTCAAGTCCGCCGTGGCGGCGCGCCTGTCCGGCGCACCAGTCCGCGTCGGCCCGGGCCGGGAAGCGCGCCGTGAACGGCTCGCCGGTCTCGCCTACACGCGCCGCTTCGGGCCTCCCGACGGCGTCGTTCACGTCGTGGACATCAACCTGTCCTCCCTGGCGTGCCTGGGCATCGAGCCCCCCTACGGCACCAAACCCGACGGCGGCTTCCTCCTCGCCGAGGGCGGGGATACGCCTCGACTCGATCTTCCGACGGCGCCGTTCGTCGCCGTGTTCCCGGGTGCGGGCGCGCCGGACAAGGCGTGGCCGGCGGATCGTCTCGTCGCCCTGGCCCGGGGGATCGCCTCCCTCGGAATCGCGCCGCTCCTGGTCCGGGGCCCCGGCGACCTCCACGCGGCGCGATCGCTCGCCGCAGCGGGGCCGTTCGCGCTCGCTCCACCCACCGACATCCCCGCCCTGACCCGGCTCCTCGGTCGCGCCCACGCGGCGGTGGGAGCCGACACCGGACCGGTGCACCTGGCCGCGGCGCTGGGCGTGCCGACGGTCGCGATCCACACCGTCACCGATCCGCAGCGCAACGGACCTCGCGGGGCGCGCGTCGGGATCGTCAGCGGCGCCCGTCCGGGCGCGGCGCGCGGCCGCGCGCGGACCGGTCCGGCCAGGGACGTGCGTCCCGACGAGGTCCTCGACACGCTCCGCTCCCTCCTCGGCGGGCCGCCGCGCTAGTATTGCCGGGTGCAAGGGCTGCGAAACTGCGTGCTCTCGGTCTGCGCGCTCGCCGCTGTTCACGCGGCCGCGGCCGTCCCCGAGTGGGCGCGGGCCGGCGAACGGCTGACCTACACGCTGACCTACCTCCGGCTGGTCGGCGGGACGCTGGTGCTGGAAAGCGGCCCGGCGCGGGCGGGAGAGCCCTTCCCGATCGCGATGCGCGCCAACTCGTCGCCGTTCGTCGCGCGCTTCACCGTCATCGACGACCGATTCGAGTCGCTGCTCGACCCCGAGCGGATGACCGCGTTGGCCGCTCGCAAGTGGACGCGCGAGGGCAAGCGCAGCGGCGAGGAGTCGATCGAGTTCAACCCCGAGGCCGGGACCGCGCACCGCTGGAAGAACGGCAAGGACCGCGGCGCCGTGGCCGCGCCGGTACCGGTCTTCGACACGCTCGGCGCGGTGTTCCACCTGCGCACGCTCGACCTCGCGCCCGGCAAGGCGTTCCAGTACCGGGTGCACTCGGGGGGCGTCACCTACCCCCTGGTCGTGGTGGTCAGCGGCCGTGACCGGGTCAAGACCACGGCCGGGTCGGTCGACTGCCTGGTCGTCGAACCGCGCTTCCGCGAGGGGTTCCTGGCCAAGAAGGAGGGAAAACTGACCCTGTGGGTGACACCCGATCCCACCCACACGCCGCTGCGCATCGTCTCCGACCTGCCTTTCGGCAAGCTCACGGCCACGCTCACCCGGGCCGAGCGGCCGCCGGCGGAGATGGTAGAATCCGAGAGCGGCGTACAGGTTCAAGATAGGGAGGAGCATGGCCCTCAAGCTCGGTGAACTGCTGTTGAAGGCCCAACTGGTCAACCAGCAGCAACTGACTCGTGCTCTGGAAGAACAGAAAAACACCGGCGGCAAACTCGGCGAGATCCTGCAGCGCCTCGGCTACGTGACCGAGGACGACATTATCGAGTGCCTGTCGCACCAGTTCGGCGTTCCCTCCATCAACCTGCGTCACTTCGAGATCGACGACGTCATCGCCAAGGTCATCCCGGTCGATCTGTGCCGCAAGTACAACGTCATCCCGGTCAACAAGACCGGCGCGACGCTTACCGTGGCGATGGCCGATCCGACCAACATCTTCGCCATGGACGAGATCACCTTCATGACCGGCTATCGCGTCGAGCCGGTGGTGTCCTCCGAGGAGGCGATCCGCGAGGCCATCGACCGCTACTTCGGCTCGTCCCGCGAGCTGGAACTCAAGAAGGTGATGGAGGATCTCGCCACCGTCGACGAGTCGGCGCTCGAGGTCCTCGAGGAAGAGGAGGAGCTGGACGTCTCCAAGCTGGCCGAGGCCTCCGAGGAGGCCCCGGTCGTGCGCCTGGTCAACATCATCCTCACCGACGCGATCAAGCGCGGCGCCTCCGACATCCACGTCGAGCCGTACGAGAAGAGCTACCGGGTCCGCTACCGTGTCGACGGCATCCTCTACGAGGTGATGGCGCCGCCCCTCAAGCTCAAGGACGCCATCACGTCCCGCATCAAGGTCCTCGCCAAGCTCGACATCGCCGAGAAGCGCCTGCCCCAGGACGGCCGCATCAAGATGAAGGCCAAGGTCGAGGGGCGGGCGCGCGAACTGGACTTCCGCGTCTCCACCCTGCCCACGCTGCACGGCGAGAAGGTCGTGCTCCGGTTGCTCGACAAGGAGAACCTCCGGCTCGACATGACCAAGCTCGGCTTCGAGAAGTCGAGCCTGAAGAAGTTCGAGGACTCCATCCTCAAGCCGTACGGGATGGTGCTGGTCACCGGCCCGACCGGCTCGGGCAAGACCAACACCCTGTACTCGGCGCTGCAGAGGGTCAACACGCCCGAGGTCAACATCATGACCGCGGAGGACCCGGTCGAGTTCCAGCTCCCGGGCGTCAACCAGGTGCAGATGAAGGAGTCGATCGGCCTCAACTTCGCCGCCTCTCTGCGCTCCTTTCTGCGCCAGGACCCGAACATCATCCTGGTCGGAGAGGTGCGCGACTTCGAGACCGCGGAGATCGCCATCAAGGCCGCGCTGACCGGCCACCTCGTGCTCTCCACGTTGCACACCAACGACGCGCCGTCGACCATCTCGCGCCTGATGAACATGGGCATCGAGCCGTTCCTCGTCGCCACCTCGGTCAACGTCATCGCCGCCCAGCGGCTGGTGCGCAAGTGCTGCCAGGCGTGCCGCGAGGAAGTGGACACGCCGATCCAGGCGCTGCTCTCGGTCGGCTTCTCCGAGGCGGAGGCGCCGGGCATCAAGCTGTTCCAGGGGCGCGGCTGCGAGAAGTGCGGCGGCACCGGGTACAAGGGCCGCGTCGGGCTGTTCGAGGTGATGGACGTCACAGAGGACATCCGCGAGCTGATCCTATCTGGTTCGACGGCCATCGAGCTTCGGCGCAAGGCGATCGAGGAGGGCATGATCACTCTCCGGCAGTCGGGGCTGCAGAAGATCCGCGAGGGCGTCACCACGATCGAGGAGGTCGTGCGCGAGACCGTGGTGTAAGGGGGAGGCATGGCCGTCACGCTTCACGAGCTGCTCAAGACGATGGTGGAGAGGGGGGCCACCGACCTCCACATCACCACCAACACCCCGCCTGTGATCCGCATCGACGGCGCGCTCGAGCGTCTGCCCCTGCCGCCGATGACCGCGCCCGAGACCAAGCGGCTGGCGTACTCGGTGCTCACCGACGCGCAGAAGCACAGGCTCGAGGAGACGTTCGAACTCGACCTCTCCTTCGGCATCAAGGGCCTCGCCCGCTTCCGCGCCAACGTCTTCTACCAGCGCGGCGCGGTGGCCGCCGCCTTCCGGCGCATCCCCTACGAGATCCTCGGCTTCCGCGAGCTGGGCCTGCCCCCGATCGTCGAGGGGCTGTGCGAGAAGCCGCGCGGCCTGGTGCTCGTCACCGGGCCGACGGGCAGCGGCAAGTCGACCTCGCTCGCGGCGATGCTCGACAAGGTCAACGCCGAGCACCCGCTGCACATCGTGACCATCGAGGACCCGATCGAGTACCTGCACACGCACAAGCGGGCGATGGTCAACCAGCGCGAGCTGCACTCCGACACCCAGTCGTACGGCAACGCCCTGCGCTCGGTGTTGCGCGAGGACCCCGACGTGGTGCTGATCGGCGAGATGCGCGACCTCGAGACCGTCGAGTCGGCGCTGCGCATCGCCGAGACGGGCCACCTCACCTTCGCCACGTTGCACACCAACTCGGCGCCGCAGACCATCAACCGCATCATCGACGTGTTCCCCGAGCACCAGCAGTCGCAGATCCGCGCCCAGCTCTCGTTCGTGCTCGAGGGGATCATCTGCCAGTCCCTGCTGCCGCGCGCCGGCGGCAAGGGGCGCGTGCTGGCGTGCGAGATCCTCGTGCCCAACGCGGCGATCCGCAACCTTATCCGCGAGGACAAGATCCACCAGATCTACTCAACGATGCAGACCGGCCAGCTCAAGCACGGGATGCAGACCTTCAACCAGTCGCTGGCCACGCTCTACCAGCGGCGACTGATCACGCTGCAGACGGCGATGTCGTACACTTCCAACGCGGATGAACTGCAGGACATGATCAACCGGGGCACCGGGGTGGTCCAGGCTACTGGGGCGCCGAAGGCTCCGGGGAGGGCGTGAGCGATGCCGAGCTTCGAATGGAAGGGTCGTGACCGGGCCGGTCGGCCGCAGAGCGGCATCCTGGTGGCCGACAACAAGGAGGCGGTCCTCTCCGTTCTCCGCCGCCAGCAGATCGTTCCGTTGACGGTCAAGGAGAAGGGCAAGGAGATCGCGCTGCCCAAGATCCGCCGCGGCATCGACGAGAAGTCGCTGGCGATCTTCACGCGGCAGTTCTCCGTGATGATCGACGCCGGGCTTCCGCTCGTCCAGTGCCTGCAAATCCTCGGCGAGCAGCAGGAGAACAAGGCCTTCCAGCGCATCATCCTGCAGGTCCGCGAGGACGTCGAGTCGGGCTCCTCGCTGGCCAACGCGCTCAAGAAGCACCCGCAGGCGTTCGGGGACCTGTACGTCAACATGGTCGCCGCGGGCGAGGCGGGCGGCATCCTCGACACCATCCTCCAGCGCCTCGCCACCTACATCGAGAAGGCGGCGCGCCTCAAGGCCCAGGTGAAGTCGGCCATGATCTACCCGGCGGCGGTGATCGCGATCGCCACCCTGGTCGTGTACGTCATCCTGTGGAAGGTCATCCCGGTGTTCGCCTCGCTGTTCGCCTCGCTGGGCGCCGACCTGCCGCTGCCGACCCGCATCGTGGTCGCCCTGTCGAAGTTCGTCGGCCGCTTCTGGTGGCTGATCCTCATGCTCGTCGTCGCCGGGGCGATCGCCATCCGCCGCTACTACGCGACCCCCCAGGGCAAGCTGGTCATCGACCGCATCCTCCTCAAGACGCCCGTGCTCGGGCTCGTCCTGCGCAAGATCGCCGTCGCCCGCTTCTGCCGCACGCTCGGCACCCTGCTCTCCGCCGGTGTACCCGTGCTCGAGGCCCTCGACATCACCGCCCGCACCTCGGGCAACGCCGTGATCGAACAGGCCATCCTCGAGGTCCGCAAGGCGGTCGAGGAAGGCAAGACGATGGCCGAGCCGCTCAAGTCGTGCGGGCAGTTCCCGCCGATGGTCGTGCAGATGATCTCGGTCGGCGAGACGACCGGCGCCCTCGACTCGATGCTGGCCAAGATCGCCGAGTTCTACGAGGAGGAGGTCGACATCGCCGTGGCCGGCATGATGAAGCTGATCGAGCCGATCATGATCATGTTCCTCGGCATCGTCATCGGCGGCATCGTGATCTCGATGTACCTGCCGATGTTCGACCTGATCTCCAAGATCGGATGAACCTCGCCGAACCCCCGCGGTCCGCCGAGCCCGGCGGACCGCGGGGCGGGCTGCCCGTCTCACTGGTCGCGCGCTGGCTGGTCGGGCTGCGTCTGGTCGCCGTCTCGGCGCTGCTCGTCGGCGCCCTCATCGTTCAGGCGACCTCCGAGGAGATCCTCTCCATCGGTCCCTTCGTCCGCCTCTCCGGACTGTGCTACCTGCTCTCCCTGGTCTGGCTCGGCCTGTTCATCGCCCGGATCCGTTCCGGGCTCCACGGCGCGCTGCAGATCGCCGGCGACCTGCTCATCGTCACACTGCTGGTCTACTACACCGGCGGCCTCCTCTCCTACTTCCCCTTCCTCTTCCTCATCCCCGTCGCCTTCGCCGCCCTGATGTTCGGCCTGCGCGGCGCCCTGACCACCGCCGGCGGCGCGTTCGTGCTCTACGCCGCGATGGCCGAGGCGATGGTCTTCGGGCTCCTCCCGCCGCCGTCCTACGCCCCGTCCACGCGGCTGATCGGCACCCCGGGTCTCGGCTTCCAGCTGGTCGTCACCGGCGCCGGGTTCGCGGTCCTCGCCCTGCTGACGTCCTACCTGGCGCACTCCCTGCAGCAGGCCGAGGCCAGGCTGCGCGGCGAGCGCGAGGCGACCGCGCGCCTGATCGCGCTGTCCAACGACGTGCTCCGCTCGGTCGAGTCGGGCGTGCTCGCGGCGGACGGAGCGGGGCGCATCGTCATGGCCAACCCGGCCGCGCACCGGATCCTCGGGCTGCGGGCGCCGATCGAGGGCAGGCTGGTCGCCGAGGCGCTGCCTCTCGAGGGCGTGAGCTGGGCCGCGGTGCTGCGCAAGCCCGCGCCGGAGTCGCCGCAGCGCCTCGAGGGCTCGATACCGGGCTCCGGGATGACCCTGGGCTGCACCGTGACCGCGCTGCGCGGCGAGGACGGCGCGCCGCTCGGCACGGTGGTCCACTTCCGCGATCTGACCGAGGCCCGCGAGGCGGCCCGGCGCGAGCGGCTGCGCGAGCGGCTCGCCGCGGTCGGCGAGATGGCGGCGGGCATCGCGCACGAGATCCGCAACCCGCTCGCCTCGATCTCCGGCTCGGCGCAGGTGCTCGGCACCCTGCCGCAGCTCTCCGCCAAGGAGAAGAGCCTGCTGCGCATCGTCGTCGACGAGTCGCGCCGCCTGTCCGGGATCATCGAGGCGTTCCTCGGGTTCGCCCGCCCGCCGGCGCCCCACCAGGGTCCGTGCGACATCGCGCGGACGCTCGAGGAGACGTTGACGCTGTTCCGCAACTCCCCCGAGGTGCTCGCCGGGCACGCGATCGTGGCCGAGATCGAACCGCACGAGGGTCCGGTGCTCGCCGACGAGCGGCAACTCCGCCAGGCCTTCTACAACCTCGCCCGCAACGCCGTTCAGGCCATGCCCTCGGGTGGTACGATGACCGTCCTGGCTCGTCCGGAAGCCGCACACTACGTGATTCGCTGGAGGGACGAGGGGGTCGGGATGGAGCAGCACCAGATCCACGAGATCTTCCAACCGTTCAAGGCGTTCCGCACCGGCGGGACGGGGCTCGGGCTGTCCGTCGTCTATTCGATCGTCAACGATCACGACGGCGAGATCGGCGTCGAGAGCGCGCCGGGGAGCGGCACGACGTTCACGCTCAGCATCCCGTTGAGGGCGGTGTGAGCGCGCGCGTCCTCGTCGTCGACGACGAGCCCAGCCTGAGGGAGCTCCTGTCGATCGTGCTCGAAGGCGAGGGCTACGAGGTGCGGCTCGCGCCCACCTACCGCGAGGCCACCCAGCTGCTCGGACAGGAGACGTTCGACCTGGTGATCTGCGACATCGTCCTCCCCGACGGCAACGGGCTCGACCTGCTGCGCGCCCACCACCCCACCCTGCCCGACACCCACTTCGTCATGATCACCGCCCACTCGACGCCGGCGCACATGCTCACCTCGCTGCGCGAAGGCGCCGTCGAGTACCTGTCCAAGCCGTTCGACGTCGAGGAGCTGAAGACGGTCGTGGCCAAGCGCCTCGATCGCGCCGCCCCTCCGGCGCCCGCCGAGTTCCACCAGATCGTCGGCGTGTCGCGCGCGATGCGCCCGGTGCTCGACAGGCTGCGGCAGATCGCGCGCAGCGACGCCACGGTCCTGATCACGGGCGAATCCGGAACCGGCAAGGAACTGCTCGCCCGCGCCATCCACGCGGAGTCGCCGCGCACAGTCCGCGCCTTCGTCCCGGTCAACTGCGGCGCCCTGCCCGAGGGGCTGCTCGAGAGCGAGCTGTTCGGTCACGTGCGCGGCTCCTTCACCGGCGCGGTGAAGGACAAGCGCGGCCTGTTCGACGAGGCGGGCGGCGGGACGATCTTCCTCGACGAGGTCGGCGAGCTGCCGCACCAACTGCAGGTCAAGCTGCTGCGCGCGCTGCAGGAGAAGAGCGTGCGCCCGGTCGGCGGCACCCGCGAGATCGCGGTCGACGCCCGCGTGATCTCCGCGACCAACTCCGACCTGCGCGGGCTGATCGAGGAGGGGCGCTTCCGCGAGGACCTCTACTACCGGATCAACGTGCTCCACCTGCACGTCCCGCCGCTGCGCGAGCGGCGCGACGACATTCCCCTACTGGTCAGGGTGTTCGTCGACCGGGCGTGCAAGCGGATGGGCCTGCCGACCAAGGAGGTCCACCGCGACGTCCTGACCGTGTTCGAGAACCACGCCTGGCCGGGAAACGTGCGCGAACTCGAGAACGTGATCGAGCAGGCGGTGGCGATGGAACCGTCGGCCCTGATCACGCTCGGCTCCCTGCCGGCGAGTCTGCTCGGCGGCGCGGCCGAGAGCGGGGCGCAACGCCTCGGCCTGCAGTTGCCGAAGGATGGCCTGGACATCGAGGCGCACCTCGAGGCGATCCGGCGCGAGCTGATGCGGCAGGCGCTCGAGCGCTGCGGCGGGGTGCAGAAGGACGCCGCGCGCCTCCTGCGCATGAGCTATCGCGCCTTCCGCTACCATGCCGAGAAGTCCAATTTGACCCCCGAGGAGTGACCCGTGCTCGTTCTGATCGCCGCTCTCGCCATGACCGCCCCGCCTCCGCCCGCATGCGTCACGCCGGCCGGCGCTCGGATCGTCGTCGAACCGGCGATCACCGACGAGGAACGCGCGCTCGGCCTGATGTTCCGCGACTCCCTCGCCCCCGACCGCGGCATGCTGTTCGTCTTCGAGAGCGAGGGCACGCTGCCGTTCTGGATGAAGAACACCTTCATTCCCCTCGACTTCGTCTGGCTGTCCGGCGAGGGCGAGGTCGTCGAGGTGCTGCCCGACGTTCCGCCCTGCCGCCTCGACCCGTGCCCGAACTACCAGAACGCGACACCGGCCCGGGCCATGCTCGAGGTCAACGCCGGCGCCGCCGCGCGGCTCGGCCTCGCGCCGGGGGTGCGGCTGCGCTGCGAGGGGATCCCGTCGTTCCCGATCCAGGGGGGTGCGCGATGAGTCTGCGCCGCGCGGTCTTCCCGGTCGCCGGCTTCGGAACCCGGTTCCTGCCGGCGTCGAAGGCGATCCCGAAGGAACTGCTGCCGCTGGTCGACAAGCCGGCCGTCCAGTACGTCGTCGAGGAGGCGGTGGCCGCGGGGTTCGACACCGCGGTGTTCGTCACCGCCGAGGGCAAGTCGGCGATCGAGGACCACTTCGACCGCTCCCTCCGCCTGGAGGCGTTCCTCGCCGAGAGAGGGAAACAGGAGCTGCTCGCGCATGTGCGCGCCGTCGGTGACATGGTCCGCGTGGTCGCCGTCCGCCAGAAGGAGGCGCTCGGCCTCGGCCACGCCGTGCTCCAGGCGGCGCCGGTACTCGGCGACGAGCCGTTCGCGGTGATGCTCGGCGACGACGTCATCGTCGGCGACCCGCCCGCGATCTCGCGCCTCGCCGAGATCCACCAGCGCACCGGGGCGCCGGTGATCGCCGTGATGGAGGTTCCCCGCGAGGAGATCCGCCACTACGGGTGCGTCTCCGGCGAGCCGGTCGGGCACGGCCTGTGGCGCGTCACGGAACTGGTCGAGAAGCCGCGCCCCGAGGAGGCGCCCTCGAACCTGGCGGTGATCGGGCGCTACGTCCTGACTCCGGGCGTACTGCGCGAACTCGCCGACACGCCCCCCGACCGCGGCGGCGAGATCCAGCTCACCGACGGGCTGCGCCGGTCGTTGCGCAGCGGGCCGATCTACGCCTGTACATTCCCCGGCGAGCGTTTCGACGCCGGCAACAAGGCCGACTTCCTGCGCGCCACCGTATCGATTGGTTTGCGCCACCCGGAACTGGGCCCGGCGTTGCGGCGGGCGATCGAGGTACTGCTGCGCTCGGCGTAGCGGGCGCTACGACTTGGCTGCGGGGGGCGCGGCGTTCGTCGAGGTGCTCTCGCTCTTGCTCTCGGTCTTGCCCTCGGCCTTGGCCGCCGGAGCGCTGCCCTCGCCCGCGGACGAGGACGTCCCCTTCGACCCCGAGCGTCCGTAGTCGGTGATGTAGAACCCGCTCCCCTTGAACTGCAGCGCCGGCGCCGAGATCAGACGCTCGAGGGCGCCGTGGCAGCTCGGGCACTCCGTGAGCGGCGCCTCGCCGACGCGCTGCAGCACCTCGAGGCGCTTCTCACAGCTCGTGCAACGGTACTCGTACAGCGGCATTTCGACCTCCGACTCCGTTAACCCGCCGCCGGCGGGTCTCATTCGCGCGCGCCCTAGACGCTCCCGGCCGGGACGTGGACGCGGATCGCCGCCGACGAGTCGCGCCCCCTCTGGACCAGACCGACGCAACTGAAGGCGTACAGGACGCGGGCGTTGAGCCCCGCCGAGAACGGACCCTGCTCGCACAATTCGAACAGCGTCCGCCGTCCGTCCACCATGTCGAGGAGCTGCTCTTCCGCAGGCTCCAGCTCCAGCCCCTGCAGGTGCTCGGGATTGGGCACCCTGGTCAGCTGAGTGGACTTGCCGCCGAGCCGAGTGATCAGCTTCTTGGCGTCGGCGACCGTCTTGCACCCGTGCAGGATCGCCCGCGGCGTCGGGATGCGCAGCTTGTACACCTCGTCGGCGGCGTAGTCGCCGAGCGTGAACGTCACCCGCCCCTCGGGCACGCCGAACAGGCTCCAGACGATGCGCTGCACCTGCTCGAGCACGGCACCGCGCATCTCCGCCTCGGTCAGCAGGCCCATCTCGACCAGCACCTGGCCGTGCCGCTTCTGCGGGTTGTCGAGCAGGTTGAACGTCGAGGCGCGGAACTGCTCGCGGCTGATCCGCCCGCCCGCGAGCAGCATCTCGCCGAGCGACTCGGCGCGGTTGGTCGAGGAGGCGAAGATGATGTCCCCCTGCGAGATCACCACCCGCTTGGTGAACTCGCCGACCTCCGCCTCGAGCATCCCCGGCACCCGGTGCCGGTGGATCGTCGCGAGCATCTCCGGCAGGGGCGTTTCGGCCAGCTCGCCGGCGTAGATGTGGCGCGAAGTCTCGCTCACGGGGGCAGATGGTAGCACGCCAGGGGGAACGACAACGACGTGGTCCGTGGGCAGTGGACCGTGGGTCGTGACCGGCGACACGGGCCATGACCTCGTCCCGAGTGGCCGGGTTTGCAGTCCACGGTCCACGGCACACCGTCCACGGCCCACGCCTTTCGATGACCACATGCTGGACCGCGGCGGACAACTGGCGGTGGACACCGCTTCGGTTCGGGATGGCGGAAGCGCATGGGAATCGAACCCACCCCCCGCACCGCCGAGGTGCGGGACAACGGTTTTGAAGACCGCGGGAGCCACCAGGCCCCGTGCGCTTCCGCATACAATGTAGCAGATGGCCCGGAGGGAGAAGCGGCACTCGCCGCCGGCGTCGCGGGGGGGCGGCGAGAGCGCGACGGCTGTCGCGCCCGCCACGCTCCCCGCCCCCGCGTTTCCCTCCCTGGCCCGCTCCGTGCCCGTCCACCTGGCGCTCCTCGCCCTGCTCGCGACGCTCGCCTACGGCGGCGCGCTGACCGCGGGCGTGGCGTGGGACGACGGCGCGGTGCTCTCCGCCAACCCCGCGGTCCGCACCCTGTCGAGACCCTGGACCTTCTTCACCGACCCGTGGACGATCAACCCGTCGGGCGGCACGATGCTCTCGCAGTACCGCCCGCTGCGGACCCTGGCGTACGCGCTGCAGTTCGCCGTCTTCGGCGGCGACGCCTGGGGCTATCACCTCGTCTCGATCCTGCTCCACGGCGCGTGCGCATGGGCGGTCGGGGCCCTCGCCCAGCGCCTTTTCGGCCGCGGCGGGTGGCTGGCCGCGTCGCTGTGGCTGCTCCACCCGGCGCTGTCCGAGAACGCCCTCTACCTCGCCGCCCAGGGGAACCTGCTGTGCCTCCTGTTCGCGGTCCTCGCGGTCTCGTGGCACCTCGACTGGCTCGACGGGCACGGGGCGCGGTGGCGCGCCGCCGGCCTGGCCGCCGCGCTGCTCGCCATGCTCTCCTACGAGTTCGGCGCGATGCTGGTCGCCCTGGTCCCGCTCGCCGAGGTCGTCCGCACAGCGCGGGGCGGCGCGCTCCCCGGACGCTGGTGGATGCGCCACGCGCCGCTGTGGCTCCTCCTCGGAGCGTTCCTCGCCGCGCGCGCCTCGGTCGTCGAGCCGCTCGGCCCGCAGCCGTGGTGGGGAGGGAGCTGGGGCGCCTCGCTGGTCCTGCAGCTCCGCCTCTGGGCCGAGGGCTGGCGCCTGACGCTGCTGCCCTTCTGGCAGCTCGCCCGCTACGAGGTGGCCGATGCGCCGGAGTGGGCCCCGGCCGGTCTTGCCGTGGTGCTGCACCTGATCCTGGCCGGCGTCGTCGCGCTCGCCTTCCGCCGTCCCCGGTTGCGCATCGCAGCCGCCGCGATCGCCTGGTGGTACCTCGCCCAGGCGCCGACCGCCAATGTGCTGGTGCCCAACCTCGGCTACCCGTTCGCGCCGCGCTTCCTCTTCCTCGCCCTCGTGCTCCCGCTCGCCGCATTCGCCGCCTGGTTCGCCGGTCACGCCGCGATGCGTCCGCGGCTGTGGTGGGCGGCGGTCGCCGTCCTCGTCCTCTTCGTGCCGGCCGACCGGCGCCAGACCGCGGTGTGGCAGGACTGGCGCACCGTCTTTACCAGCCTCGCCGCCAACCGCGACGACGACCTCACCGCCCGCTTCAACCTCGCCAACGCCTTCAAGCACAGCGGCGAGCCGGCGCGCGCGATCGACCACCTCGAGGCGGCCCGCCGCCTCGATCCGACGCACGCCCCGGCGTGCTACTCGCTGGCCGAGGCGTACCTGCAGGCGGGCCGCGCCGACGACGCCCTGGCGATGCACCAGGAGACGTTGCGCCGCTTCCCCTGGCACCTGTGGGCGCGCCTGCGCCTCGCCGAGCGCGACCTGGCGGAGGGGCGTCACGACCGGGTCCGGCAGTGGCTCGCGCCGGTCAAGCAGCTCAAGGGGTGGCCGCCGTACGCCCGCGCGCGTGCCGAGCTGGCGGTCGCCGGCCTCGCCGCCGCGATCGGCGACTGCTCCCAGGCGCGCGGCCGCGTGGACGACGCCCTGTCGCGCTGGACGCACACCTCGGACGTCTTCCTCTGGGCCGGCACGGCGCTCGCGCGCTGCGGCGACGCCGAGCGGGGCCGCGAGCTGCGCCGCCGCGGCGTCGAACTGGTCGCCGAGGAGGGCCGGACGATGGTCGGCGACAGCGCGTGGCTCGACTACTGAGCCGCCTGAAGCCACGCCAGTCGTTTGACATCCCCGCCGTCCCGCGCTAGCATCCCCGCTCCCGACGGGTGGGGCCGTAGCTCAGTTGGGAGAGCGCTTGAATGGCATTCAAGAGGTCGAGGGTTCGATCCCCTTCGGCTCCACCAAATCAGATCGCGTCGAACCGGGGCCGCCGCCGAGGCGGCCCCGATCGCGTCGGCGCCCTCGATCCGGGGCGGGACCACCACCCTTCACGCGCCCTTCACGCGGCGGCGGGATCGTCCCTCGGGTCACCGGTCGGCGGAGACCGGCGCACCCGAACGGGGGTGGTCATGCAGGTCCGACTCGCGCGCGGCCGCAGTCACCGGGAGTTGCGCGAGCAGCTCCAGGAGCTGATCGACCAGGGGTTCGAGCCGGTCGGCGACCCGTTCGAGGTGGAGGAGTTCTGGAGCGTGGAGGACGCCGCGCACGGGCGGCGCACCGTTCTCTACCAGGCGGTGCGCAACCGCTGGCTGCCGTCCCGCGCGAGCCTTCTCGCCTGGCCTCCCGGCATGCGCGCCGGCAACTGAGCTGATCGGGGCGCGACCGGCTTCGACGTGCCGTGCGCCGTCGCCGTCACCCTCTCGGAGCCCAGAGCACCAGCTCGCCCGGCCAGACGGCGGCGAGCGGCGCGGTGAGCGCCTCGAGTTCGGCGGCGGGCAGCGCCGGCAGGTGGGCGAGGACGAGCCGGTCGCAGGGCAGCGAGGGCGCCACCTCGATCCAGTCGAGGACATGGGCGTGCCGGGCTATCCGCGCCGCGATCCGGCGGTTCGGCTCGACGAAGGTGCACTCGACCACCGCGGCGTCGGCGTCGAGCAGCCCCGGGTCGGCGCGAAACGGCTCGACGCTGCCGTCCCCGGCGTACACCAGCACCGGCCGATCCCGTCCGGGCTGACGCAGCGCCCAGCCGAGCGAGGCCGGGCCGTGATCGGCGGCGAACGCCGTGGCGCTGCCGCCGGGCAGCTCGACCGTGTCGCCAGCTTCGGCCGGCAGGACCGCCCGCTCGAGCGCCACGCGCGTGCGCACCGACTCCATCCCGGGCATCACCGCCAGCGCGGCGCGCAGCCCTTCGGCGACACCGGACGGGGCGACCACGCGCGCCGGCGGCTCGGGGTGGAAACGCGCGCGCACGTTCAGGTACGCGAGGATGCCGGAGAGGTGGTCGAGGTGGCCGTGGGAGAGGAGCACGACCGGCTGCGCGACGAGCGCCTCGGTCAGCCGGCCGATGTCCAGGCAGACGCCCATCTCGGGGACGGCGAACGCCGTGGCGCGCGCCGCCACCGAGGTGCCGCGCAACGTGACCGCGCCGAGGCGCGCCTCCAGCTCCGGCGGCAACGCCACGTCAACGGCCGACAGGAAGCGCACGACGCCCACGCAACGGATTGTACCGGCGTACAATACGCGATCCCGCCTCCGGGCCCCGAACACCGCTCCGTGCGGACCCCGGCGGGAGGGTGGAGGCGTGCATGTGCGGGATCTTCGGGATCGTCGTCGCCGGCGAGCGACCCCTGGGAACGACGCTCGTCGAGGCGGCGCGACGGCTTTCCTACCGCGGCTACGACTCGGTGGGCGCGGCGGCGGTCTCGGCCGCGGGCGAGATCGACCTGCGCAAGGACGTGGGCAAGGTGGACGAGGTCGCCGCGCGGCACCGGCTGCACGAGCTGACCGGGTTGCGCGGCATCACGCAGCTGCGCTGGGCGACGTTCGGCGCGCCGTCGATCCCCAACGCCCAGCCGCACCTCGACTCGGACGGCACGCTGGTCGGAGCGCACAACGGCAACGTCGTCAACAACGCCGAGCTGCGCCGGCAGTTCATCGCCGAAGGGATGACCGTGCGCGGCACCAACGACGGCGAGTCGTGCGTGCACGCGGTCGAGCGCCACGCGAAGCGCGGGCTCGCGCTCCCCGAGGCGGTGCGCGCGGCGTGGGACGACCTGGCCGGCGACTTCGCCTTCGTCGTCACGGACACGAAGGAAAACCGCCTGGTCGCGGTCAAGAAGGGGTCGGGGCTGGTGGTCGGGATCGGCGACGACTTCACCTGCTGCTCCTCCGACCTGCCCTCGATCCTGCCCCTGACGCGCCGCGTCGTCCCGATCGAGGACGGCGAGATGGTCGTTCTCGAGCCGCGTTCGGTGCGCATCGTGCGCGTCGCCGACGGCGCCGAGGTGACGCGCGCCCCGCGCGAGGTCACCGACGACATGGGCGCGCCCGAGAAGGGCGGCTACCCGCACTTCATGCTCAAGGAGATCCACGAGCAGCCGGAGACCGCGCGCGCGCTGCTCCACCTGTTCGAGGCCTCCGAGCACCTGCCGCGCATGATCGGCCAACTGCGCGGCGCGAAGCGCCTGTTCCTCGTCGGCTCGGGGTCGTCGTTCCACGCCTGCCTGCTCGGCTCGACGTTCTGGTCGCGCATGGCCGGCATCCTCGCCGTGCCGGTGCTGCCGCAGCAGTTCATCGAACAGTACGGGGGCGCGCTCGAGCCGGGCGACATCGCGCTCTACGTGTCGCAGAGCGGCGAGACCAAGGACGTGCTCAACGCGGTCAACTTCGCCACGCCCAAGGGTGTCGTGCCGCTCGGCCTGGTCAACGTGCTCGGCTCGACGCTCACGCGCAAGGTGGAGATCTACCTGCCGCTGGCGTGCGGCTGGGAGATCTCGGTGCCCGCGACGAAGACCTACACCAACCAGGTGATCGCGCTGATCGCCCTCGCCGCCGCGGTCGGCGGCCGGCCGATCGAGCAGCTCGACGACGCGCCCGAGTGGATCGAGCGGGCGATCGCCGGCACCGACGCGGCGATGCGCGAGTTGGCCGGGCGTTTCGTCGGCTGCGACCGGCTGTTCATCCTCGGCTACGGTCTCGGCCACGGCGTCGCCCTCGAGGGCGCGCTCAAGTGCAAGGAGGTCACCGGCCTGCCGTGCGAGGGGATGTTCTCCTCGGAGTTCAAGCACGGCCCGCTGGCGATGGTCGAGGCGGACACGCCGGTGTTCTTCACCGCCCCGCCGTCGGGGGCGGAGATGCTCACCAACCACGTCACCGAGGTGACGTGCCGCGGCGGTCACGCCACCGTCCTCGCCGGCGTCCACGACGGTCTGCGCAGCGAGGCGTCGCACTTCGTCGAGCTGGCCGTGGCCTCCGACCTCGAGTACGCGGTCGCCGCCGCGGTGCCGTTCCAGCTCCTCGCCTACCACCTCTCGGTCGCCAAGGGGATGGACCCGGACTACCCGAGAAACCTCTCGAAGACGCTGACGGTGGATTGAGAAGACCGGGGCCCGGGGTCCGGGGTCCGACGCCCGGAACCTGTGAAGGCGAAGATACCGTAGGCGGAGCGGCCCGCTCCGCCCGCGAATTCACCACCCCACCCGCTGTCAT
>JBFMCD010000082.1:0-22240 GCA_040754885.1 Acidobacteriota bacterium
GAAGAACCCGACGGCACTGAAGGGCGACTACAAGGGCGGGTTCAAGCTGACCACGGAGAACAACAAGTTCTCGCTGCGCCTGTTCTCGGCGATCCAGTTCCGCTACAGCTTCGTGCAGTTCGACGACATGGTGAAGGGGAACACCGAGGACTACTCGAACTTCTACACCCGCCGCGCCCGCATCTGGTGGGACGGTCACGCGTACAGCCCCAAATTCACCTATTACTTCCACCTGCAGCTCGAGCCGCAGGGCGCGGTCAACCTCCACGACGCCTGGATCAACTACAAGTTCAACGACCTCTTCCAGATCGGCCTCGGTCGCAACAAGGTTCCGTACTCGCTGGAGTTCCTGCACTCGGGCTTCGGCCTCGACGGCGTCGACCGCACGATCTTCAGCGGCGAGACCGACGTCGACGCCGGCGGGGGCTTCTCGAAGTGGCCGGGTTCCAACTCCGGCTTCCCGCTCTCGACGACCAACGCGAACACCGGCTTCCCGACCGGCGGCATGGCGTTGTTCCGCTCGCAGGGCATCAGCATCAACGGCCTCAAGGGCGGCAAGGACAAGCCGACGTTCGAGTACCAGGTCGGCGTGTGGAACGGCCGCGACAAGCGGGCCCGCAGCAACGAGGACGACCGGCACCTCTACACGGCGCGCGTCGGCTTCCATCCGCTCGGCCAGATCGACTGGCTGTTCTGCGGCGACTTCGCCTACACCGAAAAGCCGAAGTTCTCGGTCTGGGCGGCCGCCTATACCGAGTCCGGCCTCAGGACCAAGGACGCGGCCGGCGCCTCCGTGACGCCGTACGAGACCGAAGACACCGGCTACAACCTGTCGGCGATGTTCAACTTCAAGAACTTCTCGGCCGAGGCGGAGTGGAGCGAGGAATCGTACGACATGGACCGCAACGTCGCGGGCGTGTGGGACTTCGATCGCGGCGGCTGGCGCTTCAACCTGGGCTACTTCATCGTCCCGACGCGGGTGCAGATCGTCGCCCGCCACTCGGAAGTCGAGAGAATGCAGAACCCGACGGCCGAGAAGGCGAAGAACTCCGGCCTCAACCTCCCGCAGGTGTGGAACGGCACCAAGTACGTCGACGCCCTCGAGAAGCTCCTCACCGAGACGACCGCCGGCGTCAACTTCTTCTTCGGCGCCGGACACCAGCACAAGCTGTTCTTCGACGTGTCGCTGCTCACCCGTCAGTTCGAGCCGTACAACGGCTTCGCCCCTGACGACCAGGAAGACAAGCGCTTCCGTTCGATGCTGCAGTTCAAGTTCTAGCCCCCCCTGGGTCCCGGGGCTCCGGCCCCGGGACCCCTTCATCCCACTCCTTTCAGAGCCCCGAACAGGGGACTCCGTCACGCGCGAGCGTGGCGGTCTTTTTTTCCTCGCGGACCTTGAGAAGGGCCCACCGGCGGCCGCGCCTCGTCGCCGGTCCTCTTCGACGAATGTCGGATCGTCGTCGGATTGACCGCGGGCGGACCGTCAGCGACGGCCGATGCGTCGCTCGATCTCGTCGTGCGCGAGGCGCAGAACGATCGGTCGCCCGTGAGGGCACCGGTGGCGCTCGCGGGTGGACGCGAGGTCACGCAGCAGCTGCTCGGCCTCCGCGCGCGAGAGAGGACGGTTCTTCTTGATCGCCGCGTGGCAGGCGAGCGACGCGGCCGCCCTCTCGCGCAGTTCGGTCGCGGGCTCGGCGCCCTCCGCGAGGTCGCGCAGCACGCGCTCGACGAGCGCGCCGGCCGCCGAGACGGGGAGCGGGGCCGGGACGCCGAGAACGCGGACCGACCTGCCCGACACCGGTTCGATCTCGAGCCCGATCGCCGCCAGCTCGGCGGCGGCGTCTTCGGCGGTCGCGGCGAGCTGCGTGGGGAGTTCGACCACCTCGGGGACGAGCAGGCGCTGGACGGCGGGCGGAGTGCGGTCGTCGAGGAGTCGTTCGACGAGCACGCGCTCGTGCGCGACGTGCTGGTCGACGAGCAGCAGGCCCTGGTCGTCCTCGACGACGAGGTACGTGTCGCGATACTGACCCAGGTAGCGCATGCCCGAGACGGCGCTCTGGCGACTCGCGTCCGCCGCCGCCTCGAACGGCCTGGCTGCCTCGCCGACCGAGGGGCCGGAGGTTCGGGGCCACGTCGCCGGGGCGGCGAAGGGGAGCACCGCGGGAACGGGCGCCGCAACCGTCACCACGCGGCGGATCCCGACCGGTCCGTGAAGCGAGGGTCGCGCGACCACCAGCGCGGCCGAGACGGCGGCGACGACCCGTCCCGGGTCGACGAATCGGACCTCGGCCTTGGTCGGATGCACGTTCACGTCGACCGCGTCGTGCGGCACCTCGATGTTCAGAAAGGTGTCGGCCTCGAGCCGTCCGTCCGCGCCGCGCAGCGCGCGGTTGACCGTCCCGACCAGCAGGCGGTCGCGCACCACTCTTCCGTTCACCGCGAGAACCGCCTCGGCCGAGCCGCGCGCCGGGAGGAGGAAGCCGCGCACGCCGACGGCGCCGGCGCGATGTTCGACACGCACCGCCGCCGCGGCGCGCTCCGGACCGACGAGGTCGGGAAGTCGCTGCTCCCGATCGGCGACGGGCGGGAGGTCGAGGACGACCCGCCCGTTGCTCTCCAGCGAGAAGCCGACGTCGGGATGGAGGTAGGCCAGCGAGGTGAGCGTCGCCACGGCGTGGCGCAGTTCCGTGGCGTCGCGGCGCAGGAACTTCCGCCGTGCGGGGAGGCGCTCGAACAGGTCGCGTACCTCGACCCTCGTGCCGCGCGGTCGCGCGCACGGGCGCACGGCGGCAGCGCCTCCGAACTCGATCTCGATGCGTGTCCCCTCGCCTGGCACGGTCGCCGTTTCCATGACGAAGCGGGAGGCCGCGGCGATGGACGGCAGCGCCTCGCCGCGGAAGCCGAACGAGGTGAGGGAGAAGAGGTCGTCGGCGCTGGCGATCTTGGAGGTCGCATGGCGCTCCACGGCGAGCGCGGCGTCGTCGGCGTCCATCCCGCAGCCGTCGTCCTCGACCTCGACGAGTTCGCGCCCGCCGGCAACCAGGCGGACGGCGATCCGCCGGGCACGCGCGTCGAGCGCGTTCTCGACCAGTTCCTTCACCACCGAGGCGGGGCGCTCGACGACCTCGCCGGCGGCGATCTGGTTGATCAGGGGGTCGGGCAGGACGCGGATCCTCGGCACCCCGGGAAGGTACACCATCCTCGGCTCGCGCGTGTCCCGGACGAGGCGGACTCGCCTAGAATGTCGGCCTGGAGGTCGGCGTGGACTTCGACGTGTCGGAGCAACAGCGGATGGTGCGGGACATGGTTCGTGAGTACGCCGCGGAGAAGTTGAAGCCCGGCGCGGGAGCCAGGGACGAGGCGGGCGCCTTCCCGCGCGAGATCTTCGCCGAGATGGCCGGCCTCGGGCTGCTCGGGATGCTGGTCCCCGAGTCGTACGGCGGCGCGGGGGTGGACGCGCTGACCTACGTCATGGCTCTCGAGGAAGTCGCCCGCGCGGACGCCTCGGTCGCGGTCGGGATGTCGGTGACGAACTCCGTGTGCCAGTGGCCCATCCTCCAC
The DNA here is from genome assembly GCA_040754885.1 of Acidobacteriota bacterium. Lineage (GTDB taxonomy): Bacteria > Acidobacteriota > Thermoanaerobaculia > Thermoanaerobaculales > Thermoanaerobaculaceae > JBFMCD01. Next base: position 3,562 of record JBFMCD010000082.1, read on the forward strand.
TTCGGTTCCGCCGAACTCAAGCAGCGGGTGCTGCCGCCGCTGGCGCGCGGCGAGGCGCTCGGCGGGATCATGCTCACGGAGCCGGGCGCGGGCTCGGACCTGGGTTCGCTGCGCACGACCTATCGTCGGGACGGGGACGTCTTCCGGCTCGACGGCTCCAAGGCGTGGATCACCAACGCGGGGATCGCCTCGACGTTCGTCGTGCTGGCCACGCGCGATCCGGGCCTCGGGGCGAAGGGGATCTCCGCGTTCGTGCTCGAGGCCCCGCAGAAGGGCGTGATCGTCCACCCGCCGGAGAAGAAGATGGGTCTGAGGTCGTCGGTGACGGCGATGGTCACGCTGGACGATGCCCTCGTCCCTGTTGCCAACCTCCTGGGTCGGGAGGGGGAGGGCCTCAAGATCGCGCTCGCCACCCTCGACCACTCCCGTCTGGGAATCGCGGCGCAGGCGCTGGGCATCGGCCAGGCGGCGCTCGACGAAGCGCTTCGCTACTCCAGGGAGCGCTCCCAGTTCGGGCGGCCCATCCTCGAGCACCAGGCCGTCGGGTTCAGGCTCGCGGACATGGACACCGAACTCGAGGCGGCGCGCTGGCTGACATACCGGGCGGCGTGGTTGTCAGGGCAGGGCGGCAGGCACAGCAGGACCTCGGCGCAGGCCAAGCTGCTCGCCTCGGAGACCGCCAATCGTCTCGTCGCGCTCGCCGTCCAGGTGCACGGCGGTTATGGGTATTCGCGCGAGTACGTCGTCGAACGTCTGTACCGCGACGCCCGGGTCACGACGATCTACGAGGGGACGAGCGAGGTCCAGCGGATGGTGATCGCCAGGGCGCTGCGCGACCTCGACACCACGGCGCCGGAGTGAGTCGGGTCCGCGCACGAGACCGTTCCGGCGCCGATCGTCGGGCCGAAAGAGAACGGCGCCGGGAAACCGGCGCCGCTGTCATGATGTGGTCGTATGGGGAGGACGCGCGTCACTTCTCCTCGACCTTGATCGCGATCGACTTCGGCTTGGCCTCCTCGCGCTTGGGGAGGGTGAGCTGCAGGACGCCGTGGCGGTAGGTGGCCTGGATCCGCTCGGGATCCACGTTGGTCGGAAGCGTGAAGGAACGCTCGAACGAACCGTAGGCGCGCTCGACCCGGTGATAGGCCTGTCCTTCGGTCGCCCGCTCGAAGGCACGCGAGCCCTTGAGCGTGAGCAGGCCGTTCTCGACCGACACCTCGACGTCCTTGGGGTCGAGACCGGGTACCTCGGCGAAGATTTCGAGCGCCTCCCTGGTCTCCCGGACATCGACGGCAGGAACCCAGCTCCCGCTGATGAACTCCTCGTCGCGCCTGGTCTTGCCCCAGACGTCCTCGAACATCCGGTTCATCCGCTCCTGAAGGGTGGACATTTCGCGGAACGGGTCGAATCGTACGATGGGCATGGCGTTCGGCTCCTTTCGTGGGCCGTTTCCGGTGGCCCGCGCAATGAATATAGGATCTTAGCTAGAAAATGTCAAGTCCTGGAGTCGTAGGTGATCCATATCTTAGTAATAGCGCATCATATTAACGTGGAGCGAAGCGAGAAATCCATGGCAAAATGACAGATGTTGTCCTGCAGGTCGGGGAGGCCGAATGATCCCTCTTCTCTTCTCCATCGTCCTTGCCGCGCCGGCCCAGCCCCTGGCGGTGCGCGCCGACATCGAGGCTCTGGGGAGAGGCACTTCCGCGACCGTGGTCGCGGTGGCGTTCCAGATCGCGCCGGAAGACCGGGAGCGGGCGGGGAGTAGGGTGCGCGTGAGCCTGTCCTTCGTTCGCGGCACGACGGTCGCCGACCGGATCACGACCGTCGTGGAGGTCGCGGCGGACGGCAGCGGGATCCTCTACCGTGAGTGGCCTGCCGGGGAGGGCGAGGCGCGAGTGACCGTCGAAGCGCTCGACGGCGCCGCCCGAGGGGCGTGGCGTGGACCGTTCGTCGTGCCCGTGCTCGAGACGCCGTTCCAGGCCCCCGACGCCGCTCCCGCGGATGCCGTCGCGCTGGTCCCTCCCTCCGAGGAGGGAGCGATACGGTTCCTGCCGCCGCCGCGAACGGGTGGGATCGGCGCCCTGCAACTGGAGGTGGAAGCGCCTCCCGAGACGGCGCGGATCGAGTTCTTCCAGGACGACCTGGCGTTGATCCAGAGGAACAAGCCGCCGTGGACGGTGTCCGTCACGCTCGGCGAGATCGCGCGCCGCACGACTGTCCGCGCCGCCGCCTACAGGGCCGACGGAACGTTGCTCGGCGAGGACGCGGTCGTGCTCAACGCGTCGGGCGGGACGCTGGCCGTGGAGATCCTCGTGGCGCCGAAGTCGCCGGAGGGCGGGAAGCGAGCGGTGACGGTCGCGGTCGGTGCCGGGGCGCTCGAGGAGGTCGTGCTGCGCGGCGACGACCGCGTTCTCGCCCGCTGGCCGGAGTGTCCGTGCGTGGTCCGCGTCAGCGAAAGCGACCTCGCCGGGATCCGCGTCCTCTCTGCCGAGGCGCGCAGTCGACGCGGGGTGCGTGGCGAGGCGGTCAGGCTCCTGGGCGCGACCGGCTACGTCTCCGAGATTCGGGTGGAGCAGGTCGAACTCCCGGTGGTCGTGCTCGATCAGCGCGGGGCGCCGGTTTCGACGCTGACCCGCGACGACTTCACGGTGCTCGAGGATGGTCAGGAGGTGGCCGTCGACACCTTCGCCACCACCGCCGACCTGCCGCTCTCTCTCGGCGTGGTCGTCGACGTTTCGGGCTCGATGATCGAGGCGTTCCCGCAGGTGCGCCAGGCCGTCGGCGGTTTCATCGGTTCGCTCATCCGCCCCGGCGATTCGCTCTTCCTCCTCGCGTTCTCCTGGGAACCGAAGGTCGTGGTCGAGTGGACGCGGGACGCGCGCGCGCTCGACGACGCGATGGCCCGCCTCACGCCCGAGGGAGGGACGTCGCTCCACGACGCCGCGGTGAAGGCGCTCGAGCAGTTCCGCGGGCGGCGTGGGCGGACCGCCGTGGTCCTGCTCACGGACGGCGACGACACGACCTCGCGCACCGGATGGGACGTCGCGCTGCGCTTCGCCAAGACGGCCCGGACGCCCCTGTTCCCGATCGGGTTCCAGATCGGGAAGCTCGACTTCTTCGTCCGCGAGCGCCTGCGCGACCTCGCCGAGGCGACCGGCGGGCAGACGTTCTTCCCCAACGACGGCGCGTCGCTGCAGAACGTGTACACGACGATCGGCGACCAGCTGCGCGCGCAGTACCTGATCTCGTACCGCTCGCCGTCGAGCAAGCCGAACTCGGAGTACCGGTCGGTCACGGTGCGGGTGCGCGGTGAGGGTCTGACGGCCAGGACGATCGCGGGGTACTTCCCTGGTTCGTGAACGGAGGCGCCCCCGTGCCGGAATCTGTCGGGCCCGATCGGCGCTATAGTCAGGGAACGATGCGTCCCAACCTCTTCGTCACGGCGGCCGCGGTCGGCCGGACGTCCCGCAGCGCGGAGACGGCCGCCATCGGGCAGGAGGTGGGCGGAGACGTCGTGCTCGCCACGCCCGCGTGCGTCGCGCATTGGCCCCACGCGGCACGGGCCGGCTGCACCTGGGTGGTGCTCGGCGCCGGCTCGTTGCCGGAGGGACTCGAGCCTTTCCTGATCCTGCCCGCGAGCGCCCGACGCGATCTCGTGGACCGCGCGGTCGACGCCGCAGTGGAAGTGACCGGGTTGCGGGCCCGGGCGCAGGCTCAGCTCGCCGACATCGCCGACGCCAAGGAGCGCCAGCTCGAACTCGCCCGAGTGGGCATCGCGTTGACCACGGAGCGCGACCTCGACACCCTCTTGAGCCTGATCCTGTCCACGGCCCGGGAGCTGGTCTGGGCCGACGCGGGGTCGCTGTACCTCATCGAGCCGACCGACGACGCCCCGCTCCTGCGCTTCGTTCTCGCGCAGAACGACTCGGTCGCCGCGCCGCTGGTCACCAGCTCCGTCCCGCTGGACGCGTCGTCGCTGGCGGGCTACGTCGCGATCAGCGGCGAGCCGGTCTCCGTCGACGACGCCCACCGGCTGCCCGTCGACCGCCCGTATCGCCTCAACCTGTCGTTCGACCAGACCACGGGCTACCGCACGCGCTCGGTGCTGACGACGCCGATGGCGACGCGCGCCGGCGACGTGATCGGCGTCCTGCAGTTGATCAACCGGAAGACCGACCCGAACGCGCGGATTCGCGACGAGCGGTCCGCGGACGAATACGTCCGGCCGTTCGGTCCGGACGAGATCGCCGTGTTGCGCGCCCTCGCCGCCCAGGCGGCGGTCGCGATCGAGAACACCCGGCTGGTCCAGGAGATCGAGCGGCTCTTCGAGGGGTTCGTCCGGGCGGCGGTCACGGCGATCGAACAACGCGATCCCTCGACTTCGGGGCACTCGCTGCGCGTCGCCCACTACACGGTGTCGCTCGCCCATGCCCTGCAAGCGGATCCGCCGCCGAGGTTCGCCGGCGTGTCGTTCAGTCGGGACGAGATGACGCAACTGCGCTACGCCGCGCTGCTCCACGACTTCGGCAAGGTCGGCGTCCGCGAGGCGGTCCTGACCAAGGCGAAGAAGCTGTTCCCCGAGCGCATGGCGGTGATCCACGAGCGCTTCCGCTACGCCCGGCGCGCGCGGGAGACGGCGTTGCTGCGCGAGTTCGTGCAGCGCCTCGTCCACCTCGGCCGGGCTCCGGCGACCGAGGACCTCGAGGCGCTCGACGAGGCCATGCGGGCGGCGGTCGGCACCATCGACCTGCACCTGGCCGCGGTGCTGCAGGCGAACGAGCCGGCGGTGCTCGAGTCGGCCACCGCCCACCTCCTCACCCAGGTTTCCGGCGAGCGTTACCTCGACGAGTTCGGGCACCCCTTGCCGTTCCTCCTCCCCGAGGAGCTGCGCGCGCTGTCCGTGCCGCGAGGCTCCCTCGACGAGGAGGAACGCCGGGAGATGGAGTCGCACGTCGTCCACTCCTACCAGTTCCTGCTCACCTTGCCCTGGCCGAAGCGGTACGCGGCGGTGCCGTACATCGCCTACGGTCACCACGAGAAGCTCAACGGTCGCGGCTACCCGAACCACCTGGTCGCGGAGCAGATCCCGGTCGAGGTGAGGATGATGACGGTGTCCGACATCTTCGACGCGCTGGCGGCGAGCGACCGCCCGTACAAGCGCGCGGTCTCGCCGGAACGGGCGCTGGGGATCCTCGAGCAGGAGGCGAACGCGGGGTTCCTCGACGCCGACCTGGTCAAGCTGTTCGTCGACGCGCGCATTCACGCGCGACCGATCGCCGACCCGTTGGCGGTGTGATTCGCCGCCTGCTCCGATCAGAGGCGGCGGAATCCGAACGCGACGAGGGCGCCGCCGAGAACGATCAGCGCCGCCGACATCACCCTCACGACGATCCGCTCGCCACGCGGCGAGAGCAGGGCGCGCCCGCGCCGCAGCGCCCAGAGCAGCGGCACGTACCAGCTCACGACGCCGGCGATGAGCGCGCCGAGCATCCACGCGAGGCCGAGTGTCCCGTGCGTCCTCGCCGCCTCGACGAACGCCAGGCCGGCCGTCACCCACCAGATCCAGTAGTGCGGATTCCCGATCGACACGGCGACGCCGAGAACGAAGTTCGACGCCGCGCTGCGCACCCGCGCGTCGTCCACGAGCCTGCGCGGCGTGTGCTTGACCGGGGCGGCGCGCAGCGACGCGACGCCACCCCAGAGCAGGGCCAGGCCCCCGGTGATCTCGACGACGGGCAGCGCGCCGAGCGAGCGCAGCCACGGGGCGGCGCCGGTGGCGAGAGCCGCGAAGAAGACCACGTCGAGCGCCGTCGACCCGGCGAGGAACCACGCCGCGGGGGCGATGCCGCGTCCGAGCGCGAGCCGCGAGGCGACCAGGGTGATCGGACCGGGCACCGCCACGGTCGCGAGCGAGACCAGGAAGGCGCTCGCCACCAGCGCGGGCATCGACAGGGGCAGTGTCGTGGAGGGCAAGCGGCTATCCGAGCTTGTAACCGATCTTGCGCAGGAACGCCATCCGCGCCGCGACGTCCTCGGGCCCCTCGACGCCGGCGGGGCTGACCCCGTCGATCACGCCGAGCACGCCCCGGCCCTGCTCGGTCTGCGCGAGCACGACCTCGACGGGATTCGCCGTCGCGCAGTAGACCCGGCACACCTCGGGGACGTTCTTCACGGTGTTGAGGATTGCGATCGGAAAGCCGTTCTCGAGGAAGACGAAGAAGGTGTGACCGGCGCCGACGGCCACGGCGTTGCGCGTGGCCAGGTCGATCAGCGCCTGGTCGTTGCCCGAGCGGCGGACGAGCGCCGGTCCGGAGGACTCGCAAAACGCCAGCCCGAAGCGGAGGTGCGGCGCCGTGGTGGCGATCGCCTCGTGGAGATCCTCGACGGTCTTGATGAAGTGCGACTGCCCGAAGATGAAGTTGGTGCTCTCGGGTTTCTCGATCCGGACCGCCACGATCTCCATGCTGCTCTCCCCGGGCGGCACGGCCGCCCCGGTCACGATATCACCGGCCGGCTCCCGCGAGCTGGCCGACGCCGGCCGCCAGGCCGCGGGCGAGGAGGAGCATCACCTCGGGCGAGAGGTCCGGTCGTTCCGCCGCGGGCGGCAGGTCCAGGTCGGCGTCGTCCGGCGAGTCGTCGCCGAGCCTGACGACGACGGCCGGGAACGTCATCGAGCCGGGCAACTGCAGGACGGTGTGGCGGGACGCCGTCTCCGGCACGGTGCGCGGCGCCAGGCCGGCGCGCGCCAGCGCCTGGTGGAGCGTCGCCGCGAAGGGTTCGAGCCGGCTGGCGCCCTCGAGGCGCACGGCGAGGTGCCGCGGGTACTCGAGGGGGATCCCGACCTCGTCGAGTTCGACCCAGGCCGCGACCCGGCCCTGGAGGTGCTCGAGCATGGCGCGGGCGCCGGCGGCGCCGTGGTGGCCGCCGGCGAGGAGTGCGACGATCACCGGCCCGCGCCTGGGCGTCCGGCTCAGGGCCGCCGCGATCTCGAGGCTCACCGCGACGCCGGTTGCGTTGTCGTCGAGGTTCAGCGCGCGGAGATACGAATCGTCGAGTCGGCTGCGCGCGCCGTCCCAGTGGGCGGCGACGACCACCGGCCACCGCCGCGGATCATCGCCGGGGAGGTCGATGAGGACGTTGGACCAGGTCTGCTGGACATCCGAGCCGCCTCGGCGGACGAAGGTCTGCACCCGGCTGTCGAGACCTCGCGAGGCGATCTCGGCGCGCAGCACGGCGACGACATCCTCCGCCGCGGGCGACCACGCGTAGCGCGTCGCGACGTCGGGTGTGGGCGCTGCGGTCGAGGCGCCGCCGGTGAGCCGGTCGATCGTGGCGAGCAGCCGGGTGCTGGCCGCCGCCCCACCGTCGGGGATCTGCCGCCGCAGAAGCTCCATGGTCTCTTCCTGTCCGCGGTTCGGCGGGGTCTCCGGCACCCACCCCAGACCCCACTGGAGGGGCAGGCGCCTGCGATCGAGGCCGGCATCGTCGGCCGGCCGGACGGTCACCGACACCACCGCCGAGTCGCCCGCGCGCAGCGCCGAGAGGTCGAGACGAGCCAGCCCTGTCTCGTCGAAATCGAGGCGGGTGGCCTCATCCGGGCCGCCCCGGCGCACCACCAGCGCCACGCCGGCCCAGCGCCCGCCCGGGTGTCCCCGGAGGGCGAGCGGGAGCGGACGCTCCGGTCCGACCGTGACGATGAGCTGGGCGAACCCCCCGACGCCGATCGAGGCCTGGCCGGAGGTCGGCCGCGACGCCGTGAGGCGAACCAACGGCGCCGGCCGGGGCGGATCGAGCGAGCGAAGCGCCAGGCGCCCCTCCTCCAACTCCGGGTCGTCGATCCAGCAGGTGGCGGCGAAATCGGCGAGAACCGCCTCAGCCGGGCGGCCGAGGACCGTGTCGAGGCCGGCCAGGCCTTCCTTCGGGTTGGCGATGAGGTCGCTCAGCCCCTCGTCTCCCAGGCGCTGGTGGAGGTAACGCGCGAACAGCAACGACCACCCGCGCTCGTTCCACGGTTCCGAGGGCAGCCGGGGGTGGCCGGTCGGGTCGGCGTCGCCCCACAGGGCGCGCGCCGGAGCCAGGCCGAGTTCGAACGCCGTGTAGCCTCCGAGCAACTCGCTCCACGACGTTTCGCGCGGGTCGCGGGCGTGGTGAAGCAACTCGTGGAAACTCCCGGCGAGCGCCGCCAGGTTCCCCGGCGAGCGGTTGCCGCGCAGCGAAAGGTCCAGGTAGAGGACCTCGCCGGCGTTGGAGTGGAAGCCGTTGCGCACGGCGTCGTCCTCCGGGAGCTGGTCGAAGCGGAAGAACCGCGCTCCGCCGCCGGGCAGGGCGGTGAGCAGCACGATCACCTTGTCGTTGCCGTCACGGTCCGGGCAGGGACCGGCGAGTGCGACCTGTCTCGGGAAGATCAGCCGGTCGAAGGCGTCGACGACGGCCGTGACCTGTCTTCGCTCTTCCGCCGAGTTCGTGCCGAGGTGGTAGCCCCGATCCCTGAACACGACGACGTGCCGGCCCTCGGCGACGGCATCGGCCGTGACGCGCGACTGCGCCGGGTGGAGCCGGCCGTTCGGCTCCGGTTTCCAGAAGACGCGGCCCTCGACGGCTGGGGCCGCGGCGAGGACGGCGATGGCGAGCGAGAGCATGAACTCGGTCTCCGGGTTCCTGAGTGGAGTGTAGGGTCCGCCGCGGCCCGGCCGCAAGTGCGGTCCGACGACACCAGACGCCGCGGCAGGGTACACTGGGAGGGACAATGGCAGTTCTCACCGCACTGGCCTGGTATGCCGTGATCGCCTGCGGTGGCGCCGCCGCGTTCGGTGTCCTCCGCGGGTGGGGACTCGGCGCGGGCGTCGCGGTGGCGGTGTCGCGGGTGGTCGCCTGGACGTTCGCCTCGTACCTCGCGTGGCTCGCGGCGTGGATCGGCCTCCCACAGTGGTGGTGGGCCGGACTGGTTCCGCTGGCCGTCATGGCCTGGTTCGGGCGCCGGGAGTGGCGCGGCACGCCGTGGCGGACGCTCGGGGACCCGGAACTGGTCGGGGCCGCGGCGTTCGTCCTCCTCGCCCTGCTCCGCCTCCCCGCGATCGACGTGCGCGGCACCGAGAAGCCGATGGACCTCGCCATCCTCGCCACGCTGCTGCGCCCGGGAACGATGCCCCCGTCGGACCCGTGGCTGGCCGGGGAGGCGCTCCCGTACTACTACTGGGGATTCGTGCCGTGGACGCTCCCGGCAAAAATCCTCGGCCTCGTCCCCGACGTCGCCTTCAACCTGCTCGTGCCGACGCTGGCGGCGCTGTGCGCCCAGAGCGCGTGGGCGCTCGCCCGCGCCGTCGGGGGCAGCCGTCGCGTTGGCGTGATGGCGGCGTTCCTGGTCGTGTTCGCCGGCACACCCGAGGGGTGGCGGCAGTGGTTGGCCGGCGAGCCGTTCGGCAGCTCCGACCTGTGGCGCGCGTCGCGCCAGATTACCGGGACGATCACGGAATTCCCCCTCTTCACCTTCCAGCTTGGCGACCTGCACCCTCATGTGCTGTGCGTGCCGTTCTTCCTCGTCGCGCTGTTCCTGGCGCGGGGACTGGTCGGGTCGGCGGACGGTCCGAACGTGCCGTTCCCCGCGGTGGCGCTGATCTTCGGCGCGGCCGCCGCCACCAGCCCGTGGTGCGCGCTGCCCCTCGGCCTCGGCATCCTGATCTGCGCCGCCGCGACCGAGCACGGGTTCTCGTGGCCGGTCGGCGAGGGCAGGGCGCGGTGGCTGCGCGTGGTCGCGATCGGGGCGCTCGGCTGGGTCGCGTACGCCCCGTTCTGGCTGGCTTACGACCCGCCGTACTCGGGGATGGGCCTGGTTCACGCTCCGACGCGCTGGCAGGAGCTGTTCCTCCTGCTCGGCGCGGCGCTGCTCGCGGCGGTTCTCACGGCGTGGGAGGTGAGCCAGCGCCTCGGCGGCTTCGAGGCCGCCCGCCGGCAGTTGGCCCGCGCCCTGTGGATGGCCGGGATGGTCCTGGTCGCGCTGATCTCCGGCAGCGTCGGGCTCGCCCTGGCCGTCGCCACCGGCGCCGTGCTCGCCGTGGCGGTGATCGGAGGTCAGCACCGGCGCGTGCGGCCGGCGTGGGGCCTTACCCTGGTCGCGCTGGCCCTGCTCGCGCTGATGGAGACCGTCTACCTCAAGGACCCGTACGGCGCGGAGCTGTTCCGCATGAACACCGTGTTCAAGGCGAGCCACCTGATCTTCGTGGTCCTCGGCGTGCTCACGCCGGTCTTGCTCGGGTGGCTGCGGCGGCGCCGGCCGGTGGTCGCGGCGGTCGCCGCCGCCCTGGTGCTCGCCGCCGGCGTGCCGCAGTTGCTGGCGCTGGCGGTGGCCGCGACCGGCGCAGCGCGCCTGACGTGGAACGGTCTCGACTGGATGCCGGAGGGCGAGCGTCGCGCCGCCTCCTGGCTGCGTACGGCGGCCCCGGCCGGGTCGGCGCTGGTCGAGGCGGTCGGTGACGCGTACAGCGACGCCGCGCGGATCTCGGCGGCGAGCGGCGTGCCGGCGGCGCTCGGCTGGGAGAACCACGAGCTGGTGTGGCGCGGCGACGGGGTCCGCGACGAGATGGCGAGACGCAAGAACCTGGTCGACCGGCTCTACGGGAGCGGCGATCCCACCGAGGTGAGGAGCCTGGCGTCCACGCTCGGCGCGCGCTACGTGGTGATCGGCGGGATGGAGCGCGACCGCTACGACGCCGGCCGCCTCGACGGCGTGCTGCGCGCCGGGGCGCTGGCCTTCGAGTCGCCCGACTGCGTCGTCGTGGACCTGGGTGGCGCGGGGAGGGCGCGGTGAGGAACCGCGAGCGGATCGCCTGGGCCGCGTTGATCGTCTTCGCGCTTGGCCTCCGCCTGTGGGCGCTCGGGAACATGCCGCCTCACCACGACGAGGCGGTCCACGCTCACTTCGGACACGAGGTGCTCGCGACCGGCGCCTACCGCTACGACCCGACGTACCACGGCCCGCTGCTCTACTACGTCGCGGCGGTGGCGTTCGCGCTTCTCGGCGAGAGCGACGTCACGGCGCGGCTGTACCCGGCGCTCGCCGGGGCGGCGCTGGTCGCGATCGCTTTGCTGCTCCGTCGCCGGATCGGCTTCCGGGCCGCGTGGTTCGCCGGGCTGATCGCGGCGATCTCCCCGGGGTTCCTGTACTACTCGCGCTTCGCGCGCAACGACGTGCCGGTCTCGTTGTTCACCGCTCTGGCGCTCATCCTGTTCCTGAGCGTTCGGCGGTCGGGCTGGCGGGTCCTCCCCTGGGTGGGGATCGCGGCGGCGCTCCACGCGATCTCCAAGGAGACGTTCTACGTCACCCTGCCGCTCCTCGCGGCGGGCGCGGCGGCGGTGGCGTTCCACGCCGGTTTCTGGGACGCGATGATCCGTGCCATCGAGTGGTTGCGTCGGCACGCCGTGGCGGTCGGCACCGCGGTGCTGTGGTTCCTCGTCGTCACGCTCACGGCCTACACGTTCTTCTTCACCCACCCCGAGGACGCCTTCTTCCCCGGCAAGGCGATCGGCTACTGGTACAACCAGCACACGATCCAGCGCGTCGGCGGCCCGTGGTTCTACCACCTTCCGCGCCTCGCGCTGTACGAGTTCCTTCCCGTCTTCGGCGCGCTGGTGTGGGCGGTGCGCCGCCGGTCGCGGCTGCGCGCGATCGAGGTGTTCTGCCTCGCCTGGGGGGTGTCCGGGATCGCCATGTACTGCTTCCTGGGCGAGAAGGTCCCGTGGCTGATCGTCCACCAGGTGCTGCCGTTCATTCCGCTGGCCGCGATGCAGCTCGGGCGCACGTTCGGGCCGGCCGGCAGGTGGTGGTCACGCTCCATCGCCGGTGCGGCGTTGGCCGCCACGCTGTGGTCGGCCGTCGCGCTCGGCTTCCTCCATCCGGCGATGACCACCGCGGACCCGCACGCCGAGATGCTGGTCTACGTGCAGACGACCCCGGAGGCCAAGGAACTGGCGCGCCGGGGCGTCGAGATCGCCGCGGCGACCGCCGAGGACCCCGTGGCCGCGGTCGACGGCGAGGGGACCTGGCCGCTGTCGTGGCAGTGGCGCGCCGTCAAGGTGTGGTGGAGTCAGCCCGCAGACGGCATGCGCCCGCCGCTCGTCGTCTGCGACCCGAAGGACCGGGAGGCCGTCGCGGCGAAGCTCGGCGAAGGGTACGAGGTGACGCCCGTGCCGCTGCGCGCGTGGTGGGTCGAGGAGTGGAAGGGCGTGAAGCTCACGGAAGTCGCGCGCTGGTTCTTCACCCGCCGGGCCTGGTCGCCGATCGGCGCCACCGAGGTCACCGTGTTCGTGCGCTCGGACTACGTCGCGCCGGAGGGGGAGTGAGCATGGCGCCAGAACTGTCGGTGGTCGTTCCGGTGTTCAACGAGGAGGCGAACATCCCGGAGCTGCACCGCCGTCTCGTCGCCGCGCTCGAACCGCTGGCGATCTCCTTCGAGGTGGTGTTCGTGGACGACGGATCCCGCGACCGCTCGTGGCGTCTCGTCCGCGAGCTGGCTGCACTCGACCCGCGCGTGCGCGGCGTGTCGTTCTCGCGCAACTTCGGCCACCAGATGGCGTTCGCCGCCGGGCTCGACCACGCGCGCGGGCGCGCCGTCGTGATCATGGACGCCGACCTGCAGGATCCGCCCGAACTCGTGCCCGAGCTGATCGCGAAGTGGCGCGAGGGGTACGAGGTGGTGTACGCGGTGCGCGCCGGGCGGGAAGGGGAGACGTGGTTCAAGAAGGCGACCGCCGCGGCCTTCTACCGCATCCTGCGCGGCATCACCAGCGTCGAGATCCCCCTCGACACCGGCGACTTCCGCCTGATGGGCCCGCGCGCGCTCGAGGCGTTCAGGCGGCTCCCGGAGCGGCACCGCTTCACGCGCGGGCTGGTCTCCTGGCTCGGCTTCAGGCAGACCGGGGTGACGTACGTGCGCGCCGCGCGTCACGCCGGGGCGACCGGCTATCCGCTGCGCAAGATGCTGCGCTTCGCCATCGACGCGATCACCTCGTTCTCCCACGTGCCGTTGCAGCTCGCCACCTGGCTCGGCTTCGCGGTCTCGCTGCTCGCCTTCGCCTACATCGTCGTGGTGATCGTCCTCAAGGTGATCGGCATCTCCTGGCCGGGGTACACCTCGCTGATGGCCGCGATCCTCTTCCTCGGCGGCGTCCAGCTGGTGATGATCGGACTGCTCGGCGAGTACCTCGGGCGGGTCTACGACGAGGTCAAGCAGCGCCCACTGTACCTGGTCCAGGACACCGCCGGCTCCGATCCCCAGACCTGATTTCCGGCCTCGGCCTCGCCGCCCGCGGCCCACGCGTACACGGAGTACGCTGCGCCGCGGCTTCTCTCGCGCGCCTTGCAAGTGCCCCACTGGCGGTTGCGCTACGCCGCGATGCCGGTCCGACAGATGCCGGATCGGTAGCGGACGGTTGCGCGTTCGCCGTACCCGGTTGCCCGTGAGGGAGAGAGGTTCTAGATTAATGTGTGACGCACCGGAGTTGGTGATGGGCTTGTGCCGGCTGAGCAAGATGATCTTCTGCATGCACAAGATCAGCGTGTCAAGGCCTCTCCCTGGCCTGGACCAGGGATGCCTTGGAGCGGTTTGTGGGCGTGGGCGAGACGCCGGTCTCGGCTTCTGCCCAGGCAGGAACGCCGCCTGAATGGGCCAGGACGGGAGAAGAGCATGCGCAAGGCCGGGCACTGGGGTGGACCAAACATGCGGAATGCCGCGCGAGGTCTGGCCGTGAGTGTTCTCCTGACAGTGACGGCGGCCGGCCCTGCCCGTGCCCAGCTGTCGCCGTGCAGCGAGGCGATGGCGCCGGCCAACGCATGTTCGTTCCAGGACGATGTGCCTGGCCAGCTCGAATGCATGGGTGAGGCCGTGTGCGAGCAGGGCATCATGGCGGCGTGCGGCCCGTCGAGTGACGGAACCGCGGCGTACTTCTGCCCCGGCGAATTCGTGACGCGGGAGGACATGGCGGTCCATCTGGAGCGGGCATTGCGCGGCTCGACCTACGCTCCGCCGCCCCCTACGTCGGCCCCGTTTCTCGACGTTCCCGTCACCTACTGCCTTGCGGGCTGGATCAAGAAGCTGGCGGAAGACCAGATCACGGCGGGTTGCGGCGACGGCAACTACTGCCCGTTTGCCGCCGTCAGCCGCGCTCAGATGGCCATCTTCATCGCCAAGACGGTGGCCCTGAAGTGGGGAGTCTCGATTCCGGCGAGTGGGATCGCGCAAGGGTGCGCCTTCAACTGCGTCCCAGGCGGAACGTCCTGCTTTTCGGACGTCCAGCCTTCCGAAGTCTGGTGCCCCCACATTCACTTCATGTATGCCCGGTGCATCACGGCGGGCTGCGGCTCAGGCCTTTTCTGTTCGAACTCACCGGTGAGGCGCGACCAGATGGCGGTGTTCCTGTGGAAGGCGTTCCTACGTGACTCCCCTGGTCCGCCTGTCTGCCCTGGCCGGAACTGCCCATGACGAAGCGAGTAGCGCGCCGCAATCACTTCGTGTTGTCCAGGCCGGACACGAGCCTCCCAGCCCAAGACCAGCAAGGGAGTGGAAGATGGGGATAGCCTTCGTTGGCGTTGTCGAGCTACGTCACCCCACTCCGCGGGTAGGTGACAGAGGTATACCGAGACCTCGAGGAGGGCACATCATGAGAGCCGTACTCCTTGCTCTCGTCGCAACCTGGACGGTAACCTCTGCCGCGACGGGTCAGCCGACCATCCGATTCGAGGATTCGCGGGTGATCATCGCCGGCGTCACGAGTGGAGGGCGCGTCGCGTGCTACGGCGTCGCCCATGACTTCCTTGGATTCGACCGTGCCGTCTATCGCTGGGGCCGGGAGGCCAGTGACGACGACCGCGACGGCGCCGTGGCGATCGCACTGCCCCGAACGGTCCCTGTCCGTTCGATATGGGCGTGCACCGACGTGGTAACCGGTCTGTTCGCACTTGCAGGCCCTGGTTACAGCCCGGCGAAGGAAGTGGGGCTGCCCGGTCGTGGCCTGTTCTCTCCTCCGCAAGGCGGATACCAGTTCCAGGTGGAAACCGACAGGGTGGACCTGTTCCTGATCCGCCCTGGAGGGGGGGCGTGGCTCAACCTCACCGGTGATGGCGCCGCCAACGACGCCGATCGCACGACCAACGGCCGAGTGAGCGCCACCGCTGAGCACTTCACCGGCATTGGCGCCGCACGGGGCGTTCCGGCGACGCTCGAACGCGGGGCAAGGATCGTCGCGTTCTTTCCACTCTCGCTGGAATACGCCGTTGTGACCCTGGGCGAGTGAGAGAGGGCGCCATGAGAACACACGCGCTTCTCCTGACCGCCCTGGCAATAGCCGCTGCGACACATGCACCGGCGCAGACGCCTCCCGATCACCCGCTCGAACGCGGTTTCCATGCCGACAGCTCGTTCCAGATCGCTGACGTCGATCACATTGACCTCTCGCGCGGCGCCCTCGAGCTGGTGATCCCGATCGGTCCCCGGTACCTCGTGGGCGGCAATCTGTCCTATCAGCTCAAGCTGGCGTACCACTCCGATGTCTGGGACGTGGTGAAGGAGGATGCCTGTCCGCTCGGTCCTGAGCCGTGCTGGCACGTCGTGACCACCCCCAACGGACTCTCCAACGCAGGTCTTGGCTTCATGTTTCACCTCGGGACCCTGCGTGCCGGCAGTAACCCGACGTCACCGATCGGCTGGCGGTTCGTCGACACCAGTGGTGCCGAGCACATGTTCCACGAGACGCTGCACGACGGCGAGACCGCTCAATCGGGCTTCGGGTACACCCGCGACGCGAGCTACCTCCGCTGGGCAGTCGCGGACCCATACCGGACGGTGGAATCGCCCGATGGGACCAAGTACTGGTTCGTGGAGTACGACACCGAGGCGCACAAGTGGCGTCTCGTCAAGATCGGCGACACATTCGGGAACTTCGTGCTCATCGATTACGACGTGACTGCGGCTGGAGAGCCACGTTGGACGATCACGGACTCCACCTGGCGCATGCACACGGTGCTGTTCGATGCGGCTCACAGACACCTGACCAAGGTGACACTGGCCGCATTCAACGGGACCACCGCCCAGTACACCTTCTCCTATTCGTGGCCGCAGGTGCACCGATCGTGCCTGCACACCGAGGACAACTACTCCGAATACCTCAATGTGCCTGAGGTGACTCCGGGCGCGGCGAACACGGTGCCCTTCCTCAAGGAGATCGCCCGGCCTGATGGCAGTACCTACGCGATGCTCGAAGGCTCGACGCCCGCCTACTACACATGCTGCCTGGGCTGTGTGTGGACCGAACCGCCGCATTTGTGCGGCGCCGGCACGGACGGCGGCACGGTCGCGCCGGGCGTCATCAAGAGGCTCACACTGCCTACCGGCGGTGGGATCGCCTGGAGCTTCGCGGACAACAGTTATTCCTGGGAGGAGGCCACCCGCTGTACGGGCGATGTGATCTGTGCGCGGCCAGGCTTGCTGGTATGGTCGGGCGTGCAGCAGCGCAGCCTGCTCGACCCGTCAGGCGTCTCGCTCGGCACCTGGACGTACACTCACAGGACGACGGCTGGTTACGGCCCATCGTCTGACTGCCCTTCGAAGGCAGAAAACCCGGGCTCGCGGCCCGAGGAGCGGACGATGGTCGTCAAGGCGCCGGACGGCAACGCCACGGTGCACTACTTCCGCGCCTATCCGGGCAGCAATCCGTACATGGACCACACCCATAGGCGCGACTTTGGCCTCCCGTACACGCGCCGGGTCAACGACGCCGCCTGCGTCGAGCCGGCGTGCGACCCCGATCCTCATCCGAAATGCGAAGGCAGGTTCCTCTCGGTGCAGCACTTCAGTGGTGATGTCGCGGTGGACGACGATGGCGACACATGCGAGCCTGAGGATCGCGTCTGGGATGAGCCGAACGACAAGTGGAACTGTGTGGACAGCAAGACGGCGATCCGCACGGTGTTTCGCCAGTTTGCGCTCGATGTCACCGCGACCGCCGAGGGGTACCGACACGCCAACCGTAACCTCATCTCCGAACGGACGGTGTACGAGGACGGTACGGAGGCCGTGACCGACTACTCCGGCGACACCGGCCTTGGTCGCTTCCGGACCGTGGCCACCTCCGGGACCTTCGGCGCCGCCAACGCTCGTACGACGTTCACCAACTACACCCCTGCTTCCGGCACCTACCCAAACAGCTTCGTCGTCCCCTCGACCTCGTTGCCCTGGTTACTCAACACCTACAGCGAGACGGCCTCCACTGAGGTCATCGGGGAAGCGGGCAAGAGGGCCAAGTCCGAGGCGTGCTTCGAGCCCGCGACCGGCTTTCTGCGTGGCACGCGCGCTCTCAAGGACACCGGGACCGGCGGGACATACCCCGTCATCACCGACCCCACCCGGAACGAGTTCGACGTGGTCGTCCGCTATTCGCACGACGGCCTCGGGAACGTCACCGAGGAGCAGTACTTCGGCGGCGATACCGCCTCGGTTGGGACGTCTGAACTGTGCGGACTGCTAACCGGTGTCTCCTCGTCGAGCGCCTCCTACCGCATCGAGCACACGTACCAGTACGGCAGCCGGCGCACGTCCCGCTATCTGGATTCCTCGGGTGCTCCCGTCTCCTTCTACTCCCTTGACCTCGACATCGACCTGAACACGGGTCTCCCGGCCGCGAGCTACGAGCGATCAACGGGCAACAAGGGCGAGACCGGGTACCAGGCAGGGATCAAGACCAGTTACGTATACGACGCACTTGGCCGGCTGACGGATGAGAGGCCCGAAGCCACGACCGGCCTGGCATGGAGGCACTACCAGCACATCCGCCCGGGCCAGTGCGGGCTGTCGACGGCAAAGGTCGAGACCTGCGCGCGGCCGAACGGCACGACCACGGCCTGTGCAGACGTCGACACGACTGGATGCCCCGGGAACACGGGCCTCCTGACGCGAGCCGCCTACACCTACGACGGCCAGGGCCGCCTCGTCGGGGAGTACACCCTCCAGCCGGCCGGGTCGTGGAACAAGCGCCTCACCGAATACGACGCACTGGGACGAAAGACGTCGGCCTCCGAGTGGGTGGCGAACGGCACACCGGTGGGACCAGGTAACCAGACGCGGTTTTCGGCCTTCGATCCCTTTGGTCGCCCCGGGACGATCACCGCGGCGGACGGCTCCAGCACGACTCTGACGTACCAGGGCGTGCGCCAGGTCGCGCGCACCGTGTCCGTGAGTGGGGCGTCGGCCACGACCACGGAGGAATACGACCGTCAAGGCCGACTGTGGAAGGTCACCGAGCCCTCCGGCACGGGGGGAACCAACGTGACCACCACCTATGGCTACGACGTCGGCGGACAGCTGGCGAAGGCGAGTACCACCAGTGGAGCCACCACCCAGACACGCACGTTTACCTTCGACAACCGCGGCTTCCTCACCTCCGAGACCTTGCCCGAGATTGGTGCGGCCGGCGGAGGGTCGACCCTCTACCGCAAGATCGATGCGCGCGGCCATGTCGGGCTCAGGAACGACGGCCTCCACTGGGTGAAGTTCGAGTTCGACCGCGCCGAGCGCCCGATCAGGACATGGGAGTCGAACGACGCGTGGGGTAGCGTCAGGCTGCTGCGTGAGTTCACCTACGGCGCGGACAACGTGGCCGGCGACCTGCGCAACGGCGCCTTGATCCAGTC
>JBFMCD010000083.1:0-8828 GCA_040754885.1 Acidobacteriota bacterium
CCGGACCCCGTCTCTGTTCCTGCGGTCCACAACCCACGGCCCACGCCGTTGCCGTGTGTGCACCCAGACCCCAGACCCCGGACCCCGGACCCCAGACCCCGGACCCCGGACCCCGGACCCCGGTCTGTTCGCTCTCCCCTCTTCCCCTGGAGACAGTGGCATCGCGCAGAGGCCTCTCTCCTCTTGCATTTGCGCTACAATTCCAACGATGGCCTCGAACCCTCAGAGGATCCAGGAACTCCAACGCGAACTGGCGGGGAACCCCTCGTCGAGGCAGTTCTACCAGCTCGGGGAGCTGCTCAGGCGGGAAGGGCGCGCCGCCGAGGCGGTGCCGGTGCTGCGCGGCGGGCTCGGCTTCCACCCCCGCTACGTCGCCGCGTGGGTGGCGCTCGGCCGCTGCTACCTCGAGATCGGCCAGGCCGCCGGCGCCGCGGGGGCGCTCGACTCCGCGATCGCCCTCGATCAGGCGAACCCGGTTGCGTGGCGGCTCCTCGGCGAGGCGCGCCTGATGCTCGGTTCCCGGCTCGGCGCGCTCGAGGCGATGGCGCGCGCCCTCGAGCTGGCGCCGGGCGACGACGTGCTGCAGGCCGCGGTGGAGTCGCTGTCGTCGCAGACCGCTCCGCCGGAGTCGGTTCCGACCGCTCCGCCGGAGCCCCCCCCGAGCGAACCGTTGACCGTGGAACCCGCGCCCGCGGCCCCGGAGACGGAGCGCGCGCAGGCCTCGGCTCCACACTCCGACATGATCTGGCCTTACTTCCAGCCGGCCCCCGCGCCGCCGCGCTGGCAGTCGGTGGCGGCGCCGCCGCCGCGCGAGATCGAGGAGCTGCCCGACCCGTTCGCGACCACCGGCGTGTTCTCGGCCGCGGAGCTGGGTGGGCTGGACGTTTTCGAGGTCGAACCCGCGCCCGCACTGCTCGTAGGCGAGGGGCCATTCGGCGCTGTGGAGGCGGCTGGGCCGGAGCTCGCCGAGCCGCTCCTCCACGACGAGGCCGAAGTCGCGCCGGAGCGTGGAGCCGCGACGCTGGCCGAGTCGGAGCCGGTCCCGGCGATCGAGATTCCGATGGCCACGGAAGTGGCTCGGCCGGAGGCTGACGCGCCAGCGCTGGAGCTTGTCGATGAGCCGCCGGCCTTCGCTGCCGAGGGCGAGCCCACCGCCGAGGAGGCGTCGACCGCCGAAGCGACGGCCGCACCGCTCTTCACCGTCGGTGAGCCGGAGTCGCTCCCTGTCGAGTCGATCGAGGCTGTCGCGCCGCCGACCGCCGTCGAGGCGCCCGTCGCGCCGCCTCCGGTCGCCTTCCCGCCGCCCGCGTCGATCACCCTGGCGCGACTGCACATCCAGCAGCAGCAGTTCGACGACGCGGTGGCGATGCTCGAGAGGCTGCTCCGCGCCGACCCGGAGAACCAGGAGGCCCACGATCTGCTCGAGCTGGTGCGCGACATGATGGAGCCGATGCCCGAGCCGCTGCCGCCGCTCTCGCCGCGCGAGCGCAAGATCGCCGCGTTGCAGCGGTGGTTGGCCTCCATTACACTTGCCCGGGAACGGATCGGACGATGAATTTCGGAGAAGTGCTCACCGAGGTCAGGAACTGCCCGGGCGTGGTGGCGACCGCGATCGCGGACCGCGACGGTATCCCCGTCGAGTGCTGGGGGCGGAGCCGCAAGGAGATCGAGGACATCATCGCGGAGTACTCGACGTTCCTGCGCGAGGTCGTCTCGGCGAACCGCGAGCTGCAGCTCGGCGCGCTGGAGCAGGTCGTCGTCACCGGCGCGGCCCGCCAGGTGCAGATCACCGTGATCACCGACGAGTACTTTCTGATGGCCATCGTGGACCGTGCCGGCAACGCGGGAAAGGCCCGATTCAAGGGCCGGGTCGCGGCAAACAGGCTGCGCTCCGATTTCGTCTAGCCGAGGGAGGACGATGTTCACCTTCGACGAGCTGTGCAACCTGATTCGAGTCGTCTCCGAGACGGGTGTTGGAGGCGTGGAAGTCGAGCGCGAGGGCATGCGCGTGCGCGTCGACGGGGTGCCCGTCGCCCCGGTCGTTCCTGTCCATGTCGGCGCGCCGTTGATTCCGCCGCAGGTCGCCGCCGGCGTGCCGCTTCAGGCTGCGGCGCCGCTTCCGGCGGTCGCGGGCGGTTCCGCCCCGCAGGCCTCGTCCGAGACGGCCGAGGAGAACGGCCTCCACTTCGTGACCTCGCCGATAGTGGGCACCTTCTACCGCGCCCCGAACCCCGAGGCCGAGCCGTACGTCAAGGTCGGCGACATGGTCCACAAGGGCCAGGTGCTGTGCATCGTCGAGGCGATGAAGCTGATGAACGAGATCGAGGCCGACGCCTCGGGAACGGTCGTGCGGATCTACCCCGAGAACGCGCAGCCGGTCGAGTTCGGGGAACGTCTCTTCGCGATCCGGCCCGCCTAGAACATGATCTCCAAGGTGCTCATCGCCAATCGCGGCGAGATCGCCCTGCGCATCATCGCGGCGTGCCGCGAGGCCGGGCTGGCGACGGTCGCCGTGTACTCGGAGGCCGATCGCGATTCGCTCCACGTGCGGATGGCCGACGAGGCGGTGTGCATCGGCCCCGCCTACTCGAGCGAGTCGTACCTGAACATCACCGCCGTCATCTCCGCGGCCGAGATCACGGGAAGCGACGCGATCCACCCCGGGTACGGCTTCCTCGCCGAGAACGCCCACTTCGCCGAGGTGGTCGGCGAGTGCGGCCTGACCTGGATCGGCCCGCCTCCGGAGTCGATCCGGCTGATGGGCGACAAGGCGACGGCGCGCCGCACGGTGTCGGCGCGCGGCGTGCCGATCCTGCCCGGGTCGCCGGAACCTCTGACCTCGCGCGAGGCGGCGGTCGCGCTCGCCGAGCAGGTCGGCTTCCCGGTGATCCTCAAGGCCTCCGCCGGCGGCGGCGGGAAGGGGATGCGCGTCGCCGCCGACGGGCGCGAGCTGCG
The DNA here is from genome assembly GCA_040754885.1 of Acidobacteriota bacterium. Lineage (GTDB taxonomy): Bacteria > Acidobacteriota > Thermoanaerobaculia > Thermoanaerobaculales > Thermoanaerobaculaceae > JBFMCD01. The sequence goes on from JBFMCD010000083.1 coordinate 2,956, forward strand.
CCACGCCTTCGATACCGCCCGCCACGAGGCCGAAAGGGCGTTCGGCGTCGGCGACATCTACCTGGAGAAGTACCTGACCTCGCCCCGTCACATCGAGATCCAGGTTATCGCGGATGCTCACGGTCACGCCTTCGCGCTCGGCGAGCGCGAGTGCTCGATCCAGAGACGGCACCAGAAGCTGCTCGAGGAGTCGCCCTCGCCGGTGGTGGACGAGGCGCTGCGCGAGAGGATGTGCGAGGCGGCGGTCTCCGCGGCGCGCGCGGTCGGCTACGTCTCGGCGGGCACGGTCGAGTTCCTGTTCGACGACGGCGAGTTCTACTTCATGGAGATGAACACCAGGATCCAGGTCGAGCACCCGGTGACCGAATCGGTGACCGGCGTGGACCTGGTGCTCGAGCAGTTGCGCATCGCCAACGGCCAGCCGCTGTCGATCAAGCGCCGGCCGAAGCTGGTCGGCCACGCCATCGAGTTTCGCATCAACGCCGAAGATCCGGTGACGTTCGCTCCCTCGCCGGGGACGATCACCGAGCTGGCCCTGCCGGGCGGGCCGGGCGTGCGCGTCGACACCCACGTCTACAAGGGGTATCGCGTGCCGCCGTACTACGACTCGCTGCTCGCCAAGCTGATCGTCACCGGCCGCGACCGCCGCGAGGCGATCCGTCGGGGCAAGCGGGCGCTCTCGATGTTCCTCATCGAGGGCGTGAAGACGGTCATTCCGCTGCACCTGCGCATCCTCGAGGAGCCCGACTTCAACGAGGGCCGGCTGTCGACCACGTTCATGGACCGCTTCCCGCGCGGCCAGTGAGCGCGCCGATGCGGGTCTTCCTGGTCGGCTTCATGGGGGCCGGGAAGAGCGCCACGGGACGGGCCCTGGCGCGTCGCCTGGCATCGCTCTTCGTGGACCTCGACGAGCGGGTCGAGGCGGGCCTGGGCATGCCGGTGCCGGAGATCTTCCGCAGCCTCGGCGAGGCGGCGTTCCGCTCCGAAGAGGCGCGCCAGCTCGCGGCGTGCGCGCGCTTCTCCGACCTCGTGGTGGCGACCGGCGGCGGCACGTTCGCGTTCGCCGAGAACCGCGCCGTGATCGCCAGACTCGGCGTGTCGGTGTTCCTCGATCCGACCTGGGAGGATGTGCTGCGTCGGATCCCGGGCAAGCGCGAGGAGCGCCCGCTGTTCTCCTCTCCGGAGGCGGCGCTCGAGTTGTACCGGCGCCGGCTCCCCTCGTACCGCGCGGCGGACCTGCGCGTTCGTCCCGAACCGGGGGAGGACGCCGAGGTGGTCGCCGGACGTATCATGCTGTTGTTGGGGGAGCACGGGTGAAGTACCTGGTCCTTTCGGACATCCACGGCAACCTGGAGGCGTTTCGCGCCGTGCTCGCGCACGCGTCGCGGAAGCGCCGCGACGCCGTGCTCTTCCTCGGCGACGCCGTCGGTTACGGCGCCGCGCCCAACCAGGTGGTCGAGCGGCTGCGCGCGATGGGCAACGGGGTGCTCGCCGTGCGCGGGAACCACGACCGGGTGATCCTCGACCCGGCGCAGGGGGCCGTGTTCTTCAACTCGCACGCCCGGCGCGCCGTGTCGTGGAGCGAGAAGGTCCTGACCCCGACCAATCGGCGCTACCTCGAGGCGCTCCCGCTCGGACCGCGCAGGATCGAGGAGTCGGTCGCGATCTGCCACGGCTCGCCGGCCGACGAAGACGAGTACCTGTTCACCGAGGTCGAGGCGCGCGAGGCGTTCAAGCAGTCGCCGGCGCGGGTGACGTTCTTCGGCCACTCGCACATCCCGTGCATGTTCGAACTGTCCGAAATCAACGGCCGCGAAAGCATCGTCGGCATGCTCCTCCGGGGAAGCCGCGTGGTCATCGACCTCGATCCCCGTCGCCGCTATCTGATCAACCCGGGTTCCGTCGGGCAGCCTCGCGACCACGACCCCCGTTCGGCGTACGCCATGTACGACTCCGAGGCGGGCCGCTTCACCCTCTACCGCGTGCCCTACGACGCCGAGGGTGCGCGGCGGCGCATTCTCGCCGCCGGCCTGCCGCCGATTCTCGGCGACCGTCTCTTGCACGGCGCCTGAGGAAGGGGAGAGCAGCCCCCAGCCCGCCCCGTTCGTGTCGCCCACGCGGCCCACGGACCACGGCCCACGTCTCTTGTCGCTTCCTTCGACACGCTAGAATCGGAACGGCCGGCCGGGCGGCAGTTCCGGTGCGGCGGAGGTCCCGATGCGCTGCCTGATCGCCTCGCTCGCGCTCCTCGTCGCGGTCTCCGCCGTCGCCGCCGCGCCCCCCCTCGACAACCAGGAGGCGCGCGCGCGCCTGCTCGCGCTCGCCGATGCCCGGCGCTACGACGCCACGCTGCTGCGCGAGCTGTCGAGGCACCCGGACAGCGCGGTGCGCGCCGAGACGGCCGCCGTTGTCGGCCACCTCGCCAACCCGCGCTCGCTCGATCTGCTCGGGCGCCTCGCTTCCGACCGGGTCGCCGAGGTGCGCGCGCGCGCGGCGCAGGCGCTCGGCAAGCTGGCGCTCGACCTTCCCGGCCGGCACGAGGTGGAAGCCGGCTCACTCGCGCGCCTCTCGCGCCTCCTCGGCGACAGCGACGCCGGGGTGCGCGCGGCCGCAGCGTGGGCCCTCGGCGCGCTTGGGTCCGAGGAGGGTCTGGCCGGACTCGCGCGCCGGCTCGACGGGGAGCCGGACGCGTCGGTGCGCTCGTTCCTGCTCGCCGAGGTGTGGCGCTCGAAGCAGGCCGGCTGGGTACCCTCGGCGGAACGGGCGCTCGACGACGCCGACGCGGGCGTCCGCTTCGCCGCGACGTGGTCGCTGGCCCGCTCCGGTCGGCCCGAGGCGGCGCCTGGCCTGCGCCGCGCCGCCCGCGACCGCGACCCGCTCGTGAGAGCGGTCGCGCTCGACGGCGCCAGGCGCGGCAGAGCGGCCGATTTCCGCGACGAGGCTCTGGCCGGCGTGAGGGACCCCGACGCCCGAGTCCGGATCGCGGCGCTGCTCACGCTCGCCGGGGCGACCGCGGGCCGCTCCCCGGAGACCTTGCCGCCGCCGCTCGACGCGTCGCTCCCCGCGCTCGTCGCGGAGCGCGACCCGCAGCGGGCGCACGAACGCGTCGCGGCGATCCGCCTGGCGGGTGCTTCCGGAGCGTGCCGCCCGCAGCTCGTCGCGGCGGTCGGAGGAGGCGACGAGTGGGCCGCCGCCGAGGCGCTCGCGGCGTTGGCCGGACAGGCCGCGCCCGAGGCCGGGGGGCTGGTCGACGAGTGGCTTGCGTCGGAGCGCGCCGGCCGGAGAGCCGTGGCCGTGGCTGCGGCCGCGCTCCTCCCCGACGCCGCGCGGCGCCTGGCGAAGGCGCTCGAGGACCCCGAGCCCGCCGTGCGTCTGGCGGCGCTCGACGCCGGCGCCGGGTCTCTCGCGCTCGACGCGATCGGGGCGCGTCTCGGCGACTCCGATCCGGCGGTGCGCGCGGCCGCCGTGGACGCGCTGCGTGCGCGTAAGGCCCTTCCTCCCCCCGCGCGGCTCCTCGACCTGCTGGTTCGCGAGGGGGACGCCGCTCTGCCGGACGCGGCCGTGACCATCGTCGACGCGCTCGCCGCCGGGCCGACGCTCAGCGGGGAGACAAGGGCGGCGCTCGAGTCGCTGCTCGCCGGCCGTGACGCCGTGGTGGCGCGCGCCGCCTGGCGGGCCCTGGGCGCGCACGGCGCGGCGGTCGGACTCCCCGAGGTCGCGACCGGCCGGGACCTCGCTCACTACCGGGCGGTCGTGGAGTGGGCCGCGAAGCCGCGCTGGATGACGCTGGTCACGGTGCGGGGGACGATCCAGGTCCGTCTCGACACTCGGAACGCCCCGCTCGCCTGCTTCCGACTGACCGAACTCGCCGAGGCGAAGTTCTTCGAGAACCTGACGTTCCACCGCGTGGTGCCGGACTTCGTCGTGCAGGGCGGCGACCCACGCGGGGACGGTTGGGGGGGGCCCGGGTTCGCGTTGCGCGACGAGCTGTCGCTCGCGCCGTTCGCGACCGGCGCGGTCGGCGTGGCGCTCGCCGGACCGGACACCGGCGGCTCGCAGCTGTTCGTCACGCTCACGCCGCAGCCGCACCTGAACGGTCGGTATCCCCACGTGGGCACGGTCGTCAACGGCATGGACGTCGCCGAGCGGGTCAGGCGCGGGGACCGTCTGCTCGCGGCGCGCGTCGGAGAGGGGGACCCGCCGCCCTACCTGCCGGTGTGGTACGGCCGACTCGAGCCGTCCCGGCTGGACGGCGGCATCCCGGGGTGGCGTTCCGAACGCGAGACGTACGCGCCGCGCGCCGAGTGGCTGGATCTGCTGCGCACGGCGGTCCTGCGCTACGACCTCACCGTGGCGATGGGCACCTGGTGCCCGGATTCGCGCGAGCAGCTGCCGCGCCTGGAGGCCGTGCTCGCCGCGCTCGGCGACGCCTCCCCGTTCGCCGCGCCGCTGCTGCTCGGCGCGGACCGGAGCAAGGAGGTCGACGCGGCGCTCTACCCGTTCGGACCCGTCGAGCGCGTGCCGACGATCGTGGTCGGCGCCGGCGGCGCGGAGGTCGGGCGGATCGTCGAAGCGCCGGCGTCCGGTTCGATCGAGGAGGACCTCGCGCGGATGCTCGCCCCGCTCGAGGGGTGGGAGGTTCCTCCGCCGGCGGAGAAGGAGTGAGCATGGCCGAGGTGGCCGTCACCTACCCCTTGCCGGGACGGGGTCTCGAGCGGCTGCGCGGGCGCCACTGTGTGCGCGTGCACCCGGACGGCGCGACGGTGGCCGGGGCCGATCTCGCCGCCTTCGTCGGCGGCGCCGACGCGCTGGTGCCGCTGATCTCCAACCGCGTGGACGCGAGCGTGTTCGAGCTGTGCGGCACACTGAGGGTCGTCGCCAACGTCGGCGTCGGCTTCAACAACATCGACCTGGACGCCGCGCGTCGGGCAGGCGTGTGGGTGACCAACACGCCCGATGTCCTCACCGAGGCGACCGCCGACCTCACCTGGGCGCTGATCCTCGCGGTGACCCGGCGCGTCGTCGAGGGCGACGCGCTGCTCCGCCGGGGGGAGTTCGACGGGTGGCGCCCCGACTTCATGCTCGGGGCCGGCCTCCAGGGCCGGACCCTCGGGATCCTCGGCCTGGGCAGGATCGGAAAGGCGGTGGCGCGCCGAGCGGCGGCCTTCGGGATGCGCGTGACCGCCCACGATCCTCACGCGGGCGAGGTCCCCGCGGGCGTGGAGGCCATCGACGCGCTGGAGGCGTTGCTCGCCCGGGCCGACGTCCTGTCGGTCCACGTCCCGCTCACGCCCGACACGCGCCGACTGCTCGACGACCGGCGGCTGCGCCTCCTGCCGCACGGCGCGTACGTCGTCAACACGTCCCGCGGGGAGGTGCTCGACGAGCGCGCGCTGGTCGAGGCGCTGGAGTCCGGGCACCTTGCCGGCGCGGCGCTCGACGTGTACGAGCGCGAGCCCGAGGTGCACCCTGGGCTTCTCGGCCGGCGCGACGTGGTGCTCCTGCCCCACCTCGGCTCGGCGACGGTCGAGACCCGCACGGCGATGGCCGACCTCGCCGTGGCCAACTGTCTGGCCGTCCTGGCCGGAGAGATTCCGCCGACTCCCGTTGTCGACCCGCGCGAGAGCGACGCCAGCAGGCCGTGGACTGGATCAACGGCTTCGGGGTCCGGGGCCCGGGGTCAGGGGTCCGGGGGAGGATAGGCGGAGCGCGGCGTTCGGCGCACGCGCCGCGGTGTGCGCATCTCATACCACTTCCACGTCGACCGTGGAGCGTACGCATGGTGGCAGGACGAAGCGCCCTGCCTCCGGCAGGGCATGGGGTGTGCGGGGCGCGCTCGCAGCGCACGCCTACCCCCCGGCCTCCCGCGTGCG